>CP139021.1:6982052-7664104 GCA_034044135.1 Flammeovirgaceae bacterium SG7u.111 | reverse complement strand
CCTCTTTTTGGGAGATTTTTTGATAACCAGTTCTTTCCCACTACTTCTTTTGGGAACTACGTCATCCAACACCCTTGCGGTTTCCAGCTTTCTAGGGTTGTTGAACGCTTTCTTTACACTTTTTCTTTGGGAAAAAGCCGAAGTTCCTACACAAAGCACAACTAGCAAGGCTACTGCTACACCTCTAAGAAAGATGAGGGGAAATCTGCCTAGGCTATTCCGACATTGAAAGTAGATGGATTGTTGATAATGCATATAAAGGTTGTCAGTTCTATTGTTGCTGGTAATATTCAGCCATATTTATGCCGAAACACTTCTTATACCAATAGAATAAAAAAAGTATTGCTTATTTTGATTTTATATCGAATAAAAAGTAAACTGCATTCAAATGCGAATACGGTATTTGGCTCACCATTTATACCTATTCTAGTTCATTGCTACCTTTGTGATTACAAGTTTTAAAAAAATACATTTTCTACACTTACTACTTGCAGTAGCATAACCTCAAAATCTACCACTTAAGTACAGCATAGTTACTAAAAAATAACCTTGAAATGAAAGCATTACCTCATTTGTCCGTATTCATTCTATTGCTAGTTAGCCCAACTATTTTTGCACAAGAACCAAAGGAAAAGGAAACAAAACAAAAAGCAGAAAAATACGATTTGTTTGACAATCAAACTACACTTGAAATTACGTTGAAAACTGACTTCAAACACCTCCTAAAAAATAAATACAAAGACGAATACCAGCCTGCTAAAATTATTTTTATGCGAGAGGATGAAGAAGTAACCAAAGAGATAAGGGTAAAGCCTAGAGGGGCTTTCAGGCTAAAATATTGCAACTTCCCTCCGTTAAAACTAAATTTTAAATACACAAAATTTGATAACCCCAACATCAAGTCATTAAATAGCTTGAAGCTTGTGACCAACTGTAAGCGGCAAAACCTTTTTGAACAATATATTTTGAAGGAATACATCATTTATAAGATGTACAACCTGCTCACAGATATGAGCTTTAGAGTTAGGCTCATCAAAATGAAGTACATAGACACTGGGGAGAAGCTTAAGCCTAGTACAAAATATAGCTTCGTAATTGAGGACCAAGACCAAGTGGCCGAACGGAACAGTGCCCTTCTCATAAAAAGAGAGAATATAGCAACAGCGCAAATAGAACCGCAACGCCTAGCAATGCTCTCGGTATTCCAATATATGATTGGTAATACAGATTGGTATGTACCGGGCCTTCATAACATAAAATTGATAAAGGAAAACAATCATGTGATGCAATACCCCACAGCCGTTCCTTATGACTTTGATTATACAGGATTCGTAAATACCATTTATGCCAAACCCGACAAAATATTGAACATTAGCAGCGTAAGAGAGCGAGTGTTCAGAGGAGTATGCCTCGATCGTGAATACTATGACTTAGCCTTTGAAGATATGCTTAGCTTCAAGAGCGATTTTTATGAATTGATAAACAATGGGGAAGGGCTTACAGCGGAAAGTAAAACAGAGATGACAACCTATTTAGACGAGTTTTATGCAATCCTTGCCAATCAAGACAGCTTCTTCGAGACTATCCAAAACAACTGCATTGGCGAAACCAAATAACTATTTCCATTATACAATTTTCCGCTTCACAATCGCCTCTGCCAGAATAAGGTCTTCTGGAGTTGTTATTTTGAAATTCTCATAAGACCCTTCTATTAGGTTGATGGTATGCCCAGCATGTTCAGCTACGCTAGCATCATCCGTAAAAGAAGGTTTTTCTTCTGCTTCAAAAGCGTCTTTAATCAGCTTTACCTGAAAAGTCTGCGGAGTTTGGATAAGCCTAAATGTTTCTCTATCCCTAGCAATCGTTTTACCATCTTTCACTTCCCGAATAGAATCTTTAAGTGCCACAGCAGCCACTGCATTGCCTTTTTTTGCGGCCACATTGTAGGAATTAATAATAGTTTCTACGCTGGTGAACGGTCTCACTCCATCGTGGATGGCCACTAGGGCATCATTTTCAGATATTACATTCAAACCATTTTTTACCGATTGAAACCTAGATTTTCCTCCTTCTACTATTCTATGCGGAATATTAAAACCATTGGAAAGTTTCAGTTTACGCCACGTTTCTTGCTCATACCTAGGAAGCACCACTATGAGCTGGATATCGGGGTCGGCATCATGATAGCGGGTGAGCGTATGCATGAGTACCGGAATATTTTTGACCATCAAAAACTGCTTGGGAACTATATTTTTCATCCGGCTTCCCCTTCCTCCTGCCACTATCACAGCATATTTATTCATAATCTACAGGTTCAAAACAGCTTAGCCTTTTATAAAAACATCTATTTATGACAGTCTGTTAGGGCTAAACTGTTGTGTTATTAAATATTTTGTGAAAAATAAGCTAATATTGTTGAGATATTATCATCTTTTGACCAAGATTTAACAATTTTGCAAATATTTTGAAATCACAAAAAATTAAAATATAATTCTGCAGATGAGTACAGGAGAAAAAATCAAAGAATCTAAAGACTTGGAATTCCCCGTAGAAACCTATAAATATTGGTTTGAGAACATGTTGTTGATAAGACGCTTCGAAGAAAAAGCGGGACAACTTTATGGACAACAAAAAATCAAAGGGTTTTGCCACTTGTATATAGGGCAAGAAGCTTGTGCATCGGGAGCAGTTAGTGCCCTTAAAAAAGGCGACAAATACATCACCGCTTATCGTGACCACGGTCATCCACTAGCGCTAGGCACAGATCCGAAAGCGATCATGGCCGAGCTTTATGGCAGGATCACTGGTGTGTCTAAAGGCAAAGGCGGTTCTATGCACATGTTCGACAAAGAAAATGGCTTCTACGGTGGCCATGGTATTGTTGGTGGGCAAATTCCACTTGGTGCAGGTATTGCCTTCGCCGAGAAGTACAAGGGTACTGACAACCTATGTGTTTGCTATATGGGTGATGGTGCTGTAAGGCAAGGTGCATTGCACGAAGCTTTCAACATGGCTATGCTATGGAAACTTCCTGTTATTTTCGTTATTGAAAACAACGGCTATGCTATGGGTACTTCTGTTCAGCGTACTTCAAACGTAACTGAGCTTTACCAACTTGGCCTTTCTTACGATATGCCATCGAAGGCTGTTGATGCCATGAACGTAGAAGAAGTACATAAAGCTGTTGCCGAAGCTGCCGAAGGTGTTAGAGCAGGAAACGGTCCTCACTTGCTCGAATTCCGTACTTATCGCTACAAAGGCCACTCAATGTCTGACCCTGCTAAGTATAGAACCAAAGAAGAAGTTGCTTCATACAAAAAGCTTGACCCAGTAGAGCAAGCAAAAGCAAAGGTAATAGAGCTTGGGATCTACACAGAGGAAGAAACCAAGGAAATTGATAAGAAAATAAAGGCTAGAGTATTGGAAACAGTGAAGTTCGCTGAAGAATCTCCATTCCCTCCAGCTGAGGAAATCTATAAAGATATTTACGAGCAGGAAGACTACCCGTTTAACCCTGAATCGTAAGTTAGATACACCTTAAGGTTAAAAAAGGCTACCTCCCATAGTGGTGGTAGCCTTAATTTTTTATAAATGAGAAGATTAACATCGACGCTTTTTTATAAAAAACAAAGAAATTGTTATAAATTTGCAGCCTTAATTGAATAAGCAATGGCAAAGAAAGTGAAGAAACAGCAGCAAGATTCTACTCCTCAACACGAGAGCGTGTTGGAAAGTGCAGAAGCACTTCAGGAGGAAATAAGCAAAACGCAAGAACTAGCGGAGAAAAACAAAAACGTCCTTATAGGCGCCTTCGTAGTAGTTATCTTGATAATTGCAGGGGTATTTTATTTCAAATATCAAAAGCAGCAAGACGAGATAGCAGCTCAAACTCAGCTATTTCCCTCTCAATTTTATTGGGACAAAGACTCTTTGGGCAAAGCATTGGACGGTGACGGAAACTACACAGATGGTTTTGCGGCAATAGCTAACAACTATAGTTCTACTGCAGGTGGAGACCTTGCAGGGTTTTATGCAGGTGTAATTCACCTTAAAAAAGGAGAATATGACCAAGCTATTTCAGCTCTTGAAAGCTTTAGTGCTAACGATTATCTCGTACAAGCAAGAGCATACAGTCTAATTGGCGATGCATACTTTGAGAAAGGAGAGATTGGAAGTGCAATAAGCCAGTACGAAAAAGCTATTTCGTATTATCCAAATGAGCAGTTCACTCCAGCTTACATCTTGAAATTAGCTTTTGCCTATGAAGAAAATGGCAACAACGAAGCAGCTAAAGAAGCTTATCAGAAAATTCTTGATGAATACGAAAGTAGTGTAGAAGCTTCAAAAGCTAAAAAATATATGTCTATGTTGGCAGAATAGATTAAGTCGACATTTTTTACCATCTTGGTTCCCCGTCCAGTTTTTCAATCATGAATTTGGACGGGGATTTTTTTGTTCAATACCCAACAATGTAGCTTCTTCAAACCCTATTGGTTAGAAGAATAGCTCTCTATCACCAAGAAGCTGTTTGGGAATTATATTTAAAAACAGCTTCCAAGACAAAAAAATAACTGAATGGCATTTAAAAAATATATCAGCGCCAAAGATGCTCTTGTGAAGGCAGCCTCCTTTTGTGCCTACCAAGAGCGCTGCCACAAAGAAGTAAAAGACAAGCTTTACGGAATGGGGCTCAATACCGACGATGTAAACTGGGTTATTACAGAACTCATCACCGAAAACTTTTTAAATGAACGGCGCTTTGCTGAAGCTTTTGTAAGAGGAAAATTCAATTATAAAAAGTGGGGCAGAAAAAAAATTGAATATGCTCTACTTCAAAAAGCAATCACTAGCGGGAATATAAGGCTGGCGATGAAGCAAATAGACGAAAACGAATACAAGACCGTACTGAAAGAACTATTATTGGAAAAAAGTGAGACTGTAAATGCATCTAATAGTTTTGCCAAAAAAGATAAACTATTCAAATATGCAATGGGGAAGGGTTACGAAACCGAAACTATTAAAGAAGTATTATCTGAAATATCACTTTAACTCTTAAAGAATTAATACTTAAACAAACTTCCCTAAACCTTAATAAGTGGGTCTTTGTAAATATATAATCTGGTTATACTTTTACTAAATCAGTATATATGATACTTTTAATTTAGCCCAATCCATTTTTTAGATAATAAACAAATCATTTTATTCAGCAGCTAGTTGTAAGCGAGAAAAGAAGTTAAATACATGTTGAAAGGAAGAAATGCGACCTTATTTTTTGGCTTACTGCTTGTCCTAATTTTACAGCAATTCTTTGTAATGGCTCAGCCTGAAGATATAGCTGAAGACAGCCTTAGGGTCACAGATATTGTACTTATTGGCAACAAAACAACGAAGGATAAAATTATCCTTCGTGAACTGAGCTTCAAAGAGGGCAGCCTCATTCCCCAGCAAACAATCGATGCTTATCTTGAAAAAGAACGGAACAGAGTATTCAATACTGAGCTATTTGTTACCGTAGAATTTACACCTTACATAGTAGATACCACCAACGTGGTTGTGGTAATTGAAGTAATAGAACGCTGGTACTTACTAGCAGTCCCTTTGGTAGACTTTGCCGACCGAAACTTCAACGAATGGTGGAAAGAAAGGGGGGCGGATTTATCTAGGCTAGAATACGGTATAAAGTTTAACCACCGAAACTTTAGGGGCAGGAGAGAATTTTTAAAAATGAATGTCCTATTTGGCTTCACCAAGACACTTATTTTTGAATACACGCTTCCTTTTATCAATAAAAAACAAACACGGGGAATGTCTTTTAGTGTAGGTATTTCCCAAAACCAAGACGTAGCCTTTAAAAGCACCGACAACAAATTGGATTACGCCTCCGCCAGCGATAGAATATTGATTAGGAGATGGGATGGAGGCATCGGGATCAGTCAGCGAAGTCACTTTTATAATTCACACAATCTTTCGCTTGGGTTCAAAAAATATGAGATCGACGATTCGGTAGCCGTACTTAATCCAGATTATTTCCTCAATGGCGATACCCAACAATCTTTTTTCGAACTCACCTATTCTTTTGCACGAGACCTCCGGAACAACTCATCCTACCCACTCAAAGGGCTTTATTCCACCTTTGAAATAAAGAAAAAAGGGCTTGGCATCTACGATGATCTCAACATGATCATCTTAAAAGGTAGTTTTTCTAAGTTCATTGAGCTAGGGAAAAAGTTTTACCTCGCAAGTGGAATAGCTGGCAAAACCTCCTATCCGGAAGTCCAGCCCTATAACCAACTGAGGGGACTTGGCTATAATCAGCAATTTGTGCGAGGGTTTGACCTTTACGTGATAGAAGGGCAGCATTATGGACTTGTTAAAAATACTTTTAGGTGGGAAATGCTTTCGGGAAAGGCTTCCATTAATAAAATATTGCCTGTAAAACAGTTTTCCACCATTCCCTATGCTATTTACCTCAAAACTAATCTAGATGCCGGGTATGTACACAATTCACTGGTGGAAATAGAAAACAGCAGGCTTTCCAACAAACCCCTTTACGGTGGTGGGCTAGGTGTTGATATTGTCAGTTTTTACGACTCTGTTTTCCGAATTGAATATTCGATCAACTCCTTTGGCGAAACAAATTTCTTCATTTACTATTCCGCTTCGCTATAGTCTTTTACTCAAAAAGAAGCATTTCTTTTTACTTTCCAATTACCTTCCTACCTTTGCAGCTCATTTTACGGGGTGCCTATCACAGGCTGAGATTATACCCAATGAACCTGATCCAGGTAATGCTGGCGTAGGGAGAGAGCACTGCTCATTGTTTCACATCTAAGCAGTGCTGGTTTTTCTTCAAATCTTAAGGTTTAAAGGGTTTTTCTCCTCCGTAGTTATTTGTTTCATCAAACATTTACTACTATGAAGAGGAAAATTACGATTATAGGAATGCTGCTTTTAATGGTAGCAAGTGCATTTGCCCAAAGCTTTACGGTTTCGGGAAAAGTGGTATCTGAGGAAGATGGCGCACCACTTCCTGGCACTAACGTGCTGATCAAAGGAACTCGTACGGGAACTATCACCGATGCCGATGGCGAGTTCAAAATATCGGGTTTTGAGAAAGGGGAATACATCTTGGTGTTTTCGTATGTTGGTTACCAAACCACGGAAACTTCGTTTACAGTTGAGGGTGACAAAAGCTTAGAAATTAAGCTAAAAGTAGCACTTACCAACCACGGCGAAGCATTTGTTTATTCTCAAAAAACATATCCCATCACCAAAACGGATATACCGAAGCATGAGCTTCAGAAGAATAACTTGGGACAAGACTTGCCTATTTTGCTCAACTTCACCCCTTCTTTGGTAACTACTTCCGACGCTGGAAACGGTGTGGGCTACACAGGAATCCGTATCCGAGGCAGTGACCCAACTCGTATCAACGTAACGCTCAACGGCGTGCCACTCAACGACTCGGAGTCGCAAGGAGTGTACTGGGTAAACATGCCCGATTTTGCCACTACGGTGGATAACGTTTCTATCCAAAGAGGCGTTGGTTCTTCGGTAAACGGCGCAGGTGCTTTTGGAGCCAGCGTGAACGTAACTACTTCGCAGCCAAATGATTTTGCTTACGCAGAAACCAGCAATTCATATGGATCTTTCAATACCTTGAAAAACAATATCGTACTGAACACTGGCAAAATCAACGATAAGTTCAGCATGCTCACGAGGGTTTCACGCATCACTTCAGACGGTTTTATTGATAAGGCTAGCTCGGATCTAAAGTCGCTCTATATGTCGGGTAAGTACGAGTCGAAAGCGGGTACTTTTACAGGAAATGTGATTTTGGGTAAAGAAGTAACTTTCCAAGCTTGGAACGGTGTGCCAGAAGAAAAAATACTGGAAGGTGACCGTACCTACAACGAACTTGCAGGCTATGACAACGAAGTGGATAATTATAACCAAGACCACTACCAGTTTATGTACAACAAGGCTTTGGGAGCGAAATGGAACTTGAACGCTGTGGCTCACTATACAAGAGGAAAAGGCTATTTTGAGCAGAAAAAGTACGATGACGACTTGGCAAGCTACAATTTGGACGACGTTGTTTTGGGCGATACGACTATCACTTCTACCGACCTGATAAGAAGAAGGTGGCTTGATAATCACTTTGGCGGACTTGTTTATTCTTTGGACTACAATAGCGATGCAAGGCTAGGCAATAGCCCTGTGCTAGGCTTAACTTTTGGTGGCGGATGGAACCTCTACGAGGGCAAGCACTTTGGCGAAGTTATTTGGGCGAGGTACTCAAGCAACGGTGAGATCAGACATCGCTATTATGATAATGACGCTACTAAAAAGGATTTTAATTTCTACGGAAAGGCGAATTACCAAGCAAAGGAAAACCTTTTCCTTTTTGCCGATATGCAAGTGAGAACGATCAACTATGAGTTCTTAGGTTTTGATAATGACTTGAACAACGTTACCCAATCAGATGATTTATTGTTCTTTAATCCTAAAGTTGGGGCAAGGTATTACTTTGGGGCTAGTGAAGTTTACGGCTCATTTGCCGTGGGCAACAAAGAACCAAACCGCAGTGACTATACAGAATCTACTCCTGATAGCCGTCCGAAGCACGAAACGCTCAATAACGTAGAACTTGGATACAGCAGAAGCTTTGGCAAGTCGGGCATTGCAGTCAATTATTACTACATGGACTACAAAAACCAATTGGTACTGACAGGAAAAATCAATGATGTGGGCGAGTACGGAAGACAAAATATAGACAAGAGTTACCGAACTGGTTTGGAATTGCAGTGGTATGTGCAGCTTGGAGAAAAACTAACTTGGAATGCAAATGCGACCTTTAGCCAAAACAAAATTGGTGAATTTGTAGAATACCTTGACGACTATGACAACGGTGGGCAGCAAGAAATCAACTATGGGGAAACAGATATTGCCTTCTCGCCAAATGTGGTAGGGAGTAGCCAGTTGAGCTTTAAGCCTTTCAAAGGTGGAGAAATTACTTTGCTCTCAAAGTATGTAGGCAAACAGTATTTGGACAATACTTCAACGGAGACGAGGAAACTTGACCCTTACTTTGTGAATGACATTCGCTTGAGCTACGGTTTGTCTTCAAAGTCGTTCAAAAATGTAGATTTCACTTTCCTTATCAACAATATTTTCAATGTAAAATATGAGTCGAACGGCTATACCTATGGCTACATATGGGGTGGGGAAACTGCAAGGCAAAACTACTATTACCCACAAGCGGGAACCAACTTTTTGGCCGGGTTGAGAATTAGGATATAAAAAAAATCTGATCTGGAAGAAAATGTATCCTTCTAGATTAGGTATTACAATCAATTCAAATTGATTGACAAACAAAAAATGCTAGCTTTTTTAGGGCTAGCATTTTTTGTATTCTGAAATGAATGTTGTCTAGATAGAATCAACAACCCCGTCAACTATTCCATAATCCACTGCTTCTTCTGGGTTCATCCAGTAGTCGCGATCAAAATCTTTCATTACTTTTTCGTAATCTTGCCCGCAATTATCTGCCAATAGCTTTGCCCCCATTTCCTTCACTTTCAATATTTCCCTCGCCTGAATTTCTAAGTCAGAGGCTCTTCCTTGCAAACCGCCAACGCTTGGCTGGTGAATCATTACCCTGCCACTAGGCCAGATAAACCTTCTGCCTTTTTCCCCAGCAGAAAGCAAAATAGAACCCATAGATGCCGCCATTCCCATACAAACTGTAGAAACGGGAGAAGAGATCATCTTCATAGCATCATGAATTACCATGCCTGAAGTAACTACCCCACCTGGGCTATTTATCAAAAATGTAATTTCTTTTCCTGGCTCTTTGGCATCGAGGTAAAGCAATCTGTTTACTATTTTTTCAGCCGAATCGTCCATCACAGGTCCCCACAAAAACACTTTTCTCTGATCCAAAAACTGGCTATCAAATTTATTACTTGCTTCTAAGGCTTTGATTATATCCTCCATGGTTATTTATTTTATTTTTATCTAAGTCGAATGAAATGCATTATACATTAGTCATAAGCATGAAACAAATATAATGCATGATGGTTTTTGGCTAGGCTTCTAATGTAGATATATTTTATGAAAATACCGAATTATCAATTTTTATATTGAAATGAGTATTGGATTCGATAGCTTTTCTCTAAAAAACCGATAAAATAATTATTTCCTAAAAGCCTGACACATTTACCGATCTTTTACAAATATGGCATAATTGCCCTTTCGGAAAGCTTGCCCCAGTTTACAATATTCCGCTTAAACTCCGAAAAGTTTGCATACACTTTTTGCCCAAAAGGGTTATCTGCTATAAGCTCATCTACCACCTCGTCGGCATACACTTTTAAGGTAGCCAATACTTCTTCGGGGAACATTTTAAGTTGTGTATCGCTTTCCTCCAATATTTTCCCCAAGTACTTGTTATTCTTTGCCTCAAACTCCGAGATCATCGTTTGGTTGTACTTGAAAGAAACCGTACGAATCATCTCTTGGATATCCGCAGGAAGCTCAAAAAACGCTTCTTTTTTCACAATCAGCTCTAAGTTAGAACCTGGCTCGTGCCAGCCTGGGTAATAATAAAACTTAGCCACTTTGTGGAAACCCATCAGGTAATCGTGGTAAGGTCCAATCCATTCGGTGGCATCAATTACGCCACGCTCCAAGTTGGTATAAATCTCCCCACCGGGCATATTTTGTGCAGAACCTCCCGCTTTGGTGATCACGTGCCCACCCAAACCCGGCATCCGCATTTTCAGACCTTGAAGGTCGTCAGTAGTATTGATTTCTTTGTTGAACCAACCGCCCATTTGCACCCCCGTATTTCCACAAGCAAAAGGTAGCAAATCAAAAGGCTCGTAAAGTTCTTCCCAGAGCTCTTGCCCTCCGCCGTAGCGCAGCCATGCATTGAGCTGCTGGGCGTTCATTCCAAAAGGAATACTGGTAAAAAAAGGCGCTGCGGGAAGTTTTCCCGTCCAGTTATAAGAAGCCCCGTGGCCCATGTGCACCGCTCCTTGGGTAACAGCATCGAAACATTCTAAAGCCGGAACCAACTCCCCTGCCCCATATACTTTTATATCAAGCCGTCCGCCAGACATTACCCGCAGGTCATCCGCCATACTTACGATGGACTCGCCTACTACGGGAAAGTTTGGTGGCCAAGTGGTTACCGCTCGCCATTTGAACTTTTGGTTTTTGTTGATATTAAACCCTTCTAAAGAAGCCGGGCTTTCTTCTTTACAACTAGCCAAAAGACTTGCGCCTGCAACTCCTCCCGCAAATGCCCCTGCTCCTTTTTTTATAAAATCTCTTCTTCTATTTTTTTCCATTTCCAACAAGTTCAAATACATGCTCTTACCAAAAAAAGGAATAATTCTTTTAAAAAGGAGGATAGAAGGTGTTTTTTAAAAGAAAAATAAAAAAAGGCCGCCGATTAGGGCGACCTTTACTTGATCAGACTTGTTCAACATTACTTATCGTCGAACGTGACATCATCTACTTGGAAAAACTTAATTTTTCGATCTTCGTCGAGGGTAATTCCTACTACAGAATCCGTCACGATTTTTCCACTCAAGATTTCTTTTGAAAGCTCATTTAAGAGCAAGTTCTGCATCACACGCTTGAGCGGCCTTGCCCCAAACTGCGGGTCGAAACCTTGCTCAGCCAAGTAGTCGAACACTTCTGGAGAAGCGTCCAGCACAATTCCCGACTCGTCGAGCCTTTGCTGAATTTCTTTGAACTGCAACTCCACAATCTTCCGCATGTTTTTCAAGGTGAGCGGCTCAAACATGATCAGCTCATCTATCCTGTTCACAAACTCAGGCCGCATGGTCGATTTGAGCAAAGCGAAAACCTCTTGTTTCGTTTCTGCCAGCAACCCTTCCCTATTTTCATCTTGCAAGTGCGACAAACGCTCGGAAATAATATGCGAGCCTAAGTTACTTGTCATTATGATAATTGTGTTGCGGAAATTGGCAGTCCTTCCCTTGTTATCGGTTAGGCGACCGTCATCCAATACTTGCAGCAAGATGTTGAACACATCAGGGTGCGCTTTTTCAATCTCATCGAGCAAGACTACTGAATAAGGCTTTCTCCTCACCGATTCAGTCAGTTGGCCGCCTTCATCGTAGCCCACGTAGCCCGGAGGCGCTCCTATCAGCCTGCTCACTGCATGCCTTTCTTGGTACTCCGACATGTCGATCCGCACCATGGCATTTTCATCGTTAAATAAATATTCTGCCAAAGCTTTTGCCAGCTCGGTTTTACCCACACCCGTAGTTCCTAAGAAAATGAACGAACCAATGGGGCGCTTCGGATCTTGCAAACCAGCCCGGCTCCTCCTCACCGAATCGGAAATAGCTTGGATTGCCTCTCCTTGCCCTGCTACCCTTTTGCCAAGTTCTTCTTCCAAATGAAGAAGCTTTTCCCTATCGCTCTGCAACATTTTGTTTACAGGAATTCCCGTCCATTTGGACACCACATCGGCAATATTTTCCGCCGTCACCTCTTCTTTCAGCATCGACTCCTTGCCTTGGTTTTCGGGCAATTGGGCACGCAATTTCTCCAAATGAGCTTCTTGTTCTTGAATAAGCCCATAGCGAATTTCCGCCACTCGCCCATAGTCGCCTGCACGCTCGGCTTGCTCGGCTTCTATCTTGTACTGGTCAATTTTTTCCTTCGCTTGGCGAATGTTATCAATCAGCTCTTTTTCCCCTCTCCACTTCGCTACCAAACTGTCCTTCCTTCCCGACAAATCGGCTATTTCCCTACTAAGAAACTTCTCTTTTTCAGTGTCCTTTTCTCTTCGGATGGCTTCTCGCTCAATTTCCAACTGCATAATTTTCCTGCGAAGCTCGTCGATATCTTCTGGCATAGAATCTAGCTCAATCCGCATTTTGGAAGCCGCTTCGTCCATGAGGTCAATCGCCTTATCTGGCAAATATCTTTCGGTAATGTACCTGCTCGAAAGCTCCACCGCCGAAATAATTGCATCGTCTTTTATTCTCACACCGTGGTGCACCTCATATTTCTCCTTGATTCCTCGCAAAATCGAAATCGCATCGGGAATACTCGGCTCATCTATTACTACCGTTTGGAACCTTCGCTCCAGCGCCTTGTCTTTCTCAATATATTTCTGGTACTCGGCAAGCGTAGTTGCACCAATAGACCTCAACTCGCCCCTTGCCAAAGCTGGTTTGAGCAAGTTGGCTGCATCCATCGCCCCATCTCCTCCAGCTCCTGCGCCTATGAGCGTGTGGATCTCGTCAATGAACAATACGATTTGCCCAGCTGCATCCACCACCTCTTTTATTACAGCCTTTAGTCTTTCTTCAAACTCACCTTTGTATTTTGCACCTGCGACCAAAAGTCCGAGATCAAGTGAAACTATCTCAATATTTTTTAAGTTTTCGGGAACATCACCGTCCACTATTCGCTGCGCCAAACCTTCGGCAATAGCCGTTTTACCCACACCGGGCGTACCTACCAGCATCGGGTTATTTTTGGTACGACGGGAAAGAATTTGGAGCACGCGCCTGATTTCATCATCCCTACCTATGATTGGGTCTAGCTTTCCCGCTTTCGCCAGCTGGTTCAAGTTTTGGGAATACCTTTCCAATGACTTATATTTCGACTCGGCATTTTGATCCTTTACCGTATTTCCACCCCGAAGCTCTTCCACTGCTTTTTTCAAGTGTTTTTCACTAAAACCAACACTTTTGAGCAGGGACGCTACTTTGTCATTTCCAGAAAAAATTCCTAATAAAATATGTTCTACTGCTATAAAATCATCCTTTAGGGAAGTTTTGTATTTGTCAGCAGCCTGTAATGCTTTATGGGCATCGTTGGAAAAATATGGCTGCTGCCCGCTAGATTTCGCATAGCTTTCTATGATCTCATCCAGTTGGGTTTCCAATGAAGCTTGGTTTACATTCAGCTTTTTTATGATGAAAGAAATAAGGTTTTCATCCTCCTGAATGAGGGCTTTCAACACATGGCCAGTATCTACGATCTGTTGCTGGTTCGAAGTCGCCAAGCTTGCCGCCTTTTGCAGCACTTCTTGGGACTTGATGGTATAGTTATCAAAATTCATCTTTTCTTATATTTTGGTGAAAGAACATGTATAAACCATGCTCAAAAATCATCACGTTTTCAACTCTTAAAATATATTTAAACTTTAGCTTCTAAAGCGAAATAGGTAAAATTTAGACATGCTCTCAATTCAAGCTTTCACCAGACTTGTACCAAATACTTTGCAAGAGCGGGAAATAAACTAAAAAATGACATTTTTTCAGAGATAGCCCTCTACATAATGCCAATATTTCCTGATTTTCAGACAATTATGTATTAACACTGTCAATTTTTCAGCAATAAAAAAAAGCCAGCTGCTGTTTGCAACTGGCTTCCCACAGAAACTTATAGGATTTGAAGAAATAAAATCTACTTAAAACTATCCGATTTGATATACGCTTCGATCAACGCCTCTTCCCCATCTTTTCCAGGTTGGGAGTTACCGTGCTCCATTCCCATAATCCCCTTGAAGCCTTTATCGTGAATATGCTTGAAAATGTTCAGGTAATTGATTTCACCCGTAGTTGGTTCTTTCCTGCCTGGATTGTCGCCTATTTGGAAGTAGCCCACATGCTCCCAACCTAAGTCAATATTAGGAATGATGTTTCCTTCTTGGATTTGCTGGTGGTAAATGTCAAAAAGGATTTTGCAGGAAGAGCTTCCTACTGCTTGGCACACCGCAAAAGCTTGAGGGATTTTGGTAAGGAAAAGCCCAGGATGATTGTAAAAGTTCAATGGCTCCAGCACCATGGTCAAACCATGTGGCTCCAATATTTCAGAAGCACCTTTGAGCGCATCTACTACATTGGCAGTTTGGTAACCAATATCCTTACGAAGATCCAAATGTCCAGGTACCACGGTCATCCATTTAGCATTTATTCGCTTGGCTACTTCAACCGATTCCTTTATTTCTTTTAAGAAAGCCTCTCTAATATCTTTGTCCCCTGTAGTAAGCGATGGGGTTTTCCATTCAATGGTATGAGCCACAAAAACCCCCATTTCCATATCAGTGTCAGCCATTTGCTTAGCTATTTTCTCCTGCATCTCCACCGTCCTTTTTTTCATGCCGTTGTCTTCCAAAGCAGTAAAACCTTGGTCGTGCATAAATTTGAGTTGGTCGATCAGGTCATCTCCTGCACTATTTTTAAACATGCCAAAATGAGGGGCATATTTCAAGTTGAAATTGTGTTTGCCAGTTTTGGCTGGACTTTCATTACTAGTTGCCATCGTTGTTCCGGTCATTAAGGTTGCAGCACCTGCAAAGGCACTTTTTTGTAAAAAACTTCTTCTTTCCATATTTACAGTCGGTTTTCAAAAATGTTTGAGTATTGTGATACGAGAAAAAAATCTCTTCTAAAAGTAATATAGAAATACCTATGTTTCCAATTTTTAACTGCTTTAACTTTAGCAGGTCATTTTTTACAAGAATCAATAGGTTTATAAATGAGATATCTGTTTTTACTTCCCTTATTCTTTGTGTTTGGAAGCTGTACCCAAAAACTTACCAACCAGTCGCAATCCCTAATCCATACCTACCAAGCCCCTAAAATGGGGACGATTTTTAAACTGAGTTTCTATGCGAAAGTAAGAAAAGAACAAGCTGACGAGCTAGCTGCTAAGGCTTTTGAGTTGGTTGATACATTAAATCAGGCTTTTAGCGACTATCATCCAGAAAGTGAGCTTAGCCAACTTAACCTTACTGCTGGCAGTGGGAAGTTTGTAAAAGTAAGCGACCCGCTTTGGGAGGTGCTGAACCTTTCCGTGGAAGCATCAAAACAAACAAATGGGGATTTTGACATTACCATGGGTGCATACGTAAAGCTTTGGCGAAGGGCTAGAAGGCAAGGCAAGCTTCCTTCTAAAAAACTGATGGAGCAAACAAGGACAGCCACGGGGTATCAGCATATTTTATTTGATGAGGAAAACCAAGCAGTGATGCTAGGTGCAAAAGGTATGAAACTCGACCTTGGTGGAATTGCCAAAGGCTACACTGCCGATAAGCTGTTGAATTTTTTCAAGGAAAATGGGATCAAGTCTGCCATGATAGATGCGGGAGGTGATTTAAGAATTGGGGCTGCCCCCCCAAAGAAAAAAGGCTGGGAAGTAGAAATGGAACATGGGGATGCTGAAAAACAAAAGGTCTGGATAAAAAATAAAGCCATCGCTACCTCAGGCGATCTGTACAATTATATTGAGATAGACGGTGTAAAATATTCCCATATTGTAGACCCAACAACAGGTCTGGGGCTCACCCGCAGGATAACAGTGACCGTGATTGCAAAAAATGGAACTACTTCCGACTACCTTGCCTCTGCCATAAGCGTGATGGGTATTGAAAAAGGGAAAGATTTTTTAGGCAAAACCAAAGGGATAGATGTAATGATTACCAAAAAAAAAGAAGAAAAAATTGCGGTTTTTTCTAGCAAATTCTTTCAAAAGCGACAACCATGGCTTTTAAAACTACGTTAAAGTCACATTTTTTCAAAAAAACTCAAATCCTCTTGTGCTAATCCGAATTTTTATAAATATTTTAGATGAGACTTTTCGTGCCAAAATGCATTTTTTCGATAGGTTAGTGGCAGTTTCTTTGCTAATAATTGTAAACAAGGGCTTTTTTTAGCCAACCAAAGAAATCCTCACCCATCGATCAATCTACTCTACAATCAAACCTTGATTTGGAGCAACCTTTCCTTAAACACAGGTAACACTAACAATGACTTTGCGCTAGTAAGCTAGCCATATCATCTGATATAGTTTGGAAATTAAATTATCTACATGAAACATTTAGTACTTTTTGCTTTGATAGCATTAATTAGCACCAACATAGGATTAGCAAACAAAAACAACGACGGAGACGAAAAGACAACAAGCGTTGAAAGTTATATCCACCAAACCTACCAGCACATCGATTTCGGCAACCGCCCAATTAATTACGACCTCTTTAACAAGGCAATGAAAGGTTACTTGGAGCTAAAAGCCGATGGAAAACTGTCCTCCGAAAAAGAAATCATCTCTATTGTTGATTTTACCCTTAGCTCTACTATTAAAAGGCTATGGATCATCGACCTCAAATCTCAAAAAGTTATTTTTAACACATTGGTCTCTCACGGAAAAAATACTGGTGAGAAATATGCGGAAAACTTTTCCAACACTCCATCCTCTCTCCAAAGCAGCGTAGGGTTTTATGTAACAGGCGGGATGTACCAAGGCAAGCATGGATTATCTATGTTTTTAGATGGCCAAGAAAAAGGGTTCAACGACAAGGCACGTGAAAGATACATCGTGATGCACGGTGCCAACTATGTGAGTGAAGATTATGTTAAAAAACATGGAAGACTTGGAAGAAGCTGGGGGTGTCCTGCAGTGCCAATGGGCATTCACAATGACATTATCAAGACCATTGCCAACAAGACTTGCCTGTTCCTTTTTTACCCTGAGAAAAAATACTTGATCAGCTCAAAATTGATAAATACACAACCTGAACTAGAATTTGCTTTAGGAAATAAATAAGAGTTTTTATTTGCCCTCTCAACACTAAAAAAGCCTTCTGAAGTTATTCAGAAGGCTTCGTATGTTAATTAGGTCAAATTCCTAACTAATCTTTTGTTTTGATCTCAGCATTTGCCAACTCCTCGTCGTCCTCATCACCAAACCTGTTCAAACTCTTGGTCTTACCAAATAGCTCTTCAGATTTTTTGTTGTAGGCTTCAGCTGCTTCTTCCGCTGTTTTGAACAAGCCAAGGTCATACCTTGTTTTGCTATCATACAATACAGCACGGAAAGTGTTTTTGCTCACTTTTACCACTCCTCTGTAACCAGTTTTGTTGTTGTGCTTACGCTGGTTTCTCCTTAGCTCAGACATAGTAGCCCACTCTAAGTTTTTGAGGCGGCAATCAAGTGGATTGCTGTTCATGATTCTCACAAACAAACGCTTTTCTGACTCTGGCTTAGGAATAAACTTCTCAGCAATCAGCTTGTGCAGGTAAATAGTGAGGTTTTTGTAGCCATCTTTGTAGGGAAAGTTTCTTTGGAAGAAAACATAACCACTAGAGTGCATTCTTAAATTGTCGAGAAGACCTATAGTCTTATAGTACTCATTCTGTTCTATAAACTCGTAAGCTTCTCCCGAGATTACCACGTAATCATCGGCATTTTTTAGTTTGACTTTGTAAAGCATAATAGATAGTTCGATTGATTGACAATTAATTTAATAGTAAGTAATAGTTGGCGAGACCGAAGCCTCATAGTAGTTTATATATAGTAGTGCGATTGCTTTTTTAGTTTTATTGAAAAAGCTAGTTGCCATTTATAAATACATGCTAGCTTATATTAAAGAAGCTAAAATAACACATTAATTAGAATGTTCTAAGTTTCACCTTAAATATTTGCCTTCATAACAAATTAAACGTATTAAATAGTGCATTGTTTCATTTGATAAGGCATTCTTAAAAAACTCAACTTTATTCGTTGAATTTTCATATTTTAAAGTCAAACCACCCCTAACAAACTTTATCTCATCATAAAATTTGGTATCCTAACACCAACGTATGCTTAATTTTCAATAAAATAGACAACAAATGCAAATCATTTTTGTATCTAGTCACAAGATTCGATATTAGAGAGTTATAAAATTCAGACAGTAATATATCCAATTTGTTATGCTCTACAAAACTTGGAAAGAACATAAGCAAGTGTTAGTAACTGACTGAAGTCATTGTTTTTC
The DNA here is from genome assembly GCA_034044135.1 of Flammeovirgaceae bacterium SG7u.111. Lineage (NCBI taxonomy): Bacteria > Pseudomonadati > Bacteroidota > Cytophagia > Cytophagales > Flammeovirgaceae > Flammeovirgaceae bacterium SG7u.111. The sequence goes on along the minus strand of CP139021.1, from coordinate 7,645,284 downwards.
ATGTTTTTTTCGAAGAAATTATAATACATCTCCATACCCAAATGAGATACTTTTGATCTAAGAGCTTGTTTAATATTTTATCTATTTCGCTGCAAACGCTCATTTATGGGACCTCACAGAAGCGGTCCGCCGCCGCGGTGAACGTTTTCGCTTGAAAACCTAAATTTTAAACATGCCCTAAGCCAAAATGGAAGCATTTCTTTGAACATAAAACAATGTTGAGTATGTCTACCAAAACAATACAACAGCTACATAGCGAGCATACATCATGGCTTCATGAGCTTGACTTCGTACATGATGAGCTAATCTGTCTCAGAGACGAAATTTCAATGGTAAATTGCAAGGCAGGTGACTTAGTTTGCCTCACTAAGTTTGAGTGGTACTTAAAGGTACTTAGTAAGGAGCTAAAAGAATTACTTAAGCTTCGCACAGCAATAAACGAACATGAGGAGTATTTGGCAAAGCAAGCACACAAAGGGCTGCATTTAGAACTTGACCATAGAAAAGAAGAACTAGATATTGTTAAGTTTTTAGAAAACTTTAGGGTATTACGACTAAATATCAAATCTTTCTTAGGGAGAACACTTGCTACCTAAAAAGAGAGACCAAGCTATTTGGCTTGGTCTCTCGTTCATCATAATCTTTTTAGCTGTACTTTTTTCCTTGCACCGTTATTAAATAGCTCTATTTTTTGGCTACTAATTTTATTCGTATCCCAGCCATCAGTATTATTACTTTCACTAGCAGAGAGATTTAACCCGTTACTTTCCCCCTTATATGGGTTCAGCCCATTAATAGATACTTTCCCATCTTGGAGACGCCAACTACCATTGGTTGAATACGCCCCCCCATTCAGGAAGACTTGCCCTCTATCAGAAAAAGTGACATTCAAGCCAGTATAAAGCGAGTCAGTTAAAACATTTCCGAAAGTAGCGGATTCCACTACCCAGTTCCCAATAATATCTTCTATTGCAGTAATTGGTTTAGCATCCACCACTTCTGTAAAACCGTCATCTGGATTTACATCTTCATTGGAGCAGGAGCTAAGCCAAAGCCCTATTAACAAAGTCCCTAAAGTAAGTACAATTATTTTACTCATGTTTGGCTTTTTAAAATGTTAAGGAATTTTTAAGTATGTGGTAGTTATGAGAATCAACCATTTCTAATGGCTAAATGTTAGAACTTATTTTACCCTTAAACTTAAAGACAAGACAAACTCTTTGTCATTTTGGTTGGCAATAACTCTAAATACCTTATTAAGATAATCCAATTTTGAGGAAGGTAGTTCCTGCATAAGGAAAAATGCAGGACAAAAATTAAAAGTAATTTTCTCCTGAGAAATATTACTACAAAAAATGATATGCCAAAGGGCTATAAATTAGTCACCAAAGCCTCTTTCTGCATTTTTAACCAATTGCATAAGTGCTACTGAAAGCTTATTCATATTTGGGGTACTGATATTCCCCATATTGCTCAAGATAATCACAGTGGTTTGCTCTTCTATAAATCTTGCAAAAAAGCCACTATATCCTGAAATATGTCCACTATGAAAAATCAGCTTAGTGCTTTCGTTGGCACTGATACCAATATCGCTAATGCCAACACCGTAGCCGTAGCCATTTTCGTAGGGAAATATCCATTCTTTTCCTTCCGAATAAGGAGTTTGCATCAACTCCATACTTTTAGGACTAAGAATGGTTTGGCGGTTCAAGGCATCGTTCCATTTGAGCAAATCGCCAACTGTGGTATAAATATTCCCTGCTCCAGCCAAGTTCGGCATGTACGTGTAGTTCGCTTGAGAAAACTGCCCACGATAAAGCGTGTAGCCATTTGCCAAGTTGGAAATGATTTCCTGGGGCTTGGGCACTCCCGTATTATTCATTTCCAAAGGAATAAAGATCCGGGATTTCAGCACTTCTCTGTAAGGCTTTCTTTCCACATTTTCTATAACTTTTGCCAGAAGGAAATAGCCCGTGTTATTATAGTTGTACACAGTCCCTGGTTTGGTCTCCAAATCGCCGCTACACAGCTTTTCAACCATCTCGTCTATAGAATAATGATTGCGAAGTGAATCTTCCCACACAAAGGGTATGCTAGTATAATTAGGGAGGCCTGAGCGGTGGGAAAGCAAATGATGGATGGTGATTTTCTTACCCGTGTCTTTTCTGTAATTTGGAATATACGTCGTGATTGGAGCTTTGAGATTGATTTTCCCTTCCTGCTCTAGTTGTAGAATGACAGCAGCAGTAAACTGTTTGCTAATAGAAGCTATATAAAATTTAGTGTTCAAAGAATTAGGGATTTGCCATTCTATATTCGCAAACCCTAAACTCTTTGTATAGACTGGCAGCCCTTTGTGCAAGACCATTACCGTCCCTGAAAACCCGTCGTATTTTTCGAAGTCCTCAAGCAAACTATCAGCATAATAATGAAAATGTTGGGCACTCACTTCCACAGAAAGCGCCATAAAAAGAAGTAGTATGAAGTATAGCTTTTTTTTCATGAACTAAGTACCAGTGCTATTATAAAACGAACTTGATTTTGATAACTATGATGATAATTTTAACCTTCGGCAACTTCAGCTAGCTCTAGCCACCTGTCTGTTTTCTCTTCAATAAGCTTTATTAGCCCAGAGATTTTTTCCGATGCTTCTTGCAACTTATCATGCGGCATCGTCCCGCTACTAATCTCCTCTGTTACCTTTTCTTTTTCCTCTTCCAGCTGCTCTATCTCTTCTCCAAGCGCCTCATATTCTTTCTGTTCTTTGTAAGAAAGCCCTTTTTTCTTCTCTTTCGGCTTTTCTGTTTTAGCAGCCGCCTTTTTCTTAGCCGCCTCCTCTTGTTTAGCTAGCTGCTCTTGCTCCAGTTTGTAGTCCCTGTACTCGGTATACTTCCCGTTGAAATCGGTGATTTTTCCTTCTCCTTCAAAAATGAACAAGTGATCCACCATTTTATCGAGGAAAAACCTATCGTGGGTAACCACTATCAGGCAGCCTGGGAAATTCCCCAAGAAATCTTCCAGCACTTGTAGTGTAGCCAAATCAAGGTCGTTGGTTGGCTCATCCAGTATCAGAAAGTTAGGGTTTTTGAGCAAGACTGTCAACAGGTACAAACGTCTCTTTTCCCCTCCGCTGAGAGTTTCCACTAGTGTATAATGCATTTTGGGCGGAAAAAGGAAAAGGGTAAGAAATTGCCCAGCCGAAATATTGCTACCATCTGCTAGCGTGATGTACTCGGCTATTTCCCTCACTACATCAATTACCCGCTTTTTATCGCTGATATCAATACCTGCTTGCTCGTAATAACCAAAAACAATTGTTTCCCCAGTATCTATGGTCCCACTATCGGGCTGAATCTTCTGGGTCATCAAATTGAGGAAGGTCGATTTCCCCACACCATTCTTCCCAACTATCCCTATTTTCTCTTGCCTTTTGAACACATAGCTGAAGTTATCAACAAGTACTTTGTCACCGTAAGACTTCGAAACATTTTTGGGTTCTAGTATCTTTTTGCCCAATCGGGACATGTTCGTATTGATGGTAACTTCGCCCTCAGGACCTTTCCCAGCAGCTTTATCCTTTAGGTCGTGGAAATTATCAATCCTATATTTTGCCTTTGTCCCCCTTGCTTTGGGCATTCGCCTCATCCATTCCAGCTCAGTTTTCAACAAATTTCTGGCTTTATCAACAGTCTTGGCCTCGTCCGCTTCCCGCTCTGCTTTTTTCTCCAAAAAGAGAGAATAATTCCCTTGATATGTGTAGATCTTTTCGTTGTCTATCTCCACTATCTTGGTACAGATATTATCCAAGAAATAACGGTCGTGAGTAACCAATAGCAAAGTGACATTTTGCTTGGAAAGGAACTCTTCGAGCCATGCAGTCATGTCGAGGTCTAAGTGGTTGGTTGGCTCATCCAAGATCAATAAATCTGGCTCGGCTATAAGCACTCGGCTGAGGGCAAGCCTTTTTTGCTGCCCACCCGAAAGCTTGGCAGCCATATCTTGCAAATGGTAAATCCCCAACTGCCCCAACACCTGCTTCACTTTGGCATCAAAATCCCACGCTTGGTGCTTGTCCATTTGCTCGGTGGCATCTTGAAGGTCTTGTAAATTTGCCTCGCTCGGATCTTCCTCGTACTTTTCCAAGCTGAGGTCATAGCTTTTTACCGCCTTTATCACGGGAGTATCTGCCTCAAAAATATAGTCGGCTACTGTCCAAGTATCTTCAAAAAAAGGCTCTTGCTCCAAAAAGCCAAGAGTGATATCATTATTCACTGCCACGTCACCTTCGTCGGGCGTATCTTTCCCCGTCAAAATCCTCAGCAAGGTAGATTTCCCCGCACCGTTCTTCGCCACCAAGGCAACTTTTTCCCCCTTCCCTATTCCAAAACTGATGTCTTGAAATAATACTCTTTCCCCGTAAGATTTGCCCAGACCCGATATCGACAGATAATTCATGTTGCTCTTCAGTTCAAATTGTGTATTAGCGCAAAGCGCATGATTCACCAAAGGTACTCTGAATGAAGTAAGAAAAGCAAAATGTGAGCTTGGGGATGGGGAAAAATTGTTTCACTAGTAAAAATTATACCTTCTAAAACATCGAATATTTTTATAGTTACGAGTTGCTGGTTTCTAATTCATACCAAAATACCTAACAAGTAAAAAGAGTAAAAACTAATTTCATATGGTGAGCTTTTATAAAAAACAAATTTTAGCCTCCTTCCTCAGAAACCAGTAACCCTAAACCATGATAAAGCTGATATTCAATAGCGATAAACTTTGTTTTAAAGCGTAATGATCCACAGGCTAAAAACTAATCAAATCATCCAAATCGGTGGAAATCCCAATTCTTGCCCCAATTCCCTTGAACTCTGAGCCGTAAAAATTCCCAACCACTTCCACTCGCAAAAACCTGAAAATATTATCGATGCTGTAGCCCACTTCGGTGTAGTGCGGCGAGCTTTCGGTCTTGAGGTAGTTGACCAAAAAGTTTTCCCTCCAGCCCAGCATCCTCACTTCAAAAATTTGCGTAAGCAGCAACTTGCGGAACTGATAATACAAATGGCCCGCCATGTAGTTTTTAGCCGTACTGTAATTATAATAATCGAGCAAACGGAAGCTACCAACTGGGTCGGACTCCTGAAGCACGGTTAGGTTACCCGGAAAATGCTTGTAGTCCATGAAATAGAGTTGGTTGGTATTGAGGAAAGTACCTGCATAAAAATTCATATCCAACCTGCCCTTCACACCAAAGTTCACCCGATGTTTGAAGCCCAGTTCCAGCGCATCAAAATCCACATCGCTATCTGCTATATTTTTAAATCCTTTTCGATAAGAAAGGTTGAATATAGGTGAAGAATAAGGGATAACGGTCTTCTTATTGTTCCTTATCTTGTATTTCAAAAATGGTTGATAATCTATAGAAATATCAAAAGTGAGTGCTTGGTGCGTGGGAAAGCCCGTAGTGTCCAGCTCAATATTCTGCGGCGCATTGGGTGAGTAGGATTTGTCGTCTTTCTTTATCCAAGTCAGGTCTGTATTGTTCACCAGCTCACGCCTGTGCCCCCACTCCACGTTCGTATTTACTTTAATTTCATTTTGGGGCTGGAATAACCAGTTAAGTTTTCCATAATCTTTCTCGTAGATTTTCATATGGTTCTGCTCCCAAAATAGTGTAGCAAAAGAGTTAATAAGCGGGTTGATCGCCCTTGCCCCGTTGAACTGACTCACAAACCTTCCTCCTTCTACCTGGATCTCGTTTATCTTAGTTTTGCTATTGAATTTGTACGCAGCCATTAATTTCCCGCTAAACTGCTCCCTGGAAAAAGCATATCTACCCGTAGCGCCTATTTCAAGCCTTTCATGTCTATTTAACTTCAACTTATAAGTGAGCGGCACATTAAAATTGAAACCTTCCACCGTATTGAAGTTTAAGCTAAGCAAAGGCGATGTATATTCTAACCTTGAGCTATCGCCCAGCTTATAGTTGTTACCAAATAAAACATCCTCAGTGTGGAACCCTTTATGGCTACGCTGTTTCTTTTTAGGACTTTCTTCTCCAGTTTCTTCCTCCTCGGTTTGTACCACTGCCAAACTATCTAACTTTTTATAGCTATTCCGCTCCATATTGTTCAATGGGACGGGGCGAATATTTGCCCAGTAAAGCGAATCATTTTTGTAAGCCATCGAATCGATGGTCATGTTGGTGTTGACGACCACCTCAGGCTCTTCTTTTTGTTCCTCCAGTTCTTTTTCGTATTCTTTAAATACTTTTTTCAGCTCTTTGCGAGTATATTTTTTCTTTTCCTTAAAAACCTCTTCTACGTTTTCATCTGGCAAATCCAGCTTTTCCTCTTGCGCCAGTACCTCGGCCAGTTTCTTTTCCACTTTTTCATCTACCACCACCATTTCCACAGCCAAATCTGGATTAAGCTCAATCTTATAGTCGCTCACCGTAGCGAGGTATTTATATTCCATATCGAAGCCGTAAATAGAGCCATCTACTTCAAACCTGTACGTCACGGGCATCCAAACGGCTTCTTGGATAGGTGCATTAATTTGCTTCATCCTGATTTTAAACCCTTTTATGTAGGTGTAAAGATCGAGGCTATGGATACTCCAAAGATCTTCCATTATATAGATATAACCAGTGAATACATTATCGCCCCTAGAGCGTGGAATTACCCTGATTTTGTTCACTTCTCGCCCTCGGTCTTGGTAAGAACCCATTAGTTTGAATTTGTAATACACAAATGCTTTGGGCGAAAGTGGGGATACGAAGTTTTCGGCAATCATTGGCTCGTAAAAACTTCCATAAATAAATTGGTTAGGCCCTGCCGATTCATTTTCCCCAACCGTCCGGATCGAAATCACATTTTCCGTAAGCTTATTAGGCTGCTCAAATGTCACCTCCGTTACCGATTCCGTTAAAAACACCGTAGAAGAATCTATCCCTTCCTTCTCTAGTTTTTTCCTCAAGAAAAAAGGTGAATCCTTCAGCCTTCCCCCGCCTTTTATATAGACGTTTGCCGTATATTTATCTACCTGCAAAAGGTGGTATTTACTTTTGGCAATCGCCTTCCGCATAATAGTATAGGCAGGATCTTCCCGTTTGGCTGTCACCTCCACTTCTCGGAGCTGGTACACCTGCAAAGGCATGACTATATCCAGCTCTAAAAAATCATTCCCAACCGCCACTTTTTTGCTTACGGTCTCCCGTCCCAAGTATTGAAAAACCAAATCATAGGAACCTGGCTTTAGTTTTATCTCATAAAAACCATCCATATTGGTAGCAGTTCCTGTTTCAAGTTGCTTGATATAGAGCGATGCATAGGGCAAGGGTTGTTTCTCATGGTCATAAATATGACCTCTTATCCCTTGGGAAAAAGCTTGTGACCCTATCAACAAAAAAGTGATGAGAAGTAAGTTGAACTTCATAAAGTAGCAGTGTTTTTTTAATAAAAGTATAGTTAGAGTTCTAGTGGATCTTCTTAAAGAAGATGTAAAAACCTACCCTAAGGTTACAGAATTTATGATAAAATGAGTTCACCCATGATAAGTGGATTGATTAAGCTTTGGTTGGGGACAAAAGTAGGCTCAAAAAAAATAAGGTGAAATGGTAAAAGCAAGAATAAAAATATAGCTTTATAAAAACCTCTGGCTCTTGCAATGCAGATTAAGAAATTACTGAATTGGTTTATCCCTAATATCTACCTTTATGATTTCCGCAAAAGCCTGATGGCGGGAAACATAGTGGCTGCGTCATTATTGTTAGCAGCTACAGGGTTAGTGTATGGTACATTATGCTTACTCAACGGTTTTTTTGTAGGAATGTGGCTCTCCTTTTTTTGTTCTACCACTGTCCTCTCCGCCCTTTTTGTCCTCAAAAAATGGCGGAATTTATTATTCTCAGGCATCATTGTAAATCTTAGCCTCTTTATCATGATCATCGGGATGGGACTGATGACGGGCGGTACCATCTCCCCCTCCTACGTATGGTTTGCTGTTATTCCCGTGGTGGCAGTACTCATCCATGGGCGCAAAGTTGGGATGCTCTGGGGAGCGGCTACGCTTTTTGTTATCGCCCTATTTTTCATGGCAGATTTCACCCACTTGGCCATTCCAAACTTATTGCCCTACAAAATAGGCTCACTCAATTGGAAAACAATGCAGATGCTAAGCATTTTCATGTTTGTGTTTTTCATCCTGCTCATTGGCTTTTTCGCTGACTATATCCATTCGCGTACGGTCGCTACTATGTTTAGCGTACGGGAAACCCTTCGCCAAAAGGTGAAAGAATTGCACAAAACGCAAGAAGGGCTAAGAACATCGGAAGAAGAACTGCGACAAAATACCGAAGAATTACTCGCTATAAACGATGTATTGAAAGCTGCACAGCAAGAATTAAAACTTTCGCTCAGGGCTGAAAAAAGAAGCTCGGAAGCCTTGAAACAAAGTGAATCAGAAATAAGACGGTTGATCGACAATATGAACGAGGGCTTGGTAGCAGTGGATAAAAATGGCAAAATCACTTTTGGCAACCAGAGCCTTTGCAACATGTTCCGAATGAGTCTTACTGATATACTGCATAAAACTCCTGGGGATTTTTTGGATGAGGAAAATCAAAAAATATTTTTTAAGGAATTTTCTTCTAAAAACACGAGAGATGGGCAATCCTACGAAATAGAATGGACTCGGCAAGATGGTAGTAAATTCGCATCTATTGTAGCCCCTCAATCTATGTTTGGAGAAGAAGGGCTCTTTACAGGAAGTGTGGCCGTAATCACAGATATTACCCAACAAAAACAGGTAGAACAAGAGTTAAAAATCAGGGAACAGCGGCTCAAAGGTATTTTTGCCAATGCGGCCGTGGGGATTGGGCTACTTAGCCCTGAAGGAGAATTTATTTTGTCGAATCATGCCCTGAGCGTTATTTCTGGCTACTCGGAAGCTAGCCTGATGAATATGTCGTGGTTCGATCTTTTTGGAGAAGACAAGGAAAAGGAAATTGAAATTGGGGTGGAATGGATGCACAATAAACAAAAAAATTTTTCCCACTCCGAAAAAAAGATTTATACCAAAAATGGGAAGCAGGTCTGGCTTTCTCTTTCCTACACCCCACTCAACGACTCAGAAGGCACGCTCGAAAGTATCTTAATCGTACTGGTTGATATTACCGAACGGAAGCTGGCCGAGCAAGCACTGATAGATAGCGAGAAAAAGTACAGGATGCTGCTTGACAAAGCCAACGAAGCTATTGTAGTTTCGGTAGACAACAAAATAAGAATGCATAACCCAAAGCTGGAAGAAATGACAGGTTACTCTTCCGACGAGCTAAACGGAATGGACATTTCCGAGCTTATCCACCTCGAAGATTGGGAGCAGATAAGCATGAGAAACATAGCCCTGCCCGAGTGCGCCGACGACAACCGCACCTACGGAGTATTTAGGATGATCTCCAAAAATGGAGAGGAAAGGTGGTTTGGAACGGTTACCAACCAGATAGAGTGGGAGGGCGAAATGGCTTACCAGGATTTTATAGAAGATATCCACGACCGGAAAATTGCCGAAGACCAGCTCAAACGCTACGAGGTAATCACTTCTACCGCCAGCGAACTTATGGCGCTTATTAACCAAGAGTATGTCTATACGGCGGTAAACAAAGCCTATGTGCAATTTATAGGCACTGAAGAAGAGAATATCATAGGTAAAACCGCAGAGGAAATTTTTGGGAAAGATGAATTCAAGCATTTCTACAAAGAAAAAATGATCCGCTGTTTCAATGGCGAGGTAGTGGCTTATAGGCGTTGGCAGGAATATCAAGATAGACGAATGTTCATTGATGTGATTTACAAGCCAGTTTTTGAGGAAGATGGCACTGTTTCCAATTTGGTTGTAGTAGCCAAAGATGTTACAAAACTGAAAGAGGCCGAAGATGAACTTTACGAGAAAAATAAGGCACTGAACAGGTCAAACGATGAGCTAAAATCTACTATTGAACAGATAAAAGCGATGCAAAGCCAGATGATCAACTCTGAAAAAATGGCTTCACTGGGACAGCTAACTGCAGGTATAGCCCACGAAATAAACAATCCTGTTAATTTTATTTCGGGAAATATCAGCCCACTTATGCGCGACTTGCAAGAGTTAAAAGAAGGCTTTAAACTCTATGCCGACATCAAAAAAAGCGAGGATAAACCGGCTGCGCTCAAAAACCTCGACGACTACCTTGAAGAAATAGATGCTGAATTTATTTTTGAAGAAATAAATGCGCTGGTTGGAGGAATAAAAGAAGGGGCAAAACGCACCAAAGAAATTGTGATGGGGCTCAGAAATTTCTCTCGCCTCGATGAAGACGACCTGAAAATCGCTGATATAAACGAGGGCATAGAGTCAACACTTACGCTGCTCCACAACCAAGTGAAACACCGCATAGTTATCCACAAGGATTACGGTGAAATCCCCAAAATAGAATGCTACCCAGGCAAGCTCAACCAAGTGTTTATGAATATCTTGAACAATGCACAGCAAGCTATTGCCGGAAAGGGTGAAATAAGCATTAAAACCACCTTGGAAAACGGCCATGTCATTATTTCGATAAAAGATACTGGCAAGGGCATAGGTGAACATGTAAAGCCAAAAGTGTTTGAGCCTTTTTTTACCACTAAAGAAGTTGGAGAAGGTACTGGATTAGGGCTATCCATTTCTTATGGGATTATACAGCAGCACCAAGGGGATATAGACTTTTTGAGCGAGGAAGAACAGGGGACAGAGTTTGTTATAAAACTACCTATAAAACAAAAAGAGAGGAATAATTTCTGAAAAAAACATATTACCCACAAGAGGGGGAGACTTCAAGATGGTAGTATGCTAAGACTTCACGGCGGAGACCGCCAAAAACGTAGTCACAAGACATATAGAGAAAAATGCAACAAGGCTCATCACGATAGGCACTGGAAAACATAATCGTCTCGGAGAAGACATCTGCGAAAAAAATACATATCATGCTCCCGTGGGTACATCCGACGATAGGGAATACCCAAATATCTACAAAACTATCTCGACGAGTTCTGCTATAAGCTCAACAGGAGATATTATGGGGACAAGATTTTTGACAGGAGGATACTCTTGACCTGTAGTACACTTACATGATTTGGTGGTAAGTTTGTGGAGTATCATTTTTTACTTATAACTCGTGGCTTCGAGCATGTTTAAATTTTATCTATTTCGTTGAAAATGCACATTTCATGAACCTCGTTTCGAAATACAATTTTCCACTGAACCTACACTCGGTAGCGCCGCGCCACGGTGGCTGCTATTACAAAATTTTCTTCCTTCACGAGAACCATAAACCGAGCATTTTCGCATGAAAACATAAATTTTAAACAAGCTCTTATCTCGACTTTAGCCATTTGCCAACGGTCAAAAAGCTTTGTTTAAAGCAAAATAAGACATGTTTTATAATTATCAACTTCGTTTTTTCCACTCTTTTAAGAACGAAGTTGATAATTAAATGTGAAAATCCAGTCAATTTGCTTTCTAGGCAATAGTTGGATTTTCAAAAAGGCTAAAGTCGAGCTTATCGCATACCTAAGAAAAAAATCAGCAGACACAAAACCATTGAGAAACTATGCTTCCCAATGGTTTTTATTGTTTGCTAAAAGCAGCTTAAGAAGCAAGCTCTATGATAGTAGCCACTCCTCTGCTTTTTCATAAGTAGAAAATTTATGAACCAAATCAGTATTTGGCATAGCCTGAGTAGCTGAAAGCTCTGCAAATAAGTTTTCCGAGAAAACCCAAGCAAACTTTTGTAAGCCAGCTTTGATCATCTCTGGAAACCAATAACTCTGAGTCCATTCAGCAGCTTTGTTCCAAGGCCCTTTTACATTGGTATTGTCGTTAAGAATCTTTGTACAGTCCAATCCTTGGAAAATCTTGAGAGCCGCCTCTCCTGCTTTGTAAATATCTTCCTCTCTTTGAAACCCTATCCAATTGATATATAAATAATTATTTACATTATCATATTCTACGACGACATTTTTTTGTTCGAATAACTTTTCCATTATGTGATTTTTATTGTGAATATATTATTAAAGCTTACGCCAAGAAATCTTAAATATTATACCTCCAGCCTCAGTAGATATCAAATTAGTTGAAAGGGTCAAAATTGAGCCTTGTAGGCTTGCAAACCTAACCTCCTTACCATTAACCCAGTTTGGAAATAATGACCCTTCAACCTCATGGCTTAACTCCCCTGGCCTAATTTCCTCAAATCGCCCATAATAAGCAATATAAGATTCAAATGCCTTTCCTCTTTCTTCAAGAGTTCCTTGATCGATACCAGGTTTCTCGAACGTCCCTCGTTCTCCCTTAGATACTTGTACACTCATATAACCCGAATCCATGAACATCAACATCCCCTTAGGGTTATCCCCAAAATAATTAACAATGCCTCCATTCTGGTCTTCAAAAACCCAGCTGACAAGCTCCCAAGCTCCTAAAATTCGATCACCAATCTTCTTTTCTATATTTGTTTCCATATTTTATCTATTTTACAAGTTGATATTCAGAAAATTGAATGAGTTTTTTATTAATCAGGTTAGTGATAAATACCGTATCATTCTCCACATAGCGGTGACCACCAGGTCGCTCTATAGTTTCATGGGAAGCTTTTGTTTCCTTGCTCCATAGCTCTATTTGGCTTAGAGAAACCGACTCGTCTTCCATTCCTCTCAATGAAATAATAGGTAGATTAAGTGGCTGTTTATTTTCATATAAATAGCTGCTGATCAAACCTAAATCTGTGCGCATGATTTTTATGAGATCCTGACGTAAATTTTCATCCTTAATTCTATCAGAACTCAAATGAGGAAATCTGCTGATCAATTCTTCCTCTGCCATCTGATCCCTATAGTCTAGCCTATTATAACTAAACAAAGCAGGTGTTGATGAAGTAAACAGGGTAAATGGTTGCTTCTGGGCTCTATTTCTAAGAGTTCTTACTACCTCAAATGCTATCAGACCTCCCATAGAATGTCCAAAGAAAGCAAAAGGGAGACCCTTGCTATGTTCATTTATTTCTGAGGCAATCACCTCCGATATTTGCTTAATATCTGTAAAAGTAGGATCGTTCAGCCTAGCTCCCCTTCCTGGCAACTCAATTGCCCTCAGTTCGATTTTTGGATGTAAATCTTCCCAAGTATCGTAAAGACTACTGCTTCCGCCAGCATCGTGGAAGGCGTATAGATACATTTGGGGAGCTTCTTTGGTCGTATGACTTGTCCACCATTTAGAAGTAGCTATACCTGAGTCTTCTTTCCCAACAAGCTCTTCCATTTGCTTATACACAAAGGCTGCAAATTCGCCCATGGAAGGGTGTTTCCAGAAGTTATTCACTAGCAGTTTCACACCAAAAACCTTATCTAACTGGTTTCTTAGCTGAATAGCCATTAGTGAATCTATGCCGAGCCCCTTGAAAGTGGTACTACTATTTATCAAATCTAATGATGCTTTAGTAATTGAAGCTACTTTTTGCTTAATCAGATGCTCAATACTTGCTAAAGCATCTTCTTCGCTCATTGAAGTAATATCAAGTACGCCATTATCATTCTGACCTGCCTCTGAAGCTTCTAATAAGCTATCAAAATATCCAGTCTCTGCTAGGGAATCATAATACTCAGCTGTTTTTTCAATATCTAGAAGAGTAATGGCAGTTTGAATAGGCCTATGTGAATATATCTTGTCAAAAACCGATACTCCCTCCTTCATATTGAAAGGCTCAAACCCTTCGGCTCTTGCATATTTCTCTAGATCCTCTTCGTTGGCAACCATACCAACATCTTTTATAACTCCCCAGTTAATTGCTGTAGCAGGCAAGTTCACTTTATTTCTGTAATGGGCGAAACAATCGATGAAGGTATTGCTTGCCACATAGCTACCTTGTCCACTTAAACCAAGTAGAGATGATGCAGAGGAGAACATGATAAAGTGCTCTATTGGTAGATCAAGGCTTAGCTTGTGAAGGTTCCATGCCCCTTGCATTTTGGGAGATAGGATTTCAAGAAACTCATCTGTACTCAAATCACTAATGCGATTCGCATTGATAAGACCTGCAGCATGAACAATTCCTCCAACCTGAGGCATTTCATTGTTGATGGTCTCAAAGGTGCTTTCCAATTGTTCAAAATTAGAGACATCGGCTGCATAAACCTTGATGTCTAGCCCACTCTTATTATACTTCTCAATAGCCTCAACAACATTTTTATCAGCTTTTCCACTCCTGCTCAAAAGTGCCAAATGGTTAACACCTTTGTCAATCATCCACTTAATCAGTTCAAAGGCAGCCCCTCTAAAACCGGTCACTACAAAGGTAGATTCTGCATTAAAGCTAACTTCATCCAAGCCTAACGAAGGCAAGCTGTCCTTCACTAACCTTGAAGCAAAAACTTGATCTTCGCGAATTAGCATTTCAGCCTCGGTTTCTTTTGCTGAAAGCAAACTGTATAAGCTATTAATTTCATCCTCTCCTGGGAAATAACTCATATCTACTCGGCAACAGCGGTAATCCGGATGCTCATTGAACAGTACCTTACCAAGCCCCCACATAGGTGCTTGAGCTATATTCAAGCCCGTATTTTTATTCACAAACGGCTGTAAACCATTGGTAAGCACGAAAAGTTTAGGAAGCGAACTCTTATCCAGTTCACTTGATTGGTAAATAGCTTTATGGAGATTGATCAACAGCACACTTCCATCATATTGGATACGTTCTAGGCCACCTGCATCTAAGCTTTCATAACGAATACGGTCATTGAGCGAAGCTGCATGAATAATCCCATCTACCTTGATCTCCCTATTGCTCAATTCATTAAATAGCAGCTCTATACTCTTATTATCCTTAAAATTTACCAAGTAGTGGTTATCATCCAACTGAAGGTATTCAGCTCCAGGCCCTACCTTGATAAGATTGCTACCATCCTCATTAAACAGCTTGCGTAAATTATTCTCCACTCCTAAGTGATCTTCAAATATTACCCAGTTTTGATTCTGAGCCTTTTCTTCAGACAGTTGAAGGTCTACTTTTTTCCAACTTTGGCGGTATAGCCAATCAGCTGTAGCCGATTCGCTTTCATCACTCTTATCATTGTTGATTATAACAGCTTCAAGCATCTCTAAATCAGCTAAGAAATTACCGCTTTCATCGTAAATACGTAAGCTGACTTGCTGCTTAGTTACAGCTTCATTTACCTCTATTGCCTCTTTCATTTCGGCCTCCACAAGCAAACTATCACCTTTTTGGGGTTTGTTAAACCACCTAAACCCTTTCAGTTGGGACAAGAAGGTTGTATAATTCCCTTTAGCCCCTCCTAATTCATGAACAGGAGTGAAAATGGTTTGGAAGCAGCTATCTAAAATAGCAGGGTGAATGAAATATGGGTGGTTGTTTTGGGTAAATAACTGGTCGGGCATTACATGTGCGATTGCCTGCTTGCTATTGACCAATATCCAGTTAACACCTTGAAACAACTGACCATAGCTGATTCCTATAGAATCGGTGACTTTATAAAAGTCATCTTTGTTGATCAGCACATCATTTTTTGAGCGGTTGAGGCTGTACAAATAATCATTTGAAATAATTTCACGGCTACCGCAAATAATCAATGATCCCGTTGCGCTCTCTTGCCATTCGGCACCTTCCTCTTCACTGTATTTAATGAAATAGGTAAACTCTGCACTGCTTTGGCTTTTGCGAACTATTTTTAACTGTGAATCAATAGACCCGTTTTCTATTAAGTGTACTGGAGTCTTAAACTCTAAGCTTTCCACTTGATGGAATCCATTGCCAAAAGCATCTTGCAATGCTGCATATAAAATTTCTAAGTAACTAACCCCTGGTAAGATCGCATTGTCATTTACTTTATGGTCTTTCACAAACGACAGACGCTCGATGCTTAATTTGTTTTCCCAAACAAAGATATCGTCAACACCTGCTAGATGTACCCTACGGCCTAAAAGTGGGTTTTTATCATTACCACCCCCATTATTCTTAAGACTGCTCCTATCTTCCAGCACAAAGGCTTGCTTTTGCATAGGATAAGAAGGTAAGCTCACAAATGGTGCTTTTTCTACAGTATAAAACGACTTCCAATCTATATTGAACCCTTTTTCAAATAATATACCTACGTTGCCCAAGAAAGATATTTTCTCTGGCTTTTCCCTGAAAATAGAGGCAATAGTCGCTACATCTACATCAGCATTTTCTGCACACTCGCTAATAGCATTTGTAAGTACTGGATGTGGACTCATTTCAATAAAAATAGCATGTTCTTCATTCAGCAGTGAGCCTACCACATCTGAAAAACGCACCATTCCCCTCAGGTTTTTAACCCAATAATCTTCCGAAAGCTCCTCACCCGTCATTTCTCTGTTCATTACAGTAGAATAAAAAGGTATATCGTTCTCGTAAGTACTCATTCCTTTTAGCGCATCGCGCAAAGGTTGCATCAAAGGATCCATTTGGGGGGAGTGAGATGCAACATCTACTTTCACTTGTTTGCAGAACAGGCCTTTCTCATCCAAATCTTTCAACACGTCGAGTAATTCTGGCTCATTACCCGCTATTACAGTGGATTTGGGACTGTTGCTTACCGCTACAGAAAGAATGTCTTTATAGTTTGAAACTACCTTATTCGCTTCTTCTTCCGAAAGCTCTGTCACTGCCATTGCTCCTCCAGTGTTGCTCACTGTTTTCATGAGCTTAGAACGGCTGCAGATCACATTTGCTGCATCCGCTAGAGAAATAGCTCCTGAAATATGAGCAGATGCAACTTCTCCCATACTGTGCCCAACTACAGCATCTGGCATAATTCCTTTGCTCATCCAAAGGCGAGCCAAAGCTATTTCCATAGCGAAAAGGAATGGTTGGATAACATTTATTTCCTTTAACCTACCTTCTTCTTTTGTGGCAAACATCTGGTCTTTCAACGACCAATCTACGTGAGGAGCAAATGCTTTTTCGCATTCCTCTATAACTTCTTTAAACACAGGCTCGCTGGCAAACAATTCACGCCCCATACCTACCCATTGGCTTCCTTGGCCTGGGAATACAAAAACTACCTTCTTCTCATTGCTCAGTTTTGCCGGAGTGGCAACCCCTTCTTTAAAAAACTCTTGGAGCTTCGTTACCAACTCATCTCTAGAACTACCCGTAACGCTCAACCTATACTCAAGCCTTGGTTTGTTGATAGCCGAGGCAATACATATTTCTAAAATCTCCTTCTCGGACTTTGCATCTAATATCCTTTTAAAATACGACTGAGCATATTCTTTTAGAGCTACCTCACTCTTTGCAGAAATATTCAGTAGATAATCACCAATCGTATTAGCTTGCTTAATCTCAAGTTGGCCCACTTCTATAGGGACTATATATTCCTCTACTACAATATGGGCATTAGTACCGCCCCACCCAAAAGAGTTTACACCCGCTTTTCTGGATTCATTATCTTTCACCTTCCAATCCGTCAACGTATCGTTAACTTCCAGATTAAGCTCTTCAAATGGGATTTCAGGGTTAGGCTTGTCGAAATGAAGACTCGAAGGAATTTGTTTATTCTTTATTGATAGCAATACTTTTAATAAACCTGCCATCCCAGCAGCACCTTCCAAGTGCCCAATATTTGTTTTAACAGAGCCTATTTTTAGAGGAGTACCATTTCTTCCTTCAGAAAAGAACCCTCCTATTGCTTTTGCTTCATTAGGATCTCCTAATTTTGTACCTGTGCCATGAGCTTCTACATAGTGAACCTCTGATGGAGCGATGCCAGAATTTTTATAAGCTTCTGCCAACATTTCCTTTTGCCCTTTGGTACTAGTAGCTGGCAAATTCACATTATACCCATTGTTATTCACACTACTACCTTTGACCAACGCTATAATATTATCTCCATCCGCTATTGCATCATCCAACTTCTTCAATATAACAACGCCAGCACCTTCACCACGAACAAAGCCATCTGCTTCACTACTAAATGCACTACATTGTCCTTTCTTTGACAACCCACCAAATTTTGCAAGTAACACATATTGATCATGATCCAGAATATGGTTTATACCACCTACTACAGACATTTTTGATTCACCATTATAAATACTCTGACATGCGAGATGTAGGGCTACGAGTGAGGAAGAACAGCCTGTGTCTAGGGTGAGGCTTGGACCGGTAAAACCAAAACTATAGGAAACTCTATTTGCTATAATATTAGTTGACTGCCCTACCGCAGAGTGAGATGTAGTATTAGCGTTTAGGTGCTTACGTACATGTTCAAAATCATTCCAAATATTACCAATGTAAACACCTACTTTCTTTCCTGTAATCTGATCATAAGCCAAACTACTTGATTCAATTGCCTCCCAAGTTAGCTCAAGCATTAATTTTTGAGATGGTGCCATTTCTATTGCCTCTGCTGGGGAAATATTAAATAGCAAAGGATCAAAATGGCCTATATCTTTCAGGAAAGACCCGAACTTTTGGTAAGACCTGTTTGGCGTAGAAGGATCTGGATCATAAAAAAGATCAAGATTCCAGCGGTCTTCTGGCATTTGCTCTACAGTAGTCTGTTCGTTAAGCAGCAACTGCCAAAACTCTTCTAAACTATTGGCTTTAGGAAATCTTCCTGCCATTCCAACAATGGCGATTGGAACCGAATTAGGCAAGATGTTATTATTGCAGTCAACGCCCGTAGGAGTATTTAAGTCGATACTCATTTTGTTATTAGTTTAAAGTTTTATAGATAAAAGATATTGATGGCTGTTAGTCTTGGGGAATTTATAAGGTGGTTACTTTTAATACTGTAAAACAATTTAAACACTCGCTCACAACTATATGCTCTCTAAGGTTCGAGAAATCATTTTTACTTTGAGGTATTTAAATATATTGAAATGCTACGAGAACGGTAGAAAGTTACAAAACTTTAAAAACTTAGCTCTATGTAAGTTTATACGTGGCGATTTTAGATTATTGTTCAGACAGTTATTATTTGGCTAAAGTCTTACATCAATCTTACTTTAGCAAATTTTAAATAGGATTATTTTTACTTTATTCAGGATTATTTTCATTTTTATTAAAATATTTGAATTACACATTATTTATAATAACCACACATTGTTTATATTTAGCGCCATTCCCAGTATAGCACAATGATTTGTTACTCATAGCGCTATGCTGGGGGAAATGCATTGTACACTGCATCTAAACAGCAAGATAAACAACAAAATACCTGATTAATACAGCCTCCTACCAATAGGTAAACACTTTTTCATTGTTTTTCAAAATATTGCATCTTGAATGTGCTTTAATGGGGAATTTCATAAAATATTGACAGTGCTATACTCCATATAGCCCCTATTGCTGGCAATAGGGGAACAAATTTTAATCTTAAAAAAAATACAATGTCAGTAAAAACACTTGCTCCAGTAGCCCTTAACAGGGAAACCTTATGCTGATCACTTATAACTCAGAAACAATTGGTGCTTTATCGATTGGAAGGTTTTATTACCGTTGACTTGGTAAAAGCTGGATCTGAAGAGCTTTTAAAAAGCTTCAAACAAATTGGCGGCTGTTCTAAAATATTGGTGGAAAACTCTAAAACCACTGATTCATGGCACAAGGCCAACGATTGGAATCCAAGAGCTGTAGCAGCAGGGTTAAAAACTATGGGAGTTATTTTATCTGCAGACTTCTTTACTCAACTTTCTTTACAAGGTTTCTAAAAAGTTAGCTCTGGAGCTTTCACTGTTGGTAATTTTCCTAGTGAAACTGAAGCTCATGAATGACTGAAAGGAGAATAGCGGTCATTTTACAACCTTAACTCAATGTAAAGTAGGTTTAAATAGAATGGAAATCATCTTTGAGCTTTCCATACAGACCTCTATACACCTCGAAGTTTTTAGAATACTTTTCTCTGAAGGTTGGGTTAGGGTTAAACTCTCGTGATACTTTAACCAAGTCACTCAAATTACTCAGGTCCGAAATATTCCCTAGTGCATATAAACCAAGGATAGCAGCGCCGATAGCAGAATTTTCATGGCTTTCAGTAATGTTAATTTTTGCCCCCAAAACATCGGCAAGTATCTGCACCCACAAGTCCGAATTGGCAAAACCACCGCTTGCGTAAACTACATCAAGTTTCCCTACATTTTCTTCCAAGGCTTCGGCTACATGCTTGATAGAAAATGCAACTCCTTCTAGCACCGCCCTAGCCATATGGGCAATAGTATGATTAAAGGTGAGTCCAACAAAAGCACTTTTCGCTGCCCCATCCCATATAGGAGCTCTTTCGCCTAGCAAGTAGGGCAAAAAAACCAATCCATTTGCTCCTGGCTCAACACTAGCTGCCAGTTCCATTGCTTTATCCATAGGTTTTTCTACAAACTGTAAAACAGATTGGCAAAACCATTGCAAGGCAATCCCTCCATTGTTGATAGGCCCTCCCGAAATAAAATGATGCTCATTGAGCACATAACTGAATAGCCTTTCTTGATCATCGGCAATTGGCGCTGAGCTAGCTACCCTTATAGCCCCACTTGTACCAATAGTCACCGAAGCTTCGCCTTTTTTCATTGCATTGGCACCTAGGTTTGCCAAGCAGCCATCGCTCGCCCCAACCACAAATGGAGTTGTTTTCCCAATGCCTATGGCATCAGCATACTCTTGTCTCAACCCTTTTAACTGAAAAGTACTGGGGACTGGACGAGAAAGCCTTTCAGAAGTAATGCCTGCTATCTCCAATGCTATTTCGTCCCATTGTAAAGTTGAGTTATTAAATAACCCACTAGCGGAAGCAATAGAATGATCTACCACATATTCTCCAAAAAACTTGAATAAGATATATTCTTTGAGTGAAAGAAAACGAAAGGCATTTTGATGGATCTCTGGTTCGTTTTTCTTCAACCAAACCAACTTGGCTAATGGTGACATTGGGTGAATGGGTGTACCTGTATTTTTATAAATCACATGCCCATTCGCACTTTTTTTAATTTCTTCGGCTTCTTGAATACTTCTGGTATCGGACCAAATAATTGCATTGGTCAGCAGTTTTCCATCTTTATCTACTGCAATTATGCTATGCATAGCACTGCTTACTGATATAGCCATGGGCTGTCGTCCTTCAGCTACCTCACACAAGCTCTTTATCACAGCTGAAAGTACTTCATCAGGAACCTGCTCGCTAATTTGCTGGCTAGGTCTATGCGTACTAATGGGCACATTAGCCACTTTTAATACTTTTCCATCGAGGCTATAGGCTAATGATTTTACACTTGTAGTCCCTAAGTCCAGGCCAATAATATATTCTTTTTTCATCTTCAGTTTAGGTATCAATTCTTTTACCCAAAAGAAAGATTCTTTTCGCTTACATACAAATATGAAAAACCAACTTACCTA
This sequence comes from Flammeovirgaceae bacterium SG7u.111, assembly GCA_034044135.1. Taxonomy (NCBI): domain Bacteria; kingdom Pseudomonadati; phylum Bacteroidota; class Cytophagia; order Cytophagales; family Flammeovirgaceae; species Flammeovirgaceae bacterium SG7u.111. The sequence goes on along the minus strand of CP139021.1, from coordinate 7,623,848 downwards.
AAAAGACGCATTAAAAATTGGCAGAAGCCTCAAGCTTTTGGGATTATCTTTTACATAATTAAGTAAGCCAAACTGGATACCCTTAAGTGAGCGGGTATAATTGAAAATACCGATACCAACACCTGTAAAAGTTCCTTTTGAAATAGTACAAGAACTAACAGCAAGTCCAGTATAATGCCCATCTTCCTCTATCTGTAAATATGCTGGCGCGACAGTTATTCCAGTTATTTCACCACCTCCTACCACAAGAGCCACACTCAAACCTTTTATCTCAGGAGCACCAATACCAACCCCTGCTATTTGAATTCCCGACACCGTATTGCCCGCTCCTAACCCTACACCTGCTACTTGAATACCTGCTAAGGTATTACCCGAACCAAGCCCAATACCCGCTACACTAAGCCCCTTTAGATTTTCCCCGGCACCTAAACCCACCAAAGCAGCTTGAATTCCAACAATATCGCTACTTGAACCCAAACCAATTCCAGCAAAACTAATTCCTTTCAGGCTACCTCCTGCACCCATTCCCAGACCAGCAAGGTTGATTCCTACCATGTCACCCCCACTCCCAAGCCCTATACCTCCAACATTAAAACCTGAAAGATTTCCTCCAGAGCCAGTTCCTATACCTCCAATATTAATTCCGCTCATATTCCCTCCCGAACCCAGACCTACTCCACCTATATTAATACCTGAAAGACTTCCTCCTGTACCAAGCCCAATTCCTCCTACATTGATACCAGCCATATTCCCACCAGCTCCTGCACCTACTATCCCTATACTGATACCGTGCATACTCTGAGATGCCATTACTCCACCACCAATGGAAATACCCCTGACTTCCCCACCACCTGTAAGTGGAAGCCCCACCAAAATCCCACTTGTTTTCCCCAAAAAAGTCTCTTCTTTAGGTGCCCAAATAGTTACATTTACCCCGTTTATCTTTTCTATATTATGATCTGAGAAGTTAAATCTCAATCCGGTGAACTTAGCAGAATTACCAAAACTTATCCCTGCCCCCTTGGTTGGTATGTCAAAACTTTGGGAAAAGCTTAATAGGTGACTAAATTGCAGGACAATGAGCGATATGATAAATACTCGTTTCTTCATAACTTGAATCTTTATTGATTTTTGCTTGCCATCCTAATGACATAGCGAAGAACTCGAGAATACCGTTATTGTGAACAAAGGATTGTATTATAGATATTTGGTTATAATACCATACAAGCGGCTAGCCAATAATTTAGTCCTGTAAAAACCAACATTTTCATAATACCACTTGAAACATTTGGAAGCTTACAAAAACTGGCATCCATAATTCCTATTTGCTTTTTTGAATAGGAGATGTATAAGATAAAAACTAAATTAAACAGACAATTTCTCGTAAAGGGCTGATTGTCTGTAAATAAATACAAACAACAAGTTTACGATTTAAATCTTCAGATAATAAAAGTATGAATTCAGCAAGTAGTAAGGATCAGGAGTTGCTTTTGAAGCTTCAAGGAGGAGATGAAAGTGTGTTAGTATGGCTCTATACCAAAAACAAAAAAGATTTCTTGGGTTGGGCTTATAAGTACTACCAACTGAGAGAAGATGAGGCGGAAGATGTATTCCAAGATGCTATTATCAGTTTTAATGACAATGTAAGACTAGGAAAGCTCACAGAATTAAGCAGCTCTCTAAAAACCTACATTTTTGCCATAGCTAAAAATCTTGTTCTCAAACATCTGCACAAAAGCAAACGGATTGACCTGCATGAAGATGGGACTACCTATGCATTTGATACTTCAGATAGTATTGAGAAAGAAATAGTCTCTTCGGAAAAAGTAGAAATGATAAGAGGAATTTTACAACAAATCAAAGACCCTTGTCACTCTATTTTGAAAATGTTTTATTACAAAAAATATCCCATGGAAGTAATTGCAAGGGAATTGAATTATAAAAATGAAAATGTAGTGAAGTCTCAAAAGCTACGTTGTGTGAATGAACTAAAGAAACTAATCAAACAAAAATATACCAAAGAAGACCTTTTATAACATGGAATCATACAAATTTGACCTTGACCAGATAGAAGCCTACCTCCAAAACACCATGGATGAAGAGGAGCGCAAACTATTCGAAGAATACATGGGCGATAGCCCTGAGTTTGCCGAAGAAGTATCTTTGCATAGTCATTTTTTGGCTGCGTTGGAAGCGCAGTTCAACGAAGAGCTGAAGCAAAAACTAAGAGAGGCAACAGAGGAGAAAACACCTTTCCAAGTCATAAAAATGAAGCAAAGGCTTGTCTTTAGCCTTGCCGCATCGCTTTCTATATTGATAATGGCATCCTATTTTTTACTATACAATGTAAAAAGTAGCGAAGAGGTTTTCATGGCCTACTATGAGCCATATATGAACGTAGCCAGCCCTAATGCCAGAGGTGGGCAACAAGGGATTAATAAAGCTTTCCAACTATATGACCAAAAAGACTTTGAAGCAGCGGCAGATGCGTTTAAAGAAGCGCTGAAGCAAGCTCCTGGCGATGATTCAATGCGCTTCTATATGGCAGTCTCGCTTATTAGTATTGGCGAGGCATCGGAAGCAACTTCTATCTTGGAAGACATGTCCCAAGATGAAGAGGGCTTATACTTTGAGCCATCGCAGTGGTACTTGGGCATGGCATATCTTCAAAAAGGACTTTCAGAAGAGGCTAAAATTCAGTTTGAAGTGATAGTAAAAGAAGAAAGCAGCTATTCAGAAAAAGCTAAAGCTATCTTGAACGAGCTTTAAGTGCTACAATCCAAGCCAAGCCCAATGCAGGAATGAGCAGAAGCCACCAATACTTCTCCAATGGGCTAGAAGAGTTATCTTCTATCTCGCCTAAAAGGACAAATGCTCCCCAATAATAAGGGTTTGCCGTAAGAGCATCGGAATTTTTAAGATACGATAATTTAGCATTTCGAAGGGCAACAGCACGGCTGTTGTCCTTTTCTATTTCCTCGTAAAACGACTGCATTATCTTCGCTGTAGACTGGTCGGGTACTGACCAAAAGCTCATCATTACATTAGGTACTCCGGCATACATAAAGCCCCTGGCCAGACTGACAATTCCCTCGCCCTTAAAATAGCGACCCACGCCTGTATTACACGCACTCAAACTAACCATTTGGGCATTAAGCTGCATATTATAAAGCTCATAAGTATGCAACATTCCATCCTCAGTTTTATCTGCATTAGGGGTAAAAACCAACTTAGAGTAAAGTGGATTTACATCATTTATAATAGTGTGCGTAGCCAAATGGATAACCTGATTATTGTTGGCCATTTTTTTGAATGTTTCCTCTGAGGCTGTTTCCCCTAAATGATACGTGCCGCCTAGGAAATCTGAAATATTCTCAACCTCTGCCGCCGCTTGTGGCAAATTGAGTAACTGACCTATAATAATACTATCTGTAGGAGATCCTCTATGTCTGGCTACTTTTTGTTGGTTAAACGTGGGGGCAAAACCAATAAAAGGCTCATCCCAATCTTTTGATTTCTCAACGTTTATAGACTTAGTAAGTAGGCTGGCAGAGTAGTGGTATGAAATAGTATAGTTTTTAATAAGGTAAGGCAACTTCCTGTAATTCAACCTGCCTTCTGGCACATGGCTAATCAGTGTTTCAAAAGGGATATAACTCAAAATATTATCAGGAATAATGCATACGTAATCTGTCTTTTGAAGGATTTGCTCTGATTTACCAGCTAACAACTTACTATATATAGCATGAGCATTTTCTACAAAACCATCAATATCGCCTGATTTCAGTGCACTCAAAAACATATTCACTTCTGTTTCAAGTACTACAATATTTGGCACTATATGGTAACTAACATCTTTTTTCCCAATGGTAAAAACATAAAGCGAATCTTTCCCCCAGAAAAACTCTACAATAGCTTGGTTTTCTTTAATCAGACTTTGTACCTCGGCTACATCAAAGTTCTCTGGGTTATGCTTTAATTGTACATATTCGGGAAAGCCACTTTCCAATTTTTTTATGAGCTGCTCCCTTTCATGTTCCAAATTAAAAACCCGTGCCCTATACTCAGCTATCAAAGCGTCATCCCTTTGGTCAGGGGGCAAGGAGGACTGCTCGAAAATCAGTTTCCCAGCATAATCAATATCACTCTTGAGCCTTTTGTCCCTTTCCAATAAGCTATCGGGGATATTAGAAAAGCTTTTTGCTTCAATCTCTGAAAGCTGATCGAGCAACAAAGATGACTTACGGTTTTCCACCATCTCAATAGCTTTCAACAAATAAGTCTCTTCGGGCTGAAGCTCAAAAAGCCTGAGTGCTAGTTGAATAGCCTTTTCGTACAACTCATCATTCCTCTCGTTGAGGGTGAGTTTATAACGCATAGTTATCAACCCCTTCCTTGCAAGTTTTATGTACTCAGTTGCGAGGAGGTACGAATTAAGAGCCGCATCGAGATAAGCAGCATCATTATTTTCTTCAAAGGACTGTTCCAAAAACTCTGCTTTATCCAGTAAAATATTTAAAATCGTATTATCCGAAGAAAGTTGATCTACCGTTGGGTTATCAAATATATTTGTAGGTTGAAAATCACTTACTAAAATTGACAGTGCTTCTTGATATAAAACCCCAACATTATCTGAAAGCGGATCAAACTTAATCTTACACTGAGCCAATAAAAGCCTATTATTAGCTTTAGAGCGAAAACTCATTGCTTCATCTGATTCTATCAGCACAAGTGCCTTTTCCAAATATTTTTCAGCTTTATCTCTATCCCCCATTCCCATGTACACTTCAGAAAGAGCATGGTAATACTGGATAAGTTCTGAGTATTGTTCACCAAAAAGATTGACAACTATCTGAATGGCTTTCAAATAATAGTCCTCAGATTTTTCAAATTCTCCTAATATATTATAAGCCTCCCCATATGCAGCATATACATGATATAGGTAGTTGATATCAGGATTTACGTTAAGAATTTCATTGCATTTGTCAAACTGCTCAAGAGCAAGTTTAACATCTTCCTTACCATTGTTTCTCCCAAGATAATCCTGTCCAATACCTAAATAACTGGTAGCTATATATATATGATAGGGGTCTAGAAATTGCCTAGAAATTTCCAGACTTCTGAAATCATACTCCAGTGCTTTTTCATAATTCCCCGCCTTTTTATATGTAGCTGCTTTGTTGTAAAAAATAGTGGAGGCAAAGCTGCTTTCAAGACCCTCTGCTTCTTCAACAAGGTAGGTAGCGCTATCAAAATATTGAATAGCCAGATCAAATCGGTCTTGCTGATCATATGCTCCAGCAATACCATTATACACCCTAGCTGCCTCTATTTTCCCCAATCCTCCTGATGTTCTATAAAGAGCGAGGGTTTCATTTGAAAACCTAATAACACTGTCTGGTTTTTCCAAAACAAGGTAGAAAAAGGACTTCCCTTCCAGAACTTTAAATAGCGGTTCACTTTGTATCACCTTGTGTACGGCAATTAAGCTGTCGGCAACGCGTATTATGCCCTGCCCTTTTTCCACATTCCCTCTAAACGCTTCTATCACCATAAGCCCTCTGAGGTTTTTTATATAATCCCCCCATAAGCCATATTCCTCATAAATAGCCATGCTTTTTTGGTAAAGCGCATATGCCTTCTGATGTTCAAAATTCCGCTCAAGTTTCCATGCTTGTTCATCGTAAGAGCGAGCAAGCCCTACATCTTTCTCCAAACCGCCAAGGCGCTGGCCCAAAACAAAAGAAGGGATTAAAAACAAAAAAACGATTACAAATGATTTTCTTCCAACAGAATACAATGTGATAGTCTTGAGTATTGACATAATTAAATTTGGCTTTGTATAAAGTTACAAAGAATTGAGCTTTTTAGTGCAGAAAGGGAGGTTATTGACATAAGCTACTATTAGATTTTCTTTACTTTTTGCCTTTCTGTGGAGGCATCTACCATTTTTACCCAAGGCACTTTTTTGCCTGTTTCTACCGACACATAATGAATAATTCCATCTACAGAAGTGACCGTACATTTACCTAATTCGTATCTGAGCGATTCCACAGAATCCCCTTCTTCCAGCGGCTCTCCATAAAGATCAACCATGGGCGGAGAAGGTTTCGATTTCTTTTTTTTCTTAAATAAGCCAAACATGTGCAAGCAGGTAAGGTTGGGAGAATTGTATAAAAAGACCTCATCGGAAGCTGAATAGCCACTTCCGATGAGGCTGGAAAAATCAATCAAATTCGATAACTACATTGTCGGAAGCCGGATGCCCTACGCAAGTAAGTACATAACCTGCAGCTACATCATCGGCCGAAAGGCTATCGTTATCGGTCATTTTTACTTCGCCTGAAGTGCACTTGCCCATGCATGCCGTACAAAGACCACTTTGGCAAGAGAAAGGCATGTCTAAACCTTCGTCTAGCCCAACATCCAAAATGCTCTTTTTAGCAGGAACCGTTATTTGGTACTCATCCCCTTGGATAATAATTTTTACAGACTTGTCGCCCATATCTCCAAGTTTCGCCAAAGCCTCTTCCGACTCGTTAGAAGCTGTAAAGCTTTCCATATGGATACTGCTCGCCGCAACTTTTGCTTTTTTGAGCCCAGCTTTCACTTGCTCCATCATTCCATCTGGTCCGCAAATGTAATACTCAGAAGCATCATGCTTGGGAAGCAGGTTCAGCACATTCAGGCAAACAGCCTCATCTATCCTGCCCTTGTAGCCTTCCCACTGGTTTTGTGGCTGACTCAGCGAATAAACCAAGTTGAATCGGTCTCCAAACTTGCTTTTAAGCTCTTCTAGTTTCTGTTTGAAAATAATACTGTTCTCGTTCCTATTTCCATATACCAACGAGACAATGCTGTTTGGTTCAAAAAACAACACGTTTTTAAGGATAGACATCAACGGGGTAACACCACTTCCTGCCCCAAAAAGTACTATATGCCTATTTTTGCTTTTATCTGCCTCAAAAGTAAAGTTACCTACCGGTTCCATCACTTTTATAGTATCACCAGGCTTTACCTGGGTATTGAGATAATTAGATACCAAGCCACCTTCTACTCTTTTTACGGTGATAGAAACCAAGCTATCTAGTGTAGGCGTACTACTCATACTATACGAACGGCTCACGCTTTTTCCATCAATATTGAGTACAAGTGTTAGAAATTGGCCCGACTTGTATTTTACTTTTTTGAATAAAGGTTGTTTGAAACTAATGGTAACCGCATCAGGTGTTTCTTTCACCACCTCTTTTACTTTTAGATTTATATAACTTGGCATATTTTAAATTTTCTGATTTCCTCAATTATACTTATTGTAAGTCGCAAAACTAAAGCCTGAAACTGATAAGCACTAGCGCTTTTATATATAAATGCCTAGAGCCGAGAAAGGAACACTCCTTATAACCAAGACCTTGAAGCCCCAAAACGCTTGGGCAGATCTTTCAGACAAGCTTAGCTTTTTTAAACCTTGAGTTAGAGACTTTGGTTTTAAATCCCCAACTTTGTGCCCACACCCAAGTTTAACCATCAATTTGCCTTATGCCAAAAATCAGTGCAACGGTCATCACATTTAATGAAGAAAGGGACATTGAAAACTGCTTAGCTTCTTTGAAAAGAATTGCAGATGAGATAGTGGTGGTAGACTCTTGCTCTACGGACAAAACCAAAGAAATTTGCCTTTCCCATGGCGTTGTGTTCGAACAAATAAAATGGAGGGGCTATTCGGAAACTAAAAATTACGCAAACAACTTGGCATCAAATGATCTTATCCTTTCAATGGATGCCGATGAAATCCTTTCGGACCAAATGGTTGCCGAGCTTCAAAAAATAAAGGAAAACAGCGAGTACGATGCCTATAAGTTCAACAGGCTCACCAACTACTGTGGAAAATGGATAAAGCACTGCGGTTGGTATCCAGATACAAAGCTACGGCTCTGGGATAGGAGAAAAGGACAATGGGAAGGCTACATACACGAGCATGTTCAGATGGAAGAAGAGGTTAAGGTTAAGCATATCAAATGTGACATCCTCCATTATTCTTACCATACTATTTGGCAGCATATAGACCAAGTGAACAAATTTTCGGAAATAGGTGCGGAAAACCTATTTAAGAAAGGGAAAAAGGCTTCAGTATTTCTTATTATTCTAAAATCTGTATGGAAGTTCATTTCTGATTATTTCATAAAGCTTGGCTTGCTCGATGGTTATTATGGTTTTGTGATCAGCTCAATTTCCGCCCATGCTACTTTTGTACGGTATGTAAAGCTTAAAGAAATGAACAAGGCCAGAAATAAAAAGGAGTAAATTTTACAATACCACAATGCCTAAACAATTATTTTGCTTTCGAAATGTTAATAAGTGTAAAGGATAATTGAGTATCATTGCGCTGAGGTCGAATTTTTCCTACTTTGACCCTTAACTATCCTACAGACAATTAAATCAAACCAACTGTTTTTCCGCAAGGCGTTAACCTTTGCTATTTGGCTAGAAGGTATCGTCCATTATTCACTAACAACAGATCGCCAGTAAACCTCATTGAGATGACACTGGTTGAAATGGTTTGAAAAAAACATTTAGACAATGAATAACCTAGCTAAAGCTCCAGCTTTTCTCATTCTACTTACTATCTTCTTCTCTGCCTGTAAGGCGTCCGAAAAAACGGCTAAACAAACCAGCCCACTAGAAGTAACTGGCGTGCCTTCCATTGCTGTTTATGAAGGTCCTGCCGAAGAGCAAATACCAGAATGGGTTTCTAAAAAAGGAGATTACAACCCTGAAAAGACAAAATATTTTGACCTTATCAATACAAAGCTTGCCGTATCTTTCGATTGGGAAAAACAACACCTTTTAGGGAAAGCCGAGCTGCTACTTGAACCATGGTTCTACCCACAAGACAGTATAGTACTCGATGCAAAAGGGTTCGATATCCACCAAGTAGCAGTAGTAAACCTTTCCGATACAACAGCTCTCAACTTCACTTACGACAGCCTCCAAGTCACCGCATTTTTAGATAGGAAATACAAAAAAGGGGAAAAGCTACAAGTATTTGTGGACTACACCGCAAAGCCCAACGAACTTCCTCAAGGCGGTAGCAATGCCATTACTTCAGACAAAGGTCTGTATTTTATAAATCCGCTGGGCAAAGAAGAAGGTAAACCAAAGCAAATATGGACGCAAAACGAGACGGAAGCTGCTTCATGCTGGTTTCCTACCTTCGATTCGCCCAACACCCGCACCAAACAAGAAATTTACATTACGGTAGACACCACCTTCAAAACTGTTTCTAATGGAAAACTCATTTTCCAACAAAATAACCACGACGGCACCCGTACCGATTACTGGAAACAAGAACTTCCCCATGCCCCATACCTCTTTATGATGGCTGTTGGCGATTTTGCCAAAGTGGACGACAAGTCTTGGCGAGGAAAGCCCGTGAGCTATTTTGTAGAAAAAGAGTTTGCCCCTTTTGCCAAAGACATTTTTGGTAATACTCCTGAAATGCTGGACTTTTTCTCTGACAAGTTCGGCTACGACTACCCTTGGGACAAGTATTACCAGATAGTGGTGAGGGACTTTGTATCGGGTGCAATGGAAAACACTTCGGCTTCTATTTTTATGGAAGAAGTACAAGTAGACAAAAGCTACCTGATAGATGAAGACTGGGACGGAATCATAGCCCATGAGCTTTCCCACCATTGGTTTGGCGATTTGGTAACCTGTGAATCTTGGGCAAACCTACCGCTCAACGAAGGCTTTGCCACTTACTCTGAATACCTTTGGTACGAACACAAACTCGGCGTAAATGAAGCCGACTTGGCAAGAAAAGAGGAATTGGACAACTACCTTTTTGAATCTGCCAGCAAGCAAGAACCGCTCATAAGGTACCAATACCTCGATAAAGAGGAAATGTTCGATAGCCATTCTTATGCAAAGGCATCGGTGATTTTGCATTTGCTACGCAACCATATAGGCGACGAAGCATTTTTTGCTGCTATCAAAAACTATTTGCACCAATATGCTTTCCAACAAGTAGAAATCCATCAGTTAAGAATTGCCTTTGAACAAGTGACTGGGCAAGATTTAAATTGGTTCTTCGATCAATGGTTTCTGTCACCTGGGCATCCAAACTTGCACATAGTCCATAGCTACGAAGATGGGAAAGTAAGCGTAAGGGTAAGGCAGCACCAAGATGTAAAATACACGAAAATCTACAAGTTGCCTGCAAGCATCGATATTTGGGTGAACGGGGAAAAAGAAAGGCACTCCGTTCTAATAGACGAAGCCATGGAAACCTTCGAGTTCCCTGCAACTTCACAACCCGATTTGGTATTGTTCGACCCCGAACAAGTCATCCCATCTGAGGTTGATTTCTTAGTTCCCACGGCTGAGTTCATTTTTCAGTTCCAACATGCTGAGAATATTTTGGCAAGACTAAGCGCACTTAATGAACTTGCCTCAGGAGTGGACGAAGAGCTGATTACTCCTGTATTGTTCGATGCCTTGAACGATGAGTTTTGGAAAGTAAGAGAAACTGCGGTGAGTGCTTTCAGCAAATATGCAGGAGACGGGAAAGATGAGTTAGTGAAAAAAGTAAGCCAGATGGTTCAGAGCGACCCGCACCCTATGGTTCGCGCCGAAGCGATGAATGTATTGGCAACATTGGATAAGAACAAACTAGATATCGCCAAAATAGCAATGAAAGATAGTTCCTACACCGTAGTGGCGACTGGGCTGTATGCCTACGCCAACATGGGTGGAGATCAACCACTTCTTCTGTTACAAAAGTTTGAAGACATAAATGACTTGAGCATTACGGTTACGCTTGCCGATTTTTATAGTTACTATGGTGTTCCCAATAAAATGGACTGGTTTGTGGAAAAGCTTGGGAAAGGCCACCGTGAGCAAACCCAATATTTGCTAAACTACTTTGGTAGTTATTTGCTCAACCGCCCAGTAGAAGCCCAATTGCAAGGAGCAAAAATTTTATCAGAACTGGCTCTCAATAACGAAAACATCAATATCAGGGTGGCAGCTTACAGGGCATTGTACCTCCTTAGCGAGGTAGAGGGAGTAGAAGAAATACTCAATGAAATAATGGAAAAAGAGCCTTCCCAGCAAGCAAGGGAAATGTACCAAAACATGATGATTGCTTATTAGGCAGCTTTGTTTAGATGGCAAAAGCCTTTTGGAAAAGCCTAAAAACCCCGACTACGCTTATCAAGATAAGTATGCTAATGAAGGCTTGGGTATGAAAGCCCATGCCTTCTTGACTTATCGAAACCAGCTGATACGCCTGTGTCCCTATCCAAATAGAAAAGATTGTTCGAGGTAACATCCCTACCAAACTACCTATCATAAAGCCTTTGAAACTTGCTCCTCCTGCTGACAGCAAGAAGTTGGAAAAGGCAAAAGGCAGCAGAGGTGAAATCTTGGAGTAAAATACTACTTGAAATTCTTTATTCTTAAGGTTGTCTATCACCCTTTCCGCCCCTTCGTACGAGCGAAGGCTTCCCAGCATTTTCCCATTATCTATTTTCTTCGAAAGAAAAAAACTGATAGCCGCAGCAGCGAGGTACGAAACCACTACAAAAGGCAGGCAAACCCACCCCATAAAGTACCCACTCAAAATACTGATAAAAGTTGTTGGAGTAATGGCAAAAGCCATTGTAAAAGCAGTAAGGCTAAAAAAAACAGCCCATTGGGGAAGTGCAAAAGCACGAATGGTTTCTTCGTACTGATAGGCAAGTACGCTGATAGAAGAACTTGAAATGATAGGTACCAAGGCGAGGGCAAGGCAGTACACCAGCGAAACGCTGTTTTTTCTTAAAAACTTAAAAAGTTTCAACATGGTTGTTTGCTAGTGAAGTTGGCTGCTCAGAAAAATGAGGCTGATTAAAATTTGATTTCGAGCTGCCCATTGGAAGCCGACATAATGGAATGGTACAATTTGAACGCTTTTTCTTTTCCCTTCACCGTCCAGGCATTTAGCCCAAAATCCTCGTTTTTCGGAAATATTTCTTTGTAAAAAACCGATTCATCACCCACCCTAGGCAGAGTCGATTTGTTCTTTTGGATTCTCAAAATCTCATAAGCCACCTCTTTTCCATCTAGCTCTTGGAGGTAAATAGCCTTATACTCTGTTCGTTCCAATAGGGTATAATCATACCCGTTCCTACGTAAAGTCAAGGGGAGTTTTTCAAAGTGTGTCATCATAGCCCTTTGATTTATTTAGTTCAAAAATGCTAAAACTCTAACTCAAAACGCTCTGCCAAACCTTTCAAGTCCTTCTCTACAGGCAACAACAAAGGAATGCCTTCTGTTTTCCTTTGCGCTTCCAGCTCCCTCTCAGGATCACCCGGTATCAGCACTTTTTCGTGCCCCTCTACTGGAGTTGCTTGCCTAAACCTTCCAATCCAATTGTCCATGTGACTTTTGAACTCATCTGCTGGGCGGAAAGCATCTACTCGCATCGCCCCAAAGAAATGCCCCAGGCCTTGCCCTGGAGGATTTTCGGGAAGAGGTAAAAAGCTTACAAATGGAGGCGCCCACGGCCCATAACCAGCTCCTGAAAGCACCGCTGAAAATATATCGACAATAGAACCTAGGCAGTAACCTTTGTGGCTACTTCGTACCCTATCGCTACCAAGCGGTAAAAGAGCACCGCCTTTTTTGAGGGCAGAAGCATCGTTGCTTGGCTGGCCTTCGGCATCTTGCACCCAGCCAGTTGGGGCATCTTCTTCTTTTCTTTGTAATATTTCTAGTTTACCGTTTGCCGCAGTGGTAGTAGCGAAATCTGCTACAAAAGCTGGCTGCCCATTGGCAGGAATAGCCACGGCAATTGGGTTCGTTCCTAGCATCCTGTCCTTGGAAAACGTGGGGGAAACCAGCGGGCTTGCATTCGTCATCGACATTCCGATCATGTCATGCTCCAGTGCCATCATAGAATGATAACCAGCAATCCCAAAATGGTTCGAGTTCCTCACACTTACCCAACCTGTACCTACATTTTTGGCTTTATCTATAGCTACTTGCATTGCCTTTGGGGCAACTACTAAGCCTAGCCCAGCATCTCCGTCTATCACCGCCGTACTTGGCGTTTCATGAACTATTTTTATATCTGGATTAGGATTCACCCGGTCATTTTCCCATAACCTCACATAGCCACTTAGCCGGGCCACTCCGTGGGAATCAACCCCTCTCAAATCGGCACTTACTAGCACTCCTGCAGCCAAGCTAGCATCGGCTTCGCTACATCCCATTTTCATAAAAACCTCTCTACAGAAGTTTTCCAATTTTTTATAATCAAACATCTACGTAATTCTTTATCAACCCTTCTAAAAAAAAAGCAAAACTAACAAATTTGCCCGACCTTCTGAAAGACGGTTTATCTGTCGCCAAAAAAGTTTATTTCCGTATTATCCCCAATATTAAGACTTTGGGTCATGCCTTTGAGCTTCGTATCATTTCCTATGATAGAATTATTGAGCATCAAAAACTCCAAAATACTGTAAGAACCAATAATAGAATCTGACACTACACTATTGACTATAGCCGTATGATCACCAACTACCACGTTGGGACCTATGATAGAGTTACGGATATCGCAGTTGCGCCCAATTTTTACAGGGGGAATAATAATTCCACTCGAAGTCCGAATCGATTTATCGGCTTTCCCTCCTTTCCGTTTCAGCAATTTCGCATTGGCTTCTAGCAATGACTCTTTCGACCCGCAATCGTACCAATTATCTACTTCTATCACCGTCACCTTTTCCCCTTGCACAACCATTTCCATAAGCGCATCGGTCAAATTAAAATCCTGCTTGGTAGGCGGCGCACTTTCTAGCTGACCTTCTATAGATTGAATTAGATCTGCCGCCCTTCTGATCTTATAAATCCCAACTAGCCCGAGGTTCGATTTTGGTATTTTCGGCTTTTCTATCAACTTTACCACTTCCCCATTACTTCCTAATTCGGCTATACCGAAATCAATTGGTCGCTTCACTTTCTTTACACCAACTACAGTTTCTGACCTATTTACCATTGCCTTCAAATCCATTCCCACTAAGATATCTCCCAGCATGATCAGCAACTCATCGTTTGGCTGCATAAACTGCCGCGCGCAATACACGGCATGAGCTGAGCCAAGACGAGGTTCTTGTTGCACAAAATCCATTTTATAATCATTGTGGCTATAATGCGAGCGCATAAACGACTCGATTTTATTCCCCATATAACCAATTATGAACACAAACTCCTTGATATCGGCACTGGCCAAAAAATCTACTATATGAGAAAGGAGGGGCTTTCCTGCTACAGAAACCAATGCTTTGGGTTGTGTATGGGTATGCGGGCGCAAGGTTACTCCTATGCCCGCTACGGGGATAATGGCTTTCATATTTTAATGTTTCTTGGTCGAGCAAACAATCTCAAATCAGTGAAAGAGCCTCAGCGCTGGGTGAGGGAATTATGTTATACATCAGCGAATGAATTTCAAATTTGTACTGCGCAAAACAATATTAAAAAAAACTCCTGTCAAAAAAGTTGTTTAGCTCGATTTATGTGCCTGATTTTGGCAAATATCCTATCCGCTCACCTCACTTATTCCAACATTCCCAATATGGACCAGCAAAGAAGCTCTTGGCATACGAAACGAAGGGGAATCTAGTTTTATTAATGTATTTTACATCGCCTAAGAGAGAAGAGATCAGTATTTTATGGAAAACGTACAAATTGTGGGGGCAAAACCTAATAAGAAGATAGTTAATGACAGCAACTTATGTTTTTATCAAAACATAGAAGTTGAGAAATTCAAGGATTTTGCCAGACAGATAGGGTTGGAAAACGGACCGGATATTGAAGCGATTTACCCACACATAGAGCGTGCTAAACATGTGGTGGAAATAGGAGCTGGCTATGGAAGAGCGCTGGATAAAGTGCTGGAAAAAGGCTACCAAGGATCACTTTCCGCCATAGAAAGAGTACCCCACCTCATTTCCTACATGAAGCAAAAATTTGGCTCAAAGGTGAGGCTATTTCAGCAAGACGCCAAAGAAATTACCCTTCCCTATCAGGCTGATTGCATGCTTTGGCTGTGGTCTGGCATTATGGAGATGTCAAAAGCGGAGTACACAAAAGCTTTTCACAAGATGTACGCCCAGCTTAGTAAGAATGGCAAGCTGATAGTAGAAACCCCCTACAAAGAAATAAAAGTACTCGGCGAATTTTGTGAGGAAAACCACATTGTATTTGAAACCGAATGGGGGAAGATAGACGCTTACTGGCCCAAGGCTAGCGAACTCAAAAAAGCTGCTTTTAACTGTGGGTTTCAAAAAGCAGAAGAGGTAGTTTACCAAACCGCTCGTGGGATCGACAGGATTATATACGTTTTGTATAAGTAGGAACTATTCATAAGCTATTCGCTTCAAAATACTCCTCCCCAACGTAACCTCATCGGTATATTCTATTTCACTTCCAATAGGCACACCTCTGGCAATAGTAGAAATCTTCACCTCAGTATCTTTCATCTTTTTTGTGATGTAAAAAGCGGTGGTATCCGCTTCCATGGTAGCGCTAAGTGCCAAAACAATTTCTTTGACCTCACCAGAAGAGCAGCGATCTATCAGTTCGCCTAGCCTCAGTTCCGAAGGACCAATGCCATCTATGGGGGAAATTACTCCGCCAAGCACATGGTACGTTCCATTAAATTGGGATGTATTTTCTATGGCCAGAAGATCCGCACTGTTTTCTACCACACACACCAATGAATTATCCCTACGGGGAGAGGAACAAATGGAACAAGTATCTTCATCAGAAATATTAAAACACTGCTTGCAGTATTTTATCTCGGTACGAAGTTTTACCAAGGCACTCGACAGCTTGTTGGTTACCTGCTCATCTTCTTTTAACAAAAAAAGAGCGAGCCTTAGGGCTGTTTTTTTACCTATTCCTGGAAGTTTGGAAATTTCTTCTACGGCCGACTCTACTAGCTTCGAGGGAAAATTCATAAGTACCTACGGTTATTAAACAAAGAGAGAACTACCCTCTTTTGAAGCCAAAAATAATACTATTTGGGAGAATGATGGAAGTGAATTATTCGACCTCAGCAGAAATCCCACGGTCGCAGATGGCATTACGCTTAGGCACCAACTCATCAAAACTGCCTTTTTTTACCGCACACTTTCCTTTGTAATGAATGATAATGGTGCATTGCTCTGCTTGTTCGGGCGTATGCTCACAAATATCTATCAACGTATTGATCACATGATCAAAGGTGTTCACATCATCGTTGTACACCACCAAGTCGTTCAACTCATCCGAGTCGGTATCTGTTTCCTCTATTTCAAGGATTTCAATTTCTGGCTCTTCAGTTTGTAACCACATATACTTACTATCAATGAAGTTTAGCTTGCCTAAACAATTTAAAAATGAACTTGGGGAAGGTTTTACACCAAACCCTCATTTTACTAATCAAAAGGTTGGACAAAAAAGTTTCAGCTTCTCAGAAAAAGCGATTCAATTTCGTCCATGTAGATGATAGAAACGGTTTTATTCCCACCTGGTGTATAATTTGGCTCGGCACAGGCAAACAGTTGCTCAATCAGCGACTGCATTTCTACTTCATCTAGCCTAGTCCCAGCTTTTAGAGAAGTTCTCCTGGCCAAGGCTCGTGCTAAGCGCTGATGAATATTTAAGCTAATACCAGGCTGGCTAATCCGAATTTGCTCCAAAAGGTCTTCTATTATATCTTTCTCATTTCCCGTATTCACCTCTGCGGGCAAGCCTTTCACTATCAGCATATTCCCTTCTTGCTCTTCATAATCGAAGCCCAATGCCCACATATCTTCTTTCACCTCATTTATAAGGGCTAGCTCTACCGCATTTAGTTGTATTTCCACAGGGAAGACCAGCTTTTGGGAAGCTCCATTTTTAGCATCTATACTACGCATAAATCGTTCGTAAAGAATCCGCTGGTGAGAAGCCTCTTGGTTTATAAGCATAATACCCGACTTTACGGGGGTCAAGATATACTTCCTATGAAGTTGGATGAACTTCTTCTTGGCAGTTTGTGGAATATCTGGCTCTTCTGGCTGAATTTCATTTGCCGCACTGCTAAATTTTATTTCCACTGGCTGTTGCTGCACTTGATCCTCCTCCTCGTTTGGTTCTTCTTTAAAAAAAGGATTTTCTGTATTTCCAGCGGCACTAGGTTCTGCTGTAGGAAATAAGTTCTCCCAATTCTGAAGATTGGACTGGTTCCTAAATGCATCCGAATCAGCTCGTAATGGAGGAGGGCTTGCACTTGGTTTTTCATCCTGCTGTGTGAAGGAAGAGTTCAGGTCAATCCCTCTCGAATAATTCACATTCAAATCAAAATCCAAAGAAGGCATAGCCCCTTGCTGCGCCAATGCTTGTTTTATAGAGGCTCTAATGAGCGCATAAATCGTTTTTTCATCCTCAAACTTTACCTCAGTTTTGGTCGGGTGTACGTTCACATCAACTTTTCGGGCATCCAAGGTGATATTGAGCACGTAAAAAGGGAAATAGCCTTCGGGCAACAAGCCTTCAAAAGCCGACATAATCGCATGGTTGAAATACGGATGCTTGATAAAGCGACCGTTCACAAAGAAAAACTGTTCCCCTCTCGACTTTTTGGAGGATTCTGGCTTTCCTACGTAGCCTTCAATAGTTAGCCCGGGCACTCCCTCTTGGCAAGTAATGAGCGATTTTTCATAGTTCTTCCCAAAAATCTCTACCACCCTTCTTGCTAATTTCCCACTTTTCAGGTCGAAGGTAATGAGGTCGTCTTGGTACATGCTCATGGTCACTTCTGGCCTTGCAAGGGCCACCCTACAAAACTCATCCATGATATGCTTCAACTCCACGGGGTTAGACTTGAGGAAATTCCTTCGGGCAGGTACGTTGAAAAAAAGGTTTTTTACACTTATAGAAGTCCCATCGGCACAAACATCTGGCTCTTGGGAAATCACCGTTGACCCTTCAATACATATTTTCGTACCTGTCTCATCTCCTTCCTTTTTGGTCCTGAGCTCCACCTGCGCTACCGCCGCTATAGAAGCCAACGCCTCGCCCCTAAACCCAAAAGTATGGATAGAAAAAAGATCGTCGGTCTTTACTATTTTAGAAGTCGCATGCCTTTCAAAACACATCCTTGCATCGTTCTCGGACATGCCCTTTCCATTATCAATTACTTGAATCAGCGTTTTTCCAGCGTTTTTCACAATCAACTTGATGTTGGTAGCACCAGCATCTAGCGAGTTTTCCAGCATCTCCTTCACCGCCGAAGACGGTCTTTGTACCACCTCACCGGCTGCTATCTGGTTGGCAAGCGATTCGGGTAATAAATTGATAATATCTTCCATATCTTATCTTTTGGCATTACGCATCATAAGCTCTTTCAATTTTTAACACCTCACATCAGACGTCTATGTTTTGATTTCAGAACAAGGATTAACGATTTTATAAAATAATTTAACGACAATCCTTAAAGAGACGCAAGCTAGTTTTTTTCATAAATCAAGAGGTTCGCCCCGATGGGGCTTATGTGCTTTATTGATTTTACTACAAACAGGTCGCCTCTATTGAGGCTAGAAGTTTACACCGCCAGTAAATTGAATTGGGAAAAACTAATTCAATTTTCTTGGCAGCATATACTAAACAAAAAGCTTTCGGTCCAATGAAATTCCCAAAGTATTTTTGTTTGAGTATACATGCTCCATAGGAGCATCCTGTTTGTAGTGCATCTACGAAACCTTAACCTTCAAGCCCCATCGGGGCGACCTAAATATTCCAAATTATAACAAGTGGAAATTTGCAGATCATATTTCGTTAATCCTTGTTCGTAAATCAGTTTTTTTATTATGAAACCTAATGTGGGAATAGATTCCCCCTTACTGCAACTTCTTATATTTAATTCTGTGAGGAGTTAGGTCACCGTACTGCTCTTTTCTTTTTTCTTCGTAGTCCGAGAAGTTACCTTCAAAGAAACTTACTTTGGAGTCTCCTTCAAAGGCTAATATGTGGGTAGCAACTCTATCTAAGAACCACCTGTCGTGAGAGATGATTACTGCACAGCCGCCAAAGTTATCAAGCGCTTCTTCCAATGCACGGAGCGTGTTTACGTCCAAGTCGTTGGTAGGTTCATCAAGCAGCAATAAGTTAGCGCCTTGCTTCAAAGTCATCGCCAAATGCACCCTGTTTCTTTCACCACCCGAAAGCACACCTACTTTTTTCTGTTGGTCGCTTCCCGAGAAGTTAAACTTACTCACATAAGCCCTTGAGTTTATTTCTTTTCCACCAATGAGCATGGTTTCATTTCCGCCCGAAATAGTTTCCCAAACTGATTTATTAGGGTCGAGGTTGATATGCTCCTGGTCTACATAAGCTATTTCTACCGTAGAGCCCACCTCAAAAGAGCCCTTATCAGGTTTTTCATTCTCCGTAATCAGTTTAAAAAGCGTGGTTTTACCCGCACCATTTGGTCCAATTACTCCAACAATACCACCTTGAGGAAGTTTAAACTCCATATTTTCGAACAACAACTTTTCGCCAAAAGACTTGGCTACTTGCTGTGCTTCTATTACCTGCGTCCCTAACCTCGGGCCGGCAGGAATGAACAGCTCCAACTTCTCTTCTCTTTCCCTCGACTCCTCGTTCACCAAATCATTATATGCATTGATTCTCGACTTCTGCTTGGCCTGGCGGGCTTTGGGTGCCATCCTGATCCACTCCAACTCTCGTTGAAGTGTTTTTTGCCTTTTCGACTCGCTCTTTTCTTCTTTGGCCAGCCTATTTTGCTTTTGCTCTAGCCACGAAGAATAATTCCCTTTCCAAGGAATGCCCTCGCCCCTGTCCAATTCCAAAATCCAACCAGCTACATTATCGAGGAAGTACCTATCGTGAGTTACGGCTATTACAGTGCCCTTGTATTGCTGAAGGTGCTGCTCCAACCAATGTACCGACTCGGCATCGAGGTGGTTGGTAGGCTCATCGAGCAAAAGCACATCCGGCTCTTGGAGCAATAGGCGGCAAAGAGCAACTCGCCTCTTCTCACCACCCGAAAGGTTCTCAATTGACGCATCTTCAGGTGGGCAACGGAGCGCATCCATCGCTTTTTCTAGCCTAGTATCTAGCTCCCATGCATTATGGTGATCCAGCTTTTCTTGCACCTCTCCTTGCCTTTCTATCAGCTTGGTCATCTCGTCGTCAGACATTGGGTTGGCAAAAGCCATGTTGATATCTTCAAATTCTTTGAGAAGGTCAACAACTTCCTGCACCCCTTCTTCTACTACTTGCCTTACTGTTTTTGACAGGTCGAGCTTCGGCTCTTGCTCCAAGTACCCTACGGTGTAGCCAGGTGAAAAAACCACCTCGCCTTGTATCTCTTTATCTATTCCCGCTATGATCTTGAGCAGGGAAGATTTTCCTGAGCCATTGAGGCCCAAAACCCCGATTTTTGCTCCGTAAAAAAAAGATAGATATATGTTTTTAAGGACCTGTTTCTTAGGTGGATGGATTTTACTCACACCCGCCATCGAAAAAATTATAGTTTCATTACTCATGCCTTGTGTTGGTCAATTAAAATATTAATATTAGTTTTAACTAAAGTTTCTCGAATCGAAATTATGACATTTACGTTACAAATATCATAAAATTAATTCATTATCATTAGTGGGGCTTTACCAGTTCCCTACATTTATTGTGTAGCTTTTATGAGAAATACTTTAGGAATAATAATTAAATCATACATATTTGCTAAATAAGAATGATCTTTAGTCTCGGTGGATAGTTATCAGTTGTAGAAATTGGTAATTATCTTTAAGTGTAACTAATAAATCAAAACTTTTAACCAAACCATCATCTAATAACAAAATGTCAGACTCTGGTATTAAAGAATATCCTGAAATCTCAGATTTCGGGTATATTAAAGACGACAAAGTTTATCTCAAAGGTTATCTAGGCTTCAAGGATAGGGAAATCGGAGTAGTAAGAGAATCCGATGAAGAGAGTATGCGCTATTTTCTCAACCGCTTCGAAATGGTGGAGAAGAAGGTAAACGAGGTGAAAGAGGCAATAGTAACTGCCGAAAACAAAGGTTCGTACCTCATGAAACTTATTCACATGCGTACCTACCTTGCCCAGTTCAATGGCTTGGGCGATTTCACCAAACTCTATGAAGAAATAAACAACATGGAGGACGATATACGTGTGTATATCGAAAAAAATAGGCAGAAGAACTACGAGATAAAAACAGCCCTCCTTAACGAGGCAAACAGCTTTAAAGGAAGCGCCGACTGGAAATTTGGTGCTGAAAAGCTAAAAGAACTGAAGCTAAAGTGGATAAAAACAGGAAGCGCCCACAAAGAAGTGGAAGAGCAGCTTTCTAAAGAATTTAACGAAGCATTGGAATACTTCTTCCAAAGAAGGAAATCGTTCTTCTTGGAACAAGCCAAAGTTATAAAAGACGCAAAAAGAAGAGCTCAGTATATCATCAACGACCTTACGCGAATAAACCAAGCGGGCAGCGACCCTGCTAAGGCAGACAAGGTAAAATCTTATCAGCGTGAGTGGAGGACCTTTAGTAAGGTTCCTAAAAAGATCATCGCCCCAATGTTTTCTAGCTTCAAAAAGCAGATCGATACGTATTTCAACAACTTGAAATACAATGCTGCCATGAAGGAGAAGTCGAGCATCGAGATAAAACAAGATATATACACCGAAGTGGAGAATATGCTGGAAGGCAAAGCTCGCTTCGATATCAACTTTGTGAAGCAACTTCAGCTAAAGTGGAAGCAGTTTGGTAAACTTCCTAATCCTGAAGACAAGCAGCTCAACCTTAAGTTTAGAATAGTTTGTAACGAGCTATTTGAGATGCACTTCTTGGAAAAATCAACAAGGTACTTCCACCCAGATTTTCCTAAAAAGACATTTTCTGAGCAGATTAAATTGAAAATGCAAGTACTCCAAGACTCGATAGACAAAGACGAACAAGAGCTGGAAGACTATAGTAAAAAATATGCGTTTGAACTTGCACAAGATAGCAGGACTCCGGGTAACTACCCAGTTTTTCAGCAGCGCAACAACTACGTTAACAAGCTAAAAACGAAGCACAGGATTTTGAGCAAATTGCAAGACAAACTCAACCCAAGCAGCAGATATTAACCTTTCCTTTTTGGAAAACATGAAATCCCCGCAAAATTGCGGGGATTTTTTTATTCATGTGAGCGAGGACGCTCACTTCATAATCCTCACTCGGCTGGAGCCGACGAGAGGAAATATGCCGCTTGACTCTTGTCGAGTGGCAACTATTTCTGTAGCGTCTCGCTATAAAAAGCCAGCTACGCCTGCAATGTCTTCAACCTACTCAATGGGTTTGCACTGCTATACACATACATTTCAGGCTCTAGAACTATGCCCGCAGCTACTGGGTTTTCGTGCACATATTCTATTTTTTGGTCAACGAGGTAAGGAGTCGATAACTCTATTGGGTAATTGGTTTTCTGCCAAAACATATGCAGGTCGTTTTGCCGCTTGTATTTTGCATGAAACCGAAATAAATGGAGCAGCCAATCTTTCCTGCTTTCGTATCCTCCTTTTTCAATCTCATCTATAATTTGCTTTGCCGTAAAACTTTAGAGCATGTTTAAATTTTATCTATTTCGCTGCAAACGCTCATTTTTAGAACCTCACGAAATAAGAAAATTTTTCAATAGCGCTGCTATTCAAAAATTTTCTTATTTCGTGAGAACCCAAAACTGAACGTTTTCGCTTGAAAACCTAAAGTTTAAACATGCTCTTAAAATCCCGAATCAAATCGCCCAACCTTCCTTTTTCCCTTCTCCCCACCACATGGATGTGGCTAGGCATTATCACGTAGGCAAAAACTTCCAAGCCTTTTGTTTTTTGGCAGAATTGCAGGCTATCCAACACTATCTCACAGTATTCTTTTCTTGTAAATACATCTGCCCAACCTACAACCGTCATCGTCCAAAAATAAGCATAGTCCGTATGTGCTTTTCTGGTTTCTGACATGGTTTGATGGTCTGGTGATATGAAATTCTATTGCTCGGCTCAGGAACATCCCTTGCTTTAGCATTTCTTTACTTGATACATGTGGGCGAGACGCCCACTAATTAACCCTCACTCGGCAAGAGCCGAGCGAGATGTTTATTTTATTACAGCGGAATATTCCCGTGCTTTTTCTTGGGTAGTTTATCTACTTTATTTTCTAGCATTTTGAATACTTTCATGAGCTTTTGGCGGGTAGCTTCTGGTTTTATTACTTCGTCTATGTAGCCTCGGCTGGCGGCTTTGTAGGGGTTGGCGAAGAGCTTGGTGTATTCTTCTATTTTCTCTTCTAGCTTTTCCTTGGGATTTTCGGCTGTTTTTATTTCTTTCTTAAAAATAATTTCGGCTGCGCCTTTTGCCCCCATCACGGCTATTTCTGCCGTAGGCCAGGCGAAGTTCATATCCGCCCCAATATGCTTGGAGTTCATCACATCATATGCCCCGCCGTAGGCTTTTCGGGTAATGACCGTTACCCTCGGTACAGTGGCTTCACAAAAAGCATAAAGTAACTTCGCCCCGTTTTTGATGATTCCGTTCCATTCTTGATCCGTCCCTGGCAAGAAGCCTGGCACATCTACCAACACGAGCAGGGGAATATTGAAGGAATCGCAGAAGCGGACAAAGCGGGCGGCTTTATTGCTGGCGTCGATATCTAGCACACCTGCCAACACCGCAGGCTGGTTGCCCACTATCCCGATGCTTCGCCCTTCAATTCTGGCAAAACCGACTACAATGTTCCCTGCAAAGTCTTTTTGCACTTCGAAGAATTCTTTATCGTCCACCAAGCCGGCAATTACTTCCCGCATATCGTAGGGCTGGTTGGGGTTTTCGGGGATTATGTCCGTCAGCTCTGGGCGAAGCTCGCTGCCCTTTGCCTCGTAAGGCAACCTTGGGGTTTCATCCTCACAATTTTGGGGGATAAAGCTTAATAAAGTTTTTATCTGATTGATGCAATCCACGTCGTTGGCTGCGGTGAGGTGCGTCACACCACTTTTGGTACTGTGCGCCGAAGCCCCGCCCAAATCTTCAAACGACACCTCTTCGTGGGTAACGGTTTTTACCACGTTTGGTCCTGTTACAAACATGTAGGAAGTATCTTCCACCATGCAAATAAAATCGGTGATGGCGGGGGAATAAACAGCACCGCCAGCGCAAGGGCCCATCACTCCAGAAATTTGTGGGATTACGCCAGAAACCAAGGTATTCCTGTAAAATATATCGGCATAGCCACCCAAAGAGGCAACTCCTTCTTGAATTCGCGCCCCTCCCGAATCGTTCAATCCTACAAGCGGAGCACCATTTTTCAGAGCCAAATCCATGATCTTGCAGATTTTCTCGGCATGAGCTTCGGAAAGCGCACCTCCAAATACGGTGAAATCTTGGGAAAACACATAGACCAATCTTCCGTTTACCTCTCCGTAGCCCGTCACTACGCCATCGCCCAAGTAGGTTTCATCTTCCATTCCAAAGTCGGTGCAACGATGCTTCACCAACATACCGACCTCTTCAAATGAGCCTTGGTCAAGGAGCAAGGCAATTCGTTCCCTAGCTGTTAGTTTCCCTTTTTTGTGCTGAGAATCAATTCTTTTTTCACCACCACCTTGCAACGCTTTGGCGGCCAAGGCATCAAGTTCTTGGATTTTTTCTTCCTTGCTCATTGAAATTCGATTTTGATGTGTTTACTTGTATTGGCTAGTGGAAAAGGTATGTGTTGCGAGTTGCGTGTTACAGAAGTTCATTAACTTAAAAAAAGAAAAGGGAGGGTTTTGTTTAGGAAAACCAAAGGAAAATTGTCGCTCGAAAAGTTTTTGCCATTCATTTTGGCAGTTTAGGACATAAAAAGGCAATAATTCTTTTTAGAACCGTAGAAAATACAGAACTATTCCCAACATCAAACTTCCTAATTCGCCACTTTGGCACGTATTTAGGCACTAGCTTTTCTAAAAAACTGAAACCAAAATATTTCATATAAAATGAATCCTATCCACAAGAATCTATTCTTCACTTTTTTCTTATTACTAATTTCTTCCTTTTCCTTCTCGCAAACCTTATTTCCTGTGCGGGAAGGGGGAAAATGGGGCGCGATTGGCCAAGAGGGCAAGTTGGTAATTCCCGCCAAATACGAGCACCTTGGTTCGTTTGGCAGCCACGGGTTGGCTATTTTCCAAAATAATGGAAAAAGTGGCTTGGTAGATGGAAAGGGCACGGAAGTCATTCCTGCCAATTATGAACAGGTAAAGCTCTTGAAAGTTCCGTTTGCAGTGGTGTGGGAAGACGGGAAATGTGGTTTAGTTGATTTAAAAAACCAAGTTGTCCTCCCCCTCAACTACCAGTTGATCAGTCCACTTAGCCCTACCCTGCTCCGCACCTATACCAACAACCTATTCGGACTTGCTTCCATTGAGGGAAAGGTTTTGCTCGAAAATAATTATGATGAAATAAAAGCCATTCCGAACGGGGCGGTGTATGCCGAGTTTTCCAAAGGAGGAAAAAAAGGACTTTACAACCAGTTTGGAGAGATTTTGCTTTCAGCCCAGTACGAAGCCATCACTTTAGAACAAGGAGTAATTACGGCAAAAAAAGGCAATGCGCTTACGGCAGTAAAGATTTCGGAAGATGGAAAACTCTTGGAGAAAAACGAATACCCAAACCAAGTAGCGCTAAATGTTGCTACGCAAAATGCGCTGAAAAAAGAGCGAA
Source organism: Flammeovirgaceae bacterium SG7u.111 (assembly GCA_034044135.1). NCBI lineage: Bacteria > Pseudomonadati > Bacteroidota > Cytophagia > Cytophagales > Flammeovirgaceae > Flammeovirgaceae bacterium SG7u.111. Next base: position 7,598,066 of record CP139021.1, on the reverse strand, counting down.
TAGCTATACTAAAGGCAAACCCTGAAGCACGCAAGCCTCGCTGGGTGGAACACGATTACCGTACCTATTTGGAAAATGGCGTAGGGCAAAACCTGTTGGGCAAAAGAGAATTTTTCGATGTAGGGATAGACGATGAACTAGGCTTGAGCATGGCAAGAGAGATCCTCTTACCTGAGAAAAAAGGAGAGAAAGAAACTATTTACACTTACCTGATCGATCATAAGCAAGGGAAAATCCTTTTCAAAAGCAATTGCAAAGACATGGTGGTCACCGATTTTAAGGAAGCTGAGCTGGCAAGGGTAACCGTAGATACACTTTGGGACGGGCTGATAGACAAGGCTGGAAACATCATAAGTGAAATTGGAGGATCGTCTGTTTCAAACATAGGAGCATTTGAGAAAGGAAGGGCTTGGGCAAAAAGTGGAGGCAAGTTTGGCGTAATAGACGGAAAAGGAAATGTTGTTGTTCCTTTTGAATACGATGTGATTAGTGACTTTAGCGAAGGCTACGCCATTGCCCGCAAAAACGGCAAGTTTGGATGCATAGATGGCAACGGAAAAGCGGTGCTCCCTTTCATGTTTGATGGCATTCAAGTCCCAGCCGAGGGGGCATGTATCGTAAAAAAAGGGCGAGGGAAAAGCGGAAAGTGGGGCTTGGTAAACTTGCAAAACAAGCAATTGCTACCCTTCGAATACAGCATGATTTACCCTTTCAAAAATGGAATAGCCCGCATGAGAGTTGGCAGGAAATGGGGAGCGGTAAGCACAAAAGGAAAAGTTTTGTTCCCAGCATCTGTAGAGCTTGACGGCTTGGAAGATTTTGAAAATGGCATTGCGCTTACGGGCAGAGGCAGGCAGCAGCTTCAAAGTGAATTTGCCAAAAAAGTGCTTTTTGAGCAGAAAGGCTACATCAATGAAAACGGGGAGGTTCTTTTGACTACCGAATACAGTGATATTATTGGGTTTGAAGAAATCTGGAAAAACAAACGAGGTATCGCCAAAATAATGAAGGATGGAAAAACAGGCTATGTGAACTACAATGGCGTGGTCGTACTCGAACCTAGCTACGAACGTATTGATAGCTTTGAAAATATTTGGGGTAAAAATGCGGGCTTAGCCAAGGTGTATGACGGCAAAAACATCGGTTATATTGATTACAATGCCCAAGAGGTATTGCCTCCAACTTATTCTTACATAGACACCGCTTTCAACACGGTTTGGAGGGATAGCCTAGGCTTGGCGAAAGCCGCCCAAAAAGGCAAATATGGCTACATTGACTACACAGGAAAAGCGATCATCCCACTGAAATATGATTTTGCCTCGCCTATTACCAATGGCCTCGTAGTAGCAAACCAAGGTGGAAAATGGGGAATTATCGACCTTCAAAACCAAGTAGTTCTCCCATTTGAATACGATGGAATTCGCCCAATAGGTGAAGGGGAAAACACGCTTTTCGAACTATTGAAAAAAGAAGAGAAATACTTCTTAGTAGAAAAAAATGGAACGCTGAAAGAGCTTTCAGAAAAGCCTTCTCTTGAACCTGCGCCTGCTGGTTCTTTTTCGAAATCAGACAAGCTAGTTTACGAAACAGAGTTTGATGCAAATGGCTTGGCAGTCGTGAAAAAATCAGACAAACTCGCCTTGGCAGACAAAACTGGAAAGTTGCTCACCAAATATGCATATGTAGAAATTCATCCATTTAGCGACGGGCTCGCTTTGGTAAAGGCGTATAATAAAGATAGAACCCAGCAAAAATTCGGGTTTATAGATCAAAATGGAGCAGAAGTAATTCCTGCCACCTACAAACTTGCAGCGAGCTTTAGCGACGGAAAAGCGGCGGTACTTTCACGCAACCTTTGGGGCTATATTGACAAGACTGGAAAATCGGTCATCAAACAATCGTTTAAAAAAGCTGCCCCTTTTAGCAATGGTTTTGCTTTTGTAAACGACAAGCAAATTATAGATGAGAAAGGAGCTGTAGTTGGCAGCTTTGGGTTGAAAGGAAAGGTAATAGACGGCTTTAAAAACGACCGGGCAATTGTGGAAAGCACAGGAGGTTTTTATCATATCAAACCCGATGGGCTTCCGGCATATCCTACCAAGTTCGACGAGGTCACAAACTATGTAGGTGACATTGCTTTTGCCAAAAGAGGTGAGATTTGGGAGCTTACCCGCCAAGTAGATGGCAATGAGGTGAAGCTGAATTTTACTCGTGGTAATAAAGAAGCCTATTTGGAAAAATATGGAGCTCGAAGGTCGGAGAAGTTGAAATATGGACAGGTGTTGAAAGATGTGAGCTGGAAAAAAATAGTGGATGGGAAATGGAAGATGATAGACAAAGGTGGCAACATCATGAGCGAAGTTATTTACAGCGAAGTCTATGAGCTGCCCGATGGCTCACTTGCCGTGATGCTTGAAAACTTTTCGGGACTTGCCGACAAAGAAGGAAAACTACTTCTGGAACCTGAAAACGAGCTGATCAAACACGAAGGCTCAACTATTTTAAGCGTAGAAAAACTTGGGAAAAGTGGCTATATCAGCGCCAATGGCACTTGGGTGTGGAAAATAAAGTAATTTTTTCGATGAATTGAACTTTCTGCCTGATGTTTGCACATATCAGGCAGATGAACAATTTTTCACCAACTATTTAAGCCTTTTATTAGGCCATATCAATATGAAGAAATTTAAAATTCTTCTAATCACACAATTTCTACTCTGGCTCACCTTGCCTGGCTGCGACCTGGGCAACTTCGAACCCTTTGATCTCTTTGAAAGAGAAGAGTTGGAAAGCTATCCGTTTACACTAAATGCAGATAATAATTGTGATATCACCTTTTATGTAAATCAGAATAGAATTGCGATTTCGAAAGGAAGCTCCCAAATAAAAGGCAGCCTTTATTTCAAAGATTCTGAAGGCGATATTGTGTATTTCACCAACGGCGACTTTGATGTAGTTACCGATAGCGACAGCAGCTTTTCTTCTATGTCGGGCTATGCCATCGCCAACTTTCCTCAAACAGGTATTTTCAGCAACATAATAAATGAAACTGAATCTGGGGCAAATATGGAACTGAACCAAGGAATTATGTTCAGCAACCCTGATTCCCTCCCTCTTTCTGACAGCCAATGCTATATGCACGCCGTTGTTGATGGAGGGTTTGCCACACTAACTACTGAAGAAGGCACTTTCCGCTTCGACGAGTATTACGTTGCCTTTGACGATCCTTTCATTGCTTATTCAGGTGATATTTCCCTAAGATATGTTGAAGTAGAGGGTGGCAAATTTGCCATTTCTTACAGTGGGCTTATCCCCTTTGAGCCAAGTAACCAACTAGATGTCTTTGAAAACTTCAGGGGGCATTTATATGTAGACGGAAGTTTGCCTTTCACTGTGGAAAACATGAGTTTTTTGAATGAGGGAACTGCTGTCATCGATGCTACTCCACAAGGTTCAGAAGACGCACAAGCTTTCTTTGATGGTACAAGTGAGACATTCCAACAAGGAACTAATGGGACGCTTACCTACGGATATGAGCTGCTTGATACAATTCTAAATACGCATGGATATTATGCCGATGCAGACAAAAGTCTTCGCCAAGGTAAGCAAGTCACTTTGGCTACTTCAACTTCCGTTTGGACTAAGCAAGATCAAATTCAGCATATTGATTTCACTGGTATTTATGCCGATACCTTTGACCTTTACCAAGAAACATTGCTCGACCACCCTATTTTGGAGAACCTGAAATACAAAGAAAGCGATTCGGTTGCTATTCAGGGTAGCTATGGGAATAATGTACAACTTTGGGTTTACAGTATTTCCAGCAATGCCGACTTAGAACTAGAAGGTATTACTACTGCTAACTTCACGGAAGCAATATTGAGCACCACCTTCGATGAAATTGAGTTTTCCGGGCTTTATGAAAGTCCGTTCGAGTTTATTCCAAGTATGCTACTTGCTGGTGAAATTTCAAATGAGGGCAATATTTTACTTGAAGGAAAAACAACCCAAGCAGTACTTATAGGCTCAGAAACCTATTTTGTTACTTATTTCATGACCATGAAAATCACCGATGGAACTCCTGAAGTGAACATCACTGCTGAAGCTAAAACTTGTATTACGGGAAATTGCCCTGCCATCCCTGTTGACGTAGAATTCGACTATTCAACAGAAGATAGCAAGCTTTGCATAAACGCAGGAGCAGATTGCACCAATTAGATATCTAAAAAATTCTGGATAATCTTCGCTCCTGTTCTGCTACTTTTTTCGGGGTGGAACTGGGCAGCATAAAAGTTATCTTTTTGCAAAGCAGCACTAAATTTCACACCGTATTCCGATTGGGCAGCAGTGTACTCGCTTAGCTCAGCATAGTAGCTGTGTACAAAATAGACATATTTGTCTTCCTCAACACCTTTAAAAAGAGGTGATTTGAAATCATTGATATTGTTCCAACCAATTTGAGGCACTTTCTGGCTTTGGTTAGGAAACTTCTTCACATCCAAATCAAACACCCCCAAACATTTGGTATCATTCTCTTCGGAATATCTGCATAGCAACTGAAGCCCTACACAGATGCCAAACACAGGCTGCTTTAAACCAATTATAAGTTTATCAAGCCCTTTACTTTCCACGCTTCGCATAGCAGAATTAGCTTCTCCTACACCTGGGAAAATTACTTTATCAGCATTTCTGATTTCCTCATGGTTGTCAGTTACCACTGGCTCTATACCCAAACGGTTCAGAGCATAAATGACAGACTGAATATTTCCTGCATTGTACTTAATGATGGCAACTTTCATGAGATGTAGTTTTACTGTTTTTACTTTCAACTATTGTAAGCCTCCCTCGTGGTAAGCTTTCACTATGACAAAATTAGTATAATTCTACGATGATAAAATTTAATTATTTCACCAAAAAATTTGTTCGTTTATGAACACCCCTGTGTAAAAGCGTACATTTTTTTATGTGAACGGTATATGCTAAAACACTACTAAATGACTATATATCAATAACTTAACAATTAGTGGCATATAATTAGTATTAAAGTGTTCAAAACCTCTAGTCAAACATTTAAATAAGTCTATCATGAAATCAATGAAATTACGTTCACTCGCATTTGCTTTCGCCTTCATCTTACTTACATTCCTTGGTCTTAAATCAAAAGCGGCAACACCAAGCACCGCAGATAAAGCTTCAGCTACTTACGAAGCTACTCACTAGTTTACTAGAAATTCCTTAGACCCAAAATCAACTAAAAAAGGCCAGCCTATTTAAAATGATAGGGTGGCCTCTATTTTATTAGGAATAAGCTTTTTTAAGCCATTGTACCTTCTTTCATCTTTTCCGCATTATCAGCGATTCTGAGTTTCTCAATAAACTCTCCGATATCACCATCTACCACCGCAGTCAGGTTATAAACCGTAAATCCAATTCGATGGTCAGTTACCCTACTTTGTGGATAATTATAGGTTCTGATCTTGTCAGACCTATCGCCACTACCTACCATTGATTTACGCTGCGCACCTACTTCAGCATTGTGTTTTTCAAGCTCCATTTCATAAATTCTTGAACGAAGTACGTTCAAAGCTTTTTCCATATTCTTGATCTGAGACTTTTGATCTTGGCAAGAAGCCACTATACCTGAAGGAATATGGGTTAACCTTACAGCAGAGTAGGTAGTATTTACCGACTGACCACCTGGACCCGACGCACAGAAAATCTCTTTTTTGACATCTCCCATATTGATTTGTACATCAACATCTTCCATTTCGGGCAGAACCGCAACCGACGCTGCAGAAGTATGAACCCTTCCTTGAGTTTCTGTAGCCGGTACTCGTTGCACCCTGTGCACCCCAGACTCAAACTTGAGCTTTCCGTACACATCTTCACCTGAAATAGAAGTAATGATCTCTTTAAAGCCGCCAGACGTACCATCGGTAAAGTCCATTAGACTCATTTTCCAGTTCATCCTTTCAGCAAAACGCTGGTACATCCTATAGATATCACCTGCAAAAATTGCAGCTTCGTCTCCTCCGGCTCCAGCCCTAATTTCCAAAATAACATCTTTGCTATCATTAGGATCTTTGGGAATAAGCATGGTTTTTATATCCCCTTCTAACTCTTTTTTCTGCTCAAGAAACCCGTCGAGTTCCTCCTTTGCCATTTCCCTAAACTCTTCGTCTTTTTCGGTGGAAATGATCGCTTTGGTATTATCAATATTTTCAAGTACTTCTTTGTACTTAAAATACTCTTTCACAATTTTATCCAAGTCTTTATATTCTTTATTAAGCTTGGCATATTGCTTCATATCGGCTATAGCTTCGGGCTGAACGATAAGTTCGCTCACCTCATCAAACCGATTTTTTATTTCTTCTAATTTATCTAACATATCTCTCTGTATTTAGAAAGCACCAGATTTCCGGTGCTTATCACTGATTCCAAACGTTTTGCAAAAATAGTGAATTTAATCTGAGATTCACATCACCTACTTTGCCTAACGTCCACGCTTCTTTTTCCTGTTGTCAACAATTTTTTTTCCCTTTTCGTCCCATTCTCTCGATACATAGGGCTCAAACTCTTCATCATAAGGGCGATTTCGATTTACATAAACAGTTTCCTTTTTCTCACGCCCCCTGTCGCCTTCTTTATTGTAATACTCAAGCCAAGTACCCACTTTTATATCATCTACATACTGACCAACTACAGCCAGTTTTCCATTTTCATAATACTTTAAGTACCACCCTTCTTTTTTGCCATACTGAATAGGAATAACTTCTTTTATTTTAGTGCTCTCTATATCGTAATATGTGATTTTTGAATCTTTTGGAAAACCTCTGTAATACTTCTTTTTATCTCTGAGGAGCTGGTCCCTACCGTATGTTTCCCATCTCCCGTGTCTGCCCCCTACGTAGTAAATCCCTTTTTCAGTAAGCACACCATTCACCCTTCTTTCATAAGTACCGTGCAAGGGCATGCCGTATTCGGGTTTATACTTAGTTGTGCTTGCCGGACGCCTTTTATCTTCACTATAGTAAGAAACCGTACGCATGTAAGGGTTTGGAGCTACATACTCCTTGAGTACATGTACTTTGATAACTATTGTAGAATTATTTCTTATCTCTTTAAAGTATCTCACCTTGGTTTTCAGCCCATAGAAAACCTTTTTTTTCCGCCTTTTCTTTTTGGGCTTTTTCTCCTCTTCAATAGCACCAGGGTTAATTTCAAGAGTTGGCTTAAAATCATCCGAAGTTGTAAAAGTTACTGTATCTGAAGCGGTAAGTTCTTCCTTGCGCTCGGCTTTCTTCTTTTTTCTGTCCTTTTTTTGGGAAAATGCATCCGTTGCAACAAAGGCGAAGCAACACACTAGCATAAAAAACAAAGCTGTTTTTTTTACTGGTACCATTGTTCAGTCAATTTATTTAAAATTCTATCTTTTTTATAAAACTTTGTAGGTTATTGCCAAGATGAAACTTAACAAGATTTATTGAGAAAGCCTAAAACCCATCATCATCTTCCTCTTCTTCGGCTTCTTCTTCTTCAACTGGCGCTACATCTCCTTCTTCAGAAATATCACCAAATGGATCGTCACCAAAATCTCCTCCAGTATTGGCATACGGGTCTATATCTCCAGTAGGTATAACCAAGTCGAGCATCTCCTCAATTCCTAAATAGTTCATTCGAAAACTACTCACATACCCTAACATCTCATCTATCTCGGCCAATTTGACTAAGCCGTTTGAGTTTTTAGAGAGATCAAGGTTGAAAATATCGTTAGATGAAACTGCACGGATACCTGTTTTGTCAAAGTTAAAATAGTACCACATTTCCTCGCTGTCCATTAAAAAGACATTAAACGCATTATCTGATTCAGCTTTCGGAATTTCAATATACGCATCTATTTGCGTGTCGATTTCTTTCTTGAATACACCTCCAAGCCCAACTGTGCCTTCATTGTAAAAAGCCTTCATTTCATCAGACCATTTGAAATCGACATTGGTCAAGAAAATACCGGTATTAAAATAATCGCTAATGGTCGCACTTCCATCGGCAAACCTATCCAAAAACTCAAACACACTTTTTTCGGGAAGCATTTGGGCTATTTTATTGGCAAATTTTTCTTCGTTTTCAATAGCTCCTTCAGTGCTAGAGGTATTGTCAGCTAGGTCTTCGGCCATGGTTTCCATCACTGGTCCATCGCCATTAAACTCAATCAGTACACTCGCATTTATTTGAAAATCTTTTTCCTCTGTTTTAGCAAAACCAGTACCCGCTGCTTTTACCGTGTATTGGTCTTCCACGGGAAGTACAAATTGCAATTCGCCCGAGAAAGTTGCCGTTTCAGGCTTGTGCTCATAGACAAAATCATGCCCCTTTTGGGTCTCTTCATCTCTGAGCTGTTGAGGTGCTATCCTATAAGTGTTGGATGAATCGCTATAAGAAAGCTCTCCTCTAGCTTGAAACAAAGAGCGGTCAGCAGCCCACTCACGCTTAAACTGCACCATAGCAATATAGGGTTCACGGTCTATTTTAGAAAAGAACAAACCTGTTTTCAGCTTGGTAGGGTAACCTGAAACCTGAAGGTTTTCATCAATATTGATGACCCCATGGGTATTGGCATCGTTGGATGTATAATCGAACCAGTCGTTTTCATCTCTATCAAGGGCTAGGCTGGCTTGCCCTTTAAAATCGAGGTATTCTTCAGTATCATGGATTTCAAGGTCTCCTTGGAAATAAAGCCCTGGGGCAAATGCAAATTGATCATCCTCAATGATTTTTGAAAAACCAGTAGTAGTATAAGAAATACCTCCTTTCGCTCCTTTTACCTCTGTTTTTTCTGTTTCAAACCTATCAAAAACAACATTAAAGGTATCTTTCACTCCATAGGTGTATGCATAATTCGCCGTTCCTTCAAACTCATTGCTCGAATGCACTTTGATTTTCGCATCAGTAAGTACATGTCTTTTTTGAAGTGCGTTGAATTCGAGGGTAGCCCCGTTCAACTCGTCCATTTCGGCATGTTCCCTAATATTTACTTTACCACTATCGGGTATGATTTTGATATTTGCCACAACCAAATAAGGAACTCCGGCCAAACCCAATACGTGACCCGAAAGGTCATACATTGCATCGGTGGCAAAGACAGATAAGGAATCGTGTTTGCTATTACCCGAGGTAAACTTGCCCAAACCTGATTCATTTTCGGTATTCACACTCATCACCAAGACATTCTTATCTAAGTTCCATGATACCTGACTAATATTTGACTGGTATTGTACGAATGGGAAGGCGAAAACACTTGAGCCTTCTTCTTCACTTTTGATCAAAGCCATTCGGTCTTTCAAATCATATTCCACCTTTACCGGGTCTCCCAACATGGCAGGAACATCAGGATCGTCCGACTTAATCAAGAACTTAGAATAATGGCTTACATAAGACGTCCCCTCTAGCTGAAATTGTTCTGATGAATTTATCGAATTTTCTGTTTCTATTCGCCCATCGCCTTTCAGCTCTTCTGGAGTAAGTGCAAGCGTACCTTCAAAGTTCGTATTTGGATCGTACACATGAAAAGGCTTGGATTTTGGGTTGGTCAAAAGCATACTATCACTATTTACCAGCCATTTCATTTTATAGCCATCCATTTGGACGCTTGGGAACTCAACCCCATTATGTTCACCAAAAGCTATCTCACCCTTTTCTCCTTTTGTCAATACCGAATCTGGATAAAAAATAAAATCTTTAGAATTAAAGTCAGCAGTCAAATAATTAATCCGACCATCGCCTCTTATTCCTTTATTATTCAGCCTTATTTTATTGAAAAAAGTACCTTTCCCTCCGTAAACAGGCTCGCCTGCATCTGGCATATCACGTTTGAAACCAAAAGAATTATCAGTACTATCTACAATGAGTACTTGCTCGAAATCCTCAAAAATCCCACCTGACTTAAAAGTACCATTGAAGGAAATAATACTTGTGTTGCTACTATTCAAACTGTCGATTTCAAATGGAGGAATATCAAAAAGAATAGTGGAATCATAAGCTCCGCCCAAAATTTCAGGACCATCAAAATAGATTGTACCTCCTTTAAGCGCATCGAGAATAGGATACTGCGGCAATTTATTTTTACCAGACTTGTTTCTTGGGTGGGAAATGTATAACACACCTCCGGTATTCACGATGTTGTTTTGCATTTCTTTGAACTGTCCATTTTTCTGCTTCACCATAATACTAATGGAGTCTACCACATCCAAGTCTACTTTAAAGCTATCATAATTGAACATGAACTCTTTTCCCCTAAATACAAAATTCCCTGCTTGCATCCTTCCTGCAAAAGAGGTATTTCTACCATCTTCCAAATTTACTTTTCCATCTTCAGGAGTAGCTACAATTCCCATCTGGTCGCTTAAATTGAAACGCTTTACCCCACTTACTTCAAAACCTTTTCCATTCACCGAAATACTTAGGTTAGGACCGTTGTTCACTCGCGAATGCATGATCATATTATCAAAATCGACCCCTTTTTTGCCCATATTGGCATATACGTACAGCTTTGCCTTTCTTTTTACAGTGATCTCATCCGTTTCGTCATTATATTCGATGTACCCTCTCCTTCCAAGCTCTTGCATTGCACCTTTCACCACATTAGGTTGCTGCTTCAGGTCGGTTGCCATTTCGTAGCTGGTGAATGTATTGGACTTTATTCGGTTTGCATAACCAACCACCATTTGAAGCGGATGGAACTTGTACAGCCCTTGCAAGGCAATGAACCTATATTTATCAAAATAATCAGTGGATTCAACCACCAAAGGAATGCGCTCGCGAGCATTGAGGATAAATAGATCAATACTATCTTTCTTCATGTCCCATTCCAGCATTTCGGCAGAAATATACACAGACTGGCGCTCGTCTATAAATGGAGATGTTTTGTTTTCATCTTTGCCCCTTCTTGCCCTCAAGATATCTAATTTGGTATCGTATTTAAAAATAGTAGCTGGATGGGAAATACTTGTGGAGTCATCGTAATGGACTTTAATCGCTGCTTCTGGGCTGTAAATCAACGAATCGTCAAAAACAAACCCTTTTTTGGAAATAGCGGTGAATTTCGAGTTACCATTACTCCCCATAAAATCTAGAGTAGCTTCTACGCCTTCGGCCGAATTACTCAAAAACTTTTTCCCTTGCAAAGAAAAACCTCCTCTATACCTAATGCTATCAGCCAAATCTTCTATTTCTATATTACTTTGGTAAGATTGAAATTGAGGGAATTTAGCTTGTTTTGGTCTCAAGTTGTGAATATGGCTATCGTATATAAAACTCCCTTTCACAGGTTCTTTCAACTTGGATCCATAGTGAAGCTCCGCATCTTCAGCAGAAATTCTTGTACTTTTTATATTAAAAGAATAGTCAGCCAAATCACAAAATACATTTCCAGAGTCCAAGCCTGTATTATCCCAGCCCAATTTTCCGTCAGTACCAACAAACTCGTAGTTCATCAGCAATAAATCCCCACTCACGTTCTCCATTTTTACCGTATCGTAAATAGAATGCATGTGGAAATTTGCATTTTTTATGCTGAGCATAGGGCCGAGCACATCAGGCAAATCCGCTGCTGGAGGAGCAAAACTTTCGAAAATTGCATCTCCAGGACTTCCTTCCCCTTCTTCAAAATCGGTAGACTCATCCCCTTCTTCCCAACTTTCCTCGTCCCCTTCTTCATATACCTCCCAGCCTCCATCATCACCCCAAGAAAGCTCTTCCCCGTCTTCCTCCTCCTCTTCTTCTTCCAAATGCTCAAACCATTCTTCTTTTTTTATTTCTTCTTCATCTGGTAGCTCTTCCTCAATTTCCTCTTCTAGCACAGCTTCAGGAACAGCCGAATTCATTGCAACCAAAGCTTTTGGATCCACCAAACTCTCATCAAATACATGCTCGAAGGTAAAGTCGTCCCCTTCCACTATTAGGCGATTGTATTTAGAGGAATAAATAGTATCTGTTTCGCAAAAATCTCGAGTGAGGGAAAGGAAGTTTCTGAAAAGATTTCCTTTATAAAGCCTAGCAGTGGTGTCAGCTATCTCGAGAAAACGAGTGAGCTGTGAAGACGGCAAATTGCGATTGTCTATACCAAAAGCTATGCAGGCATAAAAATTCTCCATATGTGGATTAGCTCTATAACCCTTTCCGTACATTGTTTTAGATACTTCAAACACCAAATTTAGCTGGTCTTCGGAAAGACCTTCGTAAATTCCATTAAAAGCCCCAAGTACGGTATCTGCCGTAGCGCTTGATGATTGTCCCATCAAGTTATTGATGTCAACACTAAGGCTATCCTTATGTGTAAATGGCACATCCTTAAATTGGCCGAAAGTTTTTCCTACCACCAAAAGGCAGAACAGGATAGAACTCAAATATTTTTTCATGGTATAGGTATCCTTTTTACAAACAATTGTCCCTCGAACTTTGCCCAAAGTTCTTTATCGTAAGAGCTTGTTTAAGTTTCACCTATTTCGCTGCAAAAGCACATTTCATGAACCTTGCATCAAAAGAAAATTTTTCCATAGTACCACGCCACGATGGCTGCTATTCAAAAATTTTATTCTTTCGCAAGAAGCATAAACTGAGCATTTTTGCTTGAAAACCTAAAGTTAAAACAAGCCCTAAGCTAAAACCTTTAGTAAGTAAAAAAATTGCCAGATTTTTACAGAAGATAGTGATAATTCGGTACTCTTCCCAAGTACCTATTTACTCATAAAAACCTAATTTGGGCATGTATAAGTTCCGATAAGTAATGCTGCAAAAATCTAACCTTTTTCTAAAACCAAACCAGCCCAGTTTGTTTTGGATTTACTGTTTGTAAAAGAAAAACCAACACCTTGTGCCTTGTTGACTACTAGCGGAATGTCTTCCACATAAAAACCGCTTACCAACAAATGCCCCTTTGGCTTGAGCATTTCGTAATACGTTGGCAGTTCTTCCAAAATAATATTGCGGTTGATGTTTGCCAGTACTATATCATATTCCCCTTTTTTGCCATGCTCCACCGCCGTTCCCTGAAGGTACTCGAGCTCAGCTCCGTTTTTCTCCGCATTTTCTTTCCCATTCAATACAGCCCAGTCTTCAATATCGCAAGCAGTTACTTCAGCTGCTCCAAGTTTAGAAGCCATTATTGCCAAAATCCCAGTTCCAGACCCCGCATCAAACACTTTTTTCCCTTTGTGGTCAATTTCCAGCTGGTGCTGAACCATCACGGTAGTAGTACCATGATGGCCTGTTCCGAAAGACATTTTGGGTGTGATGATAATTTCGTAAGGATATTCTTTCTCTGGTTTGTGAAATTCTGCCCTTATCAAGCATTCTGACGTAATTTCCACCATGTCGTAATTCGTTTCCCAAAGCTTATTCCAGTTCTGCTTCACCACCTCTTCCGAGGTGTAGCTCAAGCTTCCTTGCTTGGAATAAAACCCAAATACTTCATCTACAGCATCTTCATCAAAAGCCTCTTTCTCCACCGAGCAATCAAATCCCGTATCGGAACTTAAAAAGGAATCGAAGCCCAATTCGGCTAATTCTGATATTAGCATATCTTGTAATTCTTCTGGCGCAACTACTTTGAGTGAAATGAATGACATATGTGAAAAAGGATTAGTTCGAGACAAAAATTTGGCGTAAAGCTGAGGAAATTTTTGACTTAATAAAAGCTTACTGCCGTGTAACAAAATTTATTTCTAGTATGATTTCTTAACCTTGGTTTAATTAAGGCTTTTTGACGGTTACTCGTTGCTGACGGTCCGCCGCTGCGGTTTCTAGTTACTGGTTATAAAAAAGCACTTAATAAAGATCAGGCGCCATCTACTCAATCACCTATACTATTGATTACAAACATATTAAACAACAAAAAACTCGTAACAAGCAATCAGGAACGAGTAACTATAAGCCAAGAGAAGGCAGAGGTTTTCAAAAATTTGGTAACCTAAAAAAATTTGACGGGTAGCACTTACTGAACATTCCCTTCCCTCATTCTCTCTAAAAGTTATATTTTTAGGCAGAAAGCTAAAATTGCCCAATATTTTTTCACCCATATGGAAATGATAACTTGCTATGGTAAAGTTTTTAAATAGATATGTTCGGTTTGTTGACCAACTTAATGAATACGTAGGCATCAGCGTCTCTTTTCTGACCAGTGCCTTGGTTTTACTCATTTGCTACGATGTAATCACCCGCTACTTGTTCAGCGTAACCCACGTCGCCATTTTCGAATTGGAATGGCACATTTTTGCCCTCATTTTTATTTTGGGCGCAGCCTACACGCTAAAGCACGACAAACACGTGCGAGTAGATATTTTTTACAGCAGGTTTTCCGAAAAGGGAAAAGCCCTGGTCAATCTATTTGGTACTATCTTTTTCCTTGTCCCTTTTTGCCTTGTAGTTATCAACGGGGGAATCCCTTACCTAGAAACATCTCTAAAACTTTCGGAAGGCTCCAACGATCCTGGTGGGCTACCCGCTCGCTACATCATAAAAGGGAGTATCATCGTCGGTTTTTCCCTGCTTTTGCTCCAGGGAACGTCTCTGATTATTACTTCTTTTTTTAAGCTCACAGGAAAAAACGGACAAGTAGCTTAAGTTTTAAATACCTCACATTTCAGAACTACTACCTCTCTTTACAATGATTGCATTAGCACTTTTTCTCTGCTTGATTGTCCTTTTACTTCTTGGCTATCCCGTTGCATTTACCTTGGCAGGAGTTTCCATCATTTTCGGGTTTTATGTTTTTGGGTTAGAATTTTTCAACCTACTGCCCCTTCGCATCTATGGCACTATGGGTAACTACGTCCTCTTGGCCGTCCCACTCTTTGTGTACATGGGCGTGATGCTCGAAAAATCGGGCATTGCCGAACGCCTACTCGACACCATGGCGATGCTTTTTGGCAGGCTGAAAGGCGGTTTGGCTATTGCCGTAATCTTGGTAGGGGCAATGCTCGCCGCCTCCACGGGAATAGTTGGCGCAACAGTGGTGACCATGGGCTTGCTCAGCTTGCCTACCATGCTCAAAAGAGGCTACAAGCCCGAATTGGCAACGGGTACTATCGCCGCATCGGGCACGCTAGGGCAGATTATCCCGCCTAGCATCGTGTTGGTTTTGCTTGGCAGTGTAATGAATATTTCTGTAGGAGATTTGTTTGTGGGGGCGGTTATCCCAGGGCTCACCTTGGTAATCGTTTATATTCTTTACGTGTTTATAGTAGCCATTGTAAGCCCTCAATCAGCTCCTCCAGTTCCTGCTGCCGAGGTAAAAAAGTTTATGGCAACAAATGCTGTTTCTAAGATTATAAGAGCATTTGTACTTCCCATGTTGCTCGTACTTTCTGTGCTTGGATCTATTTTCGCTGGAATAGCTTCGCCCACCGAGGCTGCGGCAGTAGGTGCGCTTATGGCAACTATCCTAACTTTTTTTGAGAAAAAGCTTTCTTGGAAAGTGCTGCAAGAGGTGATGAGGGAAACCACATTTCTCACGTGTATGGTGTTCATCATTTTGGTGGGAGCTACTGCTTTTGGGTTGGTTTTCCGAGGCGTGGAAGGCGATGATGCACTTATTTACTTTATCCAAAGCTCCAACCTGAGCCCTTATGCCTTCCTAGCTTTTGTGATGGTGGCTATTTTCATCGCAGGATTTTTCATCGATTTTATTGAAATCATCTTCATTTTTATGCCCGTGGTCACCCCTGTTTTTGCCGCTTACAACATGGAATTGCTTTGGGTTGCCGTACTGGTCTCCATGAACCTTCAAACTTCTTTCCTCACTCCACCCTTTGGATTTTCGCTTTTCTACCTCAAAGGCGTGGCTCCGCCCGAAATAAAAACCACCCAGATCTATCGAGGAATCATTCCTTTTATCCTCATCCAACTAGTCATGTTGGTACTCATCATCCTGTTCCCCGACTTCGTAACTTGGCTGCCAAAGTTCATGGCAAACTAGGGAAAAGAGTATTAGCTAAAATGTGAAAGAATATAGTCCGCAGCCATCTGGGGACTAATCTCTTCCACAGCTTCGGAGCCTGAGCCTTTGCCCAACACATCGTCAACTTCCATAATACCGACCTTCGCTCCCAAAGCTTTCCACCTGCCGGGGTGCATAGGCCGCATAGAGGGGTAAAACCCGAGTGCATTTTTACCTAGCATGGCAGCTATGTGCAAAGGCCCTGTGCTGCAAGCCACCAACCCATCCGCTTGGGCTATAAAGGAAATAAATTCTTCGAGGGAAAACTGCCCACTTACATCGGTCACATTCGGAAAATCAAACAGGGATGTACCTTCATTTTTTATCAAATCGCCTTCGGCTTGTGTGCCCGACACAAAAAAATGAAACTTCTCTGACGGCAGGATCTCAACCAATTTTTCATAATGGCTCAATGGCCATTCTCTTGCACTTCCTTTCGATTTTGGGTGGAGGATCAGATTAAACTTCCCCGTATCCAACCTTTCCTTTTGCACCTCAGGAAGTTCGGCCATAGCCCGCATTCCTACCAACTCGGGCATTTCGCTGAGGCTAGGAGCTTCTTCTACCCCCAAAGGCTTCAAAAGCTTAAAATTGAGTTGAGATTCGTGCAACTCCGATTTCTTTCTACTAAAGTTCACCAATTTGTTGCAAGTGCCCCAGTGGAATATACGGTGGCTAGTTCCTACCCTAACCGGAATTTTGCTTTTTTTGGCAAGCTTACAAAGCTCTTTATCTGGGAAAGCAAAAATTATTACATCACCTTCTAGTTTTTGCTCCCCGTTCAGCAGCTTTTTCTTGTCGTAAAAGGTATCTACATACTGGCAAGAATTTATAACTGACTGAGAATAAGCTTGTCCAACAAATGAAATACTTATATCAGGAAAAACTTTTTTGAGATAACCTGTTAGCGGTAGGGTAAGAATGACATCTCCCAAACTATCCGTCCTGCTTATTATAACTTTTTTTAACATCCGAAAAAATTGCTAAACCGTATATTGATATTTATACTTACTGTATGCTTACAATCACAAAAAGGGTTCAACAGAACTAAATTCCAGCGAGATCACAAACAAAACCAAGCTTCTTTTTGTAAAGGTCATCAAACAAAATGAGCACGAAATTAGGAATGGTGCTCATAAAAAGGGGCATCAATTAGCAATAATTTGAATCTATGCCGAGATGCGGGCTTGAATTATTTTATTATCCCAAATTATTTTAAGATTTTTGAACACACCTACACCATCCATCAATATGGCAGAGCAATCCAAGAAAGATTATTCTGAAAAAGAAAAGACTAAAATCTTTGACGAAGAGTTTATGCCTCACATCGACTCCATGTACAACTTTGCATATAAGTTGACATTGGATGAAGAAGAGGCAAAGGACTTGGTGCAAGATACCTACCTTAAGGCATTTAGATTCATAACTTCTTTCGAAAAAGGAACGAATGCGAAGGCTTGGCTGTTTAGGATTTTAAAAAACAGCTTCATCAATGATTATCGGAAGAAGAGCAAACAACCTTCTAAAGTAGATTATCAAGAAGTTGAAACCTATTACAATTCGGAAAATGCAGATCATGATATAACTATAGATTTGCGCTCTGAGACCATGCAAAACCGTATTGGTGACGAAGTGACCAATGCGCTTAACTCTCTAGCTGTGGACTTCAGAATAGTCATAATATTATGTGACCTTGAAGGTTTTACTTACGAGGAAATGGCGAAAATACTCGATATACCTATAGGAACGGTGCGTTCGAGGTTACACAGAGCCAGAAACTTATTGAAAGAAAAATTAAAAAAATATGCCCAATCGATGGGCTATAAATAATTATCACCTTTTAGTTTAACGAGTTGATCTCATGGGAAATACCTTTACTAAGAATGGCAGTTCACGCTTTTGCAATGAATTTGTTGAAATAGTACAGTTGATTTTGGATAACGAAGCATCTGAGTCCGACAAGCAAAAATTTAATGACTACTATATGAAGTGCACGACTTGCATGTCATATTACAACCTAGAATCTTCTACCATTGAATTGTTGAAAAACCACATTCAACAAAACAAACTGGCAGTTCCAGAAGATTTAGCTTCAGAAATTCGCTCTAAAATCAAATATTCAGTCCAATAAATCATGTCAGAGGGTAAAATCATTATTTTTTCCGCGCCGTCTGGCGCAGGCAAAACAACTATCGTTAGCCATTTAGTAAGAGTAAATCCCCACCTCCAATTTTCCATCTCCGCCACTACTCGGAAACCTCGTCCAAACGAGGCAAATGGAATACACTATCATTTCCTTTCACTCGAAGATTTTAATACCAAAATAAAAGCGGGTGAGTTTGTGGAATACGAGCAAGTGTATGAAGGACTAATGTATGGTACGCTCAAATCTGAAATAGAGAGGATCTGGGACTCGGGAAATCACGTAATAGTAGATGTGGATGTAGTAGGTGCGCTGAACCTCAAAAAATATTTTGGAGACAAGGCTCTCGCTATTTTCATAAAACCTCCCAACGTGGATGTGTTGATAGAACGCTTAACCAACCGCAAAACAGAAACTCCCAAAGCATTGGAAAAAAGGATAAAAAAAGCAAAACACGAGCTTTCTTTTGAGCAAAAATTCGATCTATCGATATTGAATGACAAACTCGACCAAGCAATAATAGAAGCTCAAAACCATATTGATACTTTTTTAAAATAGCATTCTAATCACAAAAAATATATTTATAAGCCTCCAGACAATTCATAGGGGACTTTTATACACTTCTTTACTTTAACCTGCCACCGCTCTCCATGGACATAGGTCTATTTTTTGGTTCGTTCAACCCCATACATATTGGACATCTGATCATTGCCAACACTATGGCAGAATACGCCGATCTCGACCAAGTCTGGTTTGTGGTCTCTCCTCAAAACCCTCACAAAAAAAGCAATAGCCTACTACACGAGTTTGACAGGATGCAAATGGTACGGCTGGCTATAAGCGATAATGCCAAGTTCCACGCTACGGATATCGAGTTCAGAATGCCTCGCCCAAGCTATACAGTCGATACGCTCACTTATCTTTCGGAAAAATACCCTAAACATAAGTTCAATTTGATTTTGGGAGAAGATAACCTGAAGAATTTCCCCAAATGGAAAAATCATCAGGTCATCCTAGACAATTACGGTTTACTGGTATATCCCAGACCTGGATCGGAAAAGACAGAAGTGTCTTCACTCCCTCAAGTGAAAATGATTGATGCACCTAAGGTAGACATCTCAGCCACTTTCATCAGAAATGCCATCAAGCAAAATAAATCTATTCGCTACCTTGTCCATGAGGAGGCAATCGACTACATCAACAGCAAAAACCTATATCATTAATACGGCTCACAAAGCTTAGTACACCCAAATAATCTTCTACAAATTAAGATTTATCCAACTTATGTCTCTGTTTTTTTAATGGACTATTTATATTAGCGAAAGCGATAGCAATTTTCCGTTAACAAAGTCAATAAAGATAGTTTTAGTCTGAATCTTAGAAGAAGGTAATATTTTTTCATTAATCTATTTGAATGCTCAATAACCAAAATATTAAGAAGCTCGCACTTATATTTTCCTTTGCCAGTTGGTTCCTCTTACTGGTAACAGGCTTGGTTGAGCATTACCAAAAAGCACAAGAAGTTGCCCCCGATGTACCTGTTCCTTTTTTCCTCAAAGGACTGCTACTCAACTGTTTTATCTTAAGTCTTTATCTCTACAATTGGGTTCGTACCAAGGAACAAGAAACTTCTGACCTGCATGATCTTATTTGGAAAATATTTTTGACAGCCTTGGTCTGCACCCTTATTTCTGGAGTGCTTTCCATCATGTCAATTGTTCTGGAAACCGATTCCTACCTTTATAATTCCCTCATTTCTGCTTTTTTCTACTATGTAGATATCGGTTTGATTTTCTTACTGCTCATGTCCACCCTTGCTAAGTGGAAAAGAATGGTACTTTATGAGAGAAACCGGTTTGCACACCTGAGTTGGTATGGATTTGAATATGCTCTTTTTGCAACTACGGCAGTACACTTCTTTGCTTTAGCACCTTTCAGTGTGCATTTCAATATTGTCATAGCATTTTTTGTGCTTTGGTCCCTCGTCCTAAGCGTGAACTTAAAATGGATTCCTCAGTTACTGTTTAACCAAAAGCTATTGAGTATTTTCCAGTTAATCATTATTTTATTTTGCCTTTCTTATTTCTTCGCAAGTATTTCGGCGTACCACAATAATAATATTTTATTAATAGACGATATCTCAAAAAATATTTTCCTTTCTGCCTTGTTCATTTTTGTATCGTTCTACACCTTGGCAGCATTACTGGTTATCATTTTCAACCTGCCCACTTCTTCTGTTTTTGAAAGAAAAACAAAGGAGTTATCCGTTTTTCAAAAACTCAGCGATTCGATAATTGAGGGAGAAAATGAGGACCAGATCTACAAATTATTGTTGGAAAGTGCCATGAGCTCTACCAATGCTGATGCTGGCTGGCTCGAAATCCACAATACCTCCAACTTATGGGCTGTTGGGATCGATAAAAAAATGGCAAGGTCATCCAAACGCTATATTTTCCAAGTGGGGTACGATGGGCAACACTCAAAAAAAATAAGCAAACCTGGAGCTTTTACAGTAAATGAAGATACGGTCTATAGCTCAATTTTGGCCATCCCCATCATTTCTGGAAAGGAAAATCTTGGGGATTTAGTACTCCTCAAAAAGCTGAGGAATTCTTTTGACAACACCATGATCAAAATGGTGAATACCTTCGTAGCTCAGGCAAGTGTAGCCCTCCACAATTTCAAGTTAGTATCGCAAGCCGTTGAAAATGAACGCTATAAAGGCGAATTGGAAATCGCTAAAAATGTGCAGTCTAGGTTACTTCCTGTAAAACTAGAGGCAAATGGTACGTTCGAGCTTTTTGCCAGGTCAGAGGCAGCCACGGAAGTTGGTGGAGATTATTACGATGTGTATAAAGTCTCTGAAACCGAGCATGTGGTGATTATAGCCGATGTGGCAGGAAAAGGCATTTCCGCAGCCTTTAATATGGCTCAGATGAAGGGGATTTTCCAATCGTTGGTAAGGCTCAACCTAAGCCCCAAGGATTTCTTGATAAAGGCAAATTCGGCTCTTTCAGCTTGCTTGGAACGCTCCGCATTCATTACGGCAAGTTATTACCTCATCAACACTGAAAAACAGATCGTTACTTTTGCCCGAGCTGGGCACTGCCCAACTTTGGTATATAGAAAAGATACCGACAAAGTTGATTTCTTAGAATCAGATGGGCTTGGGCTAGGCATCGTCCGAAACGACACCTATTCGAACTTTGTAAAAACGAGCCATTTTGACTACAAAAAGGACGACATCATGTTGCTTTATACCGATGGTGTGACTGAGGCGCACAGTGAACAAAACAGGGAGTTATATGGTTTTGATAGACTCAAGGAGCATTTAAAACAGCATCATGACCAAGCACTCAACGAGATTTATGATACACTTGTAAGCGATATTTTTACGTTTGCAAAAACCACATTTATCGACGATGATTTTACTGTATTGATCATAAAATTTTAGTTCTAGCAAAGTTATTTTTGCCTACTATTCCTTTGGTGATTAAAATAAATCACAAAATTATCTTACTTTGGAACTCGTTTATACTAGTATATCGCCAAACACAAAGCTTTTTGTGCAACAATACTAAACTTAATACCGAAAATAACGTATCAATATTCACATGGAACTTGAAATAACAGACGAAGGTCATTTTCATATCATCAGCATTCATGGTGATCTGGATGCCACATCATCAATTCAGCTAGATGATGCTATTGAAACAGCAATGGAGGAGGGTAAATCCTTGTTCTTATTTGATTGTAAAAACCTCAATTATATTTCCTCTCCGGGAATAGGCGTTTTTACCTCAAGAATTGACGATTATGACAGCGGAAAGCTAAAGATGGTTCTATTTGGCATGAGCGAAAAAGTATATAATGTGTTCAAGCTTTTGGGCTTACACAAGCTTCTGCCAATAACTAATACTAAAGAAGAAGCAAAAACAACTATTAATGGTTTACACAACAAAAATTAGTTGCGATAAATCCAATCTAAAAAATGTAAGGGATTTTGTATCAGGCGTATTGGATAATTACCGCATCCCAGATGTGGATATCAACTTGGTGGTAGTAGCCATCGACGAGGTATGCTCCAACCTAATGATACATTCGCACAGCTGCAACAACGACGAATCCATAGAAGTAAGAGTCCTCAACAATGGGGATTCTTTCGTGTTTGAAATAATTGATACAGACGAAATTTTTGATATTCCAAACTACGACGCCCCCACACTCGATAAAATCATAAAAGATAAACGCTCTGGGGGAATAGGCTTGATTCTCGTAAAAAAAATAATGGATGAAATTCAAATTGAAAAAAATGGTAGTGCCAATGTTTGCCGGCTTTTTAAAACACTTGGGAAAGCCGTTTGAATAACAACTAAATAGATTCGCAGATTACTATACCTCTCTTCTTACTCTTCCTTTACAAACTCATATGCCCCAATGTCGGGCAAGCTATCTCTCTGATTACCCGCCAAATCGGTTTCCACTCCTAGTTCCAATCCAACATCTATTGCAGGGCTTTCCCCAATCGTATCTAAAGAAAAATCTTGTTCAAAGGGGTTATTGAATATAGGGTCTTCATTGAGAATATTCCCATTCTCCAAGTCCTCGATTATAGTCTTGAAAATATTTTGAGAAGCACCCACTACCAAGCTCGACTGTTCGTCGGAAGCCAAAATCAACTCTTCCTCCAACCTTCCCCACACTATATTATTTGCCATTGTCAACTGCAAGTCCTCCGAAAGTACCGTACCGTTGCCGAGGTCTTGGAACGTAGCCATTGCAAACGAAGGTTCGTCCCTAAAAAAGTTGGTGCTCACACTGGCAAATGTGTTGTGGAAAAGGCTATAATTCCCCCCAGCAGTGCAGCGCAGCGTATTCACCACACAATTGTTGATAAGTGAGTTAGTCATCAACAAATCTGAAGTAATACATTGGATACCGTGGAGTGCCATGTTCTCAATCTTTGTGTTTTGAAGCACCAAATCAGGCGTATCGTCAGCATCTGGCGTACCCAAATACAGCCCAATCGTCCCATTTCTTATTTCTGCCCAATCTATAAAATTATCTCTGCTGTTTCGCAAAAAGTAAATCCCGTTCCATTGCCCATATTGCGTGGCATATTCCCCGTCTAGCCTTACGCTCTGAATCTGTACGGGCTCTTCCGCACTACCAAGAATATTGATTGTTCCTCCCACAAAAAGTGATGCATTATCTGCTAAATAGACCTTTGTACCGGGCTCCATTGTTAGCTCGCAATCTTCCAAAATCACTAGGGAATCATAAATTACATAAGGGCGGTTACTTGTCCAGATCGCATCACATTCTACCGCCTGCAATCCTCCCCTAAAAAAAACAGCATCTTGCCCCCACGACACCAAATTCACATCTTGGACATTGCTATTCACCTCAAAAATAACCGAATCGTTCACCACAAAAGGCAAGTCCTCGTCTTGCGGATCTATTTCTACTTCTACCAGCACTAACAAGCTATCTCCTCCCAGCAACTTCATATCCCTCACCTCTGGCATTTCTATGCCATTGATCACCAATGAATAGGCAGAATTGGCCGTATTCCCCAAACGAATGGAGGAAATATTCACCGCATTTTCAGAAGGATTGAGAACTTGCAAACGCTTCGTTACGCTGCCAAGGGAAGTAAAAACCGTATCGAAAAAAATGGTATCCTCGGAAAATTCGAGCTTGGCAGAAGGGTCGGTTGTGACAATTTCCTCCACAGGCTGACAAGAGGAAAAAATTCCCGCCGCAGTGAACACGCCAACTAAGCTTATGAGAAAAAAGGAAGGTAATAGGCGAAAATTTTTATTCATTATTCAGATAACTTAATCTTCTAATAGGACCTTTTTACCTGCGTATTTTTTATTGATTTTATCGTAAGCCGAAGCAGGGATTTTACTCTGAATGTCTTTAGGCTTCACCTCAGGTTTCACCCAATCCAAAAAGCCTTTTCTCCACACATATGCTAGCCCAAGTGCCAAAACCCCAATAAAAATCAGCATTTCCGCTACGGAAAACCAGCCCCAAAGCCCATTGGTTTCGGCTATGAGGTTTTCGTTGCCAAACACCACCGCCCAAGGGAAAAGAAACACTATTTCCACATCGAACAATACAAAAACCAACGCGATGATATAAAAACGGATATTAAATCGTGCCCACGCATTCCCCACGGGTTCTTCCCCACATTCGTAGGTCGTCAGCTTTTCGTAGTTTGGCCGGTCTGGCCGCACCAAAAAAGAAGTAAGGTAGGCTACACACAAAAATGCGACAGAGCCTATGATAAACAATAAGATGTATCCAAAATCAGAAATCATCGAATTTGTAGATTTTATATTAAAACGAACCTTTTAAAGTAGTCTCATTTAATTAAGTGAAACCTTCCGCCTCAAGATACGAACCAAGGGTTCGCGCTAGCAAAGGAAAGCAAGCCAAGTTACAAATTTAGTTTATCCCTCCAAAGGGAAAGAGTTTGGCTGGTAAAAATTACCAAACTACTTTTGTTTACTCTAATTTGCGAGCAAGTCATTTGCCGTCCTATTATTTACACCAAAAGCCAATACCTTGAGCAACAAAGAAATCATCAAGCTTTTTAAGCTGACCGCTTCCCTTCTCGAATTGCACGATGCCAACCCTTTCAAAGTGAGGGGCTACACTGGTTTTGTTTTCAATATGGAAAAAACCACGTTGAGCCTCTATTCCGATGACACCGAAAAGCTCAAAGAAGCTGGTGTATCGAAGGGAATGTTGGTAAAAATTGAAGAAATCAGGGAAACGGGAAGTTTTAAGGAACTCGACGAACTGCTGGAAACCACTCCTGCTGGGGTCATAAAAATGCTCGATATTAAGGGAATTGGGGCGAAAAAGATAAAAACGATTTGGAAAGAGCTGGGAGTGGAAAGCTTGGAAGCGCTTATTGAAGCCTGTAAAAATGACCAAATTTCTGCACTGAAAGGTTTTGGAAAAAAAACGCAGGAGTTGATAATCGAACAAATTGAGTTTATAGACAGCAATGTGGGCAAACTGCTCTTTGCCAAAGCAGAGCCTTTTGCACTGGAACTGGAAAAATATTTGAAAGAAAAGTTACCCAACACGCCCGTGTTCATTTCGGGGCAACTCCGTAGGGCGATGGAAATCATAGATAAGCTTGAGCTTTTGGTTTCAACCGAAAATACCGATGCTGTTTGGGAAGCTATGGCGGATGTACCTGAAATAGTTTACCACGAAGCCGAGTCCAGTCCGTTTACTTGGCGGGGGGAAATTGAAGAAAATAAGCTGAAAGTTGAGGTGAAAGTAATCCAACCCGAAAAAGCTGCTAGCCAACTTTTTATCGACTCTTCTGACCCATTCCACTTGGCATTTATCACCGCCGAAGGAAAGTCCTTGCGAAGCATCGCTATCGAAAACAGCTTTGAAACGGAGGAAGCAATTTATAAAAAAGCAGGCTTGGGCTACGTGCAGCCCGAAATGCGAGAAGGAGATTTCGAACTGGACCTTGCCAAGGAAAACAAACTTCCCGAACTGCTCACTTTGGAAGACTTAAAAGGCTCGCTCCACAACCACTCCAACTACAGCGATGGGAAAAATACACTAGAGGAAATGGCAACTTATTGCCGAGACATGGGCTACGAATATTTGGGTATTTCCGACCACTCCAAATCGGCTTTTTATGCCAACGGCTTGGACGAAAGCCGCATCATTGCCCAACACAAGGAAATTGACGAGCTCAATGAAAAACTAGCTCCATTCAAGATTTTTAAGGGAATAGAATCGGATATTTTGAACGATGGCAACCTCGACTACGACAATGAAGTTTTGGCTTCTTTCGATTTCATAGTTGCCTCCATCCATTCTAACCTCAAAATGGACAAGCAAAAAGCGACAGACAGGTTGCTAAAAGCCATTGCAAACCCCTACACCACTACGCTAGGGCATCCCACTGGACGGTTGTTGCTCAAACGAGAAGGTTACCCCATAGACCACAAAGCGGTGATAGATGCCTGCGCTGCGGCAAATGTGAGCATTGAAATAAATGCCAATCCGCTACGCCTCGACCTCGACTGGCGATGGGTACGCTACGCCCTCGACCAAAACGTAATGATAAGCATCAACCCCGATGCCCATGAAACCGCTGGCTACCACGATATGCGCTACGGCGTGCTAGTAGGTAGAAAAGCGGGACTGACCAAGGAAATGACGTTGAATGCAATGAGTGCAGAAGAATTGGAGGAAGTGTTTAGGAAGAAAAGGGAAGGGAAATGAGATTAATGAATTTCATCCAAGACGAAGAAGTATTTCCTATTGCAGATGATTTACCAGAGGAATTCTACCCTCTCATTTACCACGATTTTGCATGGGAGTTGATTATTCTTTTTTCGCTAGGATGGATTCTGTTCTTTATTCACAAATCCACAAGTTTTAAAGTTCAAAGAAGAGAAATCAGAGTTTTCTTTGTGATTAACCTTATTTTTATCCTCTTGGGGGATTTTACCTACTATACTTTAAATGGTTATTATTCTTTTATGGAATTCCCTCGCCCTGTTCTCTATTCAACAGGGCTCACCTTATTATTTTTTATAATCAAAGCTTTATCCCAACTTAATATACAATTTAGCACTCGTACTGAATTCATTTATGGCCTTACTATCTTAGGAATTGGGCTATTCATATTTATATCAAATCTCGATTATAACTGGGATGGTGAATTAAGGTTTTTATTGGACACTCACACCTTAAAATTTAAAGCTTTCATTGCACTTTTTCATTATGGTTTCTTTAGCCTTTACTTCTATCCTGGATTTTATGACTGTGGAGTAATTTTTTCCCCTGATGCAAAATGGACTTACCTAATAATCAACATTTTTGGTAGCTCTATTTGCCTATATCTGCTTGCTGTTTTATCTAGCAAAATATCTAAAAGGCTCAATTCTTGACCTTTCATTTTGAAAAAACCACTTTCCAAATGAACCGCTCTTTGCTGCTTTTCC
Source organism: Flammeovirgaceae bacterium SG7u.111 (assembly GCA_034044135.1). NCBI lineage: Bacteria > Pseudomonadati > Bacteroidota > Cytophagia > Cytophagales > Flammeovirgaceae > Flammeovirgaceae bacterium SG7u.111. The sequence continues at coordinate 7,570,936 of CP139021.1, read as the reverse complement.
TCCCTCTTTTTATCACCCAACTGAGTTTTTGCCAAAGCTCTTTTAAGCAAGACCAACTCCGCTACCAACGGGTGCGAACTGCTTATGCTGAAAAAGAAGCCAATTTGGAAGAAAAGCTCCAACAACATGGTCTGGCTATGGGCGAATACGAACTTTTTATCCGAGTGTTCAAAAAGGAAAAAGAGACGGAAGTTTGGGTAAAAGGTCAGCAAAACAAGGCTTTCCAATTGCTCACTACTTACCGCATTTGCTCCTCTTCGGGCAGCCTTGGCCCAAAAAGAAAACAAGGCGACCGGCAAGTTCCCGAAGGTTTTTACTTCATCGACCGGTTCAATCCGCACAGCAACTTTTACCTCTCGCTAGGCATCAATTACCCCAACCAAAGCGACCGGATTTTGGGCAAGAAAGGCTCGCTAGGTGGTGATATTTTTATCCATGGAGATTGCGTAACCATTGGCTGCGTGCCCCTCACCGATCCTATCATAAAAGAACTATACATATTGGCTACGGAAGCGAAAAATGCTGGACATAAAACACAAGTCCATATTTTTCCCTCCAGAGATTTTGATTCTTTGCTCAAAAGAAACTACCCTTCCGAACTGAAAAACTTTTGGAAAAACCTCCAGCCAGGCTTTGAGTACTTTGAGAAAAACTGCCAGCTTTTTCGCTTTTCGGTAGATAGTGAAGGAAAGTATGTTTTAAAGAATTGAACCTGCAAAAAGGAAGATTAAGCGCAAAGCATCGTATCTCCCCTACCAATTCCCTCGGAATATGTATTTTTGCAGGATACGAACGGAAGACGGGAAAAGCAGATGCAGAACAAGACAAATTTTAAGGAACACCTCGATAGCATAGAAATATTTAGCACCATAGCCGAATGCGCCAAAAATATTGGCGTAGAAGCGTATGTGATTGGAGGATATGTGCGTGATCTGATTCTCGAAAGAGGGTCTAAAGATATAGATGTAGTATGTGTGGGAAGTGGAATTGCCCTTGCCCAGTGCGTGGCAGATAGCCTTGGCAAAGGCACTTCGCTCAATGTATTCAAGAGTTTTGGGACAGCCCAGGTCAAACTAAGGGACTTGGAGGTAGAGTTTGTGGGGGCACGAAAAGAATCGTACCGAAGGGAAAGCCGCAAACCAATAGTGGAAGACGGCACGCTGGAAGACGATCAGAACAGAAGAGATTTTACCATAAATGCCTTGGCTATTAGCCTCAATGTAGCTACGTACGGAGACCTGATTGACCCATTTGATGGGCTAAAGGATATGAAGGCAAAAATATTGAGAACACCACTTGAGCCCGAGGTCACTTTTTCGGACGATCCACTGCGCATGATGCGTGCCATCAGGTTTGCCACCCAGCTCAATTTTGATATAGATGCCGATGCTTTTGATGCTATCAAAAAACAAAAAGACCGTATAGAGATAGTTTCGATGGAGCGGGTTACCGACGAGTTCAACAAAATAATTTTAGCCCCAAGCCCTTCTTATGGCTTCCGACTGCTTTTCCATGCAGGGCTTTTGGAAACTTTCTTTCCAGAGTTTGTCGCCCTCCGAGGCGTGGAAAAAAGGGATGGGAAAACCCACAAGGACAACTTCAACCATACATTGCAAGTATTGGAAAATGTGTGCAAAGTCTCGGACGATCTTTGGCTGAGGTGGGCTGCTATTTTGCACGACATTGCCAAGCCTCCTACCAAACGCTTCCACCCCAAAGCGGGATGGACTTTCCACGGGCACGAGGACAAAGGAGCACGTATGGTTAAGCCAATTTTCTTGAGGCTAAAACTTCCGCTCAACGAGAAAATGAAGTTTGTGCAAAAGCTGGTAAAACTTCACTTGCGACCAATAGCTCTGGTAAAAAAAGACATTACCGATTCGGCTATTCGCAGGTTGATTTTTGATACGGGAGACGATGTGGAAGCCTTGATGATGCTTTGCCGAGCGGATATCACTTCCAAAAATGATACGAAGGTAAAACGCTACCTCAGCAACTTCGCTTATTTGGAAAAAAGGATTGGCGAGATAGAAGAAAAAGACCATATTAGAAACCTCCAGCCGGTAATTACTGGAGAAATTATTATGGAAACTTTTGGGATAAAACCTTCGAGAGAAGTGGGGGCGCTTAAAGACAAGCTAAAAGATGCTATATTAGAAGGGGAAATCCAAAATGAATACGACCAAGCATTTTCTCTAATGCTCAAACTAGGCAAAAAACTTGGGCTGGAGCAAAAAAAGTAGCTTTTTATAAGCTACCCTCCACATCCCAACAAGCGGTTAAAATTGGGGAGTTCGTCATCGTCGTCCTCCTCATTTTCCCAATCCAACTCAGGCAAATCTTCATAATTTGCTTCTTCGATGGGCTTTATCTCATCCTTATTATCAGGTATTGCTTCTTTTCTAGGAGTATTCATCTCAATCATCAATTAACTAACTTAAGCAACTATGCGATATATACTAGTAATGCTCACTTTAATTTCTTGTACACAAGAAACCCAGCATAACCAAGGCTTGCAAAAAGAAGATTCAGTAGCTGTAGTTCAGACTTCCTCCCCACAAGCTGCTATTTCCACCACTTTCCAAGAAAGTGACTTCAATTACCTGCCCACTTCCACCACTGGGATAATTGTAAAGCATAAAAACTATACACTTTCTTTTAGTGAAAAGTTCGAGCAAGCCGAGTGGGTCGCCTATGAAATCACCAGCACTGAAGCCGCCGGTGAGTACGAAAGAAAGGGCAGCTTTCGCATGGATGAGCTGGTGGAAACCGAAACAGCACACGACAGCGACTACAAAGGCTCAGGCTACGACCGTGGGCATCTTGCCCCGGCCGCTGACCTCCGCTTCACCGAAGAAGCCATGTACGAAAGCTTTTACTTTAGCAATATCTCGCCACAAACACCTGCTTTTAACCGAGGGATTTGGAAAAAACTAGAGGGGCAAGTCCGCAGTTGGGCTTCGGAATACGATACGCTATATGTGATAACAGGAGGGATTTTGGAAGAGGGATTACCCACCATAGGGGAAAATGAAGTGGCAGTTCCCAAGTATTTTTACAAAATAGTGTTTGATGTAAGTGGATCGGATATAAAGTCCATTGCTTACCTGATGCCCAACATGGCTAGCGATGAAGAATTGGAGTACTACATTGTAAGCGTAGATAGGTTAGAAGAGCTTACTGGAATCGATTTTTTCCCAGCTCTCCCCGATAGCTTGGAAGACAAATTGGAGGAAAAATCAACTCCTGACTTGTGGTAAGTTCGAGGCTAAAAATTTATTAATCAATTGAGACAAACATATATTGACTTCTAATTTCACTAGCGCCCTTTAAGGTTTTCCCCTTTTGATATTCTTCGATGTCAATATTTCCGCGAATAAGCCAAACCATAAAAAGAGCTCCCTCTGGCAGCTCTTTTAAATACCTTTCGTCGATGATTGCTTCTCCATTATCTTCGAAAATATCAATAATGGTATGCCATTTTTTTTGACGCGCCCTACCGTTATTTGGAAGATTAATTTCACCAGACCAATCCAATAGCACGGCAACACCATTTTTATTATTCTTATCCGCATTCCACTTTACTTTAAATGGATTAGTCACTTTTAATAAATAAGAACTATCACGAACACTAGGTTCTATAGATATAGTATCCAATGCTTTTGGGATATATAGGGTTCTCACCCTATCATCTATTTGTACTTTGCGAAACTGATCGGCTGGAAGCACAAATTTCACATCCCTCCCAAACATGTTCTTAATTTCAGCTTGGGTTGATACTTTATCTAACACAGGCATATAGTGCATAAAAGCACTATCATATTCCATTAACAACTCTCCTACTTTGATCTCACCCAAATTACGACCTTGAGGAGGTTGGTCGTAATTTTTGAAGCCAATGTGTGGAGTATATTTTATAGGTGAGTTTTGCCTTTTATCTGCTTGAAAACCCATGAGCCCATCCGTTTTTTCAAAGTACTCGCTATAAATAGTTTTCCCTTTATGAAGGATAATATTCTTAAGCTCAATTTTATGTGCGTTTTTTTGCTTGCCTTTATTACCAAATTGAGCTTCTAAAGCTTGTACATTACCATAATAGCTTTGAAATAGTATTGAAAAAAGAAAAAAGTAGTGGCTAGATATCAGAAAGCGCTTTAACAAAAACATAAGTTGGAGTTGATTATAAAACACATTTAGCTCTTTACTAAAATGGACATACCACATTCAAAAGCCAAACAACACTAATCAACTCTTTGTTACAATTGCATTACATACCCTTCTTTTCTAGGCACAAAAAAGCCCCGACCTATAGAGATTCGGAGCTGTAAAATTGGGAATGGTTACTTCTTTCCAAGGTCCTTTTTATCGTCTTTTTCTTTGGGGGGATTGAAATACCCTTTCTTACTAAAAAAATTTGCCGCTGCTGCTATTGGGGTCTTATTTGAGTTTTGGAATTGAAAGCTTGTCATATTTTCATTGTTTATAGGGTTCTCGTATTCATTGAATTATTTCCTTCTAGCGCTAAAGGTTGATACAATATTACCCTGCATAGTTCAACCAAAAGAGTTTAAACCGGTAAGTGGGAATTATTTCCCCTGAACAGGAATTTATTCCATTATCCCTTCAAAAAAGCCTTGGAAAAATTGGCGAAATGTATGGGGCTTTGTAATATGGGATCAGAAAATTTTCTTATCTAAAAACGAAATTAGATCATGGCTAAAATTGCTTTGGTAACGGGTGCTACCTCAGGAATAGGGGAAGCAACGGCACGTATATTTGCCGAAAATGGAATTGATTTGATCATCTGCGGAAGAAGGGAAGACAGGCTCAAAAAACTGGCGGAGGAGTTTGGTGAGAAGGTAAATGTGATGTACCTCGCTTTTGATGTGAAAAATAAGGAGAAAGTGCTAGAAGCTATTGAAAGCATTCCTGAATCCATGAGCAAAATAGATATTTTGGTGAACAATGCGGGCAATGCCCACGGGCTAGACTCCATTCAAAATGGCGATTTGGATGATTGGGATGCAATGATTGACATCAACGTAAAAGGGTTGCTCTATGTATCGAAAGCGGTGATGCCGGGAATGGTAGATAGAAAAAGCGGGCATATTATAAATATTGGCTCGATAGCGGGTAAAGAGGTGTACCCCAACGGCAATGTCTATTGCGCCTCTAAGCATGCGGTGGATGCCATAAATAAGGGAATGCTATTGGACTTAAATCCTTATGGAATAAAGGTTACCGCTATTAATCCTGGCTTGGTAAATACCGAATTTTCTGAGGTACGATTTAAAGGAGATGAATCGAAAGCTGAGAATGTGTACAAAGGAATGGACCCGCTGTTGGGCGAAGATATTGCGGAGCTAATTTATTTTGCCGTATCTAGGCCAGCGCATGTAAACATCAGCGACCTTACGGTTTTACCTACCGCTCAGGCAAGTGCCACCGTGGTAAATAGGGATGTATAAAAAAGGGGTGTGAAATTTTGTGTTTCTACTGCTTACAGGTTTTGCATTCTCCTACTATCAACAGAAAAGTCTCCTCTTGGGCGTATCCCTCGGGGAGCTTTATTTTTTGGATGGGTACACTGTCTATGCAAGTCGTTTGCCCACAGGTTTTGCATTTAAAATGCACGTGGTCGTGAGAATGTTCGGAGCTATCGTGGCAACCATGGCCACAGAGAGCATATTTTACAATATTGTTCTCATCCAACACGCGATGGATAATCCCACTGTCTTCAAAGGTCTTGAGAGTTCGGTAGATGGTAACCCGGTCACATTTCCCAGAAAGCTTTTCTTCGAGAAAGCTCTCGGCTAGGGCAAAAGAGTTCTCTTTAAATATCTCCAAAATATCTAATCGATTGCCCGTAACCCGCAAACTCGAACTATTTAGGATTTCTACCGTTTCCATTTTACTAAATTTTATAAGTGGAACTTAGCTCTTTTTTTGGCTTGCCTTAAAAAGAATCTGCTTTTCTTCGGTGGTTAGTTTTTCGTAACCCGATTCAGAAATTTTATCCAAAATCGCATCTACTATCGCTTGGTCAGGCTCACCGTTTGGTTTCACTGGCTGGCTGGCTTTTGCATTACTCGTTTTTACCGAAGCGCCCTTTTTGTAAGTAACTTTCATTTTTGACCTTCCCTTGAAAAGCCCTGCTATCGAATCCAAAATATTGCTAATGGGCTTGCTCCAGTCATCTCCTTTTTGGAGCTGTTTAATGAACACAAAACCAATAAGCGCCCCGCCTAAGTGGGCTATATTTCCTCCTGCATTAGCACCAGTAGTTCCTATAAACGAAAGAAATATATAAACAGCAGCGATGTATTTAATTTTTACCGGGCCTAATAATATCAAGCTCATTCGGTATTCAGGCATAAAAGCAGCCGCCCCAATCACTATGGCATAAACCGCAGCTGAAGCACCTAACATAGGCACGGGACCTCTTTCAATAAAAAAAGGGATAAGGTTATACATTAAAAGAAAAGCCACACCGCCTGCCATTCCTCCTAAAATATACAAGGCTACAAGCTTCTTACTACCCAAAAACTCTTGGATAATCAGCCCAAACCAATACATAATGAGCATATTGAACAGAATATGGAAAAAATCTTGGTGAGTGAAGAAATAAGTTATGAGCGTCCAAGGTTTGAACACAAACTGATTAATAGCCGATGGGATTGCCAAATTATCTTTCGCAAACTCATAAATAGCCAGATCTTTAGCGATGGTAGAAATAAACCAAACCAAATTAATCAAAACAAACACACAGACATTGAGGATAATGAGTTTGATCAACGCATTATTGGGCCTGTTCCACGCATATTTAAAATCTTCTACAAAACTATTCATCTGCGAAAAATCTATATTGGTTTTTAAGGTTGTAGGTACTCATGTATAGATAGGCAACAAATTGAAGTACCCGTAGGTTTCTATCCTTTTCAAAGATACAAAGTATGGCTTGAAAACGGAGAACTTAGGACAATCTTACTTACCTACCTGTATGGGCTTTGAATTTTCCATATCTTAAGGAGAAGAAAAGCAAAAGCCATCCCTCCTAAGTGGGCAATATGCGCCACATTATCATCGGGACTTACCTTTATAGTATTATATACTTCGTATAGCCCATAAAAAGTCACCAAATATTTTGCTTTGATCGGTATAGGAGGAAACAGCAACATCAGCTGGAGGTTGGGGAAAAGCATTCCAAACGCCATCAAAATGCCAAATACCGCACCCGAAGCACCTACCATAGGCATATTTGCCGCTCTCTGATAAATTTGGCTCATAAAATTCTCCGCCCTTTCAATATACATAGCATTGTCAGGATTGGAAGGAAAAGTTTCATACACAAATGTATAGCCCTCCTCTGTGAGCCTTGGTGCGTAGTCCAGTGCAAATGAAAGCAATGTATCTGAAGAAGGAACTTGGGAAAATGAAACAATTGCGCTTTCCATTTGCTGGATTTCAATGAAATTCACAATACCGAAAATAAGCCCCCCGCCTAAGCCCGTAATGAGGTAAAACACTAAAAAGCGGTTAGAGCCAAATGTTTGCTCTAGCATAGGGCCAAATATGAACAAGGCAAACATGTTGGAAAACAAATGCCAAAAATCGGCATGCACGAACATGTAGGTGAATATTTGGAAAGGCTGAAACGTATCGGCAAAGGGGTATCGATACCCAAACATTCCTGACATATCAATCTGCATAAACTGCTGAACAATCAATATGACGACATTGACAATCAGTAAATTCTTAACTACGGGAGTGATTCTTCCAAACATTCTATATCCTCTTAAAGTCGATTCAAAAAAATTAACCAATAGCATCTTCAATATGCTCTATCTCGTATTTTTCCCCTCTCACCACAATGGACACTACATCGAACCTCAGCAAAAAGTTTTCGGGAAGCTGTTCCTCTTCCATAAAATACTCGGCTGCAAGCTGCATCATCTCCACTTTTTTTGGGGTGATGGCCGCCTCGGGGAAACCAAAACCTGTTCCAGACCTTGTTTTTACCTCCACAAAAACCAATAGCGTCCCATTTGTTGCAATGATATCAATTTCAGCCTTTTTATATCGGTAGTTTCGGTATAAAACTTCATACCCCTTCTCTGCCAAGTACTTGGCCGCCAAGTTTTCTCCTTTATCTCCTAGCTTTTGATTTTTCATTGCCTTCTTATCCAAACTACAAATAGACCTGCAAGTTTTTCCGCTTGTGTAAAAAAAGAAGTTATTCGCACGGATAGGCTGAACAAACATCTTTTTCTTATTGACCCTAAACACATATTTACGCTCCTTTTACCTGTTGCTGGTTGCTAGGTACTAGTTTCTGGTTCTAAAGAAAACATGTAACAAGAAACCTGTAACCCTCAAAAAAACCTCTTAATATCCGTACAAGATGTTTTTACCTTGGCATAATCATTAGAGCATGTTTAAATTTTATCTATTTCGCTGCAAACGCTCATTTATGGAACCTCACTTCAAAATAAAATTTTACAATAGCGCTGCTATTCAAAAATTTTCTTCTTTCGTGAGAACCCAAAACTGAGTGTTTTCGCTTGAAAACCTAAATTTTAAACATGCTCTTAACTCGACTTTAGCCTTTTTGAAAACCCAACTATTGCCTAGAAAGCAAATTGACTGGATTTTCACATTTAATTATCAACTTCGTTCTTAAAAGAGTGGAAAAAACGAAGTTGATAATTATAAAACATGTCTTATTTTGCTTTAAACAAAGCTTTTTGACCGTTGGCAAATGGCTAAAGTCGAGCTTAAACTTTAGCACCTCACTCCCCCATCACTGTAATAATTAGCTTGCGCGAAGAAGCATAATCACGGTGCTCGCAGAGGTAGATCCCTTGCCAAGTGCCTAGGTTAAAGCGACCATTGGTTATGGGTACAGAAACCGAGCTACCCAGCAAAGATGATTTGATATGGGCGGGCATGTCGTCAGGGCCTTCGTAGGTATGCCTGTAATAAGGGGCATTTTCAGGAACCATTGCATTAAAATGGCTCTCAAAATCATCTCTCACCGTGGGGTCAGCATTTTCGTTGAGCGTAAGGCTCGCCGAGGTATGTTGGATAAATATTTGAGCTATCCCCGCCTTTATGTGCTTCATTTGGGAAAGCCGCTGCTCTATGGCAGAAGTGACCAAATGGAAGCCTCGTGGGAAGGCTGGCAGCCGAACCGATTCTTGTATTATTTTCATTTATAATATGCGTACTTTAAAAAAGTCTAAATCGAAAACCAATTTGCTAGCAAATACTCTAATAATCCGCCTTCAATGATAATAAATCATTAAAAACTTGGGTTAATTTTTATATTTATGAAAAAAGTATTCTTTTTGAGAACTCAAAGAGGACTACTTCGGTTTATGTAACTGAATTTGGTTCAAGATACAAAAGCAATGGTAAAATCAGTGATGAATCTTATGGGAAATGCCAAAGCAGCCGCCGCATGTTGTTGTTGCTGTTGCAGTGCGCCCTCTCCATACCGGAAAGAGATTCCCATCCATTGTGCTTAACCATACAAAGAGCTACAAATTTAGCAAAAGCATATATAGGGTCTTTCCGTAACTGGAAAGGCCTTTTTTATTGCTTTTTAACCAAAGGATTACCTTAAAAAAACATAAATAATGATTGCCGAACAAGAAAAAGTAGATTACAAAAAAAGAATAGGGGAGCTAGGTCAGTTTATAGGCAACACTCCTTTACTCCCCATCACCAAAGTGTTCAACAAGCCTGGCGTACAGCTATTTGCCAAACTTGAATGGCAACAAATAGGTGAGAGCGTAAAAGCCCGCCCCGCTTACAACATCATTAAAGATGCGGTGAACAACGGACTGCTCACTCCTGGCAAGGAACTCCTTGACGCTACCAGCGGAAACACTGGAATTGCTTATGCTTCTATCGGCGCTTCGTTGGGAATTCCTGTAACACTTTGCCTTCCTGAAAATGCTTCGGAAGAAAGGAAAACTATTTTGAAAGCTTACGGGGCAAAAATTATTTATACCTCGCCTTATGAAGGCACAGATGGCTCACAAACTTATGCAAAGCAGCTTTTTACCCAAGAGCCCGACAAGTATTTTTACGCTGACCAATATGCTAACAACAGCAACTGGCAAGCGCATTACCATACCACTGGACCTGAAATATTCCGCCAGACCAACGGACAAATCACCCATTTTGTAACAGGCTTGGGAACTACGGGTACTTTTACCGGGACAGGCAGAAGGCTCAAAGAATTGAACCCTGATATCACATTGATTTCGTTTCAGCCCGATTCGCCTATGCACGGCATGGAAGGATGGAAGCATTTGGAAACAGCTATTGTCCCAAAAATTTATGACAAGGATCTTGCAGATGATAACCTTGGAATAGACACCATGGACGCTTACGACCTTATAAAAGCGACGGCAAGGGAAGAAGGTATTTTGCTGAGCCCTTCGGCTGCGGCTAACTTGGCAGGGGCTATCAAAGTAGCGAACTCTATTGAAAACGGGGTGGTGGTGACTATGTTCCCCGACAATGCGGCAAAGTACAGCGAGGTGATCAACAGTATTTTTTAATTAAGGACAGCAGAAAAAGAATGAACTTACAGATAAATAAAGAAGCTTTGCAGCAAATGCAAGCTCATGCTGAAAGCACCTATCCCTACGAATGTGTTGGTTTTTTTTATGGAAACGATGAAGGGGAGGTAAGGATAATTGACGTAGCAAAAGAGGTGACCAATAGCAAAGACGGCGACCAGCGAAGGAGATTTGAAGTGAGCCCAATGGACTATATGAAAGCAGAAAGGTACGCTGCCGAAAACAATTTGGGCTTGTTGGGTATTTATCATTCGCACCCCGACCATCCAGCTATTCCTTCGGAGCATGACCTAAAGTTTGCCCAGCCATTTTTCTCGTACATTATCATCTCAGTAATGAAAGGGGAAGTAGCCGACACACGCTCATGGGCACTGGACGAAACAGAGAAATTCGCCGAAGAAAGCATTGAAGAATAAATTTCAGACACTTATACTTATTAATTTTAAATCAATCTTAATTTTTAATCATGGCAAAAATCATCATTCCCACTCCCCTAAGGAAATACACCGAAAATCAGGGAACAATTGAGGTATCGGGTGAAAATATTTCTGCAATAGTGGAAGATTTGGCTGCGCAGTTCCCAGGCATTCGCCAGCACATCTACGACGGAGAGGGAAATATCAGGAAGTTCTTGAGAATCTATGTAGGTGACGAGGACATCAAAGCCCTAGACAACGAGCATACTGCAGTGGCTGAATCGGCTACGGTAAGTATCATTCCAGCCATAGCTGGGGGTATTAGGTAATATAATTAGCCAATTAATTAACACTTTTCATTTATTATGGAAAATATCCAATTCAGCAAAGCTGAGCTAGAAAGATATAGCCGACACCTTATCATACCAGACTTCAACATAGAAGGGCAGCGCAAGCTCAAAGCTGCTAAAGTATTGGTAGTGGGAACAGGTGGCCTTGGAAGCCCTCTTTTGCTCTATTTAGCAGCAGCAGGGGTCGGCACCATCGGGGTAGTTGACTTCGATGTGGTAGATGATAGCAACTTGCAAAGGCAAGTTCTCTTTACAGTAGATGATGTAGGAAAACCTAAAGTTGAGGCTGCTAAAGAACGCATAAAAGGACTAAATCCTCATGTAGAAATCATTGTTCACAATACGATGCTTACTTCTGCAAATGCGCTCGACATCATTAAAGATTACGATTTGGTAGCCGACGGAACAGATAACTTCCCTACCCGCTACTTGGTAAATGATGCCTGTGTACTGTTGGGGAAAACCAACGTATATGCCTCTATTTACCGCTTTGAAGGGCAAGTTTCGGTATTTAACTATACGGACGAGACAGGGGCAACTGGGCCGAACTACCGCGATTTGTTCCCAGAGCCACCGCCTCCGGGCTTGGTACCAAGCTGCGCCGAAGGTGGCGTAATAGGCGTACTTCCGGGCATAGTAGGTAGCTTACAAGCAAACGAAGTAATCAAGGTTATTTCAGGTGTAGGCGATCCGCTTTCTGGCAGGCTCTTCTTGTTCGATGCTGCTACTTTTACCACCCGAACGCTGAAGGTTTACAAAGATCCTGAAAACCCATTGACTGGCGATAATCCAACATTGAAAGAGCTGATAGATTACCAGCAGTTCTGCGGAATTAACCCAGATGGGGACAAGGACAAAGATGTAAAAGAAGTAACCGTGAAAGAGCTGGCAGAAATGCAAAGCCAACAGGCGGACTTCCAACTGATTGACGTAAGAGAGCCGTACGAATATGATATTGCCAACATTGGTGGCGAACTTATTCCGCTAGATTCTATAGAAAACCAGTTCAATAAGATTTCATCTGACAAGAAAGTAGTTGTCCACTGCCGAAGTGGCAAGCGAAGTGCCGATGCAATTGAGGTATTGGAAAAGAAATTTGGCTTCAAAAATCTTTACAATCTCAAAGGCGGCATTTTAGCCTATGCTGATGAAGTAGACACTTCTTTGGCGAAGTATTAACTTATGCCTAAATTGGGATAAGAATTAACGACTTATTATAACTAAAATAATAAAGACATGAGTTTAAGATTAGGAGATGAAGCTCCAAATTTCACCGCCGAAACTACCGAAGGCACTATCAATTTTCACGAGTGGCTAGGCGATAGCTGGGGGGTTCTTTTTTCTCACCCTGCCGATTATACACCAGTTTGTACTACTGAATTAGGTACAGTGGCCAAGCTCAAAGCTGAGTTTGAAAAAAGAAATGTGAAGGTAATGGCACTTAGCGTAGATGGCTTAGAATCGCATAAAGGCTGGATTGGCGACATCAACGAGACCCAAAAAACCTCAATGAACTTCCCGATCATTGCAGATGAGGACAAAAAGGTATCTAACCTTTATGACATGATCCATCCAAACGCGAGCAGTAACCTTACCGTTCGCTCTGTATTTGTGATAGGGGCAGATAAAAAAATCAAACTGACCATCACTTATCCAGCTTCTACGGGCAGGAACTTCGATGAGCTTTTGAGGGTAATCGACTCACTTCAGTTGACGGCTTACCACCAAGTGGCCACGCCAGCTAACTGGAACGATGGCGATGACTGCGTGGTAGTTCCATCTATCCCCACGTCAGAAATACCAGCCAAATTTCCAAAAGGCTTTACCGAGATAAAACCTTACCTAAGGATGACCCCTCAGCCTAACAAATAAATTTAGGTTATAAGACAATATTTATTGAAAAGGCATGCTTCCTTAAGAGCATGCCTTTTTTTATGCCCAATTCTTTAAAAATGGTTTTGTTTGGAAATAAATTAAAATACATTTGCAGGCTCAAAAAAGAGGGCAAACATTTAACAAGACAAAACCCTTTAAATGAACAAGTTACAAACATAAATAACAACCAATAACATAATTAAAAAAATGAACTTTAGTTTTAGTGAAATCATCTCCGTTACCTTGATTTTATTTTCGGTAATCGATATTGTAGGTTCTGTACCTATCATAATAGACTTACGCCAAAAGGCGGGAAAAATCCAGTCGGAAAAGGCGACGATAGTGGCAGGAATTATCATGGTCGTTTTCCTTTTTTTAGGAAAATCTATCCTGAAACTTTTTGGGTTGGATATAGAATCTTTCTCAGTGGCAGGTGCTATCGTTATTTTTCTCATCGGTCTGGAAATGATATTGGGCATAAAAATATTTAAGGGGGATTCGCAAAGCAGCTCTAGTTCTATAGTACCCTTAGCTTTCCCGCTCATAGCAGGAGCCGGCACCATGACCACCATCCTCTCACTTAGAGCAGAATATGAAATAGCCAATATTCTAATCGGAATTTTAGTAAACCTCTTTTTTGTTTATCTTGTTCTTAAGTCATCTGCGTGGATAGAAAGAAAACTAGGGGTGGGCGGTACCGATATTTTGCGAAAAATATTTGGTATAATTCTTCTTGCCATAGCCGTGAAACTAGTGAAAGCTCAATTTAATTTTTAAAAAAGCTAAGAAGGAAACTTCCCCTCTCCCTATTTCTGACTATTTTTAGTTTAAATAACTGATTTGAGCCAATCATGGCTCTTTCACATAAAATCAAGAGATTATGGCTTTTGGGTTTTTTAAGAAAAAAAAGAAAGAGGAAGAGGGGCCACATTACGACCCTCTTAACATCAAGGTTTGGGATATTAGAAAAGGTTTTTTGCTAGACTATGATATGAAGTCTTGGGAAGTGAAAGAAGAGTTTGAGTACGACTGGGGAAACGAATACTTTACCTACGAGTACAAGCTTGAAGCTGCCGATGAAACTATTTTCTTATATATAGAAATTGATGATGAGGTGGTACTGACTGTTTCCAAAAAAATTCCTTGGGGAAAGCTAGACGAAACAGTTGAGGAAGGCATTCTCCAAAAGCAAAAACCTCCAAAGTCTATTGAACTGGACGGAAAGACCTATTACCGAGAGGGAGAAAGACCTGGTTTTTTCAAAAATGTGCATTCCGATGCAGAGTCAGAAGAGTTTATTTCTTGGGAATACATAGACGAGTCGGAAAAATATGTACTGAACGTAGAGCAGTGGGAAGACAATGTGTTTGAAGCTTCTTTGGGAAAATATGTGGAGGAAAGAGAATTTAGCAACATCCTACCAGTAGATATGTAGGAAATATTCTGGTATCTCTAAAACAATTCAGTTCCAAACTCGTGAACAAATAAGAAACTCTTTTTATAACGATCAACTTAACAATGAAGAAATTACTAGTAGCAACTTTACTGCTTACTTTGGCCTCATGCGGAGGCTCTAGCTACCAAAAATCCGCACTAGATGTTATCATCCAAGGGCTCGACCAAGAAAAGAACTTCACCATCATACTTTTTGATATGAACGTGGAAGGTTCTCTATCTAAAGACTATTTCCACAAATACAAAATAGTGAAAGAAGGAAAAGGGGAAGAAGATTTACCTAAGGAAGAAATTACGGAATGGTACAAGGTAAGTGAAAATGAATTTGACATTCATGTAAATGATTTGGGCATGGAGGTAGCCTCCAAAAAAGATGGAGTTCTATCTAAAAACGTAGCGCCTCCCGGCTATTCTAATTATGTAGGCAATAGCCGCTATGGCCAATGGAGGTCAGACAATAGCGGAAACTCTTTTTGGTCATTCTATGGAAAATATGCTTTTATGAGTTCTATGATGGGCTTGGTATCCGGCCCTGTTTACCGCAATTCGTACTCGGACTGGAACAGTAACTACCGAACTTCTTCCCGTCCATATTATGGCAGAACCATTGGAGGAGTATCGTCTTACGGAACAGCATCAACAGCCGCAAGAAAGCAAAACCCAACTTTTTATAATAGGGCACAAACAAATAGCGCACTTAAAAGTACGGTGAACAATAAAGTATCGAGAAGCCCATCTACCGCAAGTAGGGTAAGCAGAAGCAGTTCTCGCTACAGCTCTGGAAGCTCTACCAAATCAAGGTCAATGTCGAGAGGGGGAAAGTAATCCTGCCTGTATTTGAACTTATAAAAAAGGTCGCTTTAGCTTAGCTAAAGCGACCTTTTTTTGATTTTTATGCTAGGCGCTAGAGTTTATTTCCAGCCGTATTTCTCTATATCATCTACTGAGTCAAGCACTTTTTTCTTCAATGTTTCTTTGTACTCCTCAAGTTTTTGGGCAACAACCTCATTGGACGTACCTACTATTTGAGCAGCCAAAATACCCGCATTTTTTGCGCCATCTAGCGCAACAGTTGCAACAGGGACACCACCTGGCATCTGCAAAATAGACAGTACCGAATCCCAACCATCGATTGAATTGCTTGATTTTACGGGAACACCTATTACCGGCAAAGTGGTGAGCGAGGCAACCATGCCTGGCAAATGGGCTGCCCCTCCTGCTCCAGCTATGATCACCTTCAAGCCTTTGTCTTTCGCTTTTTGTGCATATTCGAACATCCTTTCGGGAGTCCTGTGAGCCGAAACTACTGTTAGCTCAAAAGCGACACCTAGCTCCTCTAATACTTCTGCAGCTTGCGACATGATTTTCAGGTCCGACTTGCTGCCCATGATTATTCCTACATCCATGAGTATTATTTTTTACATTAATTCTGCTAACTTATCTTCCAATTGTTTCCCTCTCAGCCCTTTGGCTATAATCTTACCTTCTTTATCGAGCAAGTAAGTCATAGGAATACCCGTAATATTGTACTTAGGCACAACAGATGAATTCCAAAACTTAAGGTCTGAAACATGCACCCAACCTAAGTTATCATCCTCTATCGCTTTTACCCAATCTTCTTTTGTTTTGTCAAGAGACACTCCAAAAATTTCGAAGCCTTTGTCTTTGTATTCTGCATATAACTTTACCACATTAGGGTTTTCGTGGCGACAAGGACCACACCAAGCTGCCCAAAAATCGATTAGCACATATTTCCCTCTTAATGAGCTAAGTGCTACCATTTCTCCATTAGGATTTTCAAGCTTGATTTCAGGAGCTTCTTTTCCGATAGCAGTGTTTGCCGCTGCACTGATATCATTTTTTAGCTTTATCACCAAGGCATTTTCTGGGTAGCTTTCAAATAACCTATCGGCTAGTAAACCTAAGAATTCGCTGTCATCGTCTATACTTAGGCTCATAGCAGGAATAACTGTCGCTAAAGAACTTGAATTATGCTCTATAAACCCTTTTATTCTTGCAATTGAGCTAGCCTGGAAAGAATCATACTCAGCTTCAATAGCTGTTCTTTCATCTAAAGATGCATTTTGATACCTTGTTTGCAAACCTTGCACTTCGCTCTCTAGCTCTTCTTGCAGTTTATTGTATGCTAACAACACTTCTGTATCAGCCGACCCTTTCACTTCAAACTTCCCATCATTTTCACCACCATCGGCTACAAGCGTCACATCCTTTTCCCCAAGTATCATCATGCGCTCTTGCTTATTATCAATATTGAGAACATAAAAGTCATTTGGTCCAGCTTGAATAGGAATAGAAAACTTACCCCCCTCCAACTTCACTTTGCTCACTTCCAAAGGAGCCATATCTACTATTTTGGAAAGCGTTACTTCTCCACCCTCTCCAGCATTCAACACTTCTCCACTCAAAGTTATTTCTCCATCTTCTACTTTCTTCTCTTCGCAAGAAGTGAACAACAATCCTACTATGCTTAAAGCAAGCAGAATTTTTACATATGTTGATGTTAAGGTTTTCATTATTCTACTGTTATATGAATATATGTTTATTTCTTTGTATAAGTATGGAACTAGGATGAAAGTTCCAAAACCTTATTTTCATCGCATTTACTTCTCTGCAAGCACTTGCATGATCATTTGGTTTGCTTTTTTAGGATTTATCTTTCCTTTTCCTTGCTTCATTATCTCACCCATAAATAAACCAAGCAAGTTCTTTTTCCCTTTTTTAAGCGCCTCGGCTTTATCTGGAAACTTGGCAAGAGCTGCCACTACAATTTCCCTCAGCGCATTATCATCATCTTCTTGCACCAAACCAAGCTTTTCAGCTAGTTTTTCTACTAGTTCGGAAGGATTTTCTATCAGAGCAGGGAACAACTTTTGAGCAGCTACGGTATAGCTCACCTTGTCTGTATCGACCAAAGCGATGAGACTAGCCACTTGCTCGGGAGCAACTGGGAAACTAGTAATTTCTATTGAATTATCATTTAAATATGACTTTACGGGCCCCATAATCCAGTTGGAAGCTGCTTTATAATTTTTGGTATGGGAGCAGACACTGTCAAAATAAGCAGCCATTTCTTTCGTCTCTACCAAGAAGTTGGCATCGTATTCTGGCAATCCATATTCAGTAATGAATTTCTCGAACAACTCCCACGGCAAGGCGGGTAAAGAAGCTTCCAATTCTTTCAGATACTCTTCTTCAATAATTATCGGAGGAAGATCTGGCTCGGGGAAATAGCGGTAATCGTTCAATTGCTCCTTAGAACGCATACTGAATGTTTTTCCATTATTTGCATTGAAAGTCCTAGTTTCCGAAATAATCTCTTCATCAGCTTCAGCCATTTTTACCTGCCTCGCAAACTCATAATCTATGGCGCGCTGCACGTTCCTAGCCGAGTTCATATTCTTTACTTCTACTTTGCTCCCTAGCTTTGTTTGACCTTTAAGGCGAACAGAAATATTGGCATCGCAACGTACAGAACCCTCTTCCATATTCCCATCGCACACCTCAAGGTAGCGCACCAACCTCCTCACTTCATTCACATACAAATACGCTTGCTCCGCAGTGCGGATATCTGGCTCGGTTACTATTTCTATAAGAGGGACTCCTGCTCTGTTTAGGTCCACTTGGGTTTCAGGTGCGCTATCCATGTGTATGGATTTACCAGCATCTTCTTCCATGTGGATTCGGTTGAGGCTGATCTTTACCTTTTTCCCATCTTTTGGAGTTACTTCTAAATAGCCTCCTATACACACAGGATGCTTCTCTTGCGTGGTTTGAAAGCCCTTCGGCAAATCTGGATAGAAGTAATTTTTGCGATCAAAGATATTGTATCGGCTGATTTCACAATGGCAAGCCAAGCCCATTTTTATGGCATATTCAATTACTTTCTTATTCACCTTTGGTAAAATACCAGGATGTGCCAAAGTAATCACACTGATATTGGTGTTAGGTGGCTGACCAAAAGCCGTCGAATCTCCTGAAAAAATCTTACTTTCCGTTGCAAGTTGGGCGTGTACTTCCAGCCCGACCACCAACTCATACTTATCTAAAATTGCTTGATCCATTTTTACTTATTTTGGTGAAATAAGCTCCCACCCTACCTTAAAAAGTCAAAAGCTTCTCTTACAAAGCTTTTTCAAATTTGCATACAAATATACCTTGATTAATAGATACTGCAATTGAGGGCTTAGAAAATTCGAATTACTAAGCAGGAATAATGAATTTTTCGATAATTTGGCAATGGCTATTTACCATTTCACACCAAAAGACTTTTACCAAAATGACCAAACCCATTATAACAGCTTTGGCTGCCTACGGAATGTCAGGACTTGTTTTCCACGGCCCACTCTTACTGGCTAATTCTGGTTTCGAAATAAAAAAAATACTGGAAAGAACGAAGAACATTTCGAAAGACAAGCACCCTGCAGCAGAGATTGTAAGAGATTTTGAGGCGATACTATACGATGAAGAAATTGAGCTCGTCATCATCAACACTCCCGACTACCTCCACTTTGACATGGTAAAACAAGCTATTGGAAAAGGCAAACACGTAGTAGTTGAAAAACCCATCACCCTGAAAACGGAAGAAGCAAACGAGTTGATTTCCTTGGCAAAGGCAAAAGGGATAATACTCAGCGTATTTCAAAATAGGCGCTGGGATGGCGATTACCTTACCGTAAAAAAAGTAGTGGAAGGAAAAATGCTAGGTAGACTGGTCGAGTTTGAATCACACTACGATAGGTACAGGAATTTTATACAAGAAGGCACTTGGAAAGAAGAAAGTGGCGCAGGCACAGGCGTGCTTTATAACCTAGGTTCTCATATGATAGACCAAGTGGTTGACCTTTTTGGAATGCCAAAAGCCATTACCGCAGATCTCCGCATCCAACGGACTGGCGGGAAGGTGACAGATGCCTATGACCTTCGGCTGGACTACCCTGAACTAAAAGTAGTACTTAAATGCAGCTATTTGGCAAGAGAACCAGGGCCAAGGTACCAGCTACATGGGACTGAGGGCTCTTTCACCAAATATGGAATAGACCCCCAAGAAGAAATGCTGAAAGCTGGCTTTCTACCCATAGGAAATGATTGGGGCACAGAGCCTGAGCAAGATTGGGGCTTTATAAACACGAGTATAAATGGCTTGCATGTGGACGGCACTGTGGAAACCGAAGCGGGATGCTACGGGGAGTATTATAAAAATATTTATGAGGCAATACGAGAAGGAGCTGAGCTAAAGGTGAAGCCTGAGCAGTCGAGAGATGTGATCAAACTCATAGAGCTTGCCATAGAAAGTGATAATTTGAAGAAAACAATCAATATTTAATATTGCCATGAAAAAATTCATCAACATCATTTTAACTATCCTATTTGCGCTTTTTGCGGCAGTACAATTCAACGATCCAGATCCTTGGATATGGGTAGGAGTTTATGGCTTAGTTTCGGGGATTTCAGCATTTGCCATTATGGGGAAATATAACAAGTTTTTGCTAGTAACGTTGATGGCGGTTACACTTGTTTGGGCATTGTACCTTTCTCCAGGTGTGTTTGACTGGTTCATACACCACGATTCGGAAGAAATTTTCCACAGCATGTCCCCCGACAAGGTGTTCATAGAAACTGCCAGAGAATGCTTTGGTCTTATCATCGCTTTCTTGGCCATTGGTTACCATTTCCTTCAAGCCAGGAAAAAAAACTTGGGAAATATCATTACCTAAACTCCAATCTTTATCAAAATCAATCTTCTTTTGGGCTACTACACGAATCTCCATGTATCAGCTCAGGTTTTATTACAAGGTGCTTATCCTCTTCTCCCTCTCCTATTAGCTTTTGATAAAGCAATTCGGCAGCTTTTTCGCCTAATTCATATACAGGCTGGGCTACACAGGTGATAGCTGGCTTCAATATTTCGTGCGCAGGTAATGGGTCAAAGGATATTATGGAAATATCATCAGGTATTTTTAAGCCATGTTCGTAAATAGACTTGATAGCTCCTTGGCACATGAGATTATTACAAGCAAATATGGCTGTTGGTCGAGACCCTTTTGGCAAACTCAGCAATTCATTCATACATTCATAAGCAGTTGTTTGCTCAGGCAATGCCTCTTTTACCAAGTCAGCAGTAAGTGGAATACCACACACTTCAAGAGCAGCAACATACCCTCTGTACCGTTCTGCATAGGGAAAAAGGTGATTCCCCCCCTTTATTATCCCCACCTTTTTGTGCCCAAGTGCAGTAAGATGGCTTACAGCATCAAAAGCTCCTTTATAATGGTCGCCAATAATATAGTTTCCTTTTACTCCTTCAAAAACACGGTCGACTAATACATAGCTTTTCTTTTTTCTTACCAATACCTCTATCGACTCTTCGGATACAGGCATCAATATTATTCCATCAACTTGCCTGGCGGATAGCAGCTTTATGTACTTAAGCTCTTCCACAGGGTCTTCTTTTGAGTTACACAGCAAAATACTGTACCCTAGTTTATTGAAATATTCTTCTATGGCATAATAGCAATGGTTAAAAAATGGATTGCGTATATCGGGAATAACCACACCTACCAGCAACGTTTTTTTTGCCCGCATCGACCGAGCAATCTCGTTGGGCTGGTAATCTATTTCATTTATTACTTTCTTTATTTTTTCTTTTGCCTTTTCACTAAGCTTTTCGGGGTTGTTAAAATACCTAGACACAGTCATGGTAGATACCCCTGCTTGTTGAGCAATTTCTTTAATATTCGACATCTTTCAGCTTTATTTTCTTGTAATATTGGTCAAAAGATAATTAGTGGAAAACTAAACATTCTGTTATCGTTACCAAAAATTACAAGTAAAAATTTATTATTCACCTCACCTATCTCTCATGCAGAGAAACAAAAAAAGGAGAATTGTACTTTATACAACGCTCCCCTATGATCCAACTTTTTAAGTATTCTTAAACCACAATACCCATTACGGTAATATCATCTCGCTGATCTGAATCCTGCTGATGCTCCGTCAATGCATTGTCAAATACTATTTTTTGCTCATACATTGGCTTTTGATGGTTTCTTTGAATCACCTCTCTAAAGCGCCCAGTTGAAAAGCGTTTCCTATTATCATTTGCTTGGTCAAGGTAGCCATCAGTAGTCAAGTACACCCTAGTCCCCTTGGAAAGAGTTATTGAATGATTTGTAAACGTACGCTTTGAGCTATGCTTTCCTCCAATAGATTTCCTGTCCCCATCAACTTCATTAAAACCCTCTGCACCTGCTAAGAACAACTTATGCTTAGCGCCGGCATATTCCATTTTTATGGTACCATCGGGTTGGTCTTCAAACACGCAAATACCCATATCCATGCCATCGTTGTTAGCACCTTCATCTTGGTTTAGCTTTTCCCTAATCTGATCGTGCAGCAACTCAAGTATTTTTGCCGGATCGTAAATTTCCTGACGTTCAATAATTTCACTTAACAGATTATTACCAATTACCGACATGAAAGCGCCCGGCACACCGTGCCCCGTACAGTCAATTACTGATGCTACTCTTTTTTTACCATTGGTAGAACACCAATAAAAATCACCTGATACAATATCCTTAGGTTTGTAGATCAAGAAACTTTCAGGGAAAAGTTTTTGCTGGAGCGAAACAGGCGGCAAAATGGCATTTTGAATTGTTTCTGCATAAGTAATACTATGCGTGATTTTCTGGAAATGACTCTGCAATGTTTCTTTTTGTTCTGACAAAACCTCTTGAGTAGCTTTAAGCTCTTCCATATTTTGCCTCAATTCTTCTTCACTTGCCGAAAGCTCTTCATTTTTCTCTTGGATTTCCTCTTGTTGGAACTTCAATACCTTATTTGCCTTACTCCTTTGGATAAGGCTATATAAGGCAAAAGCTAGGAATGCTCCGATAAGGACAAAACCACCTAGGTAAAATTTCTTATTTGCACTTTCTTGGGCGAGCTCTTGCTCTTGAATTTTCTTTTCTGCTTGCAAAAGCTCCATCGCTTTTTGCCTTTCACTTTCTTCCAATTCCTTTTGCTTAAGCTCTGCTATCTGGCGTTCTCTTTCTTGCTGCAAAGCGGCTATTTCTTGCGCACTTTGCTGTTTGTCTAGCTGTTCTTTTGCCAACTGTAAAGCTTGTTGTACTCGCTGTTTTTCTAACTTTTGGTTAGCCAACTGCGTTTCTTGTAATTCCTTTTCCCTTGAAAGCAAATCGAACTGCTGCTGCTGAATTTTCAATTCATTCTCACGCTGATCTGCTTCAAGCTTTGCCTGTTTCAATGCCAGCTCTTGTTCACGACGCTGAGCTAAAGCTTGCTTCAAAGCATTTTCATTTCTTTCTGCCTCTAACTGCCTTTGAAGCGCCTCTTTCCTTTTGGCTTCAGCCTCCTCCTCCAGTTGTCCTTTAAGATCTAAATGCTTTTTCAAAGCATTTTGGGATGCTTCAAAATCTTTTTCTGCGGCAAAAACCTCCGCCAAAATCTTATAACTTTCACTCAGAACCTCTTTATTTCCAACTTTTTCACCAAGCTTTATCGCATCTTCCAGTGCCATCTGCGCTTGCAAATTATCCCCTCTTACATACTGCGTGGCACCTATATAGTTGTTGCTTCTAGCTTCATTAAGCTCATCTCCTTTATTGCTATATGCTTTTTTCGATTTCTCAAAATAATCAATTGCCTTATAGAAGTCGCCTAGATAAGAATATGAAATACCAATATTTGTAAAAATATCAATATCTACCTCTCCCTTAAGCTTTTCTTGGGTTTGATACACCCCAAGCGCTTGCTTGAAACATTCTGTAGCATCAGCATCTTTTCCCATTTTTTTAAGAACATAACCTTGGTTATTATAAGCTTGGGCTAGTTCTTTAGGACTATCTCCGCTGGACAAATCTCTTATCAGTCCATCATAAATACCCAAAGCTTCCTCATAATTTTCAGATAAGATCGCTACGTTGGCAATATGTTTTTTGGAAGAAACAATTGCCTTATCATTTCCTTGGGATTCCTGAAGAGTGATCAGCTGCTTTCTATAAGCTATCGCTTTATTATATTTTTGAATGGAAATGGCAAGTTGGGAAAGTTTTGTCAGTACATTACTTCTTATGTCAACATCACCATTTTCTTCAAGCTCTAATGTCTTTTCATATGCTTCAAAGCTTTGTCTGTAAACCCCTTGTATTTCGTACATCTGCGCCACTTCATACATTACGCTCGCTTTTTTAGCATTAGACCCGGCATCCTCATAGGCTTCGAGTAATGTTAACAACTGATCCTGATTGGCATCTTGCGCTTGAACCATATACATAGAGCCCAAAGCCAAAAATATTGTAGTTAAAAACTTATTGAGTTTCATATTATTGAATTTCTTAAGTTAGTCAGTGGCAGAAGTTACTTGAGTTCAAAATTAATTCCTGCCAAGTACATTGTTTTGACAGGATCGGTATAATAATACTCTGACTCTTCGCTATTTGATAAATCTCTTACACTAATAAAAAAGGATGTTTGCTTATTCAGGTCCAATGCAAATTTCAGATTAGTAACAATCCTATCCCCAGTAGAAAATGCTGCACTGACTTCATTAGGCTGACCTCTATAATAAATC
This sequence comes from Flammeovirgaceae bacterium SG7u.111, assembly GCA_034044135.1. Classification (NCBI taxonomy): domain Bacteria; kingdom Pseudomonadati; phylum Bacteroidota; class Cytophagia; order Cytophagales; family Flammeovirgaceae; species Flammeovirgaceae bacterium SG7u.111. The sequence goes on along the minus strand of CP139021.1, from coordinate 7,546,638 downwards.
TGGTCAGACATGTAGTATGTTGTAATGTTAAAATTTAGTTTATTAAAAAGCTGATAGTTAAAATAGACACCTCCATATAAGCTTGGTGTAGCTTCATGGTCTACTTCAGGTTTGATTTCTAACTCATCCCCTAGGTCTATGAGATCAAAATACCTTGCATGATCCAGCACTTTGGATTGTTGTAAAGTCAAATAAGGCCTAACCCAAAAGTTTTTAGAAGTATAATTCATAGACAAAGTAACACCTGTTTGAACAGCTTTTGATGGAATATTCGCCATAGGTTGGTTTAAAATCACTTTAGGAATTGGTTGAGCTGCCAAATCAATTTCAGTTTCTCCCTTTACTACAGATATCATATCATTCACTTCACCCCTAAAAGCTTCCACATCTACTGAAAAGTTTTTTGCAAGTTTCCCTCTATAACCAATTTCTACCAAACTTTGACTTGTAGGAGTAAGGCTTTTATTACCATTTGTTATCGACAAACCAGGTATTCCAAATGGTAAACCAAGATCAAATGTCTGCGGCACCATAAACGTCACTTGGGTATTGATCAGAAACTGGCTTGTATAGGACTTAGCATATTCTGCCCTTATCAAGTGACCTTCTTTAAGCTTAAAAGTGGTCGAAAACTGATACGACAAATCTATATCATCTGATAAGTTCACATATTGATCAGCACGAACCGAAGCGACAAACCTGAGCTTGTCTGCTAATGCCCTGTATTCTAGTTTGAAAGATGCTCCAGGGTTTTCAATAACAGATTTCCCATCCATCATGGTATAAGGAGGGGCAAAAGCATTAGCAAACGCCAGTCCTAATGCTTGATCTAGAGGCAATGAAGGGTCTATTCCTGACACTATATTATCAAACATTTCATCCGAATTTGAGATAAGTAATTCGGGATCTAATGGATGCCAATAGGTGGACTTCCTGTAACTCACTGAAGGCAATATAGATAGTTTTCCTAATTGCAAATTATAAGATATATCAGCATCTATAAACTCTGTTTCTTGTTTATGATACAAACCAATAGCTATATCCTGATCTCCAAACATATAAGAGGCCTTAAAATTGAGGTTATGGACATTCCCAGCAGCTTCTATATACTTTGTATTCGATTTACCTTTGTGAAGTACAGCCTCATAGTCAGGAAATAAGGCATCATTTGTAAATGAGTTTTCAGCACCGCCTCTTAGATAATATGAAATATTAGGCATTGGCTTATGCTCTAAAAGTAAATTAAACCCTGATTTATCATAAGACACATGGTTATCTTGATACATTGTTTCCAATATGGTTTCTTGGGACACCAGCCCTCCGAATAGAGGAATTTCTTCTATTGGCATATAAGCAGAGTCAGCCTTGCTGTAATGCATTTCTGTGGTTCTTTCTCTATACTGTTTGTTAGCAGAGGCTATAACACTGAATTTTTCATTAAAGCGGTAACCAACAGAAGCATTCATTATACTTGTGTTATAAGAGCCTGTTTGGGCATTGGCCATTGCAAACACTCCATTTCTTTGTGCCCTTGCAGTAATAATGTTTATCACACCAGTAACGGCATTTGGACCGTAAAGAGACGATGCAGGCCCTCTGATCACCTCTATCCTTTCTACATCATTGAGATCTACAGGTAAAGTCTGCCAAAAAGTACTGCCCATCAAGTAGTTGAACACGGGACGTCCATCTATCATTACCAAAGAAAGCTTGTTCAGCCCCGTTAGCAATTCCTCCTCACCTTGATATGGAAGCCAATCCATACCTCTGATATGTACATTATAGTTCCCATTGGTCAGTTGCCTAACGATTACACCAGGAACTAACCGAAGGGCTTCGGGAATAGAAGTGGCTCCAGAAGCTTTGATCTCTTCGCGCGTTAGAACAGATGCCGATACAGGAGCTTCAAATAAAGATTCAGCCTTTTTAGAAGCCGATACTATCTCTTTATCATAACTACTTTTCCTTTCAAGATTCATCAACTCATCGACCTTTAGCACATAAGTATCTGGGATATCCTCTCTTTCTTGGGCAAAGAGTAATGTGTCAGATAAATTAAAAAGTATAACTATACAGATTATTAATCCTCTCATAATTTGAGCAAAATTTTGTCTATTTAATTCAAATGAATATGTACCGATAGACTTAACTGTATCGGCAAAAATGTTAATCAAAAGAATATTTGGCTTGTATACTTTATTGTGCAGGAGAAACGATGATACCTCTATCACATAAATTTGTAATAAAACAGGAAATCAGCAGGCTTATTATTGAGGTAAGTAAAAAGTTAACCACTGTTTGCAAACAGTTAATGGCAAACAACACCATATACTATAAATAAAAAAGGAAGGTCATTATAATGAAGGCTCTGCTATTTCTGGAATTTTTTTATGCGATATCGATTGATGACATAACCAATGACTAGTTCTGTTGTAACCGACCTGAACTCCTCATGCTCATAACCCGTCATCATCAAAAGAGGACGCATATCATAGGAATACTCTTGACGAATTAAATTGCTCTGTACCCTTAAGCCTAGTTCTAACTTACCAGTCTCTAGTTCTCTCCTAAAACCTGCTCCTACATAAGGCGCTACATTAAAGACAGGCTCTATCTCCACGTCATTTTGAGGCTCTCGCTCTTCATAAATCAAGGCTGGATCGCTTGTATCACCCTCTTCTGTCTCAAAAATATGAAAAATAGCTTCATTGAACCTATTACCTATAATCAGGTTGAAAGCTATTCCTCCCTCATAAAAGAAGTTCCATTTGTTGGTTCGGTGGAAAGGAAAATGCTTTAACCCTAAAGATAATTCACCATATACAGGTGCGGTAAACTCATCAATAAAACCTTTTTCATTTCCATTATCGACCAACCACCGTTCTTTACCTTTCGCCGAATACTGATCATTAATACGTTGAGTTATTTTTAAACTTTTTGTAAAAAAAAGCTCTGGGTAAAACTCATTGCTATGGCTCACCCCAAAAAGGTAGCTCGTCCCTCTGTTTCCATTGCTTACCACATTGAAATTCACCCCTCCAAAAAAGGCTATTTCATAAGGACGGTTAATGAACTTTTGGGAGAAATACCTGAACTTATTGTCTTCGCCCGAAGCATTATAATTAGGATCGTGCCTTAGAAAATCGGACATGGCCAAATCGGCCAATGAATCTTGGTCCGTATGGGCATACGCCTTAAACAAAAGGTAATAAGCTCTAGCTTTTTGCTCTCTGGAAGAAAGGTAATTGATGCAGTCTTTCAGGTTTATAATTTGATATAGCCTTCCATTTTTGTAATTTGTTTCTGCGTTTCTAATAGAAACCTGACAAGAATCCTCCCCTTGTGCCCGCACTTGTAAAAAGCCCATCCCCAAAAATACTGCTATGATTATTTTTTTATACACAGACCTCATTACTCACAAACATTTAACTTTTTAACATCATTAATCATTTGGATACCGTACCTATCCCACTCCTCTTTTGACATTTTCTTACTTCTACTTATACTCTCGCAAAGCTGGTTTGCCATCATATCCATATCTATGGGGTGGGCCATAATGCTGTTTCCATTCCCCACCATTAGATATTTACTATCCCTACTAAAAGAAATAGACTTTCCGAAAGTCAACCCTCCTTCCAAAATGCGAGGTTTTTCTTCAAAGTTGATCATGTCCCGCAGATAGACCCGTCCATCTATACTAAGCGAAGCCAAAAACCTACCGTCATCAGAAAACTTGATATCTTCGACTATGCCCTTGTGACCATAAAACTTTTTAGCAAAGGCTCCTGGGTGATTGATATTTAAAATATCGATTTCTCCATGACTATACCCTACAGCAAGCCATTTCCCATCTTTACTGATTGCTATTTCCGTCCCTTTTCCAAAAAAGCGGTTGTTTTTCTTAAACACTGAGGCTTCTTTTGCACCGTTCCACATCATTATATCCCCATTCTCCAAAATTCCGTAGAGTGTCCCCTCAGGACTGATAGCAAGAGCATTTGCATCCCTTTTATTTTCTGCAAAAAGAGTACTTTCATAAGTATCCAAGTTACAAGCAAATATTTTATTGTCTTGACCAGACGTATAAAGTGTCTTTTGGTCGGGGGAAATTGCTAAGGACAATATTTTTCCCGTATGCCCTTCAAAATGATATTCTTTAGGGCTTTGTGTAGCAAAATAAAACGTATTAAAATTCTCATTTCCAACTGCTATCCATTCTTCGTCGGGAGTAACCAATACTTCCGTATTGAAAAATTCTGTTTTTACGAAAACTGTTTTCCTCCTAAGAGTTGACCATTTTTTATGTTCAACACCTATAACCCCTTTGTTCGGGTCCCACTTAAAGCTTTTAACAGAACCATCATCCGTAGCAGCATACACATATTCTTCGGTAACGGTAAGCCCTGTTATATTCTCTCTACTCCCTAATACTTTTAGGTTGTAACTATCTCCTTTTAGACCTTTAAGAGCTTCGTACAACGATCCGTAAATTTCAGGCTCGTATTCATAACCTTGATAATCTTTATGAATTTCACGAGCATGCATTGCTACCAGAGCCTGCAAATCAGGGTCATCTATTTCTCTAGACCGATTTGCCATATACCTCACCAATGAAGATACTTCTGCAACCTGTTTTACTTTCTTAGCGTTGTCTTCTGCTTCCTGAGCTTTTTGATCAGCTCTTTCTTTACTTGCTTTCGCTTCAATTGCTGCTAACTTAGCTTGCTTCGCTTGTGCAACTGCATATTTTTTTTCAACCTCAGCTACTTTTCTTAAAGAATCAGTCCTTATAGTCTCCAACTCAAGCAGTTTTGTTTTTTTCGCCTCGGCCAGCCTTGCATCTTCCGCTTCTTTTCTTTTTTCGTTCGCCTCGTCCCTTCTTTTATTTGCCAAATCTCTTTGATAATCCGCCCTCCTTTTTTCATCAGTAGCCTTTTTTTCAGCTAGTCTTGCTACGCTAGCCGCTTCTTCTGCTTTTTCAGCAGCAGCTATAGCTTTCTTCCTCTCTAGCCTTGCATAAATTAGCAAGCCCAACGACGCCAATAAAAAGATAATAAGTAAAATGAGAAGTCTACGCTGCTTTCGAGCACTTTTTCGCTCCATTATCACCTTAAGCTCCTCCTCTCTCTTTTCCCTTTTTATACGCTCTACCTCCATTTTCCGCTGTTCTTCAGCCTGCTGTAATGCAATAAACGCTTCATAGCTGGCCGTGATGAACAAATGGTGTCTTTCAGTAGGTCCTGGTTTTTTTTCTTCTGTGAGTGCCGTGTCAAGCCAGTCTCTAGCTTGTTCCAGTTCCTTTCCCCTCAACAATAGATCCTCTGATTTCCCTTTGGCTATCCAATCTTGGCTTCTTTGCGACCAGCGAGTGTGCTCCTGCACATATTCCCGATCAGTATCGAGCATAAAAACCAGCTTGCCGAACGTTGTTTCGAAGTCTTTTCCCACAAAATTCAGCCATTGTACCTTGGATAGGTCTTCAGGTACGGTTTGTTCATCGGTCGTCCTACAAATTACAGGAACCAGTCTTTTACCATGTTCGGCTGCATATACAACTTCTCTCTCACAAAATTCTGAACCCACTGAGTCTGGACTGATTATGAACAAAAAGTTATCGGAACTATCTATCCCCTTGAAAATCTCTTTTTCAAAATCACTTCCATCGGCAATGCTTTCCTGATCAAACCAAGTTGTTTTTCCATAAACCTGAAGTTTGTTATTAAGCCTTCGGGCAAAATCCCCATCTTTTCTTGAATAGGAAATAAACACCTCGGTTTTTAACTGCCCTACCTTAGACTTACTTGCTTCTATAAACTCAATGTGGAGAGCTGTTGGTGGATTCGATTTTCTGGTCAATCCATTTTTAAGCCAACTTTCAGCCTCTTCCAAGTTAAATCCACGCAAAAGGATACTGTCATTTTTGTCAAGCTTTTCCCATTTCAAGGCAGACACTAAAAACTGTTTGTGCTTCTGAAAATAATCATGCTCTTCGTGAATTCGGTTGAGAAGGGCTGTTTCAGCATTTTTAAACCCCGGCCCTTTGCCTTTTTTTAAGGCATTACTAAAATCTATATATTGGATTTGACGAATCCCTAAGGGAATGTCAGCCTCAGGCGTTTCTTCCACCATCACCGGGACAATGTACTTATTCAGTTCCTTGGCTCTCTGAAACTCCCTAAGGCAATACTCTGAAACAATTGAGCGAGGAGAAATCAAGAAAAGGTAATTATCCGCCTGCTCCACTCCTTGTGCTATGGCATCTTCGTAAGTGGTGCCAGCTTTTATATCATAAAAATCTACCCACGTAGTAATCCCTTTGCGTATTAAAATGCGGTTAATCGCTTCCCTATAAATACTATCAGAAGTATCGTAGGTAATGAACACATCGGTCATCATATTTTCCGCATTCTTCCTTGCCTCACAAATATATTCGCAATGCAACTCCGAAGGCAAACAAGGCACTTTTTCATTAAAAGTCCTTTCAAACCATTCTACAGCAACTTGCCGCTCCTTCCCTACGGGCAAAAACTGTGAACTCTTATGATGCGTTTTCCATTTTAGAGCCTCCAAAAGCAAATCTGTATGCATTTGGACATACTCCTTCTCTTTGCTTAGTTGAGAAATAAGCGTTTTAACCCCTGCATCAAAATCGTCAATTGCTTTCCATTCTTCTATAGGCGCATCTGGGTTTTCCTCTTCCTTCATTTGCAGCCAATTGAGCTCAGCTATTACCGGATGAAGATCTTCCTCATTTCTTATAATATGGGCTATGGGAATTATCCTTTTACTGTGAGTTACGGCTTTTGTCACTTCTTTGCCGCAAAACGGAGACTGAATAGCATGTGGGGAAATTATATAAATAAAGTTATCCGAGGTATCAATAGCATTGTCTATCCTATCTTGAAAAACCTCGGCAACTTCTATATCTTCAAGGTCGAGCCAAACTTCGAAACCTGCGGCTTCTAATTGTTCCCTGAGCCTTATGGCAAAAGCTTTACTTTCTTTCCTCCCATAGGAGATAAATACATCGTGCCGCTCTACTTGTAAAGCCCCTTCTTGTGTCATTGATTGGATATTATTTAGTTTTCAATAAAGCAGTTTACAAAATACTCTACTACAAATAACCTTTTAGGTACAATTTATTTTATCAACCCCTATCTATTTCAACCCAACCATCAATTAAAAAGGTTTTTTCGAAGGTTTCTTTGCTAAAAAGGCTTTCAAATAGAAGGGTTCGAAATATGCCAAGTCGGCAAAATCTTGGTTTTGGTACTTTTCCCAAGCAAGTTCACCTATCTCCTTAGCCGATGGCCCTACCCCATCTATAAATGCTATGTTTGAAGAGATAAGCACCCCTTTACACTTTTCACTTCCAGGCCCTCCAAGCAACAGTTTCTTGTGTTTATATAGATCAGAAAAACTTTCTTCATCAATCACCTTTGCCTCTACTCCCTTCAGTAGCTTTCTATTTTGGTAAATAGCACAATAAACCTCCATACGCCTCGCATCTAGCATAGGACATACAACCTCTTCCTCCCCAGCATTTTTGCCCATCGCTAACGCCATAGAATCTAGCGTGCCCACATTTAGCAAGGGAAGCTCGTTAGCATAGCAAATTCCCTTTGCTGTAGACACCCCAATCCTCAAACCTGTATAAGAACCAGGACCTTCCGACACCGCCACTGCCTCAATTTTTTCGTATGACACCGCTGCCCTCTCTAGTATATTGTCAACCATCATCGTCAGTTGCCCAGAATGAGATTGACCAACCCTCAACTCCATATAACTGACCAATTCTCCTTTCTCATGAAGAGCAACTGAACAAACTGGAGTAGATGTTTCTATACTTAGTATCATATATCTTCAATTATTTTTATAAAAATCTCAAATACCAAATTAACAATACCTGCTTTTACAAATATACAAATTCATAAAACACTACATTTCTACAAATAAGATTTAACCATCTTGTTTTAAAAAAACAGCTACTTATGCAGTAGTTTTTTAGATAAAAAATATTTTCTAGGCTTAAATTTATGTTTTTAATAAAAATTAATTCTCAAGGATTATAAAGAATTTAGAGATACTTAACAATTAGTTAATGTTAAATTAATTGTTATGAAATATAAAAGTTAATTTATTATCCTATGTTTGTAATGCATAACAGCAATAACCTATCAAACGGTTGTGCTAATATGCGCTAAAGCAAGTCATTAAAGACATATATAATTATAAAGAATTAGATGTGTATGATCTGACAGATTATGTTTTGGTAATAAGGATAAGGTGAAAGTAAAAAGGTGCCGATCATATGATCGGCACTTTTTTTATTTACAATATTCTTTCTTTTTTCCCAAAGCTACTTTATTTCCTAAACTAATTGCTTTTGCCCATTCCAAACAAGCCTGCACACTTTTTCCTTCTTCCAAATAAATATTTCCACTTATCAAATAACCCAAGGCAATATTTGGACGCAATATCAAAGCCCAATTACAATCGTAATGAGCCTGCTCCAAATTCCCTTGAGATAAGTGCAACCTAGCTTTATTGATAAATAACTCGAAATGAAGATGGGATAGCTCACTTGGGTCTAACACAATTGTATAAGCAGCACCATAACTTGTTTTATAAAATGCTATAGCCAACCTAGAGGCATTTGCAAAAAACTCTTCCGCCTTATTTAAGTCCTTAACCCCTTCATAATATACCTTTCCTATTTTATAATGCGCTTCTATCTCTCTTGGGTTTGTATCTAATATCTCTTTGTACTGACCAATAGCCTCCTCAAATAAACCTTGAGCCTCTAAGCATTCACCCAACCTAAACTTCAAATCCTTCCCCCTTAACTCGTTTAGCCTGTTGAGCATCTCATAATAAACCAATGCCTGCTCATATTTACCGTCATCAAAACTCCTCTTAGCATTTAGCCCAATATCATCTATAACCCTGTCTTTCAAGTCATAAGCAGCCCCATTATCAGGCATATCATCAAGCAAGGTGTCCAACTCAGCCACTGCACCCTCATAATCTTTAATCGTATACTTATACTGAGCCTCACTGAAAAGGCTAGCCCTATAAGCCCTCCTTTCTTCCATCCGTTCATTTTCCAAATAGGTAGACACCATATAGTAAAACAGGATAATGAAGGATATAGATAAAATCACCAAAAACGCAATTGCGGTATTCTCTTTTTCCGCTTTTCTCCTATCATAATACCTACCTGCACCACGGTTTGTCCTCGCTCTTTGAGAGGTTCTTTGGTGTCTTTTTGGTCTTTCAGCCTCTACACTTGCATTACTAACTATAGCTTCAGCTTGCAATATTTGATACCTTCTTAAGATATCATACCCCATCTTTCTCTCCTCGTCCGAAAGCACCTGATACGCTTCATTCACCAATTTAAAATACTCACCAGCCTTGGTATCATTTCCTGTACGATCAGGGTGATATCTCAATGCCAGCCTCTTATACGCCTTCTTTATCTCTACTGGCGTAGCCCCCTCACTTACCCCTAATATCTTATAGTAATCCCTCATTAAATAAACTCAATATTACGTAAACGTTACAATATTATTCAAAAAGCAACAAGGCTATTAAATAAGACTTCTACAAGTAAAAACAATCGAAATAAAAACACCATTTAACACCTATTAAACATACTAGGCGAACGTTTTACTTGTTTTAATGTTAACTATATATTAATTTTATATTACATAAAAACAAACAGTCTGATATAGACCTAACCCTTACGCCATGAAACCTACATTATACTCAATAATAGGATGTGTTTTGGCTATCAATATTATACTCACAAGCGGGGGTGTAGTTGCGCAGCCTGCACAGTCTTTAGACACACTGGGTCTACTGCTCACCCCTGGAAGACCTTTTTCTTCCGATATTAGCCAAAGCAATCTTCAAGCTAGGCTTGATAAGTCTATTAAAAAATTAAACAAAGTCAAGAACAGAACAGGCTTGTCAAAAAGGCTTGTTTCTGCTGTTAAAAACGAGTTGTTTGGTGAATATCTTAAAGAATACATGGCTCAGAGCTCGTTCGGCGAAACTATTTCCCAAGGTAAATACGACTGCCTTACAAGCTCTATTTTATACGCCTATTTCTTCGAGCAACTTGGTTTTGATTATAAGGTATACGAACTGAACTATCATCTTTATCTCCTTATCAATTTAGAAAAAAAAGACATATTAATCGAGCCTACCGCCCCATTATATTCAATTTTGATCAACCAGAAGGATATTAGTAATCGGATTGAAGAATACATATCCACAAACAAAGAGCAGCTTGATAAATATTACGAAAACGATTATGAAATACACAAGCCAGCTAGCTTTGATCAGTTAATAGGGCTTCATTTTTTTAATCTGGGAGTAAGGTCTTTCAATGTCCAAAACTATACAGCAGCTCTTCAACTCACTCACAAAAGCAAAAACCTTTACCCAAATGAGCGTACCAAAGAACTAGAAGCTCTTTGTATTGCCCATATTATGGCAAAAGACCCAGAGGAAAAAAAACCGCTTAGTGTTGCTCAATAAATTTCAATATCGATGATTAACTAGAGAAAAATAAAATGGCCAGACTCAAAAGTCTGGCTCAAAAACTAATTGAAGTTACCTAAAGTAAGGGTTTCATAGCGAAAGAGAGAAGGGTATTCAATTTTGACGCGAATAATAGTGATTATTTAAGGAAAAATGACCGGGCAGTCGCTACTGGAAGCATAGGGCGAAATCAACCATTCGTAGCCGAAAGACTTTACTTTAGACAACTTCATTGTATATATTTGGATAGACCTGTACTATTTGCGAAAGGATTGAATCACGCTACTATCTACAACAGAAATACTGTATTCAGGAAGTTGCAAAGCACCTCCCATAGACACACGCCCATTCCTGAATCGCATTCCACTTTCTACAGGCTTTCTTCCAGAAACATGGCATTCTTTAGCTCCTGTTTTAGCTACTATTTTCTCAATATTATGCGGACGGATACCTCCTCCAACTAAAATGATAATACGACCTCCAGCTTTTTCAATGAGTTCTTTTAGCAAATCAACTCCTTCCAGCGCCGAGCGTTCTAAACCCGATGAAAGTATACGATCCACTCCCAGCTCTATCAAATCTTCCAAAGCCTGAAAAGGATCTGTTACCATGTCAAATGCGCGATGAAAGGTAACACTCAGGGGGCGGGCTATCTCAATAAGCTCTTTCGTTTTATTTTTATCAATAACGCCATCGGGGGTAAGTAAGCCAAAAACAACACCATTTACACCTAGTTCTTTCGCAACCTTTATATCCTCTTTCATTACCTCCAACTCCTCTGGGCTATAAAGAAAATCACCTCCCCTTGGGCGAATCATAACCATGAGGTCTATTTTGACCTTTTGTCTAACGAGTTTTATCATCCCAGCACTTGGAGTTGTACCTCCTTCAAACAAATTATCACATAACTCTACACGATCGGCTCCTCCGAGCTCCGCATTCACACACGAGGCAACAGAATCCGTTACTACTTCAATGAGATTGGTTGACATACTATACTTCTTATCGGATTGGAGATTTATCTTACTGATTGCTGACTTTTAGTTAAAGTGCTATTCTTTGGACAGTTGCCTCTACTTTGCAAGCATTAATTTCATAAACTGCGGCAGCACCCATAATGGCTATATCATTCATTTCTGATTTTTCAATTACCATGGAGTCAAGCACTCTTTTGTATGGAAATGTATGAAGAACCTCCCACATGGACTCTGAGAAAAACGGAAATGCTTCTTTAATAGATCCTCCAATAAATATTGCCTCAGGTGCCATTATGTACATTAAGTGCTTCAGCAAATGCCCTAAATGCGAACCGAATTGCTTGAAAATTCCTTTAGAGACTACATCACCATCCAACGCTCGCTGAAAAACCAAATCCCCATCTAAACCAAATTCTTGTTGAAAAAATTTACCACTACAATAATGCTCATAATTATGAAACAAATAAGGAATAGCTCCCACTTCACCAGCGGCCGATTTTATACCTGAATGAAGCTGATTGTTGAGAATAAAACCCATTCCAATACCTGTTCCCAAGCTAATGCCCGCAATACTATTATAGGAAGCTCCTTCACCATATACTTTTTCGCCTACTACAAAACAATTAGCATCATTGGCTAGGTATACTGTTACACAAAAATACTCCTCGATGGCTTTCGCCAAATGAACTTCATCCCAAGAAGGGATATTATTCAAATCATATACAATACCTGCATGCACATCCAACAAGCCGGGAACTCCTATACCTATGCCTTCAATCTCATGATTTGCCGATATATTTTCAATCCCATCTATCACAGCCTTAATCACAACCTCTTTCGCTTCAAAAGCCGGTGTTGCACATTTTATTTTTTTGACCAATTGTCCTCCCCGAACCAAACCAATGTTGATACTCGTACCACCTATATCAACTCCAACAATTGTCTTATTTGACATACTCTTCTTAATTTACGAAATACATTTAATTAAATTCTATACTTTATTTTACACTCTTCTAGGTACTCTATTGACAGTTCCCTTACCTTTAAGATTACTGATATTTCTCCATTTTTTTGGTTAACAATTATTAATGGCTTGACTTTGGGAAGTCTTTTTCTAGCACACCCCAATCGACCGATGGCACACTATCCATTTCGATAATTAAGTCACCACCTTTTGCTAATTCCTTGTAAGAAATAGACGATTTAGAATACGGCTTCCCATTAAAAGAAACCTGTTTGATATATTTATTTTCCCCACTATTGTTATTCACCTGAATATGCAACCTGCTATTATCATCCATCTGAAGCACTGCATCATTTACCAAAGGACTGCCAAAAATGAGCTCACCGTTTGCTGGATTCACTTGGTAAAACCCAAGTGCAGACATCACATACCAAGCGGACATTTGTCCAACGTCCTCATTTCCACAAATCCCATCGGGCTTCGTAGTATAAAGATTATCCATAATGTAGCGCACTTTTTCAGCCGTCTTGCTTGGTTTGCCTATGTAGTTGTACAAGTATGTGATGTGATGGCTAGGCTCATTCCCATGGGCATACTGACCTATAAGACCTGAAATATCTGGAGAAGCTTCCTCACCCATATCGCCTTCCACCAAAAAAAGGCTGTCCAGTTTTTTCTCAAAAGCCTCTGCGCTACCAAACAAACTCACTAATCCCTCTACATCATGCGGAACCAACCAAGTATATTGCCATGCATTTCCTTCGGTATAGTCACCCCACTCATGCGTAGACTTAAACGCATCAAACGGCTCACGGAAGCTACCATCGCTCATTTTTGCCCGCATGAAATTAGTAGTACTGTCAAAATAAATCTGATACGCATGAGCCCGTTTATTGTAATATGCATAATCTTCTTCATGCCCCAACTCCTTTGCCATTTGAGCAATTGACCAATCGGCAATGCAATATTCCATCGCTTTGGCTACAGATTCTTTTTCCAATTCGGCGGGGATATAACCGAGTTTTTTGAGATGAACCATTCCATAATCGTCTCTAGTTGAAGATGCTTTCATTGCTTCAAAAGCCAACTCCGCATCCATATCGAAGCCCTTAAAATAAGCATCGGCAATAACAGAAATAGCGGGGTAGCCAACCATACAATCAGTCTCATTGCCAACTAAATGCCAAATAGGCAACTTTCCTTGTTGCTCATAAATTTTCAAGAAACTCTTTACAAAATCTTCCACCTTATTCTTTTGGGTAAGGGTAAAAAGTGGATGGGCGGCCCGGTAAGTATCCCACAAAGAATATGTCGTATAATTGGTAAAAGAAGTGTCTTGGTATGTTTTTCCATCCGCTCCTCTGTACTCTCCATTGCTGTCGCTAAATAAGGAAGGCGCAATCATGGTGTGGTACAAAGAAGTATAGAAAACCTTCATTTGGTCTTTTGTAGGCATGTCCACCGCTACTTTGGAAAGCTCCTTGTTCCACGCTTCATCCGCATCTTTTACAACCTGGTCAAAACCCCAGCCTGACACCTCTTTTTGCAAGTTTTCTGTTGCATTAGCTATACTTACTGCCGATATACCTGTCTTTATAAGCAATTCGCCATTGGACAATCCATCAAATACTAAGGCAACTTTCAAACGCTCTCCTTCTAGCTTTTTCACCGCTTCCAAAGCACCATCTTTTTCCGCTACTAACTTTGCAACTGGAGCAGAAAGGCTCATAGCAAAATAGATTTTCTGATCAACTGCCCAACCTTTTGAAAATCGGTAGCCGACAATTGTACTATCATCCACCAACTCTATAAATGTTTCTATGGGCTGGTCCCAACCTATCCCACGATCTAGGTCAAGTACTACGTTTTGCTGCGCATCGCTTTCATACGTATACCGCTGCAACCCCACTCTTGCAGTGGCCGTAAGCTCTACTTTTACTTTATATTTATCTATCCAAACGCTATAATAACCAGGCTTTACGGCTTCATTACTATGGTCGTAGAACCCAACATATCCGTCAGACATATCTTTTAAAGTACCTCTTTTTAGGTTCACCTCACCCGTAGTGGGCATCAGCAAAATGTCTCCCAAGTCTCCTATCCCAGTTCCACTCAGGTGCGTATGGGCAAAACCGATCAACGTTGTATCACTATAATGATAGCCCGAGCACCAATCCCATCCTTGTGTCAGGTTAGTAGGGCCTAGCTGCACTGCTCCAAAGGGTACATTTGCCCCTAAAAAAACATGGCCATGAAACCCTGTTCCAATATACGGGTCTACATACTGAGTATAATCTTGGGGTGTAGTAGTTTCTTGTGAAGCATCCTGAACGTCATTACACTGACACAAAAAAACGGTAAGTAGTACGTATAAAATCCTTTTCATATGATGGTTAAGTTTACGATTGTAATTTTTGTAACTGACCGTCAAGAACAAATCTCTTCTTCTATTTGCACTATCTGGTTTTGTAAGATTAGCAAACATATGCCCCCACCTTACAAATTTTACCCCTTAAAGTTAGATGATTAATTTGATAACATATGCATAAAAACAGTCTTTTTGATAAATGTGTACGCAAACACCGAAAAAATACTGAGTTCGTGGTATACTCTCATCAAAGGCATTATGATAAAAAATGATCCTTCATTAAAAGGCTCAAATGCTAAAAACCAAGAAATTTTAGCTTTTAAGAAACCTTCTCTGATTTCTTCCACCAGGCATTTGGTAATTCCCATTTGGTTTATTTTAACTGGTAAAGAAATTTTATAAAAAAAATTAATAGATTTGAAACATGTGTGCGCACACAATCACTTATACATTAGTTTAACTCAGCGATGACTTTAAAAAACTTTACAATTCGAACCCTCCATTTATTACTCGCTTTCATACCCTTATTTTCTCAAGCTCAAAACATAATAGAGCTTAACTCTGGTTGGGCATGTGCCCCCATTGGAGAAGTAGAGGCTTCATCAGGGGAAATGATCTCAAAAACCTCGTACAACACCGCCAATTGGATGACGGCAACCGTACCCGGTACGGTGCTTACCACGCTACTCAATAATGGAAAGGTCCCCGACCCTTTTTATGGAATGAACAATGAAAAAATTCTGGATATATACGATACAGGGCGAGACCATTACACGTATTGGTTTGTAAACGATTTTGAAACGAGCGCAAAGGGCAGCGAGCAAGTGTGGCTCAGGTTTAGAGGCATCAACTATAGTTGTGATGTATTTGTGAACGGGGAAAAAGTGAATACGAAACTCCATGAAGGGATGTTTTTGAGGCAAAACTATAACATCACACCCTTCTTATCTAAAAATGGAAAAAACAGGCTAGCCGTAATTGTTTACCCTCCAGATCCTGTTGGAAACCCGAACGGCGGCCAAGGTGGAGATGGCACTATTGCTAAAAATGTGAGCCATCAGTACGTAGCTGGCTGGGACTGGATTCAACCCATAAGAGATCGAAACACAGGGATTTGGGATAAAGTATTCATAGAAAAAACAGGATCTGTCAATATCAAAAACCCACATATAATTACCTCTGTACCAGGAAAAAGAAATCCTAATAAACAGCAGCAAGCGCCAGCCACCCTTAAAGTAGCTACAGAACTTCAAAATCCTACCAATAAAGATGTAGAAGGAACTTTGCATTATGAATTGGATGGAAAAACCATCAGCTTACCCGTAACCATAAAAGCCCACCAAACCACCAAGGTTCAACTACCTGATTTCACCATCGAAAACCCAAAGCTTTGGTGGCCAAACATGTACGGATCTCAAGATCTCTACAACATAGAATTGGCTTTCACTGATAAGAAAAACTCAGTCTCTGATAAAGAAGCTGTCCAATTTGGCGTAAGGGAAATCACCCGCCAATGGAACGACAGAACCCGAAGCATGCAGGTAATGGTCAATGGCCAGAAGATTTTCATCAAAGGAGGAAACTGGATTATTTCCGATGCCATGCTCAGGTTTACCCCAGAAAGGTACGATGCGGAAATCCGCTTTCACCGCGATATGAACCTCAACCTCATCCGGATCTGGGGCGGTGCGCTTACGGAAAGACCTGAGTTTTACGAGGCCTGCGACAAATACGGTATTTTGGTCATCCAAGATTTTTGGATTTCAGGCGACTGCAACGGAAAGTGGGTCGATCCTATGAAATTGGAAGATCAATGGACACGAAGAAAATACCCAGATGACCACAACTTATTCCTCGAATCGGCGCGGGATATGGTCAAAATGATCCGAAATTATCCTTCGCTGGCCATCTACTGCGGTGGCAACGAAGCCACCCCTCCTGTGGATATTTTATCAGCTCTTCAAGATAAAATCTTGCCAGAAGAAGATGGTACACGCTGGTTCATCGAATATTCCAATTCGGACAGCATGTCCCTCAATACCATCGGCGGCAATGGCGATGGTCCATATACCATCCAAGACAAATCACTTTTCTGGGACCACCAAACCTGGCCGTTCAACTCAGAAGTAGGCTCAGTGGGCGTGGGAGATATCCAATCCTTGAGAAGATTTATCCCTGAGGCAAACCTAGTTCCCCCTACCTTCAATGATTCGATAGTAGATTCGGTTTGGGCTTACCACAAATACATTGGCTACGAATACCACGTGCGCCCTTATGGCGATGCAAAAGATGCAGAAGATTTTGGAGAAAAGGCACAACTTGTAAACTACGATCAGTACCGAGCCCTTATGGAAGGATTCAGCTCACATATGTGGGACTGGTACACCGGCACGATCATTTGGAAAACTCAAAACCCTTGGACTTCGCTCCGCGGGCAGATGTACGACTATTACCTCGACCCAAATGCATGTCTTTATGGATTAAGAAAGGGCAGCGAACCGTTGCATGTGATGTACAACCCTACCGATGGAATGGTGATGGCCGTAAACAATACGTTTGAGACTTATCCCAACATGATGCTGAAAGTCGAGACCATTGACATGGAAGGAAACAAAAAACGCTTCACCCAAGTGATTGTAGGAATTGAACCAACTTCTACAAAGAAATTCTTGTCAGTGAAAAAGTTTTTGGAAAAACAAGCAAAAGAAAACGGGGCTTTCATAAACTTCCAATTGCTTGATATGGAACAAAACGTATTGACTGAAAACTTCTACTGGGTACCTAATAAGAATGGAGAATACAATGGTTTGAACAGCCTCAAAAAAGCTCCTTTGAAAGCAACAGCCAAGCAACTAGAGGAAGGAAAGATAGAGGTGACTTTAACAAATTCGGAAAACAGTCCTGTAGCATTTTTCAATCGGATTTCTATAGTGGACAAAAATACTGGAAAACGTATGCTACCTGTTTTTTACGATGACAACTACGTTTCGGTAATAGGAGAAAATACTAAAAAAGTAATTGTTGAATTTGATCCTGAAAAGTTCGACTCGACTAGCTTAAAAGTATCTGTAAAAGGATGGAATGTCCCTCTCCAGCTGATTGATATACAATAAAACTTCACGATTATCCAGCATAAAAGCCTGCATTTACACACAAAATGCAGGCTTTTTTATGCCACTAACTTAATATTGAACAACGATTCAACTACAACCATTTCTAAATAACTACCAGTATGAAAAATCTATTTTTAGCATACCTAGATAAAAAAATAACCGCGGTGAGCAATGGGGAAAACTCCTATAAAAACTTTATGCACGCCTTGAAAGCTATATAAGAAAAGAAATGTACATTGCTAACAATGGAAGGTTTCACCGATGTTGCCGCCCAACCTCGTCTCGAAATAGAAAGCGCTGTTCAGCAATATATTATGGAGGGAGAAATGATACCGAAGGAAGAGTTATAAAGCCTAAATACTCATAAAATGGAGGATCCGTCAGAAGGTTTTAGCATAATAGCCAATAAGCTCAACCCTATCAAATCAGCCTCCTTTTTTAAATCCTAAAGTTTTCAATAACCAACTCAAATTCTTTTTTCCTATATCTTGAAAGTGGAACTTCCATTTTATTTTTCATAATAATAATAACACATCCTTTTTTACTTAACATCTTTCTTACCTGTTGCAGATTGATGAAAAAAGAGCGATGTGCCCGGAAAAAATTTGTATTATCAGCAAGTAACGATTCAAATTCACCTATCGGCTTGCTTGCGACAATGGTCTGCCCTTCTGCAACTATAATATTGGTATAGATCCCCGAAGCCTCAAAAAGAATGATATTTTTTAATTCCAAAAAATCTATACCTTCCATAGAATTGATGGCAATCTGACTGGGCAAGGCTTCTTGCATAAAAGAGCCCTTCAGTAATTGGGTGCGCTCCAAAACCTTTTGCCTCCTTTTACTCTTTACAAATCGCTCTATGGTCTGTTCTAGGTCGACCGTAATTATTGGTTTCAACAAATAGTCGAACGCCGCTATTTTGAATGCCTGTATGGCATATTCATTATAGGCGGTAACAAATACAATATCAAAGTTTACCTCACTGGGGTTAAAAAACTCCAACAATTGGATGCCTAAATATCCTGGCATTTCTATATCCAAAAAAACAAGATTGGGCTGTACTTGATGAATTGCTTTGACCGCCTCGGGAATATTACTAGACTCCCCCACTACCTCAATACTATGAAAATGGCTTAGCATCTCCTTTAAGGCCGACCGTACTGCAGGCTCATCGTCTACAAGCAACACTTTTATTTTTTCAACTGATGTTAACTGGCTCATTTATAAGTGGCAATTTAATAACAACCTTAGTTCCTACAGGCAAGCCCCGCATGCTTAATTTATCAATTATATCAAGTTCTATTTTATTTTTCCGATCCATATTCAAGAGTTCAATTCTCTTACTGTAAGCCTCCAATGCAAATGAGTGGTGGTTGTTGCGCCGAGATTTATTTACCTGCAATGCAGCAGCCCGACCTATTCCATTATCATCTATCACAATCACCAATATCTCTTCCACCAAACTGAACGATATCAGCAGCTCCTTTTTCCCTTCTTTATGAAGAAGCCCGTGCCTCAACGCATTTTCAACAAAGGGCTGAGTCAAAAGCGATGGCAACTTTATGAGCTCATCTTTGAGTTTTTCATCAAGAATTATGTCATATGTCAGTTTATCATCAAACCTATTTTTTTCGATAGAAAGGTATTTTTCTATTACTTCTATTTCATCTGCAAGTGCGACCATTTCCTTTGAGGAAAAATCCAATACCTTTCTCATCAACAATGAAAAGTCTTGAATAGCTTTATTGGCTTGGTCATTTAGCCCATTCAATACCTTGCCCTGAATCAATGACATTGTATTAAAAATAAAATGTGGGTTCATCTGAGACCTTATAGACGTTAATTGCGCTATTCTAAGATCTTGTTCATGAGATTTTCGGAGCAGCTGCTGCTTGTTAGCTTCATTAATTCGCTCCAGTCTGATATAAACAAAAACAACAGAACAAAGTAAAATGAATAAAAAAACCAATATCAGAAATTGAGGTCGCTTCCAAATAGGCGCCAATACGTTGAACGGAATTCGAATGACATTTGCAGACTGGACTCCATCTTCGTTAATAGCCATGACCTCAAATGTATACTTCCCAGCTTGTAAAGATTGGTACTTAGCTGATGGGTATTTTAATGAAGTAATACTCCAATTACCTCCATTGAGTTCTTTAATTCTATAGTGGATCATTGCTTTTCCCCTACTCCTCAAACTATTGGAAACATCAAAATCTATCCGCAATTCTGGAAGATCTGGAGAAAGAGTGATATTTTTATCCAACCCCGCAAACACCTTGTCTCCTGAACTGATGTTAGTTATATGAATTTTTGGTTTTTGAGTGTTTTTAACAGAAAATGAATTGAAAATTTGGAGACCATTTGGGGTACTCACCCACAGGTTGGCCTCAGCCACAACTAGGTCATAAATCTCATTTGCCGTAAGCCCTTTGGTATCATCAATCAGGTAAATAGATTCGTCTTTAAATGTATAAATGGCAATTCCCCGATCCGTTCCTATAAAAAGCTGGGTATCCGTACTGGCTAGTGCCGTGATATGGTCAGAAGGCAACCCTTCTGACATAGTGATATGCCTTTTCATCTCCTCGCCCTCAATAATCATCAGCCCATCTGTATATGTACCAATAAAAAATTGATCTTTATATCTATCTATTTCGGAGACTCCTGGTGAAAACCCTAGCCCAGTAGGCTGCCATAAAGAAACTTCATTCGTTTCTAAACTCACCTTTTTCAAGCCCTTTTGTGTCCCTAACCATATGCGCTGGTTTATCGAATCATATCCTACAGAAGCGCACCGCTGCTTTATGCCAGAACTATTCTTCTTACTATAAACACTATCCATAACTACAATAGACAGACCAGCTGATGTGGCAAGCCCATATCCTTTATCCAACTGCACTATATCTTTTAAAGCAGTCATTACCATGCTCTTAACAAGGCTTAAATTATCAAGATTCATAATTTTCAATTCCTTTCCATAATACAGAAGTTTGTCGTTTCTTTCATCAACAAATAGGCTCTGAATTTCTCTGGAACTTTGTGGAGCTATTTTTTCTGTCAATTCTCCTTCAAAAGAATAAAACAACAGGCTACCATCATAAGCTCCTGCTACCACCTTCTTGTGCTTATTGTCAACAGCGAGCTTGGTAAGAATATCATTTTGACTTTTCTTTATAATCGTCGTCTCAAGTGAAGGATAGTAAAAAATACCTTCGTTCAGTGTCCCCAACCAAATTCCGCCCTCACTATCGCTGGCAATAGAGCTCACATTTCTGCTATTATTGAGTAAAAACCATCGATCACTTTTTTCATCTAACAGATAACAGCCAGATGGTCCAAAAAAGGCAACCATTCCATTACCAAGATTTTTAATCTGTCTGGTATCTTTTAGTAGCTCGTCATACTTTTCTGAAATGTCTTTTACTTTTCCATTGTAAAGCTCAAACAGCAAATGGCAGCTACTGTCGTACAGCCATATCTTACTATTAAAAGTAGTTAGTTGGAGTGTGTTTTGATTTAAGCCACACTTCTTATACTGAATGGTATATTGCTTAGATGGATTAAAAAGAGATTTTACAATTGCAGTATTTCTCTTAGAAAAAACACTCCATAATTCGTCTTCGTACACCAGATGGTCGGCGTAATTAATTTTACCTCCACCTTCAAACTGACTGTGTTCAAATAGAGAATCTAGACGCGACCATTTTTCCTTTTCTATTTCATAGAAAAAAATATTGGACGGACTACTGAGCAAAAGCTTATCTCCAATGTTGGTAATTCTCGGAAACCCTGACTGATAGTACTTTTCCCATGAATGGAGTTTTTTTAAACTATCATTCTCTACAAAAAGCAATTCCCCGAAATAGTTATGAAGCCAGATCCTCCCCTTATTGTCCTCCGACAGATAACCCACTGCTTGCGATCTCACTTGAGGGTTGGAAAACCAGCGAAATTCTGCTCCATTATACCTTGCAAGTCCATTTTCGGTGGCTACCCATAAAAAACCTTGGCTATCCTGAAAGATGTCATAAACCGTATTAGAAGGGAGGCCATCCTGCTGTGAGATATGGAAACTAGCCATTTCCATATTCTGAGAAAATGAAATACCTGAAATAACCAGTAATAACAAACAGAGTAAGAATCTCATTCTCTAAAGTAAAACAGGGTCAAATTTTAAAGGTACAAAAAAGAAGCTAGGGTATATTTAAAACCTAAGTTATGTTCTTAAAAGCATAATGGATATAGCTGATTGACCTTAAAGCAAAGCCCCAATATTTGACAATGGTAGTCTCCAGCGTTTTTTATCAAAAAAAAACATTCTTCATTTAAAAACAAGCCCCAATAAATTGGGGCTTGTACTTGTACCTATATTCTACTTCTGTGCTTTTACTCACAATCAATAATACTGTAAGAAGCTGATGCATCTTTCGACCATCCTGATGTAGGGACAGGTAGTTGGTCTACTTTAATACACGTTAAGCCCGGGTTGCCCTGCAACTGCATCCTGGTCATATTGGCATTATTGCCATTTGCAAGATTCACCGTAGTCAATTCATTGCTATGGGCTTTAAAATCGGTCAACTCTGACAACATAGAAACATCAATAGTTTTCAACTTATTAGATTCAAGTAGTAGTTGCGTCACTTTTGTGTTGCTTGATAGGTCAATAGAAGTGAGGCTATTTCCATAAAGGGAAATTCTAGTAGCATTGGTAAAAAATTCAATTCCTTCCACACTTTCTATATTACTATTTGCCGCACTGATAGTGCCAGTAAAACTGGAAGCCTCGGCTGTTTCTATTACCGAATTACCATTGGTGTTAATTGAAGAATTGTTAAGCAAGGCAGTTATAAAATTTGCGTCGGGAATAGCTATATCATCCAAATCTGTAACATTTATAGTAACTTTAGCCGTTTTGCTGGCTTCACCATCACTCACCTCCACAGTAAGTATATGGCTGGTAGCCGTTTCATAATCTAGCTTCTTGCCTTCTGCCAAGCTTATTTGCCCACTGGCATTAATTTCAAAAATATTGTCAGAGCCTATGCCTAAGGCAAGGCTGTAACTGAGTACATCGCCATCTTCGTCCGTAGCTGCAACGGTGCCTATTACCGTATTATCGGTCACTCCTTCTGCCACCGTAAATGTTTGGGCAGCTACTACTGGTGCATCGTTTACATCGGTCACATTAATAGTTATATCAACCACCGCAGTTAATTTCCCATCACTAACCGTGATCTCAATTGAATAACTAGTAATGCTTTCAAAGTCTAATGACTGACCAGAAGTAAGACTGATTTCTGGTACGCTCTCATCCTCAAATTCAAATAAATCTTTGTTGTTTTGAGAGATATTCTGTGATATAGAGTAGGTAAGGGCATCGCTGTCCTTATCAGTGGCTACAATTGTAGCTATTGCGGACCTAACATCTATATTTTCCCTAATGCTAAATGTCTGTGCATTGATTTCAGGAGCTGTATTTTCATTTACATCAACTACCGTAATGGTAATATCCACCTCGGTTTCTAGGTCACCGTCAGACACAGCTACTGTAATGGTGTGGTTTGTAGCGGTTTCAAAATCTAGGCTTTTACCTGTTGCCAAGCTCAAAGCACCTGAGGTACTGATGGCAAACAGATTATTATCGTTTGTAGTGATACTAAATGTAAGCGTCTCTCCTTCAGGATCGGTGGCTACAATGGTGCCCAATACGTCATCAGGGCTAGCCCCTTCCGAAATGGAAAACGATTGTGCTACCATAACAGGTGCTACATTTTGTGGAGTAGGTTCTTCATCATCTTTACAAGATTGAAAAACAAAGAGCAACGATAAGGCTCCAATATAGGATACGAATTTGAGTAATTTCATAAAAAGGTTTGTTGTTTTTTTTTAAGGTTTAGAATGATTGGCAAAACCTTATTAAACAATGCAAATAAATAATTATTCACACTGTTTAATATTTAAAAAGGTTGCATTCTTATCTGATATTCTTCTTTAATTCACTGTAATTGTACGGCCGCAATTAGTTCTGGCGCTTGACAGTTTTCTGCTTCTTACTACCTCGTTTTTTGCTTTGTCAGTTTTCATAAGGTAGATATCAAAATCACAGTCAAACGTTCTGCTACTGCCAGGGGTAATATTGAATGAGTCTACTCTGATTGGACTACTAGTACCATTTACAATGGTTACTTTTTCTCCTGCACTGCCTTTTTCCATCTCTGCCATTCTTTTTTGATGCTCTTTTAATTTCTTATATTCGGGAGTAGCCCTAATTGAGTCGTTGTAGGCTTTCAGATCGGCATCTTTGTTTTTTCTGGCGAATTCAATTTCCTTTATTTCCGCCTTTTGCTTGGCAGTTGCTGGGTTGGCATCTTGCTTAGCTTTCATTTCTTTCAAATAATCGGAAACCAATTTACCCAAATCAGTATCGCAGGCTTTTTGATGTTCTGGTCCGTAAGAAACCATTGCAGCTGCTTTAACTTTCTCTTTGGCAGCCTTCATTTTTTCTTTGAGAGACATTTTCTTTTTCTCTTTAGGCTCTTCTTCTGCTTTTTCTTCACCGCCAATTTTGATGTAAATGGCATCAATTCTATCAAAAGAAAGCCCATCTTCGGAAATTCCATCGAGCGAGAAAATGTAGTCTCCCACCACTGCGTAGCCATCTTTGTTATATTTATGCCTGGTCACGATGTGAGGATAGCCAATAGCTCTTTCGTAATCAGTCATTACATCGGCTCCTCTCCAACTTTTTCCATCTTCAACTTTGATGAGCGAAAAGCCTACTGGTACTCCTGATGGAAGTCTTTTAATTTCGGCAGTGAGCACATAACGCTTTCCATCGATATGGTACTTCCCAGTTTCTTCTGATTTGCCAACACTCCAATACTCTTGATATTTAGCTCCTTCTCCGTGAGCTTCTAATGCTTCGTACATGCCTATTTGCGCAGAGACTGAAAAGCTGGCAGCGAGTAGCAACACGAATAATATGATTGTTTTTTTCATAGTTTGAAAATTTGGATATTGATAAAATCTTTAGACCCAAAGTGCTATTACTTCGCACAGAGGTTTTATCCCCACTGCCAGAATAGCAGTGGGATTTTTTTAAGTTCAAGTAAAAATTTTGAATGATTTTAAGGCTCCTACTTATTTTAATATCTAGCAAATAATACTAGTGTAGGAGTGCTTTCTTTACTATCTGTATACACAGCAAAGCAACTTATTAGCATGATGAATCGCCCATGCCAGGCTGTTTGACATTTAATTGATAATGATTTTCCGTATTCGATTGCCAAGTTCCTCAGTAATAAAGATACCGTCGGCTACATTGTCGAAACAAATACCTGATGGATAGTAAAATTTTGCTGTAGTTGCATCACCATCACTTAAGCCTTCTCCATTTCCACCAGCGAGATTAATTATCTCATTTCTTATTAAGCCAAAACCACTGCCAGGTGAAGAGATATTTATTTCGGCTACTTTACGCACAGCGTGATTATTATAATCTACCACCAAGAGTTCTTGTCCATACATTGCAAGATGTCGGGGTTGGTCAAACATGCCGGTACTGGTAGGCCCTTCTGCATAGCCAGCCTGATTAGGAGTGCCTGCATAAATTCTAACCGTATTATTGTCAATAGTTCTAATCACATGATTGTCGGCATCACTAAAATAAAAAGCTTTATCAAATCTATTGTAAATAATGTCATAGGGATGATTAAGGTTTGCTTCTAAAAGCCTGTCCCCATTGGCGTAGCCACCAGAGGTAGTGCCCGCATACCGGCTCACCTCACCAGATGACGTTACCATTCTTATCATATTATTTTGATAATCAGCTATGTATAAATTATTATTAAGATCAAAGCATATGCCCTTTGGAGAATTGAAGGAAGCTTTTGTGCCGGTACCATCTTCAAAATCAGCATTGCCAGATCCAGCAAAGGTAGTTACTTCGCCATTTTGCGTTATTTTGCGTATTCTGTGGTTATCTGAATCCGTAACATATAAGTTGCCTGTTCCATCAATAGCTATACCCGAAGGGCTATTAAATTTTGCGGCAGTGCCCATACCATCCAAATAACCTTGAGATGAGCCTGCAAATGTAGTTATTTCACCAGAGGCACTCATTTTTCTGATGAGGTGGTTGCCTGTATCTGCAATATAATAGGCTCCATTAAAATGGGCTACACCACCCAAATTCCTAAATTTTGCCGCTAGACCAATAGCATCTGTTGCACCGGGAGAACCTGTAATAGACCCTGCAAACGTGCTTACTGTTACAGCACTTTCAACCACATCGGTCACATTAACAATTACCGCTACACTTACATTAAATTTGCCATCAAAAACAGTAATTTGTAGAGAATGCTGGGTTTTGGTTTCATAATCTAAATTTGCTGTGGCTCTTAGGCTAATTTCGCCTCCATTGGGTGACACCTCGAATAAATCGCCTCCAGTCCCTATACTATAAGTTAGCTCATCACTATCAGCGTCCGTTGCCACTACAGTACCAATTATAGTAGCTTGGTTTACATCTTCTGCCACAGAGAAAGGACCAAATACCGTAAATTCAGGACGTTCGTCGTTCACATCTTCCACGTTAACAGTCATGGCAGCAGTGGCAGAGTATGTTCCGTCACTTACCGTTACATCGAACATGTAAGCTTTAGTAGCTTCATAATCTAGTGTTACACCACTTGCCAAGGTAATATCATTGACATTGGCAAGTGCAAACGTCAAGCTTCCCTTGCTGTCAATCGTGTAGGTAAGGTTATCGCCATTAGGATCCGTGGCGACTATAGAGCCAAGTATATCCGTGCCTGAAACATCCTCTTTTACCGTGAAACTTTGTGCGGCAATACTTGGTGCTTCGTCTATATCTGTTACGTTGATCGTCATGGCTGCTTCGGTTTCCAGATCGCCATCAGAAACAGCAACCGTGATGGTATGGCTTGCTGCCGTTTCAAAATCTAGGTTTTTGCCTGTGGCCAAACTCAAAGCCCCTACTGTGCTGATCTCAAATAATCCATTATCGTTTGTAGTGATACTAAACGTAAGCGCCTTCCCTTCGGGGTCGGTCGCCACAACAGTGCCCAACACGCCACCAGAACTAGCCCCTTCCGAAGCGGAAAACGATTGCGCTACCATAACAGGTGCTACATTTTGTGGCACTGGCTCTTCATCATCTTTGCAAGATTGAAAAATGAGGAGCAATAAGGTCGTAATAAGCGTGAGTAATTTTATTGGGTTCTTCATTTAAACTGATTTGGTATAGTGATAAAATTCTTTGTTGGAAAACGGCGAATATATCACCCCTAATATTCACTAACGGGAAGACCTAATGAGTGGCACTTGGACAGGAATGAATGGTAATACTTGGCTAATAAAAGAATTGGTAATTTCGCTATTCAAGCAAAATTTAGAGGTTGCTATCGATAAAGGATAGACCTAAGAACATGTTTAAATAAGGTCGGGGAAAATGATTCCGAAGGAAGAATTATTTAACATAAAACTGCCTCTGTCCAAGAATAGGACAGAGGCAGTTTTATGTTAAAAAAGGAGTTCAGTTAATTCGCACGTACTTCTACATCGTCCACCAAAAAGATCGCTTCTTCTACTTTGTCATCCGCTCCTTCCAAAGGCTCAGATACTTTTTGGTTAGGCGTTTTTCGGGTGGGAAAACTGCGATAGTCACCTGTTCGGAAAGAAATTCGTTCCACAGACTTTACAGCTTCATGTAAAGCTGCATTTTCCAAAACTACTTTTCCATCAAGTATCAAGGAATAACTTCCGTAGAGATATGCATCAATTTCTAGCTCTAACTTGTACCAAGTCTCTTTTTTATACTTTCCCAACTCGATTTCCTTGCTGCCATCATAGGCTACTAATCGTCCATCTGGCAAAAAATAAACCCGCACTGGTCTGTTGCCAAATTGATCGGTCACTTCCACCTGCAAAGTACCCTTGTCATCTTGTTGGGGTTTTACCTTAAAGGAAAGCTTCACATTTTTACCCTCCTCAAAAACCCGGATAGCCCGAGCATAATCATACGGATCAGCATCTGTAAGTTCGAGAGCTTTATTACTTTTGGCCTCCGCTACAATTTTGGCAGATGCCCATTGCGGAGCATAACTATTCCAATCCTTGATTTGCCCATCCACTTTCATGTCCTCAAAGTTATCCGCCACATCTCCTTCTACCATATACTTCACCGAAAGAGGCACACGACTGACCCAAATATCCTCCTTGTTCATGCTGTAGGTAAGCCACATATCATCGCCTGGCGGATTACCATTTCCTTCCACAATCCCTCGGGTATAGCAAGACCCAAAATCTTTCCACCTACCAAAAAACCTTCTTTGCGGAACTTCACCTTGCACAAGCAAAAGATTGTCAAAAACGGCCCCGTCATTTCCTGTCACTATGGCTAAAGGGAAGCGGTATTCTTGCATTTCTATAGGGTTATACACCAATGCATAACGGTCATCGTCCGTCCTCTGCCCCCATACCTTACCTCCTGCCATTAGCAAGGTTTTGGTTTTTACCGGTGCGGAAAAGGTTTGCCCTTCATCGCTAGACAAAGCTGTATGGGAAAATTTCCAAAGCCCGACCACTTTTCCGTCAGGGCGGTGATAATATGAAAAAGCTTCTACCGAATCGGGGACTCTTCCTTCTCCATAAAAATCATCCATTCCATAATCCTCATCTAACCATTGCAAGGTTATTAACCGGTCGGCAAGTAATGCTTCACAAGCTTCTACAAACCCTTCATCCTTAGATTTTTTAAAGAAAGGATAACTGGTATTATTTTCATTAAAATTGGTAAAACTACTGTATCTCAAAAAGTAAATCTGTCCGAAACTCCCATCTTTTTTCACCTCTCTTACCACACGACCAATACCACCTTTACCAAAAGGATGATCTGTGTGACCATAAAAACCCAATACCAACAAGCGATCATTTGGAGCTACGTAAAATCCCATCCGCTGGTGCATCATATAGCCATTATAGCCTTCGGGAATTGCCACTCCTTCAGGTGCCTCATAAGCCGGAAATACCACTTTGGGCTTTTCCCACTGGCGGCCATTCTCTGAAGTGACCAGCATCGTATGACCTGGGGCTACGTGTTCATCTTTCGGATTACTTAAGTACTGAAGGAAAAAAGTATGTTCCCAATAAGCCAAATTTGGAGCGTGGTTATACGTCCAACCAAAACCATCTGCCAATTCAGGATGCTCCCTATTGGCTCGGAGCACCTGAATATTTTCCGTTCCTATCGCATACCTCAGCCTGCCTTCGTGAACACTGGGATCAATCGTATTCCCGCCAATATACCTCACAGGTTCAGTAACTGAGCCTGTTTGTGCCATCAACGGAACATTAGTCAAATGAACAAAAGCAGTGGAAAATAGCAAACTATAAAAATACTGCTTAACTAAACTTACTCTCAGCATCAATCAAAGTATTGTTAGATTCATCTGAATACACTGCATAGTTAAAACCCTTATGGATGGCGTAACCTCCGTAGCTTCCTTTCTTATCGAGCGCCAAAAAGCCAACTTGCAAATTCTCCACATCTTTCAATTTTTCATAAATGCGCTCTACAATAGCTTTGCATGCTTCTTGGGGGCTAGCCCCTTGTCTCATCATTTCCACCACCATTGCACTTCCCGAAACCCTAATCACCGCTTCGCCCAAACCTGTGGCACAAGCCCCGCCAACTTCATTATCTAAAAATAACCCAGCTCCAATAATGGGTGAATCTCCTACCCTGCCGTGCATTTTATACGATGCGCCACTGGTCGTACATGCACCAGAAATGTTGCCTTCCTCATCTAAAGCAAGCATGCTGATCGTATCATGGTTTTCCACATTGATCACAGGCGCGTACTTAGATTCTTTCAACCAATTTTCCCAATCCTTTTTAGAAGCTTCGGTCAATAAATTAGTTCGCTCAAAGCCTTTTTCTACGGCAAATTGTAGTGCGCCTTCTCCTACCAACATTACGTGCGGAGTATCTTCCATCACTTTTCTAGCTACAGAGATCGGGTTTACAATGTCTTGCAAAAAAGCTACTGAACCGCAATTGCTATGATGGTCCATGATACAAGCATCTAATGTCACTCTTCCATCACGATCAGGATATCCACCAAGTCCAACAGTTCTTACTTCAGGGTCTGACTCAGGAATACGAACGCCCGCTTCTACTGCGTCCAAAGCGCTTTTACCTTCTTTGAGCAATGCCCATGCTGCAACATTTGCCGGCTGACCATGATTCCATGTAGAAATCACGATTGGTTTGGTTACTTTTTGATCTTTAGCCGCTTTCTCCTCACCTACTTTTTCGCTAGTAGTAGCCGTACAAGCACTCAAGGGCACCATCCCTGCACCAGCTAAGCCCAATCCGATGGATGATTTTTTGATAAAATCTCGTCTATTATTCTTCATTCGTAGTACTGTGGTTTATTTAAGTAATCGGTCAAATTTCTTTCAAAAGCTGTGGCCGCTCGTTGTATACTTTAAGAATCAGTTCGCCAAAGAGCGTGTTCGCCCAAGCAAACCATGTTCTGTGGAAAATGCTCGGATCATCTTTATGAAAAGCCTCATGCATGAATCCTGTACCGCCATGGGTCGCCATTAGAGTTTCAATACATCCTTTAATTTCCTCGTCATTATCGCTGGTAAGCGCCTTCATGGTGATGGACATAGGCCAGATCAAATCCATTCCTTTGTGCGGGCCACCAATTCCTTCGGCCTTTGTTCCTTTAAAGAAGAATGGGTTGTCTTTGCCCCAAACAAAAGCTCGAGTGTTCTGATAAATAGGGTCATCGGCATTGATAGTTCCCAAATAAGGCATGGCCAGCAAGCTTGGGACATTTGCGTCGTCCATAAATAGTTTGTTACCAAAACCATCTACTTCGAAAGGGAAAATATTGCCATACCCTTTGTGCTCAACAATGGCATATTCCTTCAACGCATCGCTCACCTCATTTGCCAAAGCAGTACATTTTGAGGCAAACTCCTTGTCTTTTATCACTTCTGTAAAAATCTCATTGAGCTGCTTGAGCGAAGTAACAGCAAAAAAGTTAGAAGGAACTAAGAATAAAAAAGTGGTGGCATCATCAGAGGGGCGAAAGCCCGAAGCAATCAACCCGACTGGCACAACAGGATTTCCAGCCCCAAACATGGGCATGGTATCCGTATTTACCTCCGTTTTCCTCATGAATTTGTAAGGTCCATCACCCTCCTTTCGTTGCTGTTCAATAAAGGTTTTCAGCACCAGTTTCATGGCCTTTTCCCATTTTTTATCAAAAACAGAAGTATCTCCAGTTGTTTTCCAATAATGGTAAGCCAAACGAATAGGGTAGCAAAGCGAATCAATTTCCCATTTCCGCTCATGAAGCTCTGGCTTCATGTCCGTTGAGTCAGTTTCCCACTCACTTCCAGTAGCACTTTCATTAAACGCATTTGCATAAGGGTCAATCAAAATGCAGTCAGTTTGCCTATTGACAACACCCGAAAGAAGCTTTTGGAGATCTTTATCTTTTTTAGCCAATGGCACATACGGCCATACTTGTGCACTACTATCTCGCAACCACATCGCATGTATATCTCCCGTAATGACGAACGTATCTGGGCGACCATCTACCTCTTTATAGTTCACCGTGGTGTCCAAGGTATTCGGGAAACAATTTTCAAACATCCAACCCAACTCAGGGTTTTTAATCGCTTTTTTTACATTTTTTATAGCCTCTTCCACGGCCTTGCTAGTGAAGTTTCGCTTCCCCACAGGAGGTCTTTTCGAGATAAACCCATCTTTAAAAACCGACGCATTCAACACTTGAGGTATCATCACTGCACCTGCCGCCAACACCGAGTTAGATTTTATAAAATCTCTTCTTTGCATATCATATTTTACTTAAGGTGATAAAAAGTTGCCCCTCCCCTAATGAGAAGAGCGTTTGGGTTGAGGTTTTTCTATTGTAATACCAGTCACTTTCGCTTTTGGCTTTCCATCTTCTATCAACACCGCTTTTACTTGCGTTCCTTCTGCCAATACTAAAGGTTCAGAATAAAGAGGAGAATCGACAGTAGGCTCACTCCCATCCAATGTATAATGCATACCTTCCAGTTCAAACTGGTTTTTGAGTGTGACTATCAATTTGTCTGAGCCTTCTTGTGCTTTTACCTCATAAGTTACATAATAGATACTCTTTGAATAATTGATGCCTCTGAAAGCATAGCGCTCTAGTTGATCAGGGACTTTCAGCTTAAATGCTTTCCAATTTTTTCCCGCTAAAGGGGACCAAAGCACTTCAGACAATGCCCCTATTCTCGGATAAACAACATATTCTATTTTTTCGGGTGTAGGCAAATACTCTGACCACACATTAGCTTGTGCCCCTAGAATATACTGTTCTTCCTCAGGAGTCAGCTCTTTTGGTGTAGGGTTATAAGAGTAAAGCTTTTCCAAGGTAGTAAATCCATGGATTTGGAGAGGCTCGAACTTTGGATCTCCTTGGTAATGATCGAAGTACAAATGCGAGCCTGGAGACATCACCACATAATGCTTGTCTTTTGCTGCCGCTATGCCTCCTTCTTCTCCCCTCCAAGACATCACCGCTGCATTAGGGGCAAGCCCTCCTTCCAAAATCTCGTCCCAACCAATTATTTGCCTTCCTTTTGAGTTGATGAACTTCTCCATGCGGGTAATGAACCAGCTTTGCAGCTCATGCTCATCTTTCAAACCCAGTTCCTTGATCTTTGCTTGTACCGATTTAGAAGCTTTCCATTGATCTTTCCAAGCCTCGTCGCCACCAATGTGGATGTATTTACTTGGGAAAAGAGCCATCACTTCCACCAATACATTTTCCAAAAATGTGAATGTAGTGTCTTCTACACCATAAATATCCAAGAACACGCCCCACTCACCTACAACTTTTGGACGATTTCCCGTCACGCCAAGCTCAGGATAGGAAGCAACCGCTGCCGTAGCATGGCCAGGCATTTCAATTTCTGGAACTACCGTGATGAATCGTTCTTTGGCATACGCCACCACTTCTTTTACCTCTTCTTGGGTATAAAAACCGCCATAGCGCTTGCCATCAAATTCCTTAGAACCAGCGTGTCCAACCAATGTTTCATCTCTCCACGCACCTATTTCCGTAAGTTTCGGATATTTTTTAATCTCGATTCTCCAACCTTGGTCATCGGTCAAGTGCCAATGGAAGATATTCAATTTGTGCATCGCCATGTTGTCGATGTACTTTTTCACAAAGTCAACCGAACTCATATGCCTTGAAACATCCAAGTGCATTCCTCTCCAGTTATATCTTGGGTAATCTTCAATAGAAACAAGTGGCAATGTCCACTTTACATCTGCAACCACTTCCTTGCTCTCAATGGCAGGTGGCAACAATTGCTTCAGCGTTTGCACGCCATAAAACAAACCCGCATGGTCTTTTCCCTTGACGACCACTCCCTCATCATTTACCACTAGGGAATATCCTTCAGCAGGAACGTCAATCTCTGCTACGGTAAAAAGTATCCCACCATTTGGTGCTCTATCCTTAGTTTCCTTCACCAAAAGTTGGATTCCTGAAGCCTCTTGGAATTGTTGGGCAAAGCTTTCGGCTATTTCTTTCGCTTGGGCATCGCCTTCTGATACAAGCAAGTTAGTTTTTTCGGTAAGAATGATAGCCCCTTGCCCTTTTTCCATACTTACAGGCTCAGGAATAATGCTAATCGGAGAATCATAATTTTCATCTTTTTGAACACTAGAACAACTTAGGGTCATTAGCATAATTGCCCAGCAGATCAAGGGCAAAAACATGTTTTTCATATTATTCATTTTTATCAATTGGGCTAAAATTTTAGGAGTTTGATTGTTCATAATTTTGGATATACAACTTCACATTTCTGCAGGCAAATTACAAATGTTTGCGCACACATTTTCTAAAATTAAAGATTTTTATTTAAGATTGTAGTGAAAGAAGAAAATATCAAGAACAATCTAAAGGTAAGATCCATGCGAAAATATCTGGTGTTGATGCTACTGTTGGCTCTCTGTAGCTCAAGTGCAATAATGGCCCAAGAGGGGAATGTCCACGGGATGTCTGACGAATACGAATGGCCCACCGACCCGAAGGTAAGGGCTAAGCTCGAACAATGGCAAGACCTGAAATTTGGGATGATTATCCACTGGGGGCTTTATGCCCAAGCTGGAGTAGTAGAATCTTGGGAACTCACTTCCGAAGACTGGATCAACCGAAAAGACAGCATGACTTATGAAGGGTTCAAAAAATGGTACTGGGGCATGAAAGATTACTTCAACCCAGTGAATTTTGCACCTGAACAATGGGCCGCTGCGGCCAAAGGTGCTGGAATGAAATATGTGGTATTCACCACCAAGCACCACGATGGTTTCAATATGTTTGACACACAAGAAACCGATTTTAAAATCACCAACGGACCATTTGCCAACCACCCAAAAGCCAATGTGGCCAAGTACGTGTTTGAAGCTTTCAGAAACGAAGGGATGATGATCGGTGCCTATTTTTCAAAACCTGACTGGCACTCGCAATACTTCTGGTGGGACAAATATGGTTCATGGGATCGAAATGTAAACTATAACCTCGCTGCTCACCCTGAAAGATGGGAGAAATACAAAAAATTCGCTTTTAACCAAGTAAACGAACTCACCTCAGACTACGGCTCTATCGACATTTTATGGTTTGATGGCGGTTGGGTAAGACCAGGCCGCATGGTGAGGCACGGCGAACAAACTATTGATATTGAAAAAATAGCGGCGATGGCACGGAAAAACCAACCAGGCTTGATTGTGGTAGACAGAACCGTTCATGGACCATACGAAAACTACCAAACACCTGAAAGAACCATCCCCGGCAAGCAAATCAACAACCCTTGGGAAAGCTGCATTCCCCTCGCAAATAACTGGGGACATGTACCCAACGATGAGCTAAAGTCTTCTACCAAAATCATCCATTCGCTGGTGGAAATTGTAGCCAAAGGAGGAAGCATGCTACTGGGCATAGGGCCAAAACCTGATGGAACGCTTCGCGAAGGCGACTTAGAGCGCATGACTGAAATAGGTAACTGGATGGACAAAAATGGAAAAGCGATCTACGGCACCAGAACTACTGAAAACTATCAGGATGAAAACACATTTTTTACGGCTGGCAAAGAGGGAAACATGTATGCTTTGGTAAATATTCCCGAAGGAGAGGAAACGCCTCCCTCCGTAACTTGGGCTGGAAATATTCCTGAAAAGAAAAGCAGCATCACTTTGCTAAGTTCTGGACAAAAAGTAAAATGGAGCCAAGATGGAGATAAAATCACGGTAACTCTTCCTAAAAAATTCCTCAAAACTAACACCAGCTACCCTAGCTTAGCCTTTGAGTTCACGCCAAAAAAATAATACGGATCATGACAAAAACCAGAATCGTAATTCTACTACTGGCGCTAAGCTTAGCCGCCTGTAAAGAAACGGAAACACTTCCTCCAACAGCAGTTGGTCCAGTGCCCAGCGAGCAGCAATTAGCTTGGCATGCAATGGAACGAAATGCCTTTATCCACTTTACCATCAATACTTTTACCGATAAAGAATGGGGATTTGGAGATGAATCTCCCAAGCTTTTCAACCCTACCGAATTGGATGCGGAGCAGTGGGTAAAAGTCTTGAAAGAAACTGGTTTCAAAGGTGTGATCCTTACCTGCAAACACCACGATGGTTTTTGCCTTTGGCCTACCGAATACACGGAGCATTCGATACAAAACAGCCCTTACAAGGACGGAAAAGGTGATATAGTAAGAGAAGTGGCAGAAGCATGTAAAAAACATGGCCTGAAATTCGGAATATACCTTTCTCCATGGGATCGAAACCGAGCAGATTATGGCGATTCTACCTACGTTACTTACTACCGCAATCAGTTAAAAGAGCTCTTCACTTCTTATGGAGATGTGTTCGAAATGTGGTTTGATGGTGCCAACGGAGGCGATGGATATTACGGAGGGGCGAATGAAGAACGCAAAATTGACCGCGAGACCTATTACGACTGGCCAACTACACTAGACTTAGTACGCAGTATGCAGCCTCAAGTGCTTTTCTTTAGTGATGGCGGTCCCGATTTAAGATGGGGCGGCAATGAACAAGCCAGAGCTGGAGAAACAAACTGGAATACTATCACTACCGATACGCTCCATGCAGGTAAAGCAAATATAGAAAACATACTGAATACAGGTTCGGAAGATGGGAAAAGATGGGTTCCTTTGGAAGCGAATACTTCTATTCGTCCAGGATGGTTTTATCATGAAAAAGAAGATTCTTTGGTCAAAACCCCTGAGAAACTGCTAGATACTTACCTCACTTCGGTAGGAAGAGGATCTACCCTATTGCTCAACATCCCTCCCGACCGCAGAGGATTGTTCCACGAAAACGACATAAAAGCCCTGCGTGAGTGGAATGCGCTTTTGGAAAAAGAATTTGGCAACAACCTAGCTCAAAATGCTTCGATCACGGCTACTTCTTTCCGTGGCGATAATGAAACTTATGCCGCTCAAAAGGTGCTCGACGGTGACAAAGAAACCTATTGGGCAACGGATGATGCCATTACTAAAGGTTCGTTGGAAATCAACCTAAATGAAGCAAAAACCATAAAATATATTTTGCTACAGGAATACATAAAATTGGGGCAGCGAGTAAAAAGCTTCACAATACAGGCACGGGTAAATAATAATTGGGAAGAAATTGGAAACGCCACTACCATAGGCTACAAACGGATTATAAAACTAGACTCCCCTTTGGTAACAGACAAAATAAAAATAAGTATTACCGAAAGCAAAGCCTGCCCACTCATAAGTACAATAGAAATTTACTAGTGTTAAATTAAGAATGAAGGGCGTTCCGAACTATTTGGGCAGCCTTTATTTTATCACATCAAGTACCCCTTCACATGAACTTTCTACAAAAAACACTTCCCTTGATTTTCCTTTGGCTTTGCTTCGCGCAAGCCAGCGCCCAGTCAGCTAAAACGTTTGAGATTAAGGATGGCCAGTTTATGGCCGATGGAAAACCCATCCACATCTATTCAGGAGAA
Organism: Flammeovirgaceae bacterium SG7u.111; assembly: GCA_034044135.1. Classification (NCBI taxonomy): domain Bacteria; kingdom Pseudomonadati; phylum Bacteroidota; class Cytophagia; order Cytophagales; family Flammeovirgaceae; species Flammeovirgaceae bacterium SG7u.111. Next base: position 7,509,544 of record CP139021.1, on the reverse strand, counting down.
ATGCATTATCCGCGTATTCCTAAGGAATATTGGAGGCACAGAATGCAAATGGTAAAAGCACTTGGGCTAAATACCATCGCTACCTATGTATTCTGGAACTACCATGAAGTAGCCCCTGGCAAATGGGATTTTGAGACGGGAAACCGAAACTTAGTAGAGTACATCAAAACTGCCCAAGAAGAAGGACTTTATGTGATCCTCCGACCTGGTCCATATGTCTGTGCCGAATGGGAATTTGGCGGATATCCCTATTGGCTACAAAACAACCCTGATCTTGAAATCCGAACCAATAACCCTGCTTTTTTAGATTCTTGCAAGGTATATCTGCAAAAGCTAGGTGAGCAAGTGGCAGATCTGCAAGTGACCAAAGGTGGCAACATCATTATGGTTCAGGTGGAAAATGAATTTGGCTCGTACGTTGCCCAGCGAAAAGACATTTCAGATGAGAAGCATTTAGCATACCGCTCCAGAATTTATGAAATGCTGAAAGAAGTAGGTTTTGAAGGTCCGTTTTTCACCTCTGATGGCACATGGCTATTTGAAGGTGGGGCAATAGGAGGAGTTTTACCTACCGCCAATGGGGAAGGAAATGTAACGAACTTGAAAAAAGCAGTGGATAAATACCACAACAATGAAGGTCCCTATATGGTCGCAGAATTTTACCCTGGTTGGCTAGACCATTGGGCGGAAGGATTTGTCACTATCGACACTGAAAACATTGCAAAGCAAACAGAAGTCTACCTTAAAAATGACGTGGATTTCAATTTTTATATGGTTCACGGAGGAACAAACTTCGGATTTACCAGCGGGGCAAACTATAATGACGAACACGACATTCAACCTGATATCACAAGTTACGATTATGACGCCCCAATCAGCGAAGCAGGCTGGACTACTCTAAAGTATATGGCAATTAGGGACTTGATGAAAAAATATGTTGCCTACGATATCCCTGAAATCCCTGAAAGAATTCCTGTTATTTCTATTCCAGAAATCAAATTGAAAGAAAAAAGCAGCGCATTGACCTTCATCAAAAAAAGCGAACCTGTCAAAGCCGACCAACCGCTAACTTTTGAAGAATTAGAGCAAGCTTCGGGATATGTATTGTACAAAAAAAGGTTTACCCAGCCCATAAGTGGTAAGTTAAGTATAAAAGGGTTGCGGGACTACGCCACAGTATACGTTAACGGAAAACTAAAAGGGGAACTGAACAGAGTTTTCAACACCTATGAAATGGATATTGATGTCCCTTTCAATGGCACATTGGAAATTTTGGTGGAAAATATGGGCAGGATCAACTACGGCGCAGAGATCGTCCACAACAAAAAAGGCATCATAAGCCCTGTCACTATTAATGATTATGAAATTTCTGGGAATTGGGAAATGTATAAAGCTCCATTTGATGCAGCACCAGAGGTACTAGAAACAGGATCAGTAAAAGGAGGCAATCCACTACTTTATAAAGGCACTTTCAAAGTGAAAAAGCTAGGCGATACCTTTTTCGATATGAGCGATTGGGGCAAAGGAATAGTCTTTGTTAATGGGCACAACCTCGGGCGATATTGGAAAGTTGGCCCTCAACAGACTCTTTTCTTGCCAGGCTGCTGGCTCAAAAAAGGAGCAAACGAAATTGTCATTTTCGAGCAACTGAACGAAAGCAAAAAAAACAGTATATCCAGTGTGAAAAAGCCTGTTTTGCAGAGTCTAAAACTTAAAGAGTAGGAACTTCTCAAGATCAAATATAAATTTCCCCTTCAGACTCTTCGCTAGAAAGTCATTCTTGCAAAACATAACATTCCGAGAATTAGTATAGAAATAGTTTAATGAAATTATTTATTAAAAACATAAATACTTTTTAAAATTTATTAAAAAGATATTGCTACTAAAATATTTATTTCATAAACTTGTGTTACTAATCCTTCGAATTATGCACCAATGGTTATCCGAATTAGATGAGCAAAAGTCTGGGAAAGAGCTAAAGAAAGCTTTTTACAAAAAAGAAGCTGTAAAGCTCTTATATGTGAAAGGCGTTCGAGCCAATTCATATATGGCAAAAAAGCTGGGCGTAAGTATCCCAACCATCCAAACCTTATTAAATGAATTGATAGAAGAAGAGATCATCACAGACTTTGGCCCTGGAGAGTCCAATGGAGGAAGGAGGCCAAACATGTATGGGTTAGCAGCAGATTCCTTCTATACCCTAGGCATTGATATTGGTAGGTATTCAAGCAAGTTTGCGGTATATGACCATAAAAATGAAAATATAAGCGGGCTGCAAGATTTGCAGATTGAGCTGACTGAAGACATAGCTTTTGTTGATAAAATTTACGCCTATGCTTCTAAAGTAATCGCTGATACAGGCATTGCTTATAAAAAGCTTATAGGCATAGGTATAAACATGCCGGGCCTAATAGATTCCGCTAGAGGCATTAACCACAATTATCTCAATTTTGAAAAACCTATTCAAAAAATCTTTGAAGAAAAATTTCAGAAAAGGGTATTTCTGGAAAACGATGCCAGAGCTCGGGCATTAGCCGAATTAAAGTTTGGAAAAGCGATAGGCAAAAAGAATGTATTGGTTTTGCTTCTGGAATGGGGAGTAGGAATGGGGATGATACTAAATGGGCAACTTTATAAAGGAAATTCAGGGTTTTCGGGCGAATTCTCACATATTCCTATACAAGAAGGTGGCGCACTTTGCCACTGTGGAAAGCACGGTTGCTTAGAAACTATTGCCTCGGGAATGGCTCTTGTGAAAAAAGTAGAAGAAGGCTTGATGGCTGGCCAGGCATCTATTTTAAAAAGCGCAGATGACACTTATAAATTTCAATTGGAAGAAATTATTGAGGCGGTGAAAAAAGGGGATTTGTTTACTACAAGCCTGATGTCCAATATGGCGCATCATCTAGGCAAGGGTATTGGAACGCTCATCCAAGTTTTGAACCCGGAGCTGGTCATTATAGGAGGAAAGCTTTCCAAGGCTGGTGAATACATTACCACACCTATCAAGCAATCTTTATTCATGCATTGCTTGCCTAAACTGAGAGAAGATGTAGCACTGGAAATTTCGGAACTCGATATAGAAGCGGGAGTGTTGGGAGCCATAGCCGGCGTAACCAATAACCTGTTCCAGACAAGTAGCCCAGTAAAATGACAGAACGAATACTAAGCTTGAATTATAGCAACAAGCAATTACTATAAAGTATAAAAACAACCAATAGTACAGACAAACTATCTAATAACATATAATACTAACCGAATTGTAAATGGTGTTAATCACAAATTAAAACTTTACCTGAATATGCAACATAAAGTCCAAGCTCACTGGCATTGCTGGTGAGCTTACTTTACAGTCCTTTGCTTTGTCTCATTTTATTAATGCTTCAGCAAAGTGGCAAATCCAATCACGAGTTACTTCCCAAAAAAATTACGAACCTAATAATAGTCCATCAAAAAACTATTTAAACATAATTAGTAAACAACATGAGAACAGTTAATTATTCTAAGGTAGAGCAATCCTTCATCGGAGAAAAAAGCTCTAAGGTCACCACCAATATACCTTATATTTCTGTTGATAACTTCCCGAAATTAGGCTTTCTTACCGCTCTTCGTTTCTTAGAGTGGGCTTCTGAAAATCCCAATGGCGTCATTAGCCTTCCTACTGGAAAAACTCCTGAGTTTTTTATTAGGTGGACCAAGTATTTATTGGATAACTGGGATACTCCCAAAGCAAAAGCTATTAAAGAAAAACACGGTTTACAAGGTATTAAAAAACCTGTTTTGAAAGACCTGAAGTTTGTGCAAATAGATGAATTCTATCCTATTAGCTCAAAACAGCACAATAGTTTTTTCAACTATGTGAACAACTATTACATCAACGGCTTTGGTTTAAATCCTGACAATGCATTGCTGATCAACTCGGACACTATCCCTTTGCACGAGGGCATGCATTACTCTGAAGTGTTTCCCGACAACCATGTGGACCTTTCTTTGAGATACCGCGAGGCCACCAACAAAATGGAGGTCATACAGCAAAAATCTATCTTCTTGATAGACGACTGGTGTTCACAGTACGAAGCGAAGATTAGGGAAATGGGCGGAATCGGTTTCTTCCTTGGCGGAATTGGTCCTGACGGGCACATCGCTTTCAACACGAGGGGATCGGACCATCATTCGGCAACTCGCCTAACCAGCACCAACTTCGAAACGCAAGCAGTAGCAGCAGGCGACTTGGGTGGTATAGAAGTTTCGAAAAACAGATTGGTGATCACCATTGGTTTAGAAACTATCACCTACAACCCCGAAGGTGTGGCAATTATATTTGCCGCAGGCGAGGCAAAAGCTCCCGTAGTACAAGATGCCCTAGAAAAAGAGCCTTCAAACATCTACCCTGCTACTTGCCTAACTAAGCTTAAAAATAGCAGATTCTATATCACCGAAGGCGCCGCATCTTCTTTAGAAGCTTCTGTGGAGGCTTACTACAAAAATGGAGAATGGACACAGGCAAAAACGGATAGAGCTGTAATTGACCTTTGCAAAAAACTTAACAAATTTGGGCATCGCCTCTTGCTAGAAGACTTGAAAAAAGACAAGTATTGCAGCATGATTCCTGGGCTAAATAAGGACACGGTTAATTCTGTAATTGAGTCTACGCTAAGCAAGATCGAAAAAGGAACACAGCCAGAACAAGACCAAGTGTACTACCATACAGGTCCTCACCACGATGATGTTATGCTTGGTATTTTGCCACATATCCATCGCCTTATGCGTAATGAGTCTAACAAATCTTATTTCTCTGTACTCACTTCAGGCTTCACGGCGGTTACCAACAAATTTGTGATCAACACGCTCGAAAAAACAATTCAGTTACTCGATAGTGGTGAAATCCAGATGGTAAAATATCCTGACTTTTTTGAAGTAGGCTACAAGTACAAGTGGGATAAAGATGTGTACCATTACCTTATAAAAGTGGCTTCAAATGAGCCAGATGAGAAAGAAAGAGGCTTATCGCACCGTGTAGTAAGGGCGATTGTTGATACTTACAAAGTAAGAAACCAAGAGCAACTTCGCGATCAAATAAACGATATCCTTTCCATACTCAGAAAAAGCTATGATGGCGAGAAAAACTCTCCTCAGATCCAGCGCTTGAAAGGAATGATCAGGGAGTTTGAAGAAGAATTGGTATGGGCATATTTCGGTATCCAAACTAAAAATGTCCACCACTTGCGCCTAGGTTTCTATACTGGTGATATTTTCACGGAACAGCCTAACAGGCAACGTGATGTGGAGCCAATTTTGGAAAAACTTAGGGAGACAAAACCAACAGTAATCAGCCTGGCATTTGACCCAGAAGGTAGCGGACCAGATACGCACTATAAAGTATTACAAGCCATAGCAGATGCGGTTCGTGTGTGGAACGAAGAAGAAGATTTATCTGAGTTGAGAATTTGGGGATACCGAAACGTTTGGTACAAATTCATGCCATCGGATGCGAACGTAATTGTTCCAGTTTCACTGAATGCGATGGCAGTAATGGATACTTCATTTACCAATAGCTACCTAAGCCAAGTAGATGCCTCGTTCCCAAGCTACCAACACAATGGCAAATTTAGTGAGCTTACCCAAAAGACATGGGTAGATCAACTGAAGCAACTCCAGTTATTATTGGGCAAGAAGTATTTCTACGAAAATGAAAGCCCTCGCCTCAGGGCTACCCACGGTCTACTTTATTTCAAAGAAATGAATGTAGAAGAGTTCTTAAACTCTGCCCGTGAGTTGGAAAAATCGATGGAAGGAATGATCGAATAACCTAACATATGTAGTGTTGTTGCTTTAGGTAGGGAAAAGGTTTTTAGAGCGCCTTCTCCCACCTAAACAGCATATGTTTTCAAAGATGAAACTGTATTAAAAAGACCGCTACTTCCAGAAAGCATAACATTATTGATACAATAAAGCTTTTTAACCTCCGACCTCCCAAAAACCAACGACATATTCGATTTACTATAAAGAAGCTTAGTGCATCTCCCACTTTTCTTGCCTAAGCTGGTATATCTTTCCTAAAGAAACAGGTAGACTCTGTATACCAGCAGGATTTTTAGAGGGGACTTTATTTAGTGTTTTCTATTAAACTAAACAGACGCATCTCATGGCGATATCACTATTAGACTGGTCAATTATAGCCTTATATTTTGTCGTTAGTATCGGCATTGGCATCTATATGTCAAAGCGGGCAGGCAATAGCACAAGCGACTTTTTTTTAAGCGGCAGGAACTTGCCTTGGTATGTAGCGGGCACCAGTATGGTTGCCACCACTTTTGCAGCCGATACTCCTTTGGCAGTGACCGAATTGGTCGCCCAAAATGGTATAGCTGGCAACTGGCTTTGGTGGAATATGCTCTTCGGCGGTATGCTCACCGTATTCTTTTTCGCAAGGCTCTGGCGTAGGGCAAATATCCTCACCGACGCTGAATTTGTTTCTATACGCTATTCGGGCAAAGCAGCTCGGTTTTTAAGAGGATGGCGAGCGGTGTATATTGGAGTTTTTATGAACGTGATCGTGATGGCTTGGGTAAATCTTGCCATGGTAAAAATCCTCACCGTGATTTTCCCCGATTTCACTGTATTCGGGCATACTTCTATCCATCTGTTAGGTATTGAGTTCACTTCGCACATGTTGCTCGTGGGCGGCCTTTTATTATTTGTGGCATTTTACTCTTCGCTCTCAGGTTTGTGGGGCGTTTCCATTACCGATACCTTCCAGTTCATTATGGCCATGGGCGGCAGCATTGCCCTAGCCGTTTATGCCGTAGACGAAGTGGGCGGCATAGCTGAATTAAAAAATTCGTTGTCCGATACCCAGTGGGTATTTGATTTTCTGCCAGTAGTAGGTGGAGGAAGTGGAGAAGAAGTGGGTGCTACAGGAATTTTAAAAATGAGTGCGGTAGCCGTAGTAGCATACTTAGGGGTACAATGGTGGGCGAGTTGGTATCCTGGTTCTGAGCCAGGTGGTGGCGGTTATGTAGCCCAGCGAATGATGTCTGCCAAAGATGAGAAAAACTCTCTATTAGCTACATTGTGGTTTCAAGTGGCGCATTATGCTATTCGCCCTTGGCCATGGGTGTTGGTAGCTCTTTCTACCTTAGTGTTGTACCCAGAAGCAGATGACCGTGGCGCTACCTATGTGATGATGATCAGAGATTACCTACCTTCAGGTTTAGTAGGCTTGCTACTCGCCGCTTTTTTAGCTGCGTATATGTCCACCATCGCCTCGCAGATTGTATGGGGAACATCGTATATCATTAATGACTTGTATCGCCCATTCATCAAGCCTAATGCAGAAGAAAAATTTTATGTAAAAGTGTCTAAGATAACCACCTTCTTGCTAATGCTTTTTTCACTAGTTGTCACTACGCAGCTAGAACAAATTAGCGATGCTTGGAAATTGGTATTGGCATTGAGCGCAGGAATTGGCGTAATCTTGATATTGAGATGGTTTTGGTGGAGGATAAATGCATGGAGCGAAATTGCCGCCATGGTAGCACCTTATACAGCCTTACCCATCTTAACAGGTGTTTTTGGCTTAGATATCATCAATAAAGATTTTGAGTTATGCTTGCTCATTTTGGTAGCATGGTCCACCGTATGCTGGTTGGTAGTAACCCTATTAACCCCTCCTACCGATGAGGCTACCTTAAAAGAGTTCTATAGAAAAGTGCACCCAGGAGGAATAGGCTGGACAAAGATAAGTAAACTCATGCCTGAGGTAAAAAGCGACACGGGCTACCTTGCCTTGTTTCTCAACTGGCTATTGGGTTGCCTCTTAGTGATCTTCAGCTTATTTGGTATTGGGAAATTACTCTTCCTAGAGTATACTACTGGCTTAATCTATTTAATAATTGCCTTGGTCAGCGGATTTTTGATTTATAGAAACTTCTCTAAAATGGGTTGGGAGAAATTAAAATAGCAGAACATTGTTTAGCATATAACTTTATCAAGATAAGATTTCTCAAGACAGAGCTTTTAAACCCTATTTATAAACTGTAAAGAAACTTTGGATTTAGCTCAAGGTCTTAGAGCATGTTTAAATTTTGAAAAGAGCCGGGCAGGCTAAAACTTTGTAGTGACGAAACAACAAAGTTTATGGAAACAGGATATACCCGCTTGACCTCCCGGCAATGGCAATATATAAAAGAATATCTTCCCGTGGAAAGGAAACGCAAATATGACCTCAGGGACGTGGTGGACTCGATCTTGTACTGCATGCGCAGCGGACAGCAGTGGCGCAGCCTCTCGGGCGAGGGACGCCCTCCTTGGAATGTGGTATACTATTATTTCCGCAAGTGGCAGGGGGACAACACGCTTTTTCGGCTGAACGCGGCACTCAACCAACTAGAGCGCAAGAGGAAGGGCAAGAAGGCGACCCCGAGCATGCTTTCCATTGATAGCCAGTCGGTAAAGTGCGCGCCTTTTATCGGGCAGGACACGGGGCTGGACGGCAACAAGAAGGTGAACGGGAGAAAAAGGCACGTCATCACCGATACGCTCGGGCTGGTATGGGGAGTGGTCGCCACTGGCGCCAACGAGCATGACGGCACGATAGGGCAACGGGTGGTGGAGCCCCTCTTGGGCTACCTGCACAGGATGGAAAAGATCCTGGCAGACCAGGCCTATAAAAAGAAGTTCACCGGATGGGTAGAGGACAACATAAGGGGCGTAGAGGTCGAGATATCCTCTTGTCCCCCAACCCCCAGGGGCTTTGTGCCCATCAAGTGGAGATGGGTCACCGAGAGGACATTCGGCACGTTCAATTTCTTCCGGAGGCTGTCCAAAGACTATGAAAAAACTACCAAAAGCCAAGAAGCTTGGGTTTTATGGCAAAACTGCCAAATAATACTTAATAGGATCAAAAAAATGCCTATTTAAAATTTTTAAACATGATCTTAAACAAAAGATAATTACTAACTATCACCTACTTATTTCCATTACATACTAAAGACCGTTTGTGGGTTCTGGTCGGGTAAGGTCACGAATTCATGAGCGGTCCTTTTTTATTACCTTTTTCCCTTTAAGACTATTTGACACGCAAATAGTCACCATTCGCCTAGGTATAATACCATTTTGTCAAGATATAGTTTTATTCCTTCGGGATTTTCCTTTCCCCGGCAAGATTTTTTTTGTTACTTCAGCAGAGTTTAGCCTTGCTTCCCCAAGGATTTTCCATCTTCGGTACATATGGCAATAGCTCTCTAGGAAGTAAACTTGCTGGCACAAAGTTGGGCTACAAGTTCAACTCTCTCTAAAAATAAGTACCTGAACAATTGAAATACTTTTATACAAATCCCGAAGGGATGTAATATTTATAGCGAGTCATACCTGCCTTTAGAAATAGCTCCGAAGGGGTGGCACAAGACTAACAAATAAATGTCATCCCTTCGGGGCTTTTGATCCTTTACTTACTCTTTTCCATAAATATGTCAGCCCGTCGGAATTTTGTTACTTGTTGTATCCAAACGAACCGTCTTTAAAACAAAAAAACCAGCAGTTAAAAAACTACTGGTGTCCATTTAGCTAAATCGATCAACCTTATTGATACGTAATTTGCAACAAGGCTGAGTTAAGCATATGTGTTTATGGTGTTGGTTATTTAATGGTAAAAGTTGTGGTTAATTTTTCGTCTCTCGAATCACTCCCAAGTACAAGAGTGTAGGTGCCCGAGTATATTTCCCATTCGCCTTTTGCAGTATCCCATTTTCTCAATTCTGCTATCGGGATGCTCAGTGAAACCTCGCTCTCACCGTTCTTTTTTACTGTTGTTTTCTTAAATGCCCTCAATTCTTTGATAGGCATACGGTCTATTTCAGGATATTGGATATAGGCTTGTACCACTTCTTCCGCATCGTACGCTCCAGCGTTTTTCACTTTTACTGAAACCTCAATCGTATCGCCCTTTTTGTACTTTTTCTCTGGGATTTTTACCCATTCGTACGCAAATTTTCCATAACTGAGACCATAGCCAAACGGATATTGTACTTCCCCATCAAAATAGCGATACGTCCTTCCCTTCATAGCGTAGCTGTTGTAGGGAGGAAGGTCGTCGAACGATTTGTAGAAAGTAATTGGCAGTCTTCCAGAAGGAGATGCTGCCCCAAAAATAATATCGGCTAATGCATTCCCCCCTTGCTCGCCAGCGTACCAAGCCATGATGATGGCATCGGAATAAGGCTCGATGGCAGAAATATCCACAGCGCTTCCAGCAGTGATCACCGTGATGATTGGCTTATCGTGTTTTGATCTTAGTTTTTTCAGGAAAGCCACATGCGCAGCAGGGATACTCAAATCTTTTTTATCGCCACCATTGGCAGCCAAAAAGGCATCGCCTTCTTCTCCTTCGAGCACGGGAGTCAGCCCGATAACGGCGATGGTCAGGTCGCTGGTTTCGGAAGCCCAAACGCCTCCGAAATGTGTGGTATCAGTATAGTTAGAGCCAAGGTCGTATTGAACAGCCATTTCAGGCCCAGCAGCTTCGCTTATTCCTTCCGCATACGTGACGATGTTTCCAGAAATACCGTGGTAGTTTCCCAGCATAGCATCTAGCGAACCCGAATTGCTTCCAGCGACTACGATGCTGCCATATTCTTCTTTATTGATGGGCAAAAGATTATTGGCATTTTTTAATAAGACCATACTTTCCAGAGCTGCCTTTTTGGCAAGTGCAATTTGCTCTTGGTTATGAACATCTTCCCGACCTAAGTTGCTATAAGGATTCAGGGATGGCTCGTCAAAAAAGCCAAGTTTGAAAAGCGTGGTTAGGTTAGGAACCAGCGCGCCATCAATTTCTTCTTTAGCCAACAAGCCTTGCTCAATAGCAGGCATCAGTTCTGCTTGCATAAGGTTGGAGCAGTCGAGGTTTACCCCAGCTTTTACTGCCGCCGCTGCCACTTCCGTAGCCGTTCCCATTACTTTATGTCGAGCATAAATATCTTCCAATGCCCAGCAATCGGTTACGATGTGTCCATTGAACTTCCATTCACCTTTCAATATATCTTCTATAAGCGTTTTGCTGGTACAGCAAGGTTCGCCATTGACGCGATTGTAGGCGCACATAATGGATTCCACTCCTCCGCCTACCAGTTTTTCGAAGGCGTATAAATACGTTTCCCTCAAATCTTTTTCATCTACAATGGCATTAAAAGTATGTCGGTTTGCCTCTGGGCCGCTATGGACGGCGAGGTGCTTTGCAGCAGCAGATACTTTCAAGTAATGTTCATCTTCTCCTTGGAGACCTTTTACAAAAGAAAGTCCCATTTTAGAAGTAAGAAACGGATCTTCTCCATAAGTTTCTTGTCCCCTACCCCAACGAGGGTCGCGGAAAAGGTTGATATTGGGAGACCAAAAGGTGAGCCCCATATATTGGAGGTGCCTGTTTTTGGCTACAGCCAAGTTATATTTAGCGCGTGCCTCTGTGGAAATTATGTCTGCTACTTTATGGACAAGGCCGTCGTTGAAGGTAGCAGCCAAGGCAATTGCCTGTGGAAAAACAGTGGCATTTCCCGCTCTTGCTACACCATGAAGCGCTTCGTTCCACCAGTTGTACTGAGGAATTCCCAAGCGAGGCACTCCTTGATTGTTGTACCCCATAAGGGAAATTTTTTCTTCTAAGGTCAGGTGTTCAAGCAGATTCTCGACCCTAGTTTCAGCTGAAAGTTCTGGATTTCTAAAAATTGGAGTATCCTGTGCGTTGCAATAAAGAGATATGAGACACAAATAGCAGAGCAGTATGTGTTTTTTAATGGAATTAATCATTTCTTTTAGTTGATAAGTAGAGCTTAAAAAAATAAGAATAGAACAGTAAAGAACAAGTGGGGTTATTTCCACTGAAGGAAACAATCTTTCTTCTTTACACTCCCTTTTAGTTTTCTGATCGCTAAATACGAAGCCAATTATCTATCCCATTGAATATAAGAAGCCTAACCAAGCTGGTCATTGGAATAAAAAAGGTGCCTCATGTAAGGCACCTTTTCTCTCTCATTCATTAAAACTTATATGATAGCCTAGTTAATTCAACTTTAGTTTACATCCCAGAATATGCGACCCTCTCTCAAGTCATCGCCTTTCACAACTTCATAATTTGCTCCGTTGTTACTTTTCTCTGTAGCAGGATATAACAACCTGTTCGGAGGCAACTCATTTGTACCTGGATCTTCTTTGAATTCTAGAACAGGATATCCTGTTCTTCTAACTTCTGCCCAAGCTTGATCTGCTTGAAGTATGAAGTAATTCACCCATTTCTGCGTAGCGATTTTCTCAAGTTTCTGATCGGTTGTACCTGTATAAGCAATAGCAGCTTTTGATAAAAAGTTGGTGATAGCTTCTTCAGAAGGAGAGTCCATTGGATCTCTTGAGAATGAATTATTACCATTACCTTGTACTTGAGCTTGGTTCAGGGTATAATAAAACTCAATCGATTGTCTGATGGCAGTTTCATAAGCACCTTGCGCATCTCCTCCGCCCCATCTTTCAAAAGCCTCAGCTTTGATAAAGTTAACTTCGGCAGCAGTTATCATAACTCCTGGAATATTCCAGTTGTAAATAAAAGTAGCTGAGTCGAATGTCGCAATAGCTCCACTGTTTATTAAATCTTGTTGTTCATTAGCAGTTACATCTGCTGGCAAACCAACAAAGCCTTCTGTACCAGCATCCCAAAACACATCTGTTCTTGGGTCTTCATTTGCATCCATTACATCCTCAACTATCAATTCTGCTGCAACAGGAGTAAGGTCTGAAAATACAGCGTGAATCTCAGAATAAAGTGAACTTCCCTCTGGGTACATCTCCAATACCGCATTCTCATCATTTCCATCGATAAGAGGATAGGTAGTTGGGTCAGCAAGCATGGTAGCAATAGTTGATTTAGCAGTAGCTTCATCTATATTGCTAATTCTCATAAGCAACCTAAGTCTCAATGAATTGGCATATTTACGCCAAGCTAGCAAATCACCGTTGTTCATAATATCCTGAGCAGCCAGAAGTGTTTCCACCGTAGAAGGCAAATCAGCACTTGCAAGATAAGTATTGACTTCAGCCAACTCTGCTATAATTGTAGTATATACCTCTGAAGCATCGTCGAACTTAGCGTTGACTAATGCACTCGTAAGATTGATCTGTCCTGCTTCTGAAAATGGAATATCTCCCCACAAATCGACTAATTGAGCCGCATGATCATATACAAGGACTTTTGCCACTTGAAGGAAGACCTTATTTCGTTCCTTCTCATCTTCACCCATTTCATTGTAGGCTTTCTCCATAGAGCGGTACGAATTCATAATACCACCCGTATAAAATGCTTCCCATCTATCTTCTGTGTAAGCAAGGTTATTCTGGTAAACTTTATTGCTTACAGAAAAACCGTAAAACTGGGTATACTTAGCCGTAGTTGGGAATGTAAAAGTCCTGTAATCCCAATAAGTTGGCTTTATCCTATCATTATTAAACATGTAAGTAAGCAACTTACTCATTTCTGGCTCTGTGGTCTTGTTTGGATCGGCATAATATTCCTCCAATTTATCGCTACAGCCAATAGCAACCATGAGAAGACCTCCCAATATAATGGTATTTATTAAAAATTTCTTCATCTCTATTTCTGATTAAAATTAGAATTTAGCCCTTAAAATAACACCCAAACTTCTTGTTGGAGCAGCAGCATAGTTGTCGACACCTTGAGCAATCCAAGAATTACCAATTGCAGCCTCAGGATCCCAATTGTCAGGAGTATTCTTCCAAATATAAAACAGGTTTCTTCCAACAATACTTAGAGACGTTTGTTGCAAACCAACTCTTGAAACCAATTCTTTTGGGAGGTTGTAAGTAAGGCTAGCCTCACGTAGTTTGATAAAGCTATTGTCCATAACAGCCTCTGAGTATTGGCCGTCATAGCCTCCACCAAACCCGCCCCAAGTATAGCTGTTCATATAGTAAGAACCTGCATCGATTACAGTAGTATTAGGTTCCCCACTAGCAGTAACTCCTTCGAGTATTACACCATCGTGGTATTGCCCACTAGGGTTTAGCACATTTACACCATCTACGATATCGTAAGATAATCCACCGTGTTCAGCATCTCTATACTGCATGGTGCTTTCAAACATACCAGCACCTTTCATGTACAAATAAGGAGTGGATACCATTTTAGCTCCAAAACGGTAGTCAGCTACTATATTTAGCGTAAAGTCTTTGTAGCTAAATGTATTAGTTATACCGCCAACAGCTTTAGGCATTATGTTACCTACATTAATATAATCACCTGAATTATCTAGACTATATAAACCATTCTCACCCACAATTTTATTTCCGTTCTCATCGGTCAATGTTGGCAATACATAGATATTACCCAAGGTCTCGCCTTCTTCTGCCCTAATATAGAGCGACCCACCATCTTTATCCTCTGATGTTAGATAATCTACTCCTTCTGCCAACTCTGTCAGTTTGTTTTTGTTGAAACCGTAGTTAAAACCAAGGTCCCATCTGAAGTTACCTGTCATAACAGGTGTAGTGTTTATGGCAAATTCAACTCCTTCGTTAGATAGTGTACCTACGTTGGCCAACATACTTGAAGCACCTGCTGAAGCTGGAGTAGCCACATTAATAATCTGATTACGTATGACATTGTTATAATATGCCGCATCCAGACTCACCTTGCCTCCAAACAGGCTTACTTCTAATCCAAACTCTGTCTCACGTTTTACTTCTATATCGATAGCTTCATTCCCATAATTAGATGAAGTTGGCGATTGGTAAATTACAGCACCGTTACTTGTATTCACAGAGCCTAAACTATAAGTAACCGCCGCGGCATAGGTTGTTGGCGGATTCCCAACCAATCCCCATGAAGCTCTTACCTTACCGTAATCAATAAAGCTAGGCATTTCAAACGCATCAGAGAAAACAAAACTGGCATTTGCCGAAGGGTAGAAATAAGCATTTTTATCAGCAGCTAAAGTAGAACGTGCTTCATACCTTCCAGTTCCTTGAAGAAACAGGTAATCTTTGAATGAAAATTCTGCAATAGCAAAACCTGCCTCATTATAATTGTTACGCTCATACGTATTTACCTGAGAGCCACCATTTAATGGTTGTGAAGAGTTCACCAGCTTGAAATAATTTTCTATTACCAAACCTCCATTCGTACCAGAGGTTGACTCTAAGTATCTATCTTGACGGAAAGTCCCTCCTACAGAAAGATTCATTTTCACATTACTGCTCAAGGTTTCAGAATAAGAAGCCAAAGCATCACCATAGAGCAGGCTATAATTACCATTTTGAAGACGGTATGTTCCTGTATAGCCGAAAGCAGAGGCATATTGAGAATACTCTTTGGTCTCATGCTCTGTGCTAGTATAATCATTCCCAAGACGACCTCTAATCATAAACTTTGGGCTAATTTGATACTTTACCGTTACGCTATTCAAGAAACGGTTAGTGGTTTCGTCTTTGCTATTTTTCAACTGATTCCAATGATAGTCCAACAAATTACTTGCTCTCATCCTATAAAGAAATTTTTCCTCATCATTATAATTCTGATCATACGTAACGTACCTATACCCTTCACTAGTCTGGTATCTTGATTGGTACACGCTCATATCATCCATACGACTGAAAAAACCACCATAAGAACCAAATACTTGATTCAACATGTAAGGTCTATTATGAACAGTATTATTTATAAATGAAGAAACCAAGTCCACAGATACTTTATCGTGCAATTTCATGGTACCATTGAAATTGAAGTTGTTTTTCTTCATTTCAAAACCAGGCATAATACCTTCATAGTCCTGACGTGCATAAGACAAACGAAAACTCCCGTTATCCCCTGAATTCGAGATTGCTACATTTATATTTTTATTATACCCTGTATTGAAGAAATCTTTGTAATTATCTTCATTAGCTGCATATGTTTTATCAGTACCATCCCAGTACTTTACAGTCCTGCCGTCAAACTTAGGACCGAATTGGCCATAAGCACCATAATATGGATGTATAGCTCCATCATCTTCTGTAATCCATCCTTCTCTATTGCCAGTGATCGCTTCATTGTTCGCACCATCATATCCTGGACCATAGCTATTTTGCCAGTCTGGCTGAAAAGCCAGCTGCTCCATATCATACTGAAGTTTCAAGTCAACACCAAGTCCTTTTTTCTTAGATGTTCCCTTTTTTGTAGTAATCACAACCACACCGTTACCACCATCAGATCCATATAAGGCACTTGCACTTGCTCCTTTCAGTACGGTGATAGTCTCGATATCTTCAGGGTTGATATCAATCAAACCATTTTCCCTTACACGTTGCTCATTCCAGAAGTTATTGTTACTTCCAGCATTCTGAAGATTGATAAGGGCGTCATTTCTCATAGGCACACCATCGATCACATAAAGAGGCTGTGTGTTGAAAGATATAGAACTAGCTCCCCTCACCTGAATATTAACCGCACTGGCAGCCCCACCATTTGCTGTAGCAACCCTTACACCAGCAAGTTTACCCGTAAGAGCAGAACCTACGTTCATATTACCTGCCGAAACCAGCTCTTCGGTTCCTACAGAAGCAATAGCGTATCCCAAACTCTTCTCCTCACGCTCAATACCCAAGGCAGTTACAATAACCTCTGATAATTGGGTAATATCTTCTTCCAACACTACAGAAATTGTTGTCTGGTTTCCTACGGTTATTTCTTGATTCGTAAAGCCTACATACGAAAACACTAACACATCAGTACTCTTCGCAGTTATTTTGAAATTACCATCTATATCTGAGATGGTACCTGTACTCGTCCCTTTAATTTGGATGGCTACGCCTGGCAAGAAGTCGCCAGAACTTTGGTCTGTTACAGTTCCAGTTATTATACTTTGAGCATTGGCTTTATTTACAGCCAGTACAAACACTAAAACCAAAATTTGCACAAATACTTTTGTGATCGTTGAGGATTTACCTCTGACACTAGTTTTGGGGCTATAACCCTTCACAAGGCTTAGCCGATTACTGTAATTTTCGTCCATTTAACTTATCATTTAGTTATTAGAAATACAATTTTCCCAACACATGAGACCAGGATTATCTAGTTCTTGCATTGAGACATTTACTGTCTTGATATTCGAACAAACAAGCCCTCCTAAACATCCAAATCGGGTATGTGAACATCACGTTGAAGCTTATCAATCCACTACTACTTTAGTAAATGTAAATACAAATTTTACAAAAACACAACATCTTTCATAAAAAATGTGTGCGCACACATTCATTTCGTTTACGCACACAGAAGAAAATACGTAATTTTATTAGTAATATTGTAAACGCTAGACATACATTAATGGAAAACTACAAGAACATTCGAATCAAAGACATTGCTAAGATGGCAGATGTCTCGGTAGGAACTGTAGACCGCGTGCTTCACCAGAGAGGAAAGGTCTCTGATGAAGCACGCAAACGGGTTGAAAAAATACTCGAACAGACGGGATACAAGCCTAACCTACTAGCCAGAACATTAGGCTCCAATAAGAAACTAAGATTGGTCGCCCTGATTCCCGACCCTAGGCAAGACGAATATTGGAAGCTTTCTCAATTGGGGGTTGAACAAGCTGCACATGAATGGTCGCATTATGGTGTAGAAATAGTACCTCAATACTTTGACCTCTACCACAACGAAGCGTTTGCTCAAGTAGCCTCCCAAGTTCTTAAATCCAAACCTGATGGTTTGCTAATTGCCCCCATCTTTTTCAGAGAATCCAGTGAGCTTTTCCAAGGGCTAAAGAAAGCCAATATCCCCTTTGTCCTTTTCAATACCAATATATCCGAAACTTCTCCCATGTGTTTCATAGGCCAGGATTTGTACCAAAGTGGGCGCGTAGCAGGAGAATTGCTTGACTTAGGAGAAAACAATGGTCGTAAAAAAATTGCTGCTCTACATTTGTATGAAGAGGTAGAAAATTCTGTTCACCTTAAAGCGAAAGAAACAGGACTGAGGGATTATTTTAGCGAAAAGCCAAATAATAAATATGAAATCATTAGCCTCAGCCTCAGTGGGTCCGACCAATATTCATCTGATAGCCAACTGCTCGACTTATTAAAATCAAATGATCTTCACGGAATGATGATTACAACGTCAAAAGGCGCCCACATTGCAGCTTCCATGCTTGAAAAACTAAATAATCACCACATCCGAATAGTTGGTTATGACTTACTTGAACTAAATATTGTGTACCTTAAAAAAGGATTAATTGACTTTCTCATCAATCAAAACCCTAAAAGGCAAGCTCAATTAGGAATTTCTTACCTAGCCAACCAACTGTTATTTAAAAAAGAACCTCCCAAAGAAGAGTTGTTCCCGCTTGAAATCATTACCAGACAAAACTTGGAGTCTTACATGAAGTCTATCATTCATTAAATAATAAGGAGTAATTCCATTTTTTATGCAAACCCTTCTTTCAAACTAAACAGAACTCCATTGTATAAACAGACCCCAGCTTTAGGTGCTGGAGGTCTGCTTTGATTAAAAAACACCTCATTCGTTACTTAGCAAATAGTCGGAAGCTAGGGCAAGAAACATAAAGTTAGTTCCACCACCCCCCATTACATATTCGGTTTGCTGCCACAAAAACGGCCAAACTTTCAACTCTGGAAAGTCAGGCCTGATAAGCGCTGTTCCCGAACCTACTCCACCTGGGATATAAGACCACTCTCCCCTGTTCACCCCATACGCCACTAACAAGGACTCGGCACCTACACCCGAAGCAAAAGATTGCGTATTTTTACCCGGATGGCAACCAAGTACAAAATTGAGCGCACTCAACATATATTCCCTCGAAAAGGTTTCTGGCCAGCCTGTATGAAGGAAATATTGCCTATACCCAAAGCTTTGGATGCCCCAACCAGCTCCCCAAATATGTGGGCGATAAGGAACTCCAAAAGGCGTTTCTCCCGCTTGCTTATCAATTTCCGCTTTTAGTCCTACTACGGCCTCGTTTATTTCTTCTTGAAATGCTTCATCATCAATATGTGGCATCACCCTGCCCATTACCCAACCTACATTTCCAATATTTTGGACAATTTCGGCTTTCATCGCCAACATCTCTTTTTTGTATTCGTCTTTCTCTGTGGTAAGAATCAGCTCTGCCAAGGCTTTGATCTTATTATTTGTCAGCCTTTTGCCTTCCAACTCATGGTAAATACCCCAAAGTTCTTCCGCAGCCTTCAAGCTTCTCTGGGAAAGGTCTGGATTATACTCTTTCATGACCCTAGACGCAGCAGCAAGCCCTCCAATGACGTCTAATGTGCGTGAAGGGTTTTCTTCGGTAAACACCATCCTATCGTCCAACTTATCGGCGACTAACTTGATGCTATCCTTATGCGAAAGCGGATCATACATTTTTGAAAATTCATTGGCTACTTTCATCGACCACATACCATCAAAATCTGCCTCGTTGCCTTTGGCTTGGTACACCACATTATCGGTCATGGTAGAGCCGTCGCCCAACATCACATATTGCCTGAGCGAGGGGCAAATGATTCCCCTGTACAACCTTCCCAAATTTTCATACCCTCCCAAAATCGTGAGCAAACCATGTTCAACCTGCTGAAGCATATCTGGTTTACCATCAGGATGAAGCATTTCCACCAATTTGTTTTCTTGGTCTATGTACGTCTGGTCATAATCCGAACCGAACTCTTCGTAGGCCAAGGATAAAATATGCACCGTTCCAGCCTGAGACTCTACCCGCAAATCGTAGTCGCCGGCATCGTGCCAGCCACCTACATTTAGCCCTGGCACATGCTCCAGCGGTTTATATTTTGTAAGCGTAGAACTTCCTTGTACGTACCCATCAAAATGGTTGATGTCTGTTGGAGCCATTAGCGCATCGTCGTCGTGGCAGAGTCCGTGCCACACCTTATACTTTTCATTTACCCGCATGTGGCACATCTGCACTGGTAAAAAATATTCGAGCGTAGGCTGCCAAACGTGCCTTTTATATACATCGCTGTCTATTTTGAACACGTTCGACTTGCTTTCGCCATAACTAACCTGATACAAGCCTGGGTCTTTAACTTCCGAGAAATCGAGAATTACGTAATTGTAGCGCAAGAATTTGCCCCACTTCTCAGGCGAAACCGACTTCACTTCTTCATACCCTCCACTCGCTGATAGTTTTTTTAAGATAGCTTTGTGAGATGAACCATCGTTTTTATCAAGCTCGATGATTGCTTTTTTATCTTGATTAGGATGATAGCCCACTTGGGAAACATGGACTACGGGCTCGTAAAGCCAATTTGGGATCACATGCGGAGTAATGAGCCAGTCAATAGCCTTGGTGGTAGCTCCTGCAGAAACATCAGCCCTTACCACATACCAGCCATTGTTATGATTGCCCCTTCCATCTATCAACTTCAACTCTTCCCTAAAACTTTCAATTTGCAAAAGTTGCTCAGGCATCTCTGGCGCTACAGTCAGTTTTTTTCCTACAGCCATTGGCTCTGCCTGAAATTCACCTCGGTAATCTTTGTACATTGGGCCATTTACTTGGCGAGGAAACAAACCAGATCTTCCATCCATATAGTAGCTTTTTCCAAATAAGTCAGTTGGGAAAAGCTCCAAATTAAAACCAACCTTGCCTACCCACTCGGCAGGAAGCGGTTCTTTCAAATCCACCGTCACCCTAAAAGCACTTCCTTCTGAAGTTACCCTCACGGTATAATCCATTTCCAAATCAGGATAAACTATAGGGTTGAAGCCTTTTAGGTGCTTGCTTGTATCAGGAAAAGAAAGGTTTACGTAAATCTCATTTTTCTTTGTATCTACTACCCTATCGCCCATTTTGGGGAGCGGTTGCCATTGCCCAGGAGTAGGCTCTAGCCTCAAATCACCATTGGTAGCAGTTCTCACCCCATGTTGGATAAAAGCTACTCCACCTTGGTGACCTTCAGGATAAAAATCGTGGAAAAGCATCACGTTCAACCCCGGCTTTTCAAAATATTCTAATTCGTTTATCAGCACATCTCCGCTGCCTGCTTCCTGAGCTAGCACAGCAGATGTCCAACAAGAAATCCATAAAATGGAAAAAATAGCAAATCGTCTTTTCATCTTCATTTGTGAAATTTTTGTGTATGAATATTTGGGTGAAACTAAAGATACCACCTAGTTTGGTGAAAGCAGCGTCTTCTCAAAAACCAAAAGCCAAGAAACTTTTAGGAAAGAGAAAAGCTTAGGTAAGTAGGGGGCAAGCCTATATCTGTAAGATGAAGAAAGGCGTGATATTTAACGGGCTTTACTAAAAAAATAACTCCATACCCTTTTTTAAGGACAACTCTATCTAAATTAAAAAGCTGAAGCTGAATGTATAATAGCGACCGCTGATCCCAACTTTTTCTTTAGCCCACCAAACAAAGCTTTTATACTATTGGTAATTTATATATATTGAAATAGCAATTCGAGAAAAATCAAGCTCAACAGAAGCTCGATGTCTCCATTAATTATTTACTTGATTTGCCATGCAAAGTAGCTTTTGGCTCAAACCATAGCATCTTTATCTGCTCATGCATTTTGTCACCCTTGAGCTTTCATCCATTTAAAACAACCTTACAATGAATGGTATAAAATATTTTGCAAGTCTATTTATTGCTTCCATAGCCGGAGGGATAGTAGCACTTTTCGCTTATACGCAATTTATAGAGAAGCCTGTCCCTGCCCGCAGCCTTACCGCAGATCAAGTCAAACTCTCTAAGATATCGAACCAACCTGTTGTAAAAACAGAAAACTATGTAGTGCCTGATGGTCTGAATTTCATGAGTTCGGCCAATAAAGTCACCCCTGGTGTGGTTCATATCAAAACCTATTACAATGGCTATGGAGCAGATTACAGTAATAAGCTCGATAATATGTTCAAAGATTTTTTTGGAGAAGAAGAGGAGGCAGAAGAAGCCCCAAAAAGATATCAACACCGTGGACAAAGACTATCTTCAGGCTCTGGTGTAATAATTTCAGCAGATGGCTACATAGCCACCAACAACCATGTGATAGAACATGCCAGCAAAATAGAAGTGGTACTGAACGATAAAAGAAGCTATAGAGCCGAAATAGTAGGCACTGACCCTACCACTGACTTGGCACTGATCAAGATAGAAGGTTCGAGCTTGCCGTTTGTACCCTACGGCGACTCCGATGCCGTAAGGCCAGGCCAATGGGTCTTGGCCATTGGCAATCCGTTTGACCTTACCTCTACCGTAACCGCCGGAATTGTCAGTGCAAAAACCAGAAACATTGACATCCTACGCTCCAATACTCCTCAAGATTATTCTATAGAATCGTTCATTCAGACCGATGCGGCTGTAAACCCTGGCAACAGCGGTGGGGCTTTGGTAGATTTGGACGGCTACCTTATCGGGATCAATACCGCCATTGCCACCAGCACAGGTTCTTATTCTGGCTATTCCTTTGCTGTCCCATCGGCACTGGTCAGAAAAGTTATGGACGATTTACTGAACTTTGGAAAAGTGCAAAGGGCGCTCATGGGCGTGACCATCCGCGATGTGGATGCCAACCTTGCCCGAGACCATGGGCTTGATAAAATTGAGGGGGTATTTATTGATGGCGTTAGCCGAGGAAGCGGAGCTGAAAATGCTGGGGTTGAACCCGGCGACATCGTACTTTCAATAGACGGAAGAAATATTTCAAATACTTCGGAACTACAAGAAGTAGTAGCAAGAAACCGCCCTGGTGACGAAATTGCCGTCGAAGTGAAAAGAGGTGATGAGGTAAAAGAACTGGTTGTGCTGCTGAAAGGAAGAGATAATATAACAGAGATGGTAAGAAGGGAAGCTCCAGATTTGGAAACCGAAGATTTCCCCGAGTTGGGCGCTAGACTTTCGGAAGTTGCCGAAGCAGAAATAGAGAAGTTGGAAATAGAAGGCGGTGTTAAAGTAAAAAGGCTGATAGAAGGAAGACTCCGAGATGCCCGAGTGGAAGAAGGTTTTATCATCACACACATAGACAGAAGCCCTATCAATTCCATTGATGAACTGAAGGACGCCTTGGCCAGCTTAGAAGGAAACGTTTTGATAGAGGGGATTTATTCCGACGGGCAAAAAGTTTTCTACGGCCTAGATTTTTAACACCACCATAATGAAGTGCTATTTTATAAACAAACTCAGTATTGATAACCAGTGACCTATTAGTTCATAGATCACTGGTTATTTTTATTCAAGCACCATCACCAAAAATGTAACTTAGATCATGTTTAAAAATTTTAAATAGGCATTTTTTTGATCCTATTAAGTATTATTTGGCAGTTTTGCCATAAAACCCAAGCTTCTTGGCTTTTGGTAGTTTTTTCATAGTCTTTGGACAGCCTCCGGAAGAAATTGAACGTGCCGAATGTCCTCTCGGTGACCCATCTCCACTTGATGGGCACAAAGCCCCTGGGGGTTGGGGGACAAGAGGATATCTCGACCTCTACGCCCCTTATGTTGTCCTCTACCCATCCGGTGAACTTCTTTTTATAGGCCTGGTCTGCCAGGATCTTTTCCATCCTGTGCAGGTAGCCCAAGAGGGGCTCCACCACCCGTTGCCCTATCGTGCCGTCATGCTCGTTGGCGCCAGTGGCGACCACTCCCCATACCAGCCCGAGCGTATCGGTGATGACGTGCCTTTTTCTCCCGTTCACCTTCTTGTTGCCGTCCAGCCCCGTGTCCTGCCCGATAAAAGGCGCGCACTTTACCGACTGGCTATCAATGGAAAGCATGCTCGGGGTCGCCTTCTTGCCCTTCCTCTTGCGCTCTAGTTGGTTGAGTGCCGCGTTCAGCCGAAAAAGCGTGTTGTCCCCCTGCCACTTGCGGAAATAATAGTATACCACATTCCAAGGAGGGCGTCCCTCGCCCGAGAGGCTGCGCCACTGCTGTCCGCTGCGCATGCAGTACAAGATCGAGTCCACCACGTCCCTGAGGTCATATTTGCGTTTCCTTTCCACGGGAAGATATTCTTTTATATATTGCCATTGCCGGGAGGTCAAGCGGGTATATCCTGTTTCCATAAACTTTGTTGTTTCGTCACTACAAAGTTTTAGCCTGCCCGGCTCTTTTCAAAATTTAAACATGCTCTTAAGCATCGCAGCCTTTCTTTCTCAAAAAGCTATTTTTGTAGCTCACGCAAAACACCCAAACAATGGAAACAGCAGAATTAAAAAAACTTTGTGATCAAGTAATTTCTATCTCCGAAGAAGTAGGAGAATTCATTTTTTTAGAAAGACAAAACTTTGATAAAGCAAGAATAGAACTCAAAGGGAGCAAAAACAATTTGGTGTCTTATGTTGACAAGCAAGCAGAGCTTAAAATTGTTGAAAAGTTAGGCGAATTAATTCCAGAAGCTGGTTTCATTGCCGAAGAAGGAACGGGCGAAGCAGTAGAAGGTGGTTATAATTGGATAATCGACCCACTTGATGGCACTACCAATTTCATCCATAATATCCCTTTCTACTCTGTAAGCATCGCTTTGATGAAAGGAGATGAGCTTTTGCTTGGAGTTATCCGCGCTATTTGCCAAAATGAAACCTACCATGCCGTGAAAGGCGGAGGAGCTTTTTGTAATGGGAAAGCAATATCTGTCTCTGACAACAGCAACTTAGACGAAAGTTTGGTAATCACAGGCATGCCTTAT
Organism: Flammeovirgaceae bacterium SG7u.111; assembly: GCA_034044135.1. Classification (NCBI taxonomy): domain Bacteria; kingdom Pseudomonadati; phylum Bacteroidota; class Cytophagia; order Cytophagales; family Flammeovirgaceae; species Flammeovirgaceae bacterium SG7u.111. Next base: position 7,484,853 of record CP139021.1, on the reverse strand, counting down.
GACAGCGGTGATAAACATTCACTTTTAGCAAATTTTGAAATGATAGAAGCGCTGATGAAAGAAAGCCACGGTTTCAGGAGATTTGGGTCAGCAGCCATCGATATTGCCATGGTGGCCAGTGGCAAGGCAGATGCTTTTTACGAATATGGCCTAAATGCTTGGGACTTAGCCGGCGGTGCAGTAATCCTTACGGAAGCAGGCGGGATAGTAACCGATTTCAAAGGTGGAAATGACTTTGTGTTTGGAAGACAGGTCATCGCTTCTTCTAGCAACTTCTATCCTACTTTAGCTGCTTTGGTCAAAAAAGCCTTTCTAGATTAGCATTGTTATATTTTCATGGACATAAAAAGATTTTTTTTATCAATAAAAATCTCTTTCTTTATCTAATAGTTGCTAAACAAAATGATTTAGGGCGATAGGCCCACCAGCTAACGTCAAACTTAATCTACCTCGACTCAGTCACTACTAATGCGGCTGAGTCTTTATTAACTAATAGGAGCCAAACAGTAAAAAAATGATTGAGACCGGGATAGAAATTGCCACCCAAAAAGTGGCCCAATCGCGCTTGCCCCAAGTAGATTTTAATAATACGCCTTTTGGCAAGATCTACTCTGACCACATGTTCATTTCAGACTTTGAGGATGGGCAATGGAAAAACAATAGAATTGTGCCTTTTGGCAACCTCAGCCTTAGCCCAGCAGTATCGGGGCTTCACTATGGGCAATCTATTTTCGAGGGATTAAAGGCTTTCCAAAGCCCAGATGGAGAATCGGCATTGATTTTCAGGCCCGAGGCAAATGCCAAACGCCTCCAAGAATCTGCCAAGAGAATCTGCATGCCTGAAGTACCAACGGAGTTGTTCATGGCTGGACTGCACGAGCTTATTGATTTAGACAGAGGCTGGGTACCAAAAAATGAAAATGCCGCACTTTACATCCGCCCATTCCTTTTCGCCATGGATGAATACATTGGGCTTAAACCTTCGGAAAAATATTCGTTCATCATCTTTACCTCGCCTGTGGGAAGTTATTATTCCGAGCCGGTAAAAGTAAAAGTAGAACAACATTATACAAGAGCAGCCAAAGGGGGGACAGGCTATGCTAAAGTAGCAGGAAACTATGCTGCCTCGCTTTACCCTGCCCGCCTTGCCCAGCAAGAAGGCTACCATCAGCTTCTGTGGACAGACAGCGTAAACCACAAATTCATTGAAGAATCGGGTACAATGAACGTCCTATTTGTAATAGATGGAAAACTAGTTTCTATCCCAGATAGCGACACTGTTTTGCCAGGTATCACCCGCAAAAGCATTCTAGATATTGCCAGAAGCTGGGGAATAGAAGTTGAAGAAAGACAACTCAGCATAGACGAGATAGTACCTGCTATAAAAGAAGGAAGGCTTACAGAGATGTTTGGTGCGGGAACTGCTGCAACCGTAGCCCATATTTCCCTATTGCACTACGATGGCGTGGATTACGAACTTCCTCCTGTAGCCACAAGGGAAATATCCAATAAGTTACATGCTGAACTCACAGGTCTTCAAAGGGGACTCGTTGAAGATAAATTCAATTGGGTATATAAAATATAGGTCAGCAAAAAAAGCAAGAGTGTGAGTTGTGAGCAAGAGTTTAGGCTCAATACTCCTTCCTTAAACTCAATTCTTAAAACTCACACTCTAAACTGAATTTTTCTTATCTTTGCCAACCTTTTTTGATTGTAGAATGTTTCACAATTGCAAAGGATCGCATATGGGGCCGACTGGATTTGACAGGTCGAGTAATTGCGAGTATAAGCATGCAGGCTCATTGGGTGAGAGCCTTGAAAGATAGTCCTACACAACAATTGGCGAAGAAAACTACGCCATGGCTGCTTAATTAGGCTGATAGTCTAGTTTGCTTAGGGTTGATCAATGATCCCCGGCCATCATCTCGCACAGCTTCTGTCCTGCTAGCTGTGAGCCCGAGGTGTCGATAATGCGGGAATAGCTTGGGTAAAGCTGCGGTGCCTAAGTGAACTCTAGCAGATAAGGTTTGCCTATAGGTCCGGCGTCTACCTATGGCGAGCACGAAAATCCAAAGTACGACTAAGCATGTAGAAGGCTTGACTTTTTCCTTCTCTGGACGAGGGTTCGACTCCCTCCGGCTCCACAATACACTATCTTAAAAGCCCGATAGAGACTTTCTATCGGGCTTTTTTATTTTATTTTACTTACACTATTACTGACAGCATTTGAATTTATATTGCTTGACTAACAGGATAGATTTCATAAGGATTAATTGTACTACATCACCATGAATAGGTAATCTCACCATTTTTCTTCCTTTTAGCTAAGGGGTTAAAATAAGGATGGTTTGCCAGCATACCAACATCTTCTTCATTTGTGACATTGATATATTTCAAGAACCCAGTCTCTGTCCTATGACCTGTTATTTTCATGATTGCCAAAATCGGTAGCCCCGCCTTATACATATTGATTGCCCCTGATCGTCGGGCTGTATCTGAGATAATGAGTTCCCATTTCTTTTTTGTAAGCACTTTGCGAACTCCCCCTTTTGAGCTTCTTACTTGTACCTCTTCCTCAAGCCCTGCAAGCCGCCCAAGTTCCTTGAGATAACCATTGAACTTTTGATCAGAAACAGAAGGCAAAGCACTCTCATATTTACTTAGTATCTGCTTAACAAACGGATGCAATGGTATGGCAACAGGCTCATTGCTTTTTTTAAGGACGATATGAATTTTGCCATTTTTGATACTATCACATGAAATTCGTTTATAGTCGGAAAGACCCAGAGCAGTTATACAGCCTATTACAAATAAATCCCTTACCCTTTCTAACCTAATATTCTTACTTAAATCCAGATCAAAAAGCCTAGTTATTTCTCCTGTACTCAAATAAACATGATCTGTTTCCTCATTGATCTTCTTAAATCCCTTAAAATCAAGGTTTTTGTTAACCCCTTTACTAACAGCCCAATTCAAATATGCTTTCAACGTACCAATTTGTTTCCCGACCGTATTCAAGCCTAATTCTTTGACCTTGAGTAAGTAGTCTATGTATTCATCAAAAAACTGTTGGTTAATGCTCTCAAAAGAAATTTCATAGTTTGAGTAGCTCATAAACCCGTTCAAGTGCCACCTAAAGGTTCTGTATTTCTTTATAGCCCCTTCCCCTACCTGGTGTCCTCTATTGGTTTTGTCTTGACCGCTTGCCCTAAGTTCTATGAATTTATCTAACCAATAGAAAAAACCTTCACCCTCCTGCTTTGCCTCGCTGATTCGCTCACCTTTTACTATCTCATCAATATGCTTTTTTACATTTTCCACATCAAGTACTCCCTCTGACTCAAGGCTCTTAATGCTTTTATAAATATCGTCTTGTAATTTGGAGAGATGATCGTTTAATTCCGCAGAAAACTTAAATGAACTTTTTGCCCTTTGCCTATCTTTATCCCAATATTCGGATACGACTTTTTGCTTACTAGTCTTTATTATTCTTTTCCCATCAATGTGGACGTAAATGAGAATAGCTGTCTGCCCATCCTTTCCAGCTTTGTTTGACAAATAATAATTGAGTTTCATTTTTTAGCCATTTATGATCATCTGAACTAAGATACAACCAAAAAAAATTACTTACACCTTTACTGACACTCTTATATATTTTATCAACTTAAAACCTATTTATAAAAACTTTAAAGCGATATTTTTCATAAAAGTTCTACTCCTAACAGGACTACAATATCATTATATATTTCGGGAATTATAATTCCTAGAGTTCATACTTTTTCTTTTAGTAGCCATGTAAACCAGGTTAATGAATTTCTTAACAACCAAGTCCACATAGCCTTCTACTTTCAGGCCTTGATTATTTTTTTTCTTGGCAACGCCTTCAAGCTGTACGCACGATACGAAATACCCTCAAGGTAAAAGGTTATTGGCAACGTAGCTTATGAGCCATATGCAACAAAATTATTTTTTGAATAATACTTGACTTGTATTACTATTGATCGTAATATTGCAATGTAATTATTCAATAGATCATGGGAGTAACCAAATCTGAACTTTTCACGGAAGAACAAAATGAGCTGGCTTTAGCTGCAAAAGCATTCGCCCACCCAGCACGAGTAGCTATCATTCAATACTTGCTCAAAGCAAATGCTTGTATCAATGGTGATTTAGTTCAGGAACTAGGCTTAGCCCAACCGACTATTAGCCAACACTTGCGTGAGCTTAAGGAGATTGGTGTGATAAAAGGAACAATTGATGGGTCTAGAGTCAGCTACTGCATCAATACAGATTGCTGGGAGCAAATCAAAACCCAATTTAATTTCTTATTTGATCAGCTCAACTCTAATAAATCAGATAATTGCTGTTAATATTTTTTTGCACAATAGCATCGTAATATTGCAATAACATAACGATAATATGAGACTTACAGAAGTAAAAGAAGCATTAAGCACATTACAAGAAGTAAACTTCCACCTTCCTAATGGGGAAAAAGTTCCAGAACACTTTCACGTCACTGAGGTGGGGGTGGTGAACAAGCACTTCATCGATTGTGGAGGCACAGTCAGAAAAGAATCGGTCATTAATTTCCAGCTTTTCACCGCTACAGATTTTGACCACAGGCTAAGCGCTGAAAAATTAATATCCATTATCCATATTTCTGAAAAAGCCCTTGGGTTGGACGATCTAGAAATTGAAGTGGAGCATCAAGGAGATACGATAGGAAAGTATGGGCTAGAATTTAACGGGACGGATTTTCTGCTTACCTCAAAGCAAACCGACTGCTTAGCAAAGGATAATTGCGGAATTCCAACGGAAAAGCCAAGAATTAGAATTGCAGCCTTGGCGGCAAACAAACAAAACCAATGTGAGCCGAACTCAGGTTGCTGCTAAACAATATATAAATCGTATTTTATCAAACTACAATGGAAAAAAGAATTATTCCTCTGTTAATACTCTCCCTTTTATTGGCAAGCTGTTCACAAAAAAAAGAAACTCAAGAAACATCAATGGAACTAGGTAATAATCAAATAAAAGCTCAAACACCTAAAACTATGTACCCAAAACTACTCGAATACATCGATAGCGCAATAACTGGCATGGAGGCTATTCCTACAGAGAGAAAAAAGGATTTAGATTCACTAGCTTCATATGTACATGAAAAAAGGCAAGCAAACGAAGCTGCCAACTTAATATTTATATGTACCCACAATAGCCGCCGAAGCCATTTGAGCCAAATATGGGCAGCTACCGCAGCCTATTACTACGGTATTGACGAAGGAATATTCACATATTCTGGAGGTACAGAGGCTACTGCATTTAACCCAAGAGCGGTTGATGCTATCCAACGAGCAGGATTTCAAGTAGAAAACCCAGGAGGCGAAAATCCGCATTACAATGTGAATTTTGCAGAAAAGGCTCCTTCAATGGAATGTTTCTCTAAAAAATATAGCAACCTATATAATCCTCAAAAAAACTTTGCAGCTATAATGACATGTTCTCATGCCGATGAAAATTGTCCTTTCATACCAGGTGCAAATATGAGAATCCCTATACCTTACGAAGATCCAAAAGTTGCAGATGGCACTGACTATGAAGCAGCTAAATATGACGAACGTTGCCTACAAATAGCTACAGAAATGTTTTATATGGCATCTGTAGTTAAAGAGAAAATAAATCTATAAAAATAGTTTTTAAAGCATTTTAACTGTAAAGAAATGAAGAAACATCTTTTTTTACTCAGTGTAACTTCTCTATTTATTCTGTTAATGATTAGAGGCAATGCTAATGGTCAACAACTAAACAAAAGCCTCAATACCTACATAAACGATTTAGAGAAAACAACAGTTGAGATTTCTAAAGAGCGCAAAGAAGTCTTGAACAATATCTCCGAAACCATAATTAGCAAGCTTGACCAAACCAGTAGCTCTTCTTTACTATTTGTATGTACGCAAAACTCCAGAAGAAGCCAACTAGCTCAAATATGGCTACAAACAGCCTTTTACTACTATGGAATAAAAAATGTTAAGACTTTCTCAGGAGGCATTGACCCGACAAAATTTCATGACAATGCATTAGCTGCCTTAGAAAGGGCGGGGTTTAGTATAAGCAAGGATAATAAAAGCACTAACCCTATCTACTCGATATCAAATGGAATTGAGACCTTTGTTTGTTTTTCAAAAAAATATTCTGACAACCAAAACCCTCATAGTGATTTTATAGCCGTCATGGTTTGCTCTGACGCAGATAAGTCATGCCCAATCATCGAAAAATCAAGCGAAAGATATTCTCTTCCCTATGATGACCCAAGATATTATGATAACACGCCATCGGCTATGGTAAAATATGACATAACAGCAAGAACTATTGCTCTAGAAATGTTCTACTTGGCATCAATAACAAAAGAAAAAATTATTCATAAAATAGAGATTAGCAAACGATGAAAAAAAAGCTCAATTTTTTAGATCAGTACCTTACCTTATGGATTTTCTTAGCTATGGCTATAGGGGTTGGCATCGGTTATTTTTTACCTGAAAGCTCAGACTTCATCAACTCATTCAGCCAAGGAAGCACCAATATTCCACTAGCCATTGGATTAATTTTGATGATGTATCCTCCTTTGGCAAAGGTCGACTACAAACTTTTGCCAAAAGTTTTTAAAGATGTAAAAGTATTGTCCATCTCTTTGTTACTAAACTGGATAATAGGTCCTTTGCTAATGTTCATTTTAGCAATTACCTTTTTGCAAGACTATCCAGAATACATGGTCGGCTTGATATTGATCGGTTTGGCCAGATGTATTGCCATGGTGTTAGTTTGGAACGACCTAGCGGAAGGGAGTAGCGAATACGGAGCTGGGCTAGTTGCCCTAAATAGTATTTTCCAAGTATTTGGCTATAGTTTTTATGCTTGGCTTTTTATCACCAAACTACCACCTATGTTTGGTTTTGAAGGGGCTATCGTAGATATTTCAATTGCTACAATTGCCGAAAGTGTGGCCATCTATTTGGGTATTCCTTTTTTAGCAGGTATCCTTAGCCGAGTTATTTTAGTAAAGTTAAAAGGTGAAGAATGGTACAAAACATCATTTTTACCTACCATTTCTCCCATAACGCTTATCGCGCTTTTATTCACCATTGTAGTGATGTTTTCACTTAAAGGTGAGCTAATTGTTCAGATTCCAATGGACGTTTTCCGAATTGCCATCCCACTTTTATTTTACTTTGGCATCATGTTCATTATCGGCTTTTTCATAAGCAAAGCAATGGGAGCTACCTATGATAAAAATGCGTCGATTGCCTTCACGGCGGCAGGGAATAATTTTGAATTGGCAATAGCAGTAGCCATTGCTGTTTTCGGTTTGAACTCTGGGCAAGCTTTTGCCGGGGTAATAGGTCCTTTGGTGGAAGTTCCTGCTTTGATATTACTGGTTAGGGTTTCCTTTTGGCTGAAGAAAAAATACTATTAGCTCCAGAAAAAATTTAAAACCCCTGATCGGTAATTTGATCAGGGGTTTTAACATCAGGTTGTTTCTCTCACTTTGGTTTGCCAACTGCTAAACTCATCGGTAGCGAGGCAAAATTCCTCTTCACCAATACATATTATCTTCCCTCCAAACTCATCAAAAATATCCAACTCCTTCACCTTAATTTTTCGCTTTTTAGCTATTTCGTACCAAACGGTAGTATAGTAGCAATGCTCGTCTATACCAGCATACCCATGAAAGGCAGGGTCGGCATAAATACTGTAACGAATACCTTGGGCACCTGGAACTGGTGCTATTAGTTTAGGCTTTATGTTTTTGACCACATCGTCTATTCTAATAAATTTCTTTAGTTTTTTTTCTTTGCTATTCACAAATTCAGCAAACTCCTTTCCTCGCAACGCCACGTATTCGTCGTAGGTTTCTTGATTTTCAGAGATGTTGAAAATCTGCTTTTTTACTTGGATGAAATCTTTCTCCTCACCAATAGTAAAATCTTTCAATAAACCGTTAATGGTAATACTTATCGGATATTCCCCAATCTTATGAATTCGGCAAATAGATATGGAAACCAAGTACTTGAAACAGCCCTCATCGTGCTCCAACACTAACTCTAATTTATTAAAGCCCGTTGCCTTTTTAGGGTTGCAGCCAAGCTGAAAACTTTCAATAGCCTCCTTCAAGTCATGCTCCTCTCCTTTTTCATCCATGTAGTGGTCGCTACCGTCTAAGGTTAGCTTGATGATATTATGAAACCCTAACGACCTGAAAACACTATGGAACTGCTGCAATATAGATACCGCTGTAAATGTTTCGGTTTCCTGCTTCTCTGGCGAGTCCCCGCCATTTAGGCAATACATCAAAAACCCACCGAAAGAGCTAGGTTTCATGCTTTCTATGACAGTCACCTGAGAGGGGTCTATCACTAATTTCCCACTATAATACATTGGCTTAGTTTACTATTGTCAAACATATTCTTGCACTTGAAGCACAAGCAGAATTAACATTCATTTACTAATACGTTTGATTAACAGAAACATGATAACCGCTTTTTCCCATCCGCTGAACCAAGCCATTCAAAGCCATAGTTTTAGCCTTAAATAGCATTGTTAGGATTAGATATTACATGGGGAAAATACTGTAAGAGTCAGAAATCAGGAAGATTTACTCATTCGCCACACTCGTACAAGAGTATTTGATAAAAAATATTACACAGAGGGCTGTACAGATCTTTTTTACAGAAACACTCGAAGTTTTGGCCACTTTTCTACCCATTGCTTCTCTTCCATTCTGTTGAGGTAAATTTCCCTGCGAGGGAAATCGATAAATGCTGCGGTAGGTTTTACCCAAAGGTTCATCAAGTCTTCAAGTCCATGAGGTGCTATCAGCTCAAGCTCACCAGTTTCAGTTAGGCGAACAGCTACACAAGTTGCTGTTTCTACCCAATGACCTATGGCTTCTTCGCAGTTTTTATAAGGGGAATGGTCGTGCTTCGAATGCATTCTTGCTTGGTTCTTAACCGACCAATTGACCGAAGATTCATTTTTGAAGAGCTTATTTTCTAACCCGAAGTCTCTTTCTCTGGAAAAATCATTTCGGTCAAAATAGATAACATCCACATCGTTGAGGAGCGAAGAGGTGGCGAAACCATGGGAAAAGTCCCAAACTTTGTTGCGTACAAAACCAGCCCCAATCCAACAGTCATTCAAACCTAAAGATCTTACCTCTTCCAATTTTTCCATTCTCCACTTGTCATGAAGAAGTATCTCTTTAAGCTTTTGGGAAAGCTCGTTATTCATTTTTATTCTTAGCTTTTTTGAGGCTAAACCCTATCGCTTGGATATTTGGCAAGGTATCGCGGCGCATATACTGCCGCAAGCTAAAAGAATAGTCCCCGCTTTTGGGAAAGGAGTAGTCTGACAAAACCAACACTTCGTGGTCGTACACTCCTCCTCCCCCACTTCCAAAGGGCCTGCCTGTTTTTTCATCCATCAGCAGAACTTCACTCATTTTACTATTCAAGGTCTTACCCTCTCCATCCTTTAGCTCGTATTTTACATACAAATTATAAAATGGATAATCTATCTCGTTCCTCACATGGTAATATAGGTCATAAGCTTGATTTTCATCCTCCACCACAAATTGGAAGACCTTGGCAGAGTCAATGGCCCAACCTTCCTTATCAAGGTCTTCAAACTCACTTACCACCGCACTATCAGTACATGCCGAAAAGCATAAAGTCACAAAAAATAGAATGCAAAAAGAATATAGTTTCATAAGCAGTTCTTACTAAGAATAATTAATCTATTCGGGCTTATTGGGTTTGTTGTTCCTATTATTATTCCTCTTGTTACGCCCTCTGTACCTGCGCTTTCCTCCCGAACCTTTGTTTTCTTGCCCCTGTTGGTTGTCATTTTTTTGACCTTGGGGAGGAGTAGCACTTGGCGCTTGGTTACCATCCGTTTTTTTAAGCTGGCCTTGTTGAGGCTTTCCCCCTCTTTGGTTAGCCTGTTTATTATTAGGCTGCTGCTTCCTAGACCTCTGCCCCCCTCTTTGGGATTTCTGCGGATTATTAGGATTGCCCTGTTTACCCTGACCTTGCTGTTGCCCTTGGCCTACAGTTGCCGAAGGGTTACCTCCTCCTTTCTTCTTCTTTTTCCTTTTCTTCTTCTTCGAGTCTGCATTGAGCTTCTTGTCTAGCCTGTCGATATCTTCATTATTGATAGTAGCCGATCCTTTCCCAATGGTTACTTCCTCTGGCAAGTCCGCTTTTTCTACCTCATAGGTATCGCCCTTTTTATTTAGCTCTATAATTTCCTTCACCTTGCTGGCCGCTATTGGAAACCAAGTACTTTCGGTATCGAAGCTAAACCACATGATCTTTTTAAATATATCAACCTTTTGCAAGCTGGCTTCGCCTTTGGAAGTCTTCAGCTTCGCATCTAGCTTGGGAATATCTATCAAAGCATCCATGTAGGTTTCCAGCTCATAATTGAGACAGCACTTCAACCTTCCGCACTGGCCAGAAAGCTTTGCAGGGTTCAATGAGAGGTTTTGGTACCTAGCAGCACCTGTAGAAACCGTTTTGAAGTCGGTAAGCCAAGTTGAGCAGCATAGTTCCCTGCCGCAAGAGCCAATGCCCCCAAGGCGGCTAGCTTCTTGCCTCAAACTAATTTGGCGCATTTCGACCCTGAGTTTGAATTCACCAGCTATCATTTTAATAAGCTCGCGGAAATCAACCCGCTCATCGGCTGAATAATAAAAAGTGGCTTTAGAATTATCGGCTTGGAACTCTACATCTGAGAGCTTCATCTTAAGATCGAGCTTTTCAATTATCTCCCTTGTTCGGAACATAGTTGGTACTTCCCGTTTAGATACTTGGTCATATTTCTCCAAGTCTTTTTGGGTCGCTTTTCGATAAATGACTTTTACATCGTCATCATCTTTGACACCCTTTTTGCGCATTTGAAGCCTCACAAGCTCGCCTCTGAGCGACACGTAGCCTACATGATGCCCATTTTGCATTTCGACCACTACAGGGTCACCTATTTCTACATTTATCCCTTGGATATTTCGGAAAAAATCTTTTCTTCCTCCTTTAAATTTAACCTCTACAATGTTAAATTGCTCAAGACTTGGCAATGACATGTCGCCCAGCCAATCAAAAGAGTTTAATTTTCCACATCCTCGGGTGCATCCTTCTACTACTGGGGCATCTGTTTTCGCCTCGGCGATTGTTCCACAGCTTCCCGTTGCACAAGATCCACATCCCATATCTATACTTATTTTATAAGTCAATTAAGAAATAAGCAGGCTGGCTTAATTTAAGTCCTTGATATCCAAAAACCATCTGATAAGATACTTTGCCTTGCTTATATAAAATTAAATTCCTTGAATTTATCTACAAGAGATAATTCAAACAAGTAAAGATACAAATAATTTGAGCCCAAGCTCCGACAAGCACTATTATTTTGGCATAAGGAATCCTTCCAAAAGTTTATTGGGAGGACGAACTAGGGGATTACAAATTGTATGGAAGGAATTCATCTACGTTTTGCCCAAACCTATAAATTTCTCTCACTATAGTGGAGTTGATATAAGCATATTTGGGAGATGTAATGAGGAAAACTGTCTCCAAGTCATCAAAAATATGACGGTTGACTTGGGCAATAGTGTTTTCGTATTCAAAATCGGTCGTATTTCTCAATCCCCTGAGCAGGAACTTGGCTTTTAATTTTTTTGCGAGCTCTGCGGTAAGCTCTTCATAAGCTACCACCTTCACATTATCTTGTCCAGCAAATGCTTCAGATATCTTTTCCACCATCACTTCTACAGGGAAAAAACGTTTTTTCTGAGCATTGTGCCCAACTGAAACTATCACTTGATCGAAGATTTTTGAACCTCGGTGCACGACATCCGCATGCCCTTTTGTAAAGGGATCAAAAGAACCTGGAAACAAGGCGATTCTGCTCATCATTAACGACGGGTAGCGCTATAAATATCTAAATTGAAATGATTGGGAATATCATTGAACGGTACTGTGAATGTAAATTCGGCTGGCCTGTCCCCAAAGCTCAAACTTTTTACATAAGTTTTAAGCACATCCATTTGCAGGGTAGTCTCGCTGATATCTCCCCAAACTTTCACGTCTACCGTTTCTTGGGACAACCCAAGCTCACTGATCACCAACAATACAAAGTAGTTGAAATCTTCGGGAGAACGATGGTACTCAAAATTATTCACAAACTTAAGTTTCCCATCTTGCACAACTGCCACTGACATAAGTTTGCCAGATGTGTTCACGTAAATAGTGTTGCTAGAAGATGGAATAGCACTTGAGATACCCATTAGAAATGAAGATGCCAAATGAGAGCATTTTATTTCTGCTTGAGGATAAATTTCTTTAAACCAATCATAAAGCTCCGACCCAATAGCAAATACGGCAGTGCTTTCTATAGAAGAGAGCTCTTGGGAAAATACATGCTCTTTAGATTGGGAAATTCGGGTATTGAGCTTGAGATAATCAGAAGATTGCTCTTCTGAAAAAACTTTTGAAGGAACGATTGTGAAATGAGTATTGACCGGTATAAGCACAACTTCTTTCCAAAAGCTTGCTATCAGGTACTCATGGTTGTTCCATATATTTTGGAGTCTGACCACCATTGACGTGTCAGACTCCGCATTATCATAAAGAAAACTTTCAGCGAAAAGGAATTTGTTGGACTCTTTCTCAAAGACCGCTACCGTAGAACTACTCGCCCCAAACTTTATTAAAAGCTGGTAGCTATCCATCTTGAGGATATCAAATGAAGGATCTTGAATCCTGTACGCTCCTGTTTCTTTCAAAGTGTTTTCCAAAATTATTCCCAGTTTCCTGAAAGGGTTACATCAGTTTTAGACCCAAAACGCAAATTCCAACGAATACGGCTAGGGTGATCATCACTTCTGGTTGGGTCAAGCGGATAAGGGTCGACAACTTCAATCACGTCAACTTTAACACCACCTTTATCTACCTCACCAGTATAAATTTCAAATTTCTTCCCTTCCGATATATCGTAGCCAGGTACATATGCTATCATGTCTGGGTTGAAGTTAGGAAATTTATCCTTTGGGAAAAGTTTTTCATCAACCATCTCTACTCCAATGGTATCCATTTCTATCCTGATACTATCAGTATTCGTCCAGTACAATGGGTCATTTTTGGTACGAGGCTGGATAATCTCCTTTTTCTCGATGATAAATAACGAATCTTCTTTGATAAAACTCGCGAGCGTATCAAAGCTGCTTGTAAAATCACCATATTTCGTCATGTAAGCTTTTTCAGCTTCCCTGATCATTAACAGCTTAGCGATAACCTGGCTCTCTGACTTTTTGATATTCTCAGCCAATTCGATTTTACCAGCGATGCTCCTGTAAAGTCCCCAACCTAGTATTACAATGATGGGAATGAGAGCGTACGAAAAGAGTCTTGTTTTAGTCATTTTGTGAATAATTTTTTATGCAAGTATAACAAATTTACAGCCTAAAATAATGAGCAACAAGCAGATAATCATTACATATTAAGGAAAGAAACTGCCCTTAACCACCTGAAAAAAGCTTAATTGCACTATTTGAAGTAAAATTAGCACCTTCTTAACTTCAAAACAAATATAAGAGAAATATTAACTTTAACCTTCATAAAACCAGTCGCAAACCACTATTTTATCACCCGCCTAATGCTCATAAACCTCTGCTGGTAACGTAAGCCTTCTTGTAATACATTGGTTACCACACCATTTCTTTTTTTAGATGAGGAAGCGTGGATAAAGGTCAATTTCCCATCTTCATTTCCTATCACTATGCCAACATGACCCGCTTTTTGCTTGGTATGGTCTGTACCTGTAAATACAATAATATCTGCTTTTTGGGCATCTTCTATAGAAACCTCTTCTCCAAAAGTTTGAAAAACCGAAGATGACCGCGGAACTGAAACATTAAAATGTTTGAACACATAATAAACAAAGCCAGAACAATCAAAACCTACTTTAGGGTCTGTTGCAGCATACTTATAGGGCACTCCCAAAAAAAATTGAGAATAGGTCACAATTTTTTCACGTTTCTCCTCTGCATCGACACTTTCAAATACCTTGTGCTCAAGTTCTACTATAGGATTAACCTTTCCTATAATCTGAGGAGAGTCCAATGCAGAATTTCGTGGCACTACTTTGTAGAAAGCGAACAACCCTACCACCACCAAAACTGCTTTAATTATCCTTTTATCCATGCCCATAAGGTTATCAAATAGCGTACTAACAAATACTTATTATAAAAAGGCAAGTTTTGTATAAGAGTTCCTTAAAAAATTATTCCTTTTCAAAATAATCCAACTTAATTTGCAAACACCAATATAACACACATAATCACCTTATAAAAAGACAATTATGGCATATATCGAACCCGCTCCTATAAAAGACAAGGAGAACCCGTTTGAATCAATGATGTCAAGGTTTGACATTGCGGCCCAAAAACTAGGGCTAGACCGAGAAACGTACGAAGTGCTGAAAAGCCCCTCAAAACAGGTAATAGTTTCCCTACCTATCACTATGGACGATGGTAGCAAAAGAGTATTTGAAGGCTACCGTGTGATCCATTCCGATACGCTGGGTCCCTCAAAAGGTGGCGTGCGCTACGATCCCGGCGTAAACCTTGACGAGGTAAAAGCCTTGGCTGCATGGATGACCTGGAAATGTGCCGTAGTTGATATCCCTTATGGCGGTGCAAAAGGTGGAATTACCTGTACTCCATGGGAGATGTCCCAAGCTGAGCTAGAAAGGCTGACCCGAGCATATACAGTATCTATGTACCAAATTTTTGGGCCTGAACTCGACATACCTGCTCCTGATATGGGAACCGGGCCTCAAGAAATGGCTTGGATTATGGATGAATACTCAAAAGCCAATGGAAAAACAGTAAATGCCGTAGTTACAGGAAAACCTTTGGTACTAGGAGGCTCGCTTGGTAGAGCTGAAGCTACAGGGCGAGGCGTGATGGTTTCTGCGTTGGTAGCGATGGAAAAAATAAGGATTATTCCAGCAAAAGCTACTTGCGCTGTACAAGGTTTTGGTAATGTAGGTAGTCATGCGGCAAGTTTGCTAGCAGAAAGAGGAGTGAAAATCTTAGGTATAAGTGATCATACAGGCGCTTTTTATAATGCAAATGGCATTGATATCAAGAAAGCACTGGAATATAAAAAAGAGCATAATAATACATTAGCAGGGTTTGACGGCGGCGAGCTTATCACCAACGAAGAGCTACTAGAACTAGAGGTCGATTTACTAGTGCCAGCAGCTAAAGAAGACGTAATTACCCCTGTCAATGCACATAGGATAAATGCCAAGCTGATAGTAGAAGGTGCTAACGGACCAATGACAGCTAAAGCCGACCCTATTATTTATGGAAAGGGAACGAGGGTAGTGCCGGATATTTTGGCAAATGCAGGCGGAGTAACAGTTTCTTATTTTGAGTGGGTACAAAACCGCTTAGGCTACAAATGGACACAAGAGCGGGTAAACCGCCGAATGGACAGAATTATGAAAGAATCTTTTGAAAGGGTTTACCAGACTTCTGTAAAATATGACGTCACTATGAGAATCGCAGCCTATATAGTTGCTATTTCTAAAGTAGCGGAAACAAATAAACTCCGTGGAAGCTATTAACTTTGCAAAACGGAAAGGGGTTCGCCCCTTTCTTTTTACACTATTTAAATAATCCAAAGACAGCATAAATCTATGACCATTCATAAGGAAGGGCATCTCATTTTGATAGTAACCTTAGTTGTGCTAGGCGCAATTACGGTTGGCGTAAAAACCTTTTTCCCTGACCCAGCGTGGATATATTACCTCACTGCTACGGCAAGCCTTGTATTTTTCTTGCTTATCCTTCAGTTCTTCAGAAGCCCTAAAAGGATTGTGCCAGTCAATACCAAACATGTTATTGCCCCTGCCGACGGAAAAGTTGTAGTGATAGAAGAAACAGTAGAAAACGAATATTTCAAAGAAGCACGTAGGCAAGTCTCTATTTTTATGTCCCCAGTAAATGTACATATCAACAGAAACCCTATTGCTGGAATAGTTAAGTATTTTAAATACCACCCGGGCAAATATTTGGTAGCGTGGCACCCAAAATCTAGTACTGAAAATGAGCGTACGACCACGGTAGTCCAACATGAAAGCGGAATAGAAATTCTCTTTAGACAAATAGCCGGCGCTATGGCCCGCCGAATTAGGTGGTACATAAATGAAGGAGACAAGGTAGACCAAGGTGAAGAATTTGGCTTCATTAAGTTTGGATCAAGGGTAGATATATTTTTGCCTCTTGATGCAGAAGTTAAAGTCTCCCTTGAACAGAAAACCGTAGGTGGGCAAACTGTTATTGCAGAATTAGCATAGGATCATCAATTCTCTTGTCACAAGATAATTTTTTTTAGAGTATATTTGAAAAATCATTAAGTACTAGCGGCTATTCAATGAAAATTCTAAAAGAGAGAATTAGGCAGAAAAGCTAGACTTTTAGGAGTAGTTTTCGCAACGGTGACTCAAAGCAGCTTAGCAAACTTCAAATTTAACTGAGGGATGCAAGCTGAATTTTTTTACCCCAAAACTAAACTCCAAGGCTTTTGAATAAGCCGCTCACAAATGAGTTCGCTCATTTGTTTTGGTCATAAAACTTTATACTTATTTCAATATAATTAAAACTTTACAGATAATGGGAAAAACTCTGTTCGAAAAAGTGTGGGATGCACATGTTGTTCACAGCATTAATGATACTACCCATATTCTATATATCGACAAGCACTTAGTGCACGAAGTGACCAGTCCTCAGGCTTTTTCTGGGCTCGAAAAAAGAGGCATTAAAGCCTTTCGCCCTCAAAATACAGTAGCAACACCTGACCATAACGTTCCTACAGAAAACCAACATTTGCCTATCCAAGAAGAGCTTTCAAGGCTACAAGTAGCAAAGTTGAAAGACAACTGCGAGAAATATGGCGTACAGATGTTTGGCCTAGGGCACAAGTACCACGGTATTGTTCATATCATCGGTCCTGAGCTAGGTATTACTCAACCAGGCATGACGATAGTATGTGGCGATTCTCACACTTCTACTCACGGTGCATTTGGTTCTATTGCTTTCGGAATTGGCACTAGCCAAGTGGAAAGTGTTTTGGCTACTCAGTGCCTTTTACAGGCTAAGCCAAAAACCATGAAAATCCAAATAGATGGTACTTTGTCCAAAGGAGTTCTTTCAAAAGATATTATCCTTTACATCATCTCTAAAATTTCTTCTTCGGGAGGTACAGGTTATTTTGTAGAATTCTGTGGCACGGCGATCGAAGCTCTTTCTATGGAAGCAAGGATGACCATCTGTAACATGTCTATTGAGATGGGCGCGAGAGGTGGCATGATAGCTCCTGACCAAACTACTTTTGAGTATATACAAGGAAGAGAATTCGCACCAAAAGGCGAAGGTTGGGACAAAGCAGTTGCTTACTGGAGCACATTGAAATCTGATGACGATGCGAAGTTTGACAAAGAGCTTTACATCGACGCTGCGGATATTGCCCCAATGGTAACTTACGGTACCAACCCTGGCATGGGCGTAAAAGTTGATAGTTCAATCCCTACGTTGGACACCATCGACGGAGAAAACAACCAAATCACGTTCAAGAAATCTTTGGATTACATGGGTTTTGCCCCTGGCGATAAAATGCTAGGCAAAAAAATCGACTGGATTTTCTTGGGAAGCTGTACCAACGGCAGAATAGAAGATTTGAGAATTTTTGCCGATTATGTGAAAGGAAAGAAAAAGGCCGAGCACATTAACGACCTTATAGTTCCAGGTTCTAAACTTGTTGAAAAACAAGCAAAGGAAGAAGGATTGGATAAGATTATTGAAGAAGCTGGTTTCAAATTCCGTGAACCAGGTTGCTCAGCATGTTTGGCTATGAATGATGATAAAGTTCCTAAAGGGCAGTACAGCATTTCTACGTCAAACAGAAACTTTGAAGGAAGACAAGGACCAGGTGCCAGAACTTTATTGGCCAGCCCACTTACTGTAGCAGCCGCTGCTATCAATGGGTACATCACTGATGTGAGAGAAAGCAACTAAGCTGCCATTTCTATCAGTTTCATTCATCCTTGTTCAAAATTTTAAAATACAGTTTAAATAATGGAAAAATTTCAAACATTAGTTTCTACTGCAGTTCCTTTGCAAGTGGAAGATGTAGATACAGACCAGATTATACCAGCTAGATTTTTGAAGGCCACTACCAGAGATGGTTTTGGGGAAAACCTTTTCAGAGATTGGAGATACAACCCAGATGGTTCGCCAAAAGAGGATTTTGTGTTGAATGACTCTACTTACGCTGGCGAAATATTGGTTGGTGGAAAAAACTTTGGTAGCGGTTCTTCTCGTGAGCACGCTGCTTGGGCTATAAGGGATTATCCTTTTAAAGTAGTTATTTCTTCTTTCTTTGCCGATATTTTCAAAGGCAATGCCTTGAACAATGGCTTGCTACCTGTACAGGTTTCTGAAGCATTTTTGGGCACAATTTTCAAAGCAATTGAAAGTGACCATAAAACAGAATTCAAAATTGACCTTGTGAACCAAACCATTACTATTTTGAGTACTGGCGAGTCAGAGTCTTTTGAAATAGACGAGTACAAAAAAACCTGTATGATCAATGGCTATGATGATATAGACTATATCTTAAGCCTAAAAGACAAAATAGAGGCATACGAAGACAGTAAAATAAAATTCTAAAATAAATTCTTTTGCCCAAGGATTAGGCTCGCCTTTACCTTGGGCAGTTTTTTTAAGTCCGATTGAAATGAAAAAAAATATAGGATTACTTGGTGGCGATGGCATAGGCCCTGAAGTTGCCGCAGAAGGAGTAAAAGTATTAAACGCAGTAGCTGCAAAATTTGGTCATGAGTTCAACTTCACTGAAGCTTTGGTAGGCGCTGTGGCCATCGACGAAACTGGCGACCCTTTTCCAAATGAGACTTACGAAGTTTGTAAAAACTCAGATGCTGTTCTTTTCGGAGCTATTGGCCACCCAAAATATGACAATGATCCTACTGCACCTGTACGCCCAGAGCAAGGTTTATTGAGAATGAGGAAAATGTTGGGCCTTTTTGCCAACTTGCGCCCCGTTCAGAGCTACAAAGTATTGGAAGAAGCTTCTCCTCTAAAAGCTGACCGCATCAGCGGAACAGATATCTTGGTGTTTAGAGAATTGACTGGAGGGCTATATTTCGGTTCTCCAAGAGGCAGATCTGAAGATGGAAAAACTGCTTTTGAAACCAGCATCTACACCGAAGAAGAAATCATCAGAATTTCTAAGCTCGCTTTTGAAGCTGCTAAGAAGAGAAGAAACCTCGTTACCTTAGTAGATAAGGCAAACGTGTTGGTAACTTCAAGGCTTTGGAGAGAAGTAGTGACTAAGTTTGCCGCAGAAAACTACCCTGAGGTAAAATTGGAGTTCTTGTTTGTAGATAACGCTGCTATGCAGTTGATCTTGAACCCTTCTCAGTTCGATGTAATCTTAACCGAAAACTTATTTGGTGACATCATCACCGATGAAGCTTCTGTAATTGCTGGCTCATTGGGCATGTTGCCTTCTGCTTCTATTGGAAGCGGTTTGGGCTTATACGAGCCTATCCACGGTTCTTACCCACAGGCTGCTGGCAAAAATATAGCTAACCCTATGGCCTCTATCCTTTCAGCTGCTATGTTGCTAGAAACTTCTTTCGATATGGTAGAAGAAGCAAAAGCAATTAGGGATGCTGTAGAAGAAGCCTTGAACACCGGTTTTGTAACGGTTGATATCAACCCAGAGAAAAACTACTCGACTACTGAAGTAGGAGACAAAATCGCATCATTGATTTAGTCTTTTGTACTCATAATTTCATAGGAAAGCTCGGCAATGCCGGGCTTTTTTTGTGCCCTATTTTTCCTTCGAAAACACAAGGTTCTTTTTTGTCCTCCACTTCCTCTATTTTTGCACCAAAAAAATTGCAGTAAGAACATGCGAATAGATATCATCACTTGCCTACCAAAATTATTGGAAAGCCCTTTCAACCAGTCCATTTTGCACCGCGCCCAGCAAAAAGGGGTGGTAGAAGTGCATATCCACGACCTTCGGGAATATTCTACCATGAAGCACAAGCAAATTGACGACTATGCTTTTGGCGCAGGCGCAGGCATGGTAATGATGATAGAGCCGATTGACCGCTGCATAAGCAAATTGAAAGAGGAAAGAGACTACGACGAGGTAATCTACATGACTCCTGACGGCGAGCAGTTTGAACAAAAAACAGCAAACCAACTTTCCCTCCAGAAGAACTTGATTATCCTCTGCGGGCATTACAAAGGCGTGGACGAACGAGTGAGAGAGCATTTTATCACTAAGGAAATCAGTATTGGCGATTATGTACTCTCAGGTGGAGAACTTGCCGCTGCCGTAGTTGCAGATGCCATCATCCGTTTACTCCCTGGCGTACTTTCCGATGAGACTTCTGCCCTTACCGATTCTTTTCAAGACGATTTGGTAGCACCTCCCGTTTATACCCGGCCTGCGGAATACAAAGGAATGGCTGTCCCCGAAATAGTGCGCTCTGGCAACGATGCAAAAATAGAAGCATGGAGACTAGAGGAATCTATTAAACGAACTAAAAAAAGAAGGCCTGAACTCTTTGAAAAATTGAAAAAAAATGGGCTAGTACAGGAAAGCGTCAAAGAGAAGAAAAAATAATCCAAATCCCACTAGAGATAGTATTTAGGCAATCTCATTGTGTTCCACAAGCTAAAAAGCTGGCTTTTGGACAAACCTTAGCAATAGGGCTTGATAAAAACTCAAGCCCTCATTTTTTTCATTATCAGCAAACCATGTTGAGGTAATGATCAGCCACTCCATTTACAGCACCAAATGCCAGCTCCCCTATTAGAATAATGTGGTTTATCGAACAAAAACTCATACGAGCCAAATTAAAGTACCATTTCTTTCATTGCTTACTCCACATAGATTAAATTTATATCTCTAATAAAAGGGGGCATTTCACCTCATTTTACCTCCTTAGTATTAGAGGGTTATCATTCAGCGTGTTCTCGGCCGACTTCACAAATTATGCTGCTACACATTTTTTATTTAATTAAATAATTTTCACAATGTTCAAACTATCTAGTAAATTGATAATGATGAGCCTTATTTGGGTAATCACAGCCCAAACTTTGATGGCTCAAGACTTCACCCTCGCAGAAGAAAGTTCTGCAGAAATCAAAGGAACTTCTACCCTACATGAATGGACTACAACTGTCCCCGATGTCACAGGCAAACTGGTGGTCGAGAAGGCTTTTCTAAAAAAATCAGGTCCAAAAAACGGAGATGAGATCAAGAGTGTAGAAGTTAGCTTCAAGGTAAAAACAATGGATGGTGGCAGAGGCTCCACCATGAACAACAAAATTTTTAATGCTTTTAAAGAGCCTGAATACCCTGAAGTCACCTTCAAATCAACTGCCCCTATAGTAACAACTCAAACCATTGACAAATCTACTGGCAAATTCAAGGTAAAAGCTGTAGGAGACCTAAGCATGGCAGGCACTACCAAATCTGTTGAACTAGAGCTTGAAGGTCAGAAAATGGAAAATGGAGACCTACACTTCTTGGGCTCTCATACCCTCAAAATGACCGAATTCGACATTAAGCCCCCTTCGGCTATGTTTGGTCAAATTGTATGTGGTGACGATGTTACTATCAATTTTGACATCACCGCAAAACAATAGGAAGATTTCACCAAAAATTAAAAGACATAATCGATGATAAATTTATTAAAAAGACTAGCTCTTTTCTCAATCCTGCTCATAACAGTATTTTCTGCTTTTGGGCAAGAAGAAATCCCATTTGAACCCTACGAACAAACCATCCCTAACTCGAAAATTTCTTTTAACATGACGCCTATTGAAGGTGGAGAATTTTTACTGGGAAGCCCCGAAACCGAAGCTAATAGAAAAGAGGACGAAGGGCCGCAAAAAAAGATGGCAATTGAACCGTTTTGGATGGGTGTGCATGAAGTAACATTTGGCGAGTACGAAGTTTTTAGAGAAGCGGTACTTGATGTGAACGAAGACGGTTCTGAATACATGGGCGCTGGTGGAGCTGGTGTAACACGTCCCAGCCCCCCTTACGAAGATCCTACGTTTGGAATGGGGAAATATGGTTATCCAGCAGCAAGTATGACACAATTTGCCGCACTTATGTACTGCAAGTGGCTTTCAGAAAAAACTGGAGTGTTCTATCGTCTTCCCACTGAAGCCGAATGGGAATATGCTTGCCGAGCAGGCACTAACACAGCTTACTCTTTTGGCGACGAAGTGGATAGCCTAGATGCTTATGCTTGGCACTACGAAAACTGCAACGATACTTACCACAAAGTGGGAGAAAAGAAACCAAATCCTTGGGGACTTTACGATATGCATGGGAATGTAGCCGAATGGACACTGGACCAATATTCAGAAGATTTTTATACTACAATAGAAGAGGGAACAAGCCCTTGGGCTCAGCCAACTAAACTCCACCCTAGAACGGTGAGAGGTGGCTCTTGGAACGATGATCCTGATGCGCTGAGATCAGCAGCTCGTACCGAATCAAGTATGAAGTGGAAAAGACGTGACCCCCAAATCCCCAAAAGCTATTGGTGGAATACAGACTCCCCTTTTGTGGGCTTTAGGATAATTCGCCCGAAGAAACAACTGACTCCTGATGAAATGATGGAATTCTGGATGAAAGTACTGGACGAAGGCTAAGGTCACGGGCTGTTTTCACTAAATTTCATTTATAACTAGCGATATTAATTTCTTCTTAACTAGAAGAGTTATCAATATTTTTTTACTTGAACTAATTATATCATTCACAAACCCTTAGAAAATGGAAAGGAAAAAAACGGGAATCCTCAGAAGAGATTTCGTAAAAGGAGCTGCAGCTGCTGCAGGAGGAATTATTATGACTCCACTTGTGTCAAATGCTACCACCTCAACCTATAACTCATCGGTTGATGATACTATCAAGATAGCCTTAGTTGGTTGTGGAGGTAGAGGAACCGGAGCAGCCGTACAAGCGCTAAGCACAAAACAAAACCTGAAACTAGTAGCAATGTGTGATGCTTTTGAGGACAGGTTAGAAACAAGCTTAGGCAATATAATGAAACAAGAAGGCTATAATGCCGACGAAAAAGTTGCCGTTAAAAAGAAAAGTAAATTTGTTGGTTTTGATGGCTATAAAAAAGCCATAGATATGGCCGATGTAGTTATATTGGCTACCCCTCCAGGCTTCCGCCCTATCCACTTCGAATATGCCATTGAACAAGGAAAGCATATTTTCATGGAAAAACCTGTGGCTACCGATGCTCCCGGAATCAGAAAAGTGTTGGCTACTGCTGAAAAAGCGAAGCAAAAGAAGCTCAATGTAGTGGTTGGCCTTCAACGCCATTATCAAACCAACTATCGTGAGTTGATGAAGCGAGTCCACGATGGAGCTATTGGAGAAATTACTTCGGCTCAAGCTTACTGGAATGGTGGCGGAGTTTGGGTAAGACCAAGAAAAGAAGGCATGACCGAAATGGAATACCAAATGCGCAACTGGTATTATTTCAATTGGTTATGCGGAGACCATATAGCAGAACAACATGTTCATAACCTTGATGTTGTAAACTGGGCCAAGCAAAGCTACCCGGTAAGAGCACAGGGAATGGGAGGAAGAGAAGTAAGAAAAGGCAAGGAAAATGGTGAAATTTTTGACCACCACTTTGTTGAATTTGAATATGAGGATGGAAGCATCTTATCGAGCCAGTGCCGCCATATAAAAGGATGTATGAACCGAGTTTCAGAGTTTCTTCATGGAACAAAAGGTAGGGCTAGTACTCAAGGCAAAACAAGTATCACCGATCTGAAAGGAAACGTGATCTGGAGCCATAGGGACAGAGATGATCCAAACCCCTACCAACAAGAGCATGATGAACTTTTTGACGCTATAGCAAAAGGCGAATATAAATATGCTGATGCTGAAAATGGCGCAAAAAGCACCATGACAGCAATTTTGGGTAGGTTAGCTACCTATTCTGGGCAGCTGATAGAGTGGGATGATGCATTGAACTCTGACCTTAGTCTTATGCCGAAAAAGTTTGCATTTGATGCTGAACCTCCTATTCTTCCTGATTCAGATGGCTTCTATCCATCCGCTATTCCAGGCGTTACCAAAGTTTTATAAGAAATACTTTTTATTTTACACAAAAAAGGCGACCTATTTGGTCGCCTTTTCTTTTATGTTTTAGTCCAAATACCAATCTAGTAAGCACCAGCTTTCTTTTGCTTTGATTTGAACACTTCTTCTAGCTCAATTGCAGCAGCACCTCTGAATGGACCTTTTGCCGCACTTCGGAAAAAACCTTCCGCCTGATCGTAGTTTCCAGCGCTTTCGTAAGAAAGACCTATCAAGAAATTGAATTTTGCCTTAATTTCAGGAGTTAATTTTGGATTCTTTACAGACCTGCTCAACATTTCTGTTGCAGACTCTGGTTGTTTCAATTTATACTCACATGCCACTTGCAAGAACATCGCTTTATAATCTCTTGTACTTATGGAATTATATTTAGCACACTGCTCTAGGGCATCTGAGTATTCTTCGTTTTGAAAAAACAAAACTGCTAACTCATAGTACTTATCAGGCTGAACATTGCCATCTTTTTCTGCTTGAACAAGCTGCTTTTCAGCCACTTCAATAAGCTTCGTCTTACTAGTTTTAACTGCTGCCAATTTTGCCTCCAAGTCCAATGCTCCATCGGTAGTTGGATTTATCTTCTGAGCTAGCTTTAAGTAATCTTCACTTTTACCATATTCGTAAACCGAAAAATACACCTCAGCGACTTCCAAATAATGCTCTGGGGTAAATTGCCTGATTTTAACTTTATACTCTCCGTTGTCTGCTTTTTTGAAATATTCTTCCCCTTTAGCATACTCTCCCATTTTGTGATAAGCATACCCAAGTTCAAAGAAATACTTCTCGTTGCCTTCTACTTCTGGTACTTCATTTATAATCTTTGCAAGCAAATCAGATGCTGTTTTATAATCACCAATGTAGTTAAAGTACTGAGCCTCTAAAAACTTCAAGTCAAAACTATTGATCCCTAGTTTTTTTGCATCTTCTATATGAGCTAAAATTTGTTGGTGTTGCTGTACTGTAAAAAGGATGTCAACTATCTGTAATTTGTATTTAAGTCTGTTTTCAACATTATTGTCGTTGGCAAAAGCACTTTCATAGTTTTTTACAGATTTTGGAGCATTCCTGAACTGAGCATACAAATTTCCCAATACCTCGTAAGCCTCGTAGTAATCTGGCTTAACTTTTACGGCACGTTCCATTTCTTGAATAGCATTTTTGAATTTTGAAAGACCTATGTAACAATTAGCCTTCTTAAAATAAGCCTTTGCATATTTTGGATCCTTCTTAATTGCCTGATCTAACATAACTATTGCTTCTTCATAGCGATGGTTTGTGATCAACTGAGTAGCTTGATCTGCTAAATCTTCCGCTTCAGATTGAGCCCAAGCAAATGAATTCAGCAAAAAACAAAAGATAAGGACTAGGGAAATTTTGATTTGTTTCATTTTGAATATATCAGTTTATTTTTTTGATCTGACCAACTTATATTGACAAGGGAACCCACTACAGCAATGTGTAAAGTCAAATGCATTAAAAGAACTTTTGGAAGTACACTAGCGAATTATGCAATCAAAAAGCCCGTTCACTTTTATACCCTTCTCAACGAAGGATTAATAGATAACTGTAAAGGCAAAGGAAATTTATTTGGGTAAACTCATTGATGATCACTCTCTAGTACCCATTTCTTAGGTCTCTCAACTTCACTTCCATGTCCTCCTCTTTCAACTTTTCAAAATATTGTTCGGCAGTTTTTTTACTCACAAAATTCCCAACAAACACCTCAAATTTTATGTCCCCGCTATACTGATCAATCATGATATAGGCATCCCCAAGCTTCTTTTGTGACAACCTCCTACACAAGCCTTGTGCTGCTTCCAAGTCACCCAAAGAGCGAACAAAAACAGACCATTTATTTTTCTCTACCCTTACTCCATCGGGAGTGTACAGATACCTATAAAGAGGGTCAAATGAAATATATGGAGCAAAATAAGAGGAGTTTTCAGCTATGTTTCCCGTGGTGTCTTTCACTGGAACAAGCCAATCTGCCTGCAAAATCTGGAAGCTTTGAATTTCTGGATCGGCTTCAATATAAAGATAATTTGCATGACCATCTCCATTGGTAAGTTGCTTGGCTGTCCTACGGGGAATCGTATAAATTGTCACCAAAAAATTCTCCTTCCCTTCTTTAGCATCTGGTGAAGCCTTGGGAGCCACTCTCACAAAATCGATAATACCGTCACTATTGAATTCGCCAAAAGTATCGATCCCCTCAAAAAGACTAGAAAAAGATACTTGAATTATTTTTTCAGGTTTTGTTATGTCAAACACATTGTAGCATCTGTACCTACACCCTTCCCCATCACAATCCTCTCTAAAGTTGATGATCATGAGGTACGACTTACCTAGGTAGCTAAATTCTTTCACATCTAAGATGTTATTATAATTTTGCCTGATCGACATTTCAATACCACAGTAATACACAAAATGCTGGTTGTTGAGATAAAGTCCCGTTGGGTTGGGATTAAATATATTATCGTACTGAGCACCGTTCACAAAATAAGTCTTGAAGTCCACGCTACAGTTCTTGTAGACAGTGTAGGACGTATCCGCCTCTTCTACAAAACCGGCAACCACAGGCTCACCTACTATGTTAACCGATTCTTGGGAAAGCATACTGAATGTGTAGAACTCTCCTTGTCCAGAAGCCTTATTTGTAACCAAAAACGTTATAAATAATAGAAATAAAGTATGTCTCATAAAACTGAACACATGAATTGAAATTTGCTCTTTCTAATAAAATACAGACGTTCCTAGTATGTATCAAATACTAAACTAGAAATAGCTTTTCTGTAAAAAACTTAATATTGGTAACCTTAAGTGTCGAAGTTATTTGGCTATAAAGCTGGAGGCATCACCATATTTTTAAGGCTGAGCGCACCATATATTTATACGAAAATTGCATGCTTTTATTCACTTATGAAGCCTTTTCTTTTGAAGAGGTGGACACCCGCTCTAATTTTTTGAAAATTCCATTTCTAACATTCCCTCCACTCCAAAAAAATGCAATAAATAAAATTTGCCCTAGTTAAAAATTAAAACATGTCAACCAGACTTCATACCACAAAAGTGAATAACCAAACAGTTATGAAAAATAGTATTACTTTCTTATTAACCTTTTTAGCAATTAATGGGCTTTGGGCTCAAGAAGCTAAGCCAACCTTATTAGTAGATGGGGGCAACAAATTTGCCCGCAAATACAGCCTTCTCTTAGAAATGGAATGCAAAGGAGCACACCAAATGATGCTCAGCACAAGCGATAAAAAATATGGTGCTAATTGGGAACCATTTGAAGAAAAAGTAGAAAATTGGCCCATTCCTCATATAGATGGAGAATTGACGGTATATGTACAATTTCGGGACAAGGATGCAAACCTGATTGGTGCCGCAAAAGATGTTATCATTGTAGATGCCACACCGCCCGAAAATCCAGTAGTTACTATTGAAATTCCTGGAAAACTTACCAACGACCCAAGCTTGCTCTGCGACCTTACACTGGAAGCAAAAGATGCCAAATACATGATGGTGAGCAACCATAACACTTTTTATGACCAAAAGTGGATGATGTATAAAGAAGAAGTCCTCGATTGGCAATTGGAAAAAGGAACAGATGGTCCTAGAACTGTTTATGTAAAATTTAGGGATATTGCCGGCAACCCGACCGAAGTTGTTTCTGATGAAATCCAGTTTGATACGCAACCTCCTTTTTCGTGTAAAATGGTAATTGATGATGATAAGAGGTATTCCCTCATGCAAAACCATAAGGGCAAACTATCAATATTTGCCAAAGAAGCAGATTTTATGAAAGTAAGCCATTCGAAAGATTTTGCAGGAGTAGAATGGACCCCTTTTACAGAAGAGCTAGACTGGACTCTAGAAGGCGATGATGGGCAAAAAATAGTGTATGCAAAGTTTAAGGACAAAGCTGGAAACGAATCTGAAACTATTTCTGACGAAATTTTCCTCGACACACAACCTCCTCAGGATTGTGGTATCCTTATAGACGGCGGAGCAGGACTCACTACCGAGATCAACAAAATTGTAAAACTTAGCCTAAAAGCTACCGATGCAGAATTGATGATGATAAGTAACCACGCAAGTTTTCAAAAAGCGAGGTGGCAAAACTTCCAAACTACTATTGACGCATGGAAACTCGATGGTGAAAAAGATGGAATCCGAAGGGTTTTTGTAAAGTACAAAGATAAAGCTGGTAATATCACATCACCTTTTATTGCAACAATCCAGCTAATACGAGGCATTAAATAAAAACAATCACTTTCCACTAAACCCAGAGTCTGCCGCTCTGGGTTTTCTTTTCTCATTTTTCCAACATTCCTCCTAATTTGCTTGTTTCAAGTAGCAAAAGCAACCTATTCTTTCATGTCCCAAAAAATATTAATTACCGGAGGTACAGGGCTAGTTGGCCAAGCTCTCACCAAACTTTTACTTCAGCACAATTATGAGGTAAGCTATCTAAGTAGGCAAAAAAATGGCAAAACAAAAAATATAAAACACTACCAGTGGAATATTAAAAAAGGCTTTTTGGAAGAAGAGGCGATTCGAGAAGCTGACTATATTATCCACTTAGCAGGTGCTGGAGTGGCGGAGGAAAAATGGACAGAAAAACGAAAAAACGTAATTTTAGAAAGCCGCACCAAGTCTACTGAACTCCTTCTCGATAAAATAAAATCAACACCAAACAAACTAAAAGGCTTTATTTCCGCAACTGCCATTGGTATTTATGGCGAAACAGGAAATTCTTTAGTTGATGAAAACGCCAAACCTGGAGACGATTTCTTGGCAAAAGTGTGTGTAGAGTGGGAAAAAGAAGTTGATAAAATTGCCGCTACGGGGCTTCGAACTGCAAAAATTCGCATTGGGGTCGTATTAGCTCCCGAAGGTGGGGCATTGTCGCAAATTGCCAAGCCCATCCAGTACTTTGTAGGAGCACCACTTGGAAATGGCGAACAATACATGTCTTGGATTCATATAGACGATCTTTGTCAGCTCTTTCTGAAAACAATAAAAGACGAAACTATGGAAGGTGCATTTAATGCAGTTGCCCCCAATCCCGTGACCATGGAGCAAATGGTCGCAGCTATTGCCCGCACCATAAATCGTCCAGTATTTCCCATCAACGTTCCTGTTTTTGTGCTCAAGGGAATTATGGGGGAAATGTCGGGAATTGTACTTGCCAGTACACGAGTTTCCTCCAAAAAAACTGAAGGAACTGGATTCGAATTCCAGTTTCCCCATTTGCTTCCCGCGCTCAAAAATCTTTTCAGAAAATAGCAGTGCTAAAAAATCTCAGGAATAAAAGTCTGCTCGTCCATAGGAGGACGGATGTAGCTTTTGGAAGTATCTTTTGGGGTAAGCTTCAGATCTCCATATTTGATTGGGTCGTAAGGGATTTTGCTTAAAAAATGGGCAATACAATTAAGCCTTGCCTTTTTCTTATCGTCAGCGTTCACCACATACCACGGCGATTGCTTGGTATCCGTATAAGAGAACATTTCGTCTTTTGCCTTGGAATAAAAAAGCCATTTTTCCC
Source organism: Flammeovirgaceae bacterium SG7u.111 (assembly GCA_034044135.1). Lineage (NCBI taxonomy): Bacteria > Pseudomonadati > Bacteroidota > Cytophagia > Cytophagales > Flammeovirgaceae > Flammeovirgaceae bacterium SG7u.111. The sequence goes on along the minus strand of CP139021.1, from coordinate 7,455,012 downwards.
TCGACTTCAAATCCATCGGGCTAAATTTCCACCTCTTCAGTGGTGAATTGATTCGCTCCAAAAACCTCGCTTCTTGCTGCTCATCACTCACCGAAAACCAATATTTTATCAAGATAATGCCCGACCTTATCAACATCCGCTCAAACTCTGGGCAAGACCTCAAAAATTCCCTGTACTCGTCTTCCGTACAAAAACCCATCACCCTTTCTACTCCTGCACGGTTGTACCAACTTCTGTCAAATAATACTATTTCCCCAGCTGCTGGTAAGTGGGAAACATAGCGTTGGAAATACCACTGTGTTTTTTCTCGCTCGGTAGGAACCCCAAGCGCTACTACTTTACATACCCTATGGCTAAGCTTTTCGGTAATCCGCTTAATTGCACCACCCTTCCCAGCAGCATCTCTTCCTTCAAATAAAACTACTACCTTTAACCCATCTTTCTTCACCGTTTCTTGTAGCTTCACCAGTTCCGTCTGAAGTTTCCTGAGCTCCTTAGCATAGCTCCATTTCTTTTTCTTTTTCAGAACTTTCTTCTTCCCCCCTACTTGCAGGGTGATTTCCGTCGGGATTTCAGGATTTCCATCTTGTTCATTTAGCTCATCTATCATCAATCGTAAAATTTACTTTCAAAAAATTGGGTTGTAACGAACTTCAATATACCAAAAATTTGGCAATTTGTTAAAATGAAAAATCCTGCCTAGCCATATTTTGCCAGACAGGATTTCTTATATACGCAAAGTGAAAAGGCAAAACCTAAGCCAAGCCAGCTTTAACCAAATATTCAGCAATTTGAACCGCATTGGTAGCAGCACCTTTCCGAAGGTTATCGGCCACAATCCACATATTCACAGTTTTCTCCTGCGTTTCATCTCTTCTGATCCTTCCTACAAAAACTTCGTCGCGGTTATGCGCGTTGATCGGCATGGGGTACACTAAGTTCTTCACATCATCTTCAATGATGATTCCCTCGGTAGCAGCCAAAACTTCTGTAAGCTCTCCTACCTCAAATTCATTTTCAAACTCGATGTTCACCGACTCAGAATGCCCGCCCATAGTAGGGATACGCACCGTAGTAGCGGTTACTTTTACGTTCTCGTCCCCTAAGATTTTCACGGTTTCGTTCACCATTTTCATTTCCTCTTTGGTGTAACCATTGTCACCAAACACGTCGATATGAGGTAGCACGTTCATATCGATGCGGTATGGATACGCCATTTCTTCAGGAGTCAGGTCTTTGCCTGCACGTTCGGCCATCATTTGGTCAACCGCAGCTTTTCCAGTACCTGTTACCGACTGGTAGGTAGAAACTACTACTCGTTTTATTCCATATTTATCGTGTAGCGGCGCCAATGCCAATACCATTTGGATGGTAGAGCAATTAGGGTTCGCTATTATCTTGTCTTCTTTGGTAAGCTCTTTGGCATTGATTTCAGGAACTACCAATTTTTTGGTTGGGTCCATCCTCCATGCAGAAGAATTATCAACCACTGTGGTTCCTGCTTCGGCAAAAAGTGGGGCAAACTTCAATGAAGTTCCTCCTCCAGCTGAAAAAATAGCGATATCAGGCTTAGCGGCAATTGCCTCTTCCATTCCGATAACGGTATATTCTTTTCCTTTAAAAGTGATCTTTTTCCCAACTGACCTGCTTGAAGCTACTGGCAACAATTCATCAATTTGAAAATTACGGTTTTCCAATACTTTGAAAACCTCTCCGCCTACCAAGCCGGTGGCGCCTACTACTGCTAACTTCATGGGTTTGAATAATTAAAGGTGTTTAGAATAAGAATTACAAATATAAAAAAAGAGGCTGTCCTTTTAGTAAGAACAGCCTCTTGAATGAATACAATATGTCGTTTAAACGAGGATTCTTACCGGATCTTCGAGCAACTGTTTAAGTGTTTGTAAAAATGCAGCACCAATAGCTCCATCTACCACTCTGTGGTCGCAAGAAAGCGTAACCTTCATTACATTACCTGGTTTTATCTCACCATCTTTCACTACAGGCACTTGTTTAATACCACCCACTGCAAGCATACATGCGTTAGGAGGGCTTAGGATAGCTGTAAACTCTTCAATACCGAACATACCCAAATTTGAGATAGAGAACGTAGCCCCTTCCCACTCTTCAGGTTGTAATTTTTTATTTTTCGCCTTTCCAGCTAAATCCTTTACCTCAGCAGAAATCTGAGACAATTGTTTAGTATCAGCAAAACGCACAACAGGGATAAACATCCCTTCCGGAACCGCTACCACTACTCCAACATTTACATGGTGGTTTAAGCGGATAGTGTCTTCTAGCCATGAAGCATTTACTTGAGGGTGTTGCTTTAAGGCAACTGCTACTGCTTTAATTACAATATCATTAAATGAAATTTTAACAGGAGCAATCTCATTCATCCCTTTTCTAGCTTCTATTGCTTTATCCATGTTGATGTCCATGGTTACATAGAAGTGAGGAGCGGTAAATTTGCTATCAACCACACGTTTGTTCACTGCTTTCCTCATCTGGCTTACAGGCTCATCAGTATAGCTCTCTTGGCCAATAGGAGCAGCAGATACTGAACTACTCGCTGCAGGAGCAGCTGAAGGCTGGAATGCTTCCACATCCCTTTTAATAACCCTGCCATTTTCGCCAGAACCTGGAATACTAGCTAAATCATAGCCTTTTTCCTCCGCCAATTTTTTAGCAAGTGGTGAAGCTTTTACACGACCACCAGGAGCCGTAACAGTACCAGCTGGTGCTGGAGGAGCAGCTGCTTTCGATGCAGGTGTTGCTTCGGCTTTTGCCGCTGGAGCAGTTTCTGCCTTAGGAGCAGGCGCTTCACTAGCACCGCTTTCCTTCTGAGCATAATGCTGCAATATTTTATCGTAATCAGCTCCTTCCTCACCTATGATAGCAATTACTCCATCAACTGGTACGGATTTCCCTGCTTCTACCGCAAGGTAAAGAACTGTTCCATCTTCGTAGTTTTCAAGCTCCATAGTAGCCTTATCGGTTTCTACTTCAGCAAGAATATCCCCAGAAGATACTTTATCGCCAACTTTCACCAACCATGAAGCGATAACGCCTTCAACCATGGTATCGCTCATTTTTGGCATAGTGATAGCCTCTGCAGGAATAGATGAAATATCTATAGATGGAGACGATGGAGCACTTTCAGCTGCGGGAGCTTCAGCAGGAGCTTCTTTAACTGCCCCATTGCCAGCAGAAGCGGCGCTGTCTAACAGACTTTGGTAGTCTTCTCCTTCTTCACCGATAATAGCAATAACACCATCAACAGCTACAGAATTTTTCTCTTCTACGCCCAGGTACAAGATTGTTCCATCTTCATAGTTTTCAAGCTCCATAGTAGCCTTATCGGTCTCTACCTCGGCAAGGATATCTCCAGATGAAACTGTATCTCCAACCTTCACTAGCCACGATGCAATGACACCTTCGGTCATGGTGTCGCTCATTTTCGGCATTCTTATTATTTCTGCCATAAATATCTTATCTTATTTATTCGCCATACGAAATGGCCTTGAGTGATTAATAATGCAATTTTGGTTTATTTATAGACCTCGCAAAGTTAAAATGTTATCTGAAATTCAGTGGTTTTGAAAGGATTTAATTTTAATATTTTAAACTATTCCTTTCGAATTTCATGATATTTTCAACAAGAAGCAAAATTTAAAACGTTTGCTGAAATTTTCAAGATTTCTCAATTAATAACTTCAACATTTCCTAGCACCTGTCTCCCCTCTTCTTTTTTTAATTCCAAGCGCATACCCTACCTTCTCTTTGATTGAGTTTATCTGGGTGTTGGTTGAATAAATTTGTCTGGCTGTACTTTTTAAAAGACTTTGGTAACTCAAACACAAATACTATCAGACATGTTCGGGAAACTTACAACAACATTGGTATTCGTCTTCTGCTTTTTTTATACAACTACGAATGCCCAATCTCCATCTATTTCTATAAAAGGCAAACTCTTGGATGCCGAAACCGGTGAGCCCCTCATTGGCGCTACGGTATTTCTTTTGCAGCCCAATGATTCTACTGGCATGGGCAAAATAAGCAACCCAGAAGGTATTTTCGAATTCCCAAAGGTCAGGCCTGGTAATTACAAACTCAGGGTCACCTTTGTGGGATATACCAAATTTGAAAAAAATATTGCAGAATCTAGCTCCAACATAGACCTAGGCACATTTGAAATAACCCCAAGTACCGAAACGCTAGATGAAGTTACTATTGAGCAAAAAGCCCCTATTGCCGTACAAAAAGGCGATACGACAGAGTTCAATGCCCAGTCCTTCAAGGTAAACCCCGATGCAGATGCGGAAGATCTAATAAAAAAAATGCCTGGAGTAGTAGTTGAAAATGGTACTGTACAAGCCCAAGGTGAAGACGTACAAGAAGTTCTTGTAGATGGGAAAAAGTTTTTCGGCAACGACCCTACCTTGGCTTTACGCTCCCTGCCTGCCGAGGTAATTGAGAAAATCCAAGTCTTTGACCGCATGACCGACCAATCCCAATTCACTGGGTTTGACGATGGAAACCGCTCTAAAACCATCAACATCATTACGAAGCCAGATAAAAGAAATGGCAAATTCGGGAAAATATACGGCGGGGTGGGAAGCGATGAACGCTACCATGCCGGTGGCAATGTAAATGTGTTTAACGGAGATAGACGGATTTCCCTTATTGGTCAATCGAATAATGTAAATGTTCAAAACTTCTCCCAAGAAGATTTACTTGGAGTGGTAAGCTCTGGATCTAGCAGGGGGGGAAGAGGAGGAGGTCGCCGTGGCGGTGGAGGCGGAGGAAGAAGTGGAGGATCTGGAGGAGATGCCAACGACTTCTTGGTGGGTTCGCAAAATGGTATTTCGCAAACTAGTGCTTTTGGCCTCAACTACACCGACCAGTGGACTGAAAAAATAGAGGTAAATGGAAGTTACTTTTTCAATATGAGTGGAAATGACCTTAACCAAATCACTAATCAGGAATTCATTATTCCAAATGAAGAGAACCAGTTTTACGAGGAAGTAAACAGAGCAGAAAGCGACAATATGAACCATAGAATCAATATGCGAATAGATTACAAAATTGATTCTGCCAACTCTATCCTTTTCACCCCATCGCTTAGCCTTCAAAGCAACCAATCTATTACGGACATAGATGCGCAGACTACGCAATTTGGGAACTTGCTGAACGAAACATCCAATTTTACCAACAATGACCTTGATGGATACAACTACAGCGGCAATTTACTTTACAGGCACAAGTTCAAGAAAGATAGAAGAACTATTTCATTCAACATAGGCTCAGGGGCAAATAACAATAGTGGGCTAAATAGCCTAATGGCTATCAATAACTACCCAATGGACATGCCTCCACTTATAGATACTTTAGACCAACAAACAAACATAGATGTAAACGGCTATAATGTTTCTTCGAGCATTCGCTACACAGAGCCTATTACTAAGTCGGGAATGCTTCAGTTGAGCTACGATGTAAGATACAATAACAGCGAATCGGACAGAAGAACATTTGCCTACTTAGCCGATGATGGGGAATATTCAGAACTTGACACGGCACTTTCCAATGTGTTCGAAAGCGAATATACTACCCACCAAGTGTCTACAGGCTATATGCACCGAGAAGGGAAATCGATGTTTATGGTAAGAGCGGGCTACCAAATGGCCACGCTGGAAAACAGCCAACAGTTCCCCGCCGAGGATCAGGTAAAAATAACGTACAACAACATTTTGCCAATGGCTATGTATATGTACCGTGTTTCGAGGCAGAAAAACTTGAGAATATTTTATCGTACAAACACGCAGCAGCCTTCGGTAACGCAACTCCAAAATGTAGTTGACAACTCCAATCCTTTACAAATATCAGTTGGTAACCCCCTACTTGATCAGCAATACCAGCATACTGTAGTTGGGCGTTACTCTTCTTCGAACATCGATAAGGCAAGTACTTTTTTTGTCATGCTTTCTAGCTCTATGACCGATAATTACATTGCCAACTCTACGCTCATTGCTAGTAGGGATACGGTGGTGCTTGACGGGGTAGAAATGAAAGCAGGCTCGCAACTTAGCCTGCCAACGAACTTAGATGGCTACTGGAACATCCGCTCTTTTATTACTTACGGATTTCCTGTGGGTGCGCTCAAAAGCAACTTGAACTTAAACTTTGGGGTAACTTATTCCAAAATCCCAAGCATGGTGAATTTTCAAAAGAACTTCTCTAACACTACCGATTTCAAAACAAGTATAGTATTGAGTAGCAATATCAGCGAAAATGTCGATTTTACTCTTTCTTCCATTTCTACTTATAATATCACCACCAACAGCACACAAGAAGCGTATAACCAGACCTATGTAAACCAAAATACGAAAGGGGAGTTTTACTGGAAGTTTCTACCAAAAACCGTATTCAGGACTGATGTCGCTCACCAATATTATGTGGGGCTTTCCGATGGGTTTAACCAGAACTATATCCTGTGGAATGCGAGCTTGGCTAAAAACGTATTGAAAGATGAACGAGGCGAACTAAAATTAACCGTGTTTGACTTGCTTAACCAAAACACCAGTATCCAACGAAACGTGAACGATGCTTACATTGAAGATGTGCAAACCAATGTGCTCCAACGCTACCTCATGCTCACTTTTACCTACAGAATTAGGCATTTTGGAACAGCATCTAACCGATCGCAACAAAGACCTGACTTTGAAAGAGGCGGTAGGCCTCCGTTTGATGGTGGTGGTCCTCCAAGAGGTGGTAGGTTTTAAGTAGCTGAACATAAGTTGTAAAAAAACTCAATCAAGAAAGAGATAACAAAACTGCCCAACAGAATTTAATTTCTGTTGGGCAGTTTGCATTTAGGAGAACTTCTTTAAGATTTACATCAAAATACATTTTTCGGTACGAACATCATTTTCAACTTTCTTGAATTTGACGTCTTTTTTGATCGTTCCGTCTTTATATTTAACCGTAACTATATCATTCCTATTTGGCATTTTCTGGCTCACTATCGGCTTGGTCACTTCTACCTCTTGCCTCGGAGCTCTTGGCGCACCACCTTGGGCACTTTGCCTCTCTCCACCCGAAAGCACAGAACCTGAATCCGCTTTCGACTCTCTCAACCTAGGCGCTTGTTTTTTCTGCCTTTGTGCTGCTTTTACATCATCTGCCTCGCTCTGAGGAACATTTGCCTTCGCCAAGAACGATACACTTTCTTGGTTGATGCCGCCAATAAACTCTTTGAAAAGTTCAAATGCTTCAAATTTATAAATCAACAAGGGATCCTTTTGCTCGAACCTTGCATTTTGCACCTGCTCTTTCAGTTCGTCCATTTCCCTCAAGTGCTCTTTCCAGTTTTGGTCAATAATAGCTAGCGAGATGTTTTGCTCCATTTTATTTACCAACTCTTGGCTCTTGGTCTCAACCGCATCTTTTAGCCCAACAACTATCGGAATTTGTTTTGTTCCATCAGAGAACGGCACTACTATTTCCTCTACCGTAGCGCCACGCTCTTCCTGAATTCGGCTCAACACTGGCAAGGTCTGCTCTCGAATTACTTCATTTTTCTTGAGATAATGCGAATATGCTTCATTGTAGAGCTTGTAAGCCACATCTTCAGGATTGCCTTTCTCAAGATCATTTTCGGTGATACCTTTTGGGTCGATACCAAATGAATGCAAGCAGTTGATTTTGAACCCTTCGAAATCTCCGATGGAATTCTCTACTATATTTTGAGCTACATCGTAAAAATTGCTCATAATATCGAACTGCAAGCGCTCGCCTTGAAGAGCATTTCTCCTACGTTTGTAGATCACTTCCCTCTGCGAGTTCATTACATCATCGTACTCCAATAGACGCTTCCTGATGGCAAAGTTATTTTCCTCTACTTTTCGCTGCGCTCTTTCTATGGACTTGGTAATCATAGAATGCTGGATAACCTCGCCTTCTTGCAAGCCCATTCTATCCATTACCTTGGCAATTCTGTCCGAACCGAACAAACGCATCAGGTTATCTTCCAAACTGACAAAGAACTGGGTAGATCCTGGATCACCTTGCCTACCCGAACGACCTCTCAACTGCCTATCTACCCTTCGCGATTCGTGCCTTTCGGTACCTACAATTGCCAAACCTCCCGCTTTTTTAGAGTCTGGGTGAAGCTTGATATCCGTACCTCTACCCGCCATGTTGGTAGCAATAGTCACTGTTCCTGGCAAACCAGCATTCTGGACTACATCTGCCTCACGAGCGTGCTGCTTCGCATTCAATACTTGGTGATCAATCTTTTTCATGCTGAGCATTCTACTCAATACTTCGGAGATCTCTACGGAAGTAGTACCAACCAGTACAGGCCTTCCTTTTCCAACCAATTCCTGAATTTCATCAGCCACGGCATTAAATTTCTCTCGCACAGTTTTGAAAACCATGTCCTCTCTATCATCCCTAACAATTGGTCTGTTGGTAGGAATTACTACCACGTCCAATTTGTATATTTCCCAAAACTCGCCTGCTTCCGTTTCCGCCGTACCCGTCATACCCGCAAGCTTGTGGTACATCCTGAAGTAGTTTTGGAGAGTTACCGTAGCATACGTCTGCGTTGCATCTTCAATCTTCACGTTTTCTTTTGCCTCAAGCGCTTGGTGCAAGCCATCCGAATACCTTCTTCCTTCCATTACCCTACCCGTCTGCTCATCTACGATCTTCACTTTTCCATCTACCAAAATATAATCGGTATCTTTCTCGAAAAGCGCATATGCTTTCAAAAGCTGGTTTACGGTATGAATACGCTGCGTTTTGGCTGTATAATCCAAAATGAGGGCATCTTTCTTTTTCAAACGCTCTTCTTCGGAAATCGACTCATCTTTTTCAATAGCCGAAAGTTCGATGGCAATATCTGGAAGTACGAAAAAGTTTTTGTCTTCACCTTCTCCAGTGATCAACTCCAGCCCTTTTTCGGTTAGGTCAATAGAGTTGTTTTTTTCGTCGATGGTGAAATAAAGTGGCTTGTCAGCCTCGGGCATCATCTTGGCATTTTCTTGCAAATAGAAGTTTTCCGACTTCTGCATTTTTTGCTTGATACCTATCTCACTCAAGAACTTTATCAAAGGCTTGTACTTAGGCAAACCTCTGTGCGCCCTCAAAAGCGCCAACCCTCCTTCTTCATCGTTGCCATCGCCTAATTTCTTTTTGGCTTCGTTCAAAAAGGCCTTTACTTCTTTTTGCTGATAGTCAATTAGCTTTTGAACCCTTGGTTTTAGGTCAAAAAACTCGTGTTCGTCACCTTTGGGGATAGGACCAGAAATGATCAATGGAGTACGAGCATCATCGATCAAAACGGAGTCAACCTCATCGACCATGGCATAATGAAGCTTGCGCTGAACTTGGTCATCCAAGTTTCTGGACATATTGTCCCTTAGGTAGTCAAAGCCGAACTCGTTGTTCGTACCATATATAATATCGCTAGCATAAGCAGCTTTTCTTCCGTCCGAATGCGGTTCATGCTTATCTATGCAATCAGTTCTGAGTCCATGAAATTCGAAAAGTGGCGCCATCCATTCGGAGTCCCTTTTTGCCAAGTAGTCGTTTACCGTAATTACGTGAACACCACGCCTAGCCAAAGCATTGAGGAAGGCAGGTAATGTCGCTACCAATGTTTTACCCTCACCAGTCGCCATCTCAGCAATTTTACCTTGATGAAGCACCATACCACCAATGAGCTGCACATCGTAATGAACCATGTTCCACGTAACCTTCTGACCAGCGGCATCCCATTCGTTCAGCCAAGTTGCTTTGCCATTTTCAATCACTACGTTATCCTTCTTGCTGGCAAGTTCCTCGTCAAACTGGTTGGCAGTTACAGTCATCTTACCATGCTCGGCAAATCGGCGCGCCGTTTCTTTCATGATGGCAAAAGCACGGGGAAGCACTATCATTAGCACTTCTTCTAGCTTTTTGTTCCTCTCTTCTTCTAGCTTATCTATTTGGCTAAAAACAGCATCTTTGGCATCGAGGTCTAGCTCAGGGCTATCTGCTATTTGCTGGTGAAGCGCATCAAGTTCTCCATCTATTTCTTTCAAATAAGAATCTATCTCTTCTCTTATTTTATCAGTTTCTGCTCGTAGCGCATCGTCTGAAACAGTTGTAAGCTTTCGGTGTTCATCGTTAATAGTCCCCACTAGTGGCTGGAGATCTTTCAAGTCTTTGTCCGACTTACTCCCTACTATCTTGCTTATTGCTTTTGTGATAAAGTTCATTATGCTCGTATTTATATTTTATGCAATTGTTCTAATGTAAAAAACTTTCTCTAGGCATGGATGCTTAAGCTTCAAACTAGCCTTGGTTTGCCCTACAAAAGTACGAGAGTCTGTTTAATTTTTGGTTCTCAAGTCAAAAAACACACAACCCATACTAACCTCGGAATATTTATTTGCGCTAAATTATGCCATAAACCCTCCAAAACTGGAAAATAGTATTATTTTTCCTACTAAAGCTGTGCTAAAAAAGAATAGCTGCCAAATTGACATCACATATATATAAGTATTTTTGTCCCAATTGAAACCAATTGGACATATTCACACACTAAGCACGAGGAGGAATGCTATTATGGCCGAGTTTATAAAACTTTATGAGGAAAACCCACAAGAGGTTAAAATAAGAAAGATCGCCCAGGTTTTGAAAAATGGAGGATTGATTATTTACCCGACCGATACGGTGTATGGTATTGGTTGCGATTTGTTCAACCAAAGAGCTATACAGCGGCTTTGCCACCTTAAAGGTGTAAAACCAGACAAACTGAATTTTTCCTTTTTGTGCTCCGACCTTAGCGACCTTAGCTTATATGCCAAGGCTATCCCCAACAATATTTTTAAGTTGATGAAAAAAGTGCTGCCTGGGCCCTACACGTTCATTTTACACTCCAATAGCCGTGTGCCCAAAATTGTGAATGCAAAAAAGAAACAGGTGGGAATTAGGGTACCCAACAACAATATCATCAAAATGCTGGTGCAAGAACTCGGTAACCCTATAATATCTAGCTCCATCAAAGACGATGATGAAGTGCTAGAATACCAAACCGACCCTGAATTGATCTTTGAAAAGTTTGAAAAATTAGTAGATGTGGTAATCGACGGAGGATTTGGGCACAACACTGCTTCAACCGTAGTCGATTGTACTTCAGACGAACCAGAAGTGGTGCGCTACGGCTTGGGCGAGATAGATAGCTACATTTAATAATAGAAGAAGAGATACAATGAAACACCAAATTTCTTGTAGCTTGAAATAGTATTAAGCCTATGAAGATTTTCTATAAAATATTTATGTCCTTTTTTAGCGTAAGCATTTTTACGCTATTAGTGACCTATTTTATTTTTTATACAGCATTCGAAGAAGCACTGCTAAACCGGTCTTATGATCAACTTTCTTCTATTAATGTGCTTAAAAAGGATCACCTTTTAGAGTTTTTCCAAGGCTACCAAAACCAGTTTGATTTTTTTTTAAACAAGCACAATGGGGAAAAGAGTTGGGATATTGATCAATTAGACGAAACTCTTAAGCATTCTAAAGAAAACCTGGCTTTTGAAGATTATGCTATTTTAGACTCTAGTTTAGCAATAGCCCATCATCTCCCACAAAGCCAATTATCTCAATTAATAGTTGATCAGCCAAACAGGTTCAAAAGCTTGTTGGACTCTGCTAAAAACGGCTATTATATCAGCGATTTACTAACACCTCGCAACTCACTAGCGTTGCTTGCCATTTGCCCACTCAAAAGCAATGAACAACATAACTACTTTGCCATTTTCCAGTTGCCAGAAGAAGGCGTTGAAAAAATCCTTTATCAACATACGGGAATGGGGGAATCAGGGGAATCATATATCGCTGGCGAAGATCTTATGATCCGGACCAAATCGCGTTTTTCTCCCAAAGATTCCTCACTAAATTTTTCTGTAAATAAAGAAGCTATTGAGCTTATAGAACCAGCAGGAAGGCAGCGGATAATATTAGACTATAGAGGGATCGAAGTACTGTCGGCAAATAGTAAAATTGAATTAGGAGGGCTAAAATGGACTATACTTACAGAAATTGATTTGGAAGAAGCTATGCAGCCGATCAACACGATCAGAGCCAACGTTTTTGGTACAAGCATGCTGGTTTTCATCTTGGTGATATTAGTCACCCTTTACCTTTCCAACCGTCTAACAGAACCAATTATAAATGTGCAAAATGTGGTGAAGAAATTCGCTATGGGAGAATTTAAGGCAAAGGTTCGCCACAACTCCCCCGAGCCTTCCGATGAGATCTCGGACATGATGGTTTCCATAAACTCACTCGGAGAAAAGCTTACCAAACTAGCACGAGTAGCCGATGAAATCGGCAATGGTAATTTCGATATAAAATTTACCCCACTAGGAGAAAATGACATTTTGGGTTTAGCTATTTTGCAAATGCGCAATAAGCTCAAATTTTCGAAAGAAATGGAGGCTACCGCCACCAGAAAACAACAGCTTGCCTTTGTGAACGGACAGGAAAATGAACGAAAAAGGGTAGCAAGAGAACTCCACGACGGTATAAGCCAGATGGTTTCAGCAGCAAGGTTCAACGTAAGCGCCATTCGCTCTGATGTAGAACTCCGAGATGGTGCCAAAGATATTTTGGACGATACGATTAAGGAGATAAAACGTATTTCCCATAACCTCATGCCAAGGCTCTTAGAGGATTTTGGGCTGAAAGCCGCGTTGAAACAGCTATGCCAAGAATCTAAGACTCAAGGCGACTTCCAAATCTATTTTGAATTTGATAGTCAGCTAAAAAAACTCCCACTATCAAGGGAAATTGCGCTATGTCTTTTTAGAATTGCACAAGAAGGGCTTAACAATATAGTAAAATACGCCGAAGCTTACACCGTATGGCTAATGCTCAAACTGAAAGAAGATAAAGTAGTTTTACTACTGAAAGATGACGGCATAGGCTTCTTGCCCGATGACGAGATAAAAGAAAACCCCCATCATAATGGACTCAAAAATATCATCACAAGGACATCTTTGGTGAATGGCAATTTCCATATTGATGCCGAGCAAGACGGCGGCACTGAAATAAAAGTAGAAATACCCTTACAGATTAAAGCAGACAAGGCATGAACGACATCAGAATAGTATTGGCAGACGACCATAAACTGCTTAGAAATGGAATAAAAATGGTATTGAATGCGCACGAGCACATCACCGTATGTGGCGAGGCAGTCGATGGACTTGATCTGCTCGATTTGGTTGAGAAGGAAAAGCCCGACCTAGCCATGGTAGATATAAGTATGCCAAAAATGAATGGTATAAATGCAATAGAACAATTGAACAAGCAGTATGATGATATGAAATTCATCGTGCTCTCAATGCACGAAGAACCTGAGTACATTATTAAAAGTATAAAAGCTGGGGCAAGTGCTTATTTGCTCAAAACTATAGATGCTGAAGAGCTTGTAAAAGCAGTGGAAACTGTAGCTCGAGGGGAAAAATACCTAACCCCTTTTGTCTCGGAAGTCTTGATAAAAAACCTTTCTGGAGATAAAAAACAAAACTTTGAAGCCCTCACCGCACGTGAGCAGGAAGTACTGGAACTTGTGGCAAAAGGGCTGAGCACAAAGCTTATTGCCGAAAATTTATTTATCAGCTCTAGGACAGTTGAAACCCATAGGGTAAATGTGATGAAAAAACTGAAGGCCCGAAATTCAGCCGAAATGGTTAAAAGAGCTCTTGAGCTGAAACTCATCAATTAGCGACCTAAACCGTCACTAGACCACTCTGTACTGAAAGTGCAGGGTTTTAAACCCTTTCTTGGGACCAATAAACAGGTTCATTCAGGCACAACTTTTAACACTGCATAAGCCACGCCCCCTTTCTCTAAGTATAAATACTTAGAAAGCAGTAAGTGATAACACGATATTAAAATCAATGGATATTGGTATTGGGAACACCCCGATTACGGCGTAATATTGTAACATAATATTTCACCTTATCCAAAGGACCTTAACCAATAATTAAATGGGAACTTCGGTTTCCTTTAGCCTATTATCCTTAGGCTTTATAACCAAATTTGCCAATAAGCAATGCTAAATAGTGACTGTTGATACCAAAAACAACACTTTTGACTTTCGGATTCATACACGATCGAAAAGATATAGACACTTTCACCTTATCCAAAACGTCTATAAAGAAAGTCAAAACGCATACGCATACTAATTTAGCTAAGCGTTTAAACAAGTATACGATCAAACGTTGTTGTTTGTCTTAAAAGACAAGTATTTTCACCTTATCATTAAGCACCCGCAATACTAAGTATTGCGGGTGCTTTTTTTAGAGCATGTCTAAATTTTACCTATTTCGCTACAACTGCACATTTAGAGAATCTCTCTTCAAAAGCCCCCAACTGAGCCGCTTCGATTGAAAACTTAAATTTCAAACAAGCTCTTATTTTACAAATACAACTTGTTTGAAATCAAAATACACCACTCCAGATTTCTTGGTTTCAATAGCCAGCTTACCCCACTTATCCACTCCCAATATTTGCCCCTCAAATGGTTCTGCTTGCCCAGTCCTCATATCTTCAAAAGACCGCCACTCTTGGTACCAATAGAGCTCTTGGAGGTAATCGTGTTTCATTTTATCTAGCGTACCCGCTTTCAATTGCAAATAGCGAGCTTCAATTTTTTCTAAAACCAATTCTATAGTTTCTCTCAGTTTGTACTTTTTACCCGTTACTTTACTCAGAGAAATAGCATTGGGTGTCTCAAACTCCGATTGGTTGATATTTATCCCAATCCCTACAATGGAATTGTCAATCTTATTTTTTTTCAAATAATTCTCGAAAAGGATACCTGCTATTTTTTTATCGCCAACATAAATATCGTTTGGCCATTTTATTTTTACCCCTCTTGACAAAAAAGAAAAAAGGAAATCGAAAATACCAAGCGAAACAGCCATATTAAGCTGGAACTGTGCCGCTGCCATCAAAAAACCTGGCTTCAGTATGACGGAAAATGTAAGGTTCTGGTCAGCCTCTGTTTCCCATGAATTGCCCCTTTGTCCCCTTCCTTTTGTTTGGAAAGGAGTCACCACGACCGTACCCTCTATTGTGTCATCATTGGAGAGTATTCTTGTCGCAATGTCATTGGTAGAATGACAAGTTGGCAGGTAAACACATTTTTTACCCGTGAAAAGAGTATTGGCAGATATTTTATACAACTATTTATTAGTTTTGTTTACTTAGGAAAAGTAAGTCAACTTGGCGCAGCTAATCACCTTTTCTTACTTTCGAAATGAAAACGCAAATTTAATGATCAAAGGAAAGCGAAAGCAAGAATCATCAAGGAATTTAAGTCATGCCATTATCAAAGGCATGGAAGAGAAAAAGGCAATCGATATTACTATATTAGACCTACGACCTTTTCAAAATGCCATTGCTGATTTTTTTATTATCTGCTCGGGAAACTCAGACACCCAAGTGGAAGCTATTATGGACGGGATAGAAGCAGAAGTTTACAAGACCTTTAATCAGTACCCGTGGAAAACAGAAGGTACTGGCAGCAGAGAATGGATTTTGGTCGACTATGTAGATGTAGTCGCCCATGTTTTCCTCAAAGAAAAACGGCAGCGATATGGACTAGAGGAGCTCTGGGGTGATGCAATAGTTGAAAGCATCGATTAATCTAACTTTAATCCAAGTTGTTTGTTGACTCTAATAGAGAAGTTCAAGGTTGAAAATAATTTAAACAATTCTGATTAAATTATTTTCAACCTAATATTAATATATGAAAGCTGAAAAGCTGAAAAACAAATAGGGGTTGTATGTTGAAAAAAATTCAATTGAAAACTACAACACCTCTAAACAATCTACTAAAAAGAAAAAATGGCTGATAACCCAAATAAAAAGAAGAATTTACTTCCTAAAAATTCTCCAAATAGAGGAAACTATCAAATTTGGCTGGTAGTTGCCCTGATTCTACTGATAGTTGGACTTACTTACTTTAACAACAGAAGTTCTGTCGTTGATATTAGCCTTACCGAATTCAACCACATGATGACTGATGGAGATGTGGAGGAAGTAGTATTGGTCAATAAGAAAGTTGTTGAGGTCACACTGACCAAGTCGGCACTGGACAAACCTAAATACAAGGCAAAACTCAATAACAGAAGCCCTTTTGCTCTTACACAAGGACCTCATTTCCAGCTTGTGATTGCATCTCCTGAGATTTTTATTGAAAAATTTGACGAAATGCAGGAAGAGTTGCCTGTAAGCCAACGTATTGACTATAGGGTGACTGATCGTCAAGACTTTAGTTCCTTATTCTTTAGCTGGGGGTTTTTCTTTGTGTTAATTTTTGGTTTCTTGTTCTTGATGAGAAGAATGACTGGTGGCGGTGCTGGAGGTCAAATATTCAACATAGGAAAATCTAAGGCGGCCTTATTCGATGCTGAAAATAAAGTTAAGATCACTTTTAACGATGTTGCCGGTCTTGATGAAGCAAAAGAGGAAATTGAAGAAATTGTTCAGTTCCTTAAAAACCCTTCTAAATACACCAACCTTGGAGGTAAAATACCTAAAGGAGCTTTGCTAGTAGGCCCTCCGGGTACTGGTAAAACCCTGTTGGCAAAAGCTGTAGCTGGAGAGTCTGGCGTTCCATTTTTCAGTCTTTCAGGTTCTGACTTTGTGGAAATGTTTGTTGGTGTAGGTGCTGCTAGGGTAAGAGATTTATTTAAGCAAGCTAAAGAAAAAGCCCCTTGTATCATATTTATAGATGAGATTGACGCTATAGGCCGCTCTAGAGGTAGAGGGCAAATGCCAGGCGCTAACGATGAGCGCGAAAACACATTGAACTCTCTCTTGGTAGAGATGGATGGTTTCCAAACAGACTCGGGAGTTATCATTCTTGCAGCTACCAACCGTCCAGATGTATTGGACAGTGCATTGCTCAGGCCAGGAAGATTTGACCGTCAGATCAGCATAGACAAGCCAGATATCAAGGGAAGAAAAACAATTTTCAAAGTTCACTTGAAGCCTATTAAGCTTTCGAAAGATGTAGATCCTAAAGAGCTTGCCGCTCAAACCCCAGGATTTGCAGGTGCTGAAATAGCCAATGTTTGTAACGAGGCTGCACTAATCGCTGCCCGAAAGGACAAGAGCTCGGTCGACATGAAAGATTTTGAAGACGCTATCGACCGTGTAATTGGTGGCTTAGAAAAGAAAAACAAAATCATTTCTCCTAGTGAGAAAAAAATAGTTGCCTACCACGAGGCTGGCCACGCTGTTGCAGGCTGGTTCTTAGAGCACGCTGATCCATTGGTAAAGGTAAGTATAGTACCAAGAGGTATTGCTGCACTTGGATATGCTCAGTATTTGCCTAAAGAGCAATTCTTATATACTACTGAGCAGATGTTCGACGAAATGTGCATGACGCTTGGCGGTAGAGCTGCCGAAGAAATCATCTTCAACAAGATCTCTACTGGCGCCTTAAGTGACTTGGAACGAGTAACCAAAATGGCTTACAGCATGGTTACTATTTATGGTATGAATGAGGAAATAGGCAACTTGTCTTTCTATGATTCTAAAAAATCTGAATATTCATTTGACAAGCCTTATTCAGAAGCTACTTCAGAAAAAATAGATATTGAAGTTAAAAAGCTTATAGATAAGGCTTACGCTCATACTAAGGACTTGCTTATTAGCAAGAAAGGCGAAGTAGAGATATTGGCCAAAGAGCTTCTGAAGAAAGAGATCATTTTCCAAAAAGACCTAGAAGAACTTATAGGAAAACGTCCTTTTGAACAAGAAACCACTTACCAACAGTTTACCAATAGTTCAAATGGAAAGGTAGAGGAAAGCACCGAAGAGGAGAAAAAAGACGAGTCTGCTGAAGACAAAGGAGAAGAGATAAAAGGTTAGTATTTAAAATATTTCAATTCTGGAAGGCTGCTAGCAACAAACTAGCAGCCTTTATTTATTTCTCCAAAAAGAAACTTATCTGAACAACCGATTAACTGACTAATTCTGTGAAAACTGCGTTACTGCTGTATTATATTGAAACCTTCCTAGCACATTAGACTTGTGCTCTACTCAGCTTTTGGCTGGGCTTGTGCGCAAAATAGGGGGCGATTTATTCATCAGGAACTGTAAAACAATCCATGCGCTTCATTTTATTAGCTAGTTTCTTACTTTTTAACGTCAGTTTGCACGCCCAAAACTGGGACAGGTCACTCGAAATCTGCGAACGGTATTATGAAGAAGGAGAATACAAAAAGGCCTTAGAGAATTGTGATAAGCTTATCGACCAGCTCAACAAGAGAAAAAAGGGCTTGGTAGTCGCTATGGTAAATATGCACAAGGCGAAATACCTAGAAGCCATTGGTGAATATGGCGAGTTTGAAGATATCCTCCTGAAAACACTTAAAAAGAAAAAATACAAGGGCGAACTGTCCACACTTTATGGAAAAGCCAACTTGGACGCAGCCTATCTTTATCTATTATATTCAGACATTAATACAGCTGAAAGTTACCTAGAAACTTCCCGCCATATATTCCAAGGCAGTTCTTCAAAGGGCAATGATAAAGACGGAAACAGCCAAGATCTTTACTTTAAATCACAATATTTATTTGTAGAAACAAACATCGCTTTCGCCAAAGGTGATTTTGATAAAGCACGTGAAAATATTCCAGAACTACTCAAGATAAAAAATCAGCGCCTTGTAAACCGAGAAACTTATTTCAACGAGGTAAGCAATAGGTTTGAACAAAGAAAACTGGATTGGTTCAAGATAAGAAGAAGAAAAAGAGAATACGCCGAAGTACTTACATTAAAAGCTGAAATTGAAAGAGGGGCGGGAAATTACAAAGAAGCTGAAAAATACTTACTAGAAGCTGAAAATTGGATTAAGGATAACTTGAACAAGAAAGATATTGCCTGGGCACAATGCCAACATGCTTATCACTTGCTCATGCGCGACAGAGGCGATGACCCAGCTGAAGTTCAAAAATTATTAGAGAAAAACCTATTCCTTGCAGAAAGAAGAGTTGGTCTGGTACACAAAACTTTTTTGGCTATTCAAGAAACGTTGATCGACTCTTACATAGATAACTATTCGGGGAAAAGTCGAGTGCAACAATGGGAACTTCGCACAAATACTACCAAATACTTTGGCAAGGAAAAAACACAACATGCTATTTCTGAGCGCCTCGATGCCAAGAAAAAATTCTACCAAAGAAACTACGAAGGAGCTTTGGAGGACCTTCACACCCTCTACAGAACCGAGGGAAAAGTTCCCTTAAACCACAAAGAGCGTATAAGTCTTTTGAAACAACTTTATGATATTTCACTTGCAAATGAAAATTATGAAGAAGGTCTTAACTACATGTTCGAGTTACTAAAGACAGAAGAACGGATTTATGGGAAATCATCTTTAAAATACCACTACTCCTTAATGCAACTCGCTGATTACTATATGAATTTCAGCAACAACTTTGAAAAGGTTGATACCATGATGCAAGAAAGCTTTGATGGGATGATTGCCAAGCGGATTTCAGAAGACCATGTAGACTACACTCGATTTTTGAACCAATATAAAGACCTCTATAAAATTACGGGCAATTACGATAGTGCATGGCATATAGCGAATGAAGTTCTAAAAATCAAGGAACGGAAGTTTGGAAAAAAAGGGCTTGGATATGCCGTTGGACTTGAGGGAATGATAGATATGGACTTGCGGCTTGGGCATTACCAAAGCGCAGACTCAAACATCACGAATATGTTGGACATCTATCAGGAACGGTTTAATAAAAAAGCCCACGCTTACGAATATTCCAAAGCACTGGAAACTTCTGCAAGATACTATGCACTTATGGGTCTTTTTACCGAAGCTGAGGCTGCACTCTCGAAGGCAAACCGGCTCTACAACCGATCTATAAATGCTAGGGCAAACTCTTCTGCTGTTGATGAGCTGGCTTATTTATACATTCAAACGGAACGTTTCAAACAAACCGAAAGCATGCTTCTGGAAGCCATCCTTTCTAGAAATAACCGATATGGTGAAGAAAGCCGATTTTTGATTACCCCATACAACCAATTGGCTAGGCTAAGATTCTTACAAGGTGATTATATTCAAGCTGACAAGCTGGTGAATAAAGCTTTGGCTATTGCAAAAAACACTTTTGGAGAGAATTCTTACCAAACAGTGGAAAGCATTACAATAAGAGCCGATATTGATGCCGCTATTGGCGATTTTGAAACTGCCAATGAGAACTACACCCAATCTATTCTTATCCTAAAAGACCTTTTTGGGGAAAACCATATTGAACTATCCAATGCCTATACCAAACTTGCCCTGAACAAATTTGCCCAAGGAGATAGCTTGGAAAATGTGGAACGGATAATGAAACAATCTACAGAGATCATTTCTCAAAACTTAGGCGAAGACAACCCTGTATATGCCCTTTCGCTGCAAAACTTATCAAAGATTTATACAGAAAATGGCAACCCAGCAGAAGCTTTAACCTTGTTACACAAGGCAAATGCTATCTGGGTAAACCGACTTGGTACCGAAATCAACAGCAACAGTGCTGAAATATCATTGCTAATGGGCGAGGCCGAATTAAAAAGGCGCAATAAAACTCAAGCTATTTCTTATTTCCAAAAAGGACAGAAAACCTATTCTAAGATTTTCAACAAAACTCATCCATCCTATGTAAAAGCTACCAGTAAATTGGGTAAAGCCTACTACGCTGATGGAGACTGGAAAAAATCACGGAAATATACCACGGAAGTATTCGGCAATTATCTCAACTACATTGACGAATTTTTCCCTGCACTAAGCGAAAGAGAAAAGGCGAGGTACTGGAATACTATTAGGGGTGATTTTGAATTTTATAACAATTTGGCTTTTACCAATGCCAAAAAGAAAAAAAAATTAATTGGCGAGGTCTATGACAATACACTTTCCACCAAAGCCCTACTTTTGAGTAATTCGATAAAAATAAGAAGGCAAATTCAGCAAAGTGGAGATGAAGCTGTTCAAGAGCTTTACGAAAAATGGGTAGAGCAAAAAGAACTGCTCACAAAAGTGTTGGCAATGAGCAGCGCTCGCCAAAAGGAGCTGGATATAGAACCTAAAAAACTTGAAAAAGAAATTGAAGATATTGAAAAGGAATTAAGTGAAAAATCCAGCGTGTTTGCTAGTGGACAAAGCGTATCAAGACAAAGCTGGAAAGAAATTAAAAAGTCTTTAGGGAAAAATGAGGCAGCTGTAGAAATAGTCCGATATCGCCATTTTGACACTGAGTTCAAGGACTCGGTTGTATATGCCGCCATGATCATTACACCCAAAAGTAGAAACCCTGAGCTGGTCGTCCTTCCTAATGGAAACCTACTGGAAAGTAATTACTTGAGGTATTACAGAGCCTGTATCATTTATAATATTCAAGATGAAAACTCTTTTGCCAATTACTGGGAACCAATTGATCAGAAATTGCCAGAAGGCACTAAAGTCTACCTTTCAACAGAAGGGGTTTATAACCAGATAAACCTTGAGGCCATGCGCCAAAAAAATGGAAATTTTGTGATCGACAATAGGGATATTGTATTGGTAAGTAATACCAAGGATATTATCAAACATAAGAAAACAGAGGAGAAAGAACTTAGCAAAAATGCCTTATTAATCGGAAACCCGATTTTCTATAAAGATTTAGCCGAAGAAGATTACAACATATATAACGATAGGAAAATACCACAGCTACCAGGTACTCAGAAAGAAGTTGTAGCACTAGAAAAATTATTAAATAGCAATGCTCAAGTATCTCCTTCTTTATACCTAAACCTTGAAGCAACCGAAGAACTGGTAAAAGCGACCGAAAGCCCAAGGATCTTTCACATAGCTACCCACGGTTTTTTCTTACCTGATGAAACTAAGAGCGTTGAAAAAGAGGCTATTTTATCTCAAAATAAAATAGTAAGCAATCCTTTGCTTCGCTCAGGGCTATTGCTTAAAAATGCTGGAGACCTTATGGACGATGGCAATGTTTATTCTTTCAACAGAGAAGGCGGTGTACTAACAGCCTATGAGGCAATGAACCTTGATTTGGACGGGACAGAACTAGTTGTTCTAAGTGCCTGCGAAACTGGTAGGGGCGATGTAAAAGTAGGTGAGGGTGTTTATGGACTTCAAAGAGCTTTTTTGGTGGCAGGCTCTGATGCTATCATTATGAGTCTATTCAAAGTTTCTGATGAAGCTACCGAAAGCCTTATGTTGCTGTTTTATGAAAACTGGTTAAATAAGCAGATGGATAAAAGGAAAGCATTTATTGAAGCTAAGAAAAGCCTAAGGGACAAATATCAAGACCCTATTTTCTGGGCCGCATTTATTATGATTGGTTCATCATAATTTGGCTAATAGGGTGTAAAGTCCTATTGACCAAATTCTTCACATGGATTAATGCCACCTTCTCCATCCGTTTTTATAATTACATTATCCCTTCCCAAGTTGCCCATAACCATATAACCACCATCTCTTACCTCAGCAAGGGAAAAAGCTATTCCACTTGTATTTTCATTACCGAAGGGCTTCACCCACTCAACACTACCTTCAACACTTAGCTTAACTATTACTGCATTACCTATTTCCTTAGAAGTACTTCTCCCTGCCACAACATACCCTTCATCCGTCGAAACAATCACATCGAACAGTTCTTCATCACCATTTGTAGAAACCGTTATTTCTTTCTTTAACTCTCCTGCTAGCCCAAGTTCATATAACTTTATCGCAGATGATCCTTTTGTGCCCACCGAAGTACCCAATACATATCCTCCAAGAGTCAATTTTTTCAACACAGGACGAGTAGTTCCATCAAACTTTTGCTCTGAAACCAAATCAAGGTTTTCATCTAATACCTTTAATATTATTTGAGATGGGTTATTTTCGAAATCTGATCCGACAATTATGAGTTGATTATTTTCATCCAAAAGCATTACATCAACTTTTCCAGCACCCAAGCTCTTATTCCATAAAACATTCCCCCTTCTATCAACGCCATTCAAATTCATATTAGAACTTTCCTCTCCTCCCGTCGTGCTCAGTATCAAGTTGCCATCCGAATAGCTTACCAAAGATCTTCCTTCGCCTTCAGCAATGAACTTCTCCCAAATCAAATTACCTCCCGCATCTATTTTCATTAACACGGGTCTATAGTCAGCGTCATTTATACCGTGCTTAAATCCTGAAACGAGAAATCCCCCATCTGTAGCCTGAATTATTTCATATGCCGAACCAAGCCCATAATCTTTTTCCCAAGTTATAAGGCCCACTATATCAACATTCATCACCCTCAAAGTCCTCACCGAATTATAATTGGAGCCTGTGAGCATAAAAGTACCATTCTTGGTAGGAAGCACCTGCATTTTTTCATTTTCCTCGCCGCCAAAATAATTAAAGTCCCTTACAAAGGTTTTATTTTCATTGGCAAAAACAGTGACAGTAGCAAAGGCATTAATAGTAGGGTTAGCCTTCAATACCACTCTAATTTCCACTTTCTTAGACGTTCCCAAGATACTAACTGGAGCTACATAAAACCCATCATCACTCAAATAACCTTCATCACCTTCTCCTTCCGTCTTAAGGGTATAGTCAAAGTCTGCTCTTCTTAGGTTAGGGATATTAGTATCAAACCTAAATATAACCCACTCCCCAGTGCACAAAGTAGTTGTACCAGGGCTTAAATGAACATAATACCTTTCAGACTCTGGAAGTAATAAGTTTTCCCTGCAACCCAATAATAAAACCAATACTAATAAAAGGGATAGTTTTCGGAGGAATGGACTTCTCTTCATTTCGAATTGCTCTGTAAATAATATACCTAGTTTGCTTATAGACAACCTATTCCTTATCAAAAAGTTAAAGTGTTGTACTTCTTTTAGAAAAATCATGTGTTGACATATCAGATTGAGGTCAATAACATTTGTAGCTACGCAGACCGTAAACCTAGAGGTCCTCGACTATATTCTATTAATATACGAAAAAAGTAAGGAATATATAAAGCAAAAAAATCCCTCTTCTTGAGAGAAGAGGGGGAGAGATGATAAAATTGATAATTTAATGGTGGTTGGTTTAATTGTTAAATCTGAGAGCTGTCGTAAATCCCTTGTTTGTGCTTAGCTTGTCGATACAAATATATCTTGGTTTTGCTATAATAAGACAAATTATTTTAACCTATTAACAACCAAAACAGTATATAACACAATAAAAACTATTTTATAATACATTTAACTATCAAATATATCTGTTTTTTTAAAATAATATTCTTTTATTACCAACGTACGCAACTAGATGTTTTAACGCTATTAATTAATAGTAAAACTTACTTCATGTAAAAGAATAAAATCACATCATTTGAGGTATAAACATGCTATTTCTATGCCAAAAAAATTGATAACATAACAAAACCTTACTTCAAAAAGTCAGATATTTTTTAAAATACCAAGAAAAAATATGGTTTTATTTAGATAAAAATTAGCAGAAATACTTATAAAGCACTTTTGTCAATATACACTTTTAGGAAAAAAATATAGAAAACTATTTGCTTGCAGGGCATAAAAAAAGCCTGTAAGGAGTTCCTTACAGGCTTGGTAACATCTCAAAGTAGAATAACTTACTTCAACTTCATATCACTGATAATACTTTCAATTTTTTGCTTCAATTGTGCATTTACAGCATCGTACTCTTCTTTAGAAGCTAGTGGAGCGCTCACGCTGAAATAGAATTTAATTTTAGGCTCAGTTCCAGAAGGTCTTGCCGATATTTTATTTCCGTCTTCGGTAAAGAATTGTAATACATTTGAAGGTGGGAAGTCCATTTTGGTTTCCTCACCAGTAAGCATGTTTTTCTCCATACCCGATTGATAATCGCAAGCCTTAATCACTTTTGACCCATCTATAGTAGCTGGAGGGGTTGCCCTCAACTCCTTCATCATATTAGCGATTTCTTCCGCACCACTCATTCCCTTCTTAGTGATAGAAATCAAGCCTTCAAGGTAGAAGCCATATTCTTGGTAAATATCTGCTAGCAAATCAAACAGAGACAACCCCTTATTTTTAGCATAAGCGGTCATTTCACAGATCATCGCCACGGCACTAATGGCATCCTTATCACGGACATCGTCGCCAATCAAATATCCATAACTCTCTTCACCACCAACTATAAAATTCAATTTACCTTCATTATCCCTTATCACTTCTGCTATGTACTTAAAACCAGTAAGGGTATTAAAGCAGGTGTAACCATTTTTCTCAGCTATTGCATCAATCAAATCTGTGGTAACAATTGTCTTGGCCACAAAATCATTCTCTTTTTTCAAGCCCTTCTCTTTCCTCACTTTTATAAGGTAATAGAAAAGAAGTGTTCCTGTCTGGTTACCATTAAGCAGCTGGAATTCGCCATGTTGGTTTTTAACCGCAATCCCTACCCTATCCGAATCCGGGTCAGTTCCCAAAAGGATATCCGCATCAATTTCCTTCGCTTTCTTCACAGCCAAGCTCAACGCTTCAGCTTCTTCAGGGTTAGGATAAACTACTGTTGGAAAGTTACCATCTGGCTCAGCTTGCTCTTCTACTATAGTTACATTATTGAAACCTAGCTTCTCAAGAACTGGAGGCACCATCGTAATACCTGTTCCGTGAATTGAGGTAAAAACAATTTTAAGGTCTTTTTGAGCTTCAATGGCATCAGGTGAAATAGAAAGCCCTTTGATCATTTCCAAATACGGCTCATCTACCTCTTTGCTTATTTTTTCAATCAGGTCATCGCCTCCTTCAAACTTGATATCGTCCACACTTGAAATAGCACTAACCTCAGCAATAATATTTTTATCGTGAGGAGAAACTACTTGCCCACCATCTTCCCAATATGCTTTGTAGCCATTGTATTCTTTTGGATTGTGCGAAGCAGTAAGAACTACACCACTCTTACAGCCTAGGTGTCTGATGGCAAATGAAAGCTCTGGAGTAGGGCGAAGCGCATCAAAAAGATATACTTTGATTCCATTAGCAGCCATTACACCAGCAGTAATTTTGGCAAAAAATGGACTGTTATTTCGGCTATCGTGAGCAATAGCTACTTTTATCTCCTCTCCTTCAAAACTTTTTTTAAGATAATTGGCTAGTCCTTGAGTTGCAGCACCCACTGTGTATTTATTCATTCGGTTAGAACCAACCCCCATCAGGCCTCTAAGTCCGCCAGTTCCAAATTCCAAGTCTTTGTAAAAGCTTTCAACAAGCTCTTCTTGGTTATTGGCCATCATATCTTTGATAGCTGCTTTGGTATCTCCATCGTAATTGCCATTTAACCAGCTATCTACTTTTGCTTTCAATTGTGCATCCATGCTATTTCAGGGTTTTCAAGTTTTAGGTTTGGATAAAAAAATTCTTCTTTCGTAATGGAAATTTCTTTCCTTTTCCAAAATTAAATGACTTCCCCTTATAAACAACAAAAGGCAGTGCCACATTTACGAATGTTAGCACTGCCTTTCTATATATTATTAAAATACTACTTCTAATTGTTAAGCTCTAGCATTTCCAAAGCTTGTTCATGCTCTTCTACCCATTTTATTTTATTGAATTTTCCTTCTGGGTACTTTGTATCGTAAGCTTCATATTTCTCCCCATGCCTTTTATATTGCTCCTCAAAATACTGCTCTATAATAGAAAAGTTCTTGTAGACATTATGAGAAAGCTCCTCATAATCGTCTTCAGTTGGAGGAGTTGCCCAACGCTTGGCATAGTATTCCTCGCGTTTTTTCTGCTGGGCTATTTCTCTTTTCTCTAGCAACACCCTGTAGTCAGCCTCTAGCTGAGCCTTCCAGCTATTGTAATTTTTATATTCTTCCTGTGAAAGAGAAAAAAGGTCTTTTTCAAAATATGCTCTCCAATACTGATCATTGGTCGGTTGCTTTTTAAGCTTTGCCCAAAGTTCAGGTTTTTTGAGAGGGTCTTCTAATTTTTGGGCAAATGTATGAATATTAGTTCCGACGAATAATACAATAATAACTATAAAAGCTATTCGGTAAACCATGCTGGTATGAAGTCTTTGTTTCATGTTTAGTTACAAATTATTGATGCAGTAAACTTGTTGAATTCCTGATAATAACGGAGTTCGATATCATTAATTATCAATAATATTTGCATAGACTGCGCCAATTCCTTTTTTATTTTCTCAAAACTTTCATTTCGTGTACCTTGTTAATAAATCACCCATATTACTCTCCTTCCAAAACCATCGGTGAAGTAGTGACTTTAGCCGACAAACATTCCTTTTTTAAAAGCGAAGGTTTTCAGCGATTTTTCATCAGAAACAGCTTAATTTCTTATGGAGAAATAAAAAAATAAAGTCTCATTTTAAGGTATTAACATTTAAAACCGCATTTTTCCTGATTTGGGAAGTCATTTTCTAAGCTTGACACGCTTATAGAGGACGGAAGAATAACCAACATTTTCACCTTTGGATAAAAGAGGAAGCCCGAAAGGAGTGGTAAACCAACCAGTTGCGGTATTTGGACGGAGTTCTAGACGAGCAACTTCTTCTAGCTCAGCTTTGCTCAGGTAATAATCAGCATTTATCGCCCGCATCGCATAGCTTTTTTGGGTGACTATCAGGTAATCGTAGCCCCATTCTTCCCTATGCTTTCTTTCCCGCTCTTCAAGGCTTTCATACAAGTCGTAATACTGATACTCGCTTCCCGCTTCGGTGACAGCATAAAAAAACATCGGCTCACCAACTACCTTACTTCCTTTTGGAATATTTTTTTGTACAAACTCTAAAGCAATTTGAGGGGAACGTTGACCAACACTTGCCACTACTTGACAATTTTTTAAGGAAAAGAAGGCTACATTGAAAAGAACAAGCCCTGAAAGCATTGCTATCCAAAGTACATTTAAGCTTTTAGAAACAAACTGGCTCATTATTTAATATTTCTTGCGAACTTCCTTTTTCTCCAGTAAAATCTAATAAACCCAAAAATGGTAATGATGGCGACTGGCAAAACTAAGTTGATAATTTGCCAATAATGCTTTTCCTCTTTCACCCGAAACTGGTCGAGCGGGCGAAGCGTTACTTGTTTATTCCGAGAAGCGATAATTCCGTCTTCATCGGTCATGTAAGCCAGGGCATTTAGCATAAATTCTTTATTTGAAAGGAGCTGCCCCGAGTTTTTATCCACATCAATAGGCAAAGGGGCGCCAGTTTTCTTATCAAACTCATTTTTGATAATATCGGCATCGCCCATCACCAAAATTTTCGTAGGAACACTTTCCCTAACTATTTCCTGCCCAGTTGCGCCTTTTGGAGCAAAACGGGTGGCATAAAATGATTTGAATTCCCCTTCTAGCATATAAGCGACTGGCAACTGCGAAATAGTATACTTTTCTTGCTTCAAATCTTCCCGCAGCTCATTCAAATCTACCATACTCGGAAGTTTCTTTACCCGGGTATATTGAGAGGTAAAAATCAAAGGCGTCTTTTTTATCCCAGTTGTTTTCACGGTATCTATCGTACCGAAAAATTTGGCATATACCACATCCAAATTACGAACAATTGGATGCTTAGAAAAGGTATTCAGGTATACATAGTAAGGCCAGCGCAAACGCTGAATATTGGGGCGATTTCCCACATTTCCCGTATAAACCTCAATAGCTCCTGCCTGTAAATCTTGGATTAGGTCGATATTTGGGCGAACTCCGTATCGGAAAAGTAGATCTTCAATATTAAGGCTGTAGCCAAATGCATAGGTACCACCCCGGCTAATACTGTCCAAATTCATCTGAACCTCGTCCATCAAAAAGATAGCCTTGCCACCTTTCATTATATACTGGTCTAGCACAAACTTTTCTTGTTCGGAAAAAGCTGTTTTTGGCTGGGCAATGATGATGGCATCGTAATTTGCAAGACGTTGTGGGTCAATCAATGATCTATCTACAATATATTTTTCGCTCAAGGCAGCGGTAATATCTGCGGTCTCGTTGGCGGTTAGTTCTTTGTGTCCTTCTATAAAAGCGATGCTTTTTCGTTCCTTTAAGGTCATTTTGCTTATTGCCGAAATAAGTTCGTATTCTACACCTTCTACCGATTGGTTGAGTTGTTGCTCTGGCGAAGCAGTTTTGTTTCCTTTCAAAAGTAAAACCGCTGCTTCTTTGTTTCGATAAGAAATAATAGCCCCAGGAAAAATCACTTTTTGTTGGCGTTGCCCATCAACGCTTTCGTAAAGCGTGGTGGCCGGAAGCCCTTTGTCGGTAATCTGCTGGTAAAACCGGTTGCGGGCAGCCTCATTTGGAGCATCGCTTGGGTCTATAAATTTGTATTCGATATTTTGTCCACCATACACTCTGAACTCTTCCAAGGTTTCCCGAATGGAACGCTGAAGCCTCTTAAGCCCTGAATTCAATTCTCCTTCCAAATACACCTCTACATACACCACATCGTCCAACTCACCTAGCAACCTTTTACTGGCATCGGTAATGGTATACCTCTTTTCTTCCGTCAAATCTAGCCTTAGGGGAAAATACGATAAATTCATGTTCACCAACACCAGCAACAATGCCAATGCAGTGAGCATCAAAATATCTTCCCATTTCCTAGCTTTTATTTTCATTCTATTTCAAAAAATTTGAAGGTTCTTTTCTAATCAATTTAGACTTACCATTTCCTGCTCGCCAGTACCGTTTTGGTGGCAAAAAGCATCAAAAAGGAAAGGCTAAGCAAATAAATAACATTTTTAATATCGACAAGTCCTCGACTTAGCGAAGCGTAATGGTAATCGATGCCTAGTTGGTTTATAAAATACGCCGCATCTGACCACACATTTATAGCAGCCAGGGAGCTAAACCCATCGTACAGCATAAAGCCGATGAAAATAGCAATGATGAACGCGATGATTTGGTTGTCGGTAGTAGCCGATGCAAAAATACCAATGGCGGTAAAAACCGCTGCCAACAAAAACAACCCGATATACGAACCCGCTACAGCAGCCGTATCTATATTTCCTTTGGGCATACCGAGCTCATACACGGTATAATAATACACCAAAGTAGGCAGCAACGTAAAAGCGACCAAAAGCAAGGAAGCAAAATACTTCCCCAAAATAATTTGGAAATCAGTGATGGGCCTAGTGAACAAAAACTCCATTGTACCCCCTTTTTTCTCTTCTGCAAAAGTCCGCATGGTGATGGCGGGAATGAGAAACATAAATACATAGGGGGACATGTTGAACAGCGGATCGAGGCTTGCAAATCCATAATCTAAAATGCTATTCTGAGGGAAAACCCAAGTAATGAGCCCTATACTCACCAAAAAAACTACCATGACGATGTATGCCGCCAAGGAGTTTAAATATCCATTAAATTCTTTGAGTAGAACTTGAAACATTTTCTGAAAATCGTGTAATTCTTATGACAACAACCAAATTCCGAACAAAATAGCGATAAAATAGCTAACCAAAGTAGCTGCACCCACATAATCTTTGGCAAGGCGCTGCCCCAAAAAGAGCATTAGGATGTTCAAACCCGAAAGCTGCGCACCATAAAGGGCTACTTGTGTTCTGTCAAAAAAAGCTATTTGGATAGCGCCTGTAGCCGACAATACCCCCGCAGCTACTTCCGTAAGGGTGATTACAGTGAGCAGAAGAGGGACGATATTTTTGAATGGACTATTGGCAAAATGCCCTTTTAGCCAATCTAAATTCCCTTTTCTATCAACCATTTTATCTATTCCCGATTGCAAAAACAAAATAGCTAGGAAAAGTGCTACAAGTAGCTGAGCCGAACGAATAGGCGAAAGAATTTCTACCATTTTTTATTTCGATTGTTTTCTAGTCAAAGTCACTTCGCTAAAATCAAAGTCGTCGTTTGGAACATCAAAAATAATTTTTGTGATACGTCCATTATTATCCATCACAAAATGGGCAGTCCCAAAGTCGAACCATGCATGTAAGTTATCCCATTCCAGCTTAAAAACATCGTAGTGCCAGTGAGAAAGTGTTGCATTTAGCGCAGGAGCATCTCCAAAAGAAAGGTAAAGCTCCTCTCCTTTTTCTATCACATTTACCTCTCCCCACATATCAGCCTCGTAAGTTCCCACATATGTTTCATTGGCAAAAGAAGATTTTGTTCCCTCTACCCGCGAATCGATCCTTTGCTGCACTCGCCCTTTTTTATATTCAGCATTATCTTTATGATATTTCAAACCAAGCTTTGCCCAATCTGTTCCATCTTCCACTTCCAAATATTCGTCAAATATGGAATACATTAGGTAAGTGCCAATCCCCTGCATCGCATTAGTCAAAACTACCACTCCAAGTTTTTCATCGGGCAACATCCCTAGCCTAGAATACATGCCATCGTAACCACCGCTGTGGGTAACTACCATTTTTCCTTCATAATCATACAAATCCCAACCAAGGCCGTAGCCTCTAAAATGACGGTTTCCAAACATCTCACTTGCTTGCTTGCTCACATTTTGTGGGTTATGAATTCGCCACATATTTCCATAAACTTCTTCAGGAACAATGGTTTTCGTCCCTACTTTCCCTTCATTCAGGTGCATCATCATCCATTTGGACATATCGTTTACACTAGAAATAATCCCACCAGCAGCACCCATATTATCCCAATTTGTCCATTCTATTGGCTCTTCTTTCCCCTCTTTTGGCTTGTGAGGAGCAGCTATATTCGTTGTTTTTAAAAGGTCATTTACGGAAGTAACTGTTCTTTCCATTCCTAATGGCTCAAAAATCCGTTCTTTGGCAAAGGCTGCCCAGCTCTTTCCGCTTACCTTTTTTATAACCTCACCTGCAACCAAAAACATCATATTTGAATAACCGTAACCACTTCTGAAATCATAAGCTTGAGGAACATATTTTACCTTTTTTACTACTTCCTCGGCTGAATAATTGGTTTTGTACCAAGTAAGGTCTCCACTAAATGTACCTAAGCCAGCCCTATGGCTTAGCAAGTCTCTAATTGTGGTATGGTTGGTCACATAGTCATTATATAGCTCAAAATCGGGCAAATATTTTTTCACAGGGTCGTCCCAATTTAGCTTTCCTTCCTCCACCAAAATTCCAAGCGAAGTGGCCACAAATGCTTTAGTGTTGGATGCAATAGCAAAAAGTGAGTTTTCATCAGCAGCATCTTCAGGTGCATCGCTTTTCAATACGCCATATCCTTTTGCCATTACTATTTCCCCATCTTTTACAATGGCTACCGCCATCCCTGGCAGCCCCCATTCTTTTTGGGCTTTTTCAATATACTTATCTAGCTTTTTGAGATCGACTTGGGCATAGCCTACCGAAAAATTGAGCAGGAGGGCTATGAAAATTAGTAGTGGTAAAATTGGACGTTTTTGCATAATGATCAGCGTTATTGTGGTTTTGGGAAATTGAGCTGTTAAAACATTTAGACTAAGTCCAACAAAAATAAAAAAAGCGCACCCCCAAAGAAGTGCGCTTCCTGTTTATTTCAGAATAAATAAACTATTTCATTGCTTTATAAGCATTGATTAGGCCATTTGTAGACGAATCGTGCGAACTAACTTGCTCTTCTCCACTCAGTTCTGGCAAAATTTGCTTCGCCAACTGCTTTCCAAGCTCTACGCCCCACTGATCGAAACTAAACACGTTCCAAATCACACCTTGTACAAAAATCTTATGTTCGTACATGGCAATTAGGCTTCCCAAAGTTCTTGGAGTAAGCTTTTTGAACAAAATAGAGTTTGTTGGTCTGTTTCCTTCAAATACTTTGAAAGGAGCTATTTTTTCCATTTCTTCAGCCGAAAGTCCAGCTCCGCTCAATTCTTTGTCAACCTCCTCACGTGTTTTACCATTCATCAAGGCTTCAGTTTGGGCAAAGAAATTAGCCAACAGTTTTTCGTGATGATCGCTTATTGGATTTTGGCTTACCGCAGGAGCTAAGAAATCGCAAGGGATTAATTTTGTTCCTTGGTGAATAAGCTGGTAAAAAGCATGTTGGCCATTTGTACCTGGCTCACCCCAAATAATTGGCCCAGTCTGGTAAGCTACTTTATTTCCATTTCGGTCTATGTACTTGCCGTTGCTTTCCATATCTCCTTGTTGGAAATACGCAGCAAAGCGGTGCATGTATTGGTCGTATGGCAATATCGCTACCGATTCTGCACCAAAGAAATTGTTGTACCAAATACCCAAAAGAGCCAAAATTACGGGAACATTTTCCTCAAAGCTTGCCGATTTGAAATGATTGTCCATCGCATGAGCACCGTCAAGTACTTCTTTGAAATTGTCAAAGCCGATAGTGCAGCTAATAGAAAGCCCAATAGCAGACCAAAGCGAATAACGGCCTCCTACCCAATCCCAAAACACGAACATGTTCTCAGGGTCGATTCCGAATGATTCTACCCCATCTTTATTGGTAGAAAGAGCAACGAAATGTTTTTTGATATGCTCTTCGTCTTTTGCCGTTTCCAAGAACCAACTTCTAGCCGTGTGGGCATTGGTCATGGTTTCTTGGGTGGTAAAAGTTTTTGAAGCGATCATGAAAAGAGTTGATTCAGGATCAAGCCCTTTCAATGTTTCGGCAATATGCGTCGCATCTACGTTCGATACAAAATGTACATCTATTCCTGGCTTCCAGTAAGGCTTCAATGCCTCGGTTACCATCACAGGGCCCAAGTCCGAACCTCCAATGCCTATATTTACTATGTCAGTAATCTTCTTGCCTGTATAGCCCTTCCAAGTTCCTTCGGTGATTTTGTTGGAAAAAGCTTCCATCTTTGCCAGCACCTCATTTACATCGGGCATCACGTCTTTTCCACCCACCATCACTGGCGTATTGCTGCTATTTCTGAGCGCAGTATGCAACACTTCCCTGCCTTCTGTTTGGTTGATTGGCTTCCCGGCAAACATGGCTTCTATAGCTTCCGCTAAGCCTGTCTCTTTGGCAAGGTCTAGCAATTTGCCCATTACCTCAGCATCTATCAGGTTTTTAGAGTAATCAAGCAAAATATCTTCAAACTGAGTAGAAAATGTATTGAAGCGGGCGGGATCCTCAGCAAAAAGCTGCTTGAGACTGCCTAACTTTATTTTTTCGGAAAGGGCGGTAAGGTCTTTCCATGCAGGAGTTTGATCGGGTTGAATACTCGGTAGCATATCTAAAAATTATTTTAAATGAATAAAATATATGGATTCTTACAGAGAGATACCCTGTAAAAACGCTGCTAAATAAGCCAAAAAAAACGCTAAAATGAAGTGAAAGGGGGAGTAATATCGAGCATTCTCAAACTAACTCTTGTAAAATGCTAAGCGAACGTATTTCCCCAAAATTTTCGAGGTGAAGCTGAAAAAACTGGATAAGCATTTTGAGAACAGCACTCCGTTCTTTCCCATTGGAAGGCAGAAAATTAGCATACTCACAATTGAGCAAAGCCTCAACAAAACCCTCTAGCCTTTTATCTTCTCTGTGCAGATGGTTTACCTGTTCAAAAAGCTCGGAGGGGGAATGGATAGCAATCCCCAACACATGAGCGAGCTTTATCAAAAAAACAAGATGGAAATTTTCATATGCTTTTTCCTGCTGATCAAAAAATTGCAAACTCCTTGTCACAAACTCAAATAGCAAAGAGTTTTCTGCCTCTTCTTTTAACGCTTTTGTCAGTACCTCAGCCAAAAATATACTGATGCTCGACTTATTAAAATCAAACACAATATCTTGGTAGGTATAGAAAAGTCGAGCTTCTGAAATACGATCGATATCACGGTTATCCTTATGGTACACCACCAACTCAAGCTGAGTGAGAGGTTGGTAAAGAGCTATTTTATTCGTTTTGCTACGCTGACTCCTTACTCCATTCACGATAAAAGACCGCAAGCCAAACCGCTCTGTGAATATCTTCACAATGATTGAGCTCTCTTTGTATTTCACAAAATTCAAAACGATCCCTCTTGTCTTGAAAAGCATAGCATTAAAATAGGTTCAGGTCGAAAGTACAAAATAAAAGGCAGTAGCAATGCTACCGCCTCTCATATTTCCGATACAGGAAACCTTAGTTGCCTGCCTGCTCTTCTTCTGCTTCTTCCTCAGGGGTTCTTGCCGCAGCAAGCTCTTCCATTATTCCATCATACTTAGCCTTTACTTCAGGGTCAGCCTTCAGAGCTTTCTTTACCTTATTGTATACCTTCACGCCCCCCATATATTCTTTCGCCATGGTAGTAAGGGTAGATTTGATCTCTCCCGTAAGCTCTTCTTTTTTCGCTGCGATTTCTTTAATAAAGGCAATTTCTTCCTCCGTAGCCTCAATCTCTTCTAGCTTAGCCTCATCATCAATAGCATTGTTAAGATCATTATAGCGTGCAACAGAAATTTCTTCATTACTAGTGATCATCTCTTTCATCACTACCTTCACATTTTCCTTCATAGCCGCCACCGAATCCATCGTAACTGCATATTTCCTTATCTCTTCGTCAGTCACTGCCTCCTCATCTTGGGCCAGAAGCTGTGAACTAAACCCAAGCAGGGCAAAAAGAAGGAACATCATGCTAGCGGTAACTTTTGTCATTTTCATAGCTCTTTTTAGTTTTTAGTATTTGAGAATTTTATCAATAAAAAAGCCTCTATTAATCAATAGAGGCGAAATAGCTTAATACCAAATTTATAAAATCTTACTATAAGGAAAAAATCTAAGCAGATCGACTTTGTGAATGAATGACAATATACTACCTTCTACTCTTCTTTTTCTTTCGAGTATGCTCAAACTCTAGTGGGGCATAAAAGGAAAAAGTAACGTTTAAGATATTATCTCGACCACTTTTAGTACCCAACTCTGAAACGTTGTCCAAATAATCTGTCAAAGGATTCATTATCCCTGATTTCACCCCAGCTCCAAAGCCATTTTTGAACAAGTAAATAAGCCCTAAATTGGTTGGGAAAAAAACAGTATTATTTGAATAACTTTCCCCTACTTCCCTAGTTTCTGTTTGCAGGATCAAATCATTACCGTCAGCATCTTTGGGGTTAAAGCGCATGAACCCTAATCCTTGGCTTATATATACCGCAAAAAAATCAGTTCTATAAAGGTTGATCTGGGCATTTACCTGAGTGGTTACCATACTCGTCTTAAAAAAAGTATTTGCCTTCGTTTCGCTTTCAGGAATAGGTGTAGGTAGCTTTTGCCCGCTTATGCTTCCATAGCCTGCTACTATATTCATATTCACCCGTTTCTTTTTATTGAACCTTATCCCAACATATATCGATGACCCCCATTTAGCATAAGAATTGTTCAAGTCGCCCTTATAGGCATTGGCGCTTGGGCTTATTTCTAGCAAAATTGTCGGAGTTTGACCCCTCACCTTACTTTTCATTTGGGCAAAACCAACAACTACCTGACTTACTAATAATAATGTGAGCAAATATCTAAGCATGCAACCTCTTTTTAATTAGCAATCAATCCACATACTATAAATTAACAAAAAAAGCCTGGTAATCGTACGACTACCAGGCTTAATATATTATCTAATTTGAATGATTACTCAGGAAGTGCATTCAATTGATCCATAATTGCCTTTGCTTTGTCTTCATGCTCCAAAACTTTGTGCAACCTATAAAGCACTTCTAGGGCTTGCCTATCTTCTGGCTTCAATTCATTTGTTTTTTCAAAATAAGGAATAGCCTTTGTAAATAAGTCTTTTCCTTTTTCGTGCAATTCCTTTCCTTTATCGTCAGTATAGTTACCCATCATGTCGATAAACTCATTCCCTTCATTGATATACTTATTACCAGCTGTGTAATAAGCAGCGCCAAGGTTGAAAACTGCATCAAAGTACTCTGAATCTAGCTCAATTGCTTTTTTGTAAGCCTCGGCAGATTTTTCAAGGTTACCAATTCTATCGTACAATACACCAAGGTTGAAGTGAAGCTGCTTGTCATCTGGCTTTTCTGCTAAAGCTTGCTCCATAGCCGAAATAGCATCTTCGTCCCTTCCAAGTTTCAAGTAAGAATTGATTTGCTGTGTGCGCAAGTCTTGACTCTGAGGAAACTTCTCTAATCCTGTATTTACATACTCCAAAGCCTTTTCATAAACTTCATGAGCAGATGCAGTAGCTTTATCTAGTTTCGTCTGAATAGCACTTGCCTCATCTTTTACCTTAGTTGAATCTTCAGCAGTCCTAACTTCTAAGTAAAGGTTTCTAAGATCACCTTCATACTCATCTATTTTTTCCTGAAATGGCTGAGCCTCAGTAAATATCAACTGAGAAACTACTCTATATGGAAAATCTTTTGGATATTCCATGTCGATCAACTTCTTAGCATATTTCATTACAACATCATTATCTTCGATATTATAACCTGCATTTATGATGTTAAGAACCGAGTTTGTATCAGCAGGGAAAATAATCAAGGCTTTTTCAAAGTTAGCAATTGCCCCTTCAAGATTATCGCTATTGAAATCGTTCACACCAGCCTCAAACATGTGTGCATATAATTGATCAACGGCAGGGTTTTGACCTGGCAATGGGGGACCCCATACTTCCATATACACTAAAGAAGCTTCTTTTTCAAGTTCTTTCACTTTATTAAAAGCTTCCATAGCAACCTCTAATGGATTATCAGAAAGCTTTTGGTAATCAGAGTTGTCACTCGTTGCTATTGCTGCGTAAACTTTACCCTTAGTAACCCAAGGCTTACCTTTCGTTAATTTTTTTTCATTTTTTGGCTCGGCAAAATAACCATCGATATGTGCTTTTGCCAAGTCTAGTTCACCTTTGCTTAAGTGTGCTAATGCTTTCGCCTCAGAAGGCTTTTTTATTTCTTGTCCATATAGATTCACCGCTACAAAAAGCAGAGAAACCTGGAACATTACGATTAAAAACTTTTTCATTTCTGTGTGCGTTTTAATTCTAGTTTTTGTAAAAAAAAGCTGAAACTTTGTTCTTGTGAATATTAAATTATAGGCTTGCTAGCTAAATAATTTCAGTTTAGAATACTCTAAAAAACCCTCCAAAGCCTGTGCATATTCTCTCTATAGACAATCACACCCAACGCTTGTGACAATTTGCCCCTCCGAATTAGCACCTTTAGGAATGGAGATGTACAAAAATATAAACTTTAATCCCTTTTACCAGACGGCAAATTATTTATTGTAAAAAATAAGCTCGCCTAAAAGTATAGGCGAGCTTTAACTGTCAACATTTCTTATTCATTTGTATCTTCTTCCGAAGTATCACCCTCATTTTCATTCCCTTCGGCACTGCTACCTTCCTCATCAGACCCTTCTGTTTGAACAACCTCTTCAGCGCTACCTTCGGTTTCTACTTCTTCCTCTGCAATAGCTTCTATTTTGGCTATTGAGGCAATGCTATCACCTTCGTTGAGCCTAATAAGCTTCACACCTTGAGTAGCCCTTCCCATCACGCGGATACTATCCATGTTCATCCTGATGGTAATTCCAGACTTGGTGATGATCATTAGCTCATCGGTATCCAACACATCATTTATACCAATAAGAAGACCCGTTTTAGGAGTGATATTCAAAGTTTTTACACCTTTTCCACCTCGATTGGTTACACGGTAATCTTCAACAGGAGAGCGTTTTCCGTAACCCTCTTCCGAAACTACCAATAATGAAGTCTCTTTATCTTCCACACATACCAGACCCACTACTTTGTCCGAATCACTAGCCTTGGTAATACCTCTAACACCTGCGGCATTCCTGCCCATTGGCCTTACCAGCGACTCGTTGAACCTGATAGCCCTACCCGATTTTAGTGCAAGAATGATTTCATGGTTACCATTCGTCATTTTTACATCCAACAGATTATCATCTTCGCGGATGGTAATAGCATTGATACCATTTTGCCTTGGCCTTGAATATGCTTCAAGCGTAGTTTTCTTGATAATACCATTGGTGGTACACATCACCAAGTAATGATTGTTGATATACTCCTCGTCTTTCAGAGAATCTACGTTGATGACTGCTTTTACACTATCATCTTGATCAATCATTATTAGGTTTTGAAGCGGACGTCCTTTCGATGTTTTTGCTCCTTCTGGAGTTTTGTACACTTTGAGCCAGAATACCTTACCCTTTTCTGTGAAAATAAGGAGGTAATTATGCGTCATTGCTACAAACAAATGCTCTGGGTAATCATCCGCCTTGGTAGATACACCCCTTGAACCTACACCACCCCTTCCTTGGGTTTTGTATTCTTTAAGGTGCGTACGCTTGATATATCCTTCATTAGAAATAGTAATGACCATTTCCTCATTAGGAATCATATCTTCCACCTCCAAATCATCTGCGTACATTATTATTTGAGACCTTCGCTCATCCCCGTATTTACTTTTGAGGTTTGCTAGCTCTTCTTTGATGATATTCATCCTCAACTCTTCACTACCTAAGATTTCTTTCAAGTGAGCAATTAAATCAGTGATTTCTTTATGCTCTTGAATAATCTTGTCTCTTTCAAGACCTGTCAGCCTTTGCAGCCTCATTTCGAGAATTGCTTTAGCTTGAAGCTCCGAAAGTTCAAATTGCTCCATCAAGCCTGTACGGGCTACTTCTGGATCCTTAGAGCCTCTGATCAGTGCAATCACTTCATCCAAATGATCTAGAGCAATCAGCAGACCTTCCAAAATATGAAGGCGTTTTTCAGCTTGGTCTAAGTCATACTCTGTTCTCCTTACTACTATCTCATGCCTATGCTCAACATAGTACTTAATAAGATCTTTGAGGTTAAGAGTTTCAGGACGTCCCTTTACTAGAGCGATATTATTTACGCTAAAGCTTGTTTGGAGTGGTGTATGTTTGAATAAGTTATTAAGAACGACATCAGCCATAGCATCTTTCCTAAGCTCATAAACGATACGGATACCGTGCTTATCAGAAAGGTTCAATACATTGGTGATACCTTCAATTTTCTTTTCGTTTACTACCTGAGCAGATTTTTCTATGAGGGTAGACAGGTTTACCATATAAGGAATCTCTGTCACCACAATTTGCTGGCGACCCGAAGGCAATACTTCAATTTCGGCAACTGCCCTGATCACTACCCTTCCTCTACCTGTATGGAAAGCTTTATAAACACCGTCGTAGCCATATATAATACCACCCGTAGGGAAATCAGGAGCTTTTACAAACTCCATTAACTCTGGAATGGTAATATCACGGTTATCGATATAAGCAGTAATACCATCTACTACTTCTGTCATATTATGAGGCGCCATATTAGTGGCCATACCTACCGCAATACCAGAAGTTCCGTTCACCAAAAGGTTAGGGATTGTACTTGGCAACACACTCGGCTCTTTAAGAGAGTCATCAAAGTTAGGCTGGAAATCGACCGTATTTTTTCCAATATCAGTCAACATCTCTCCTGCAATCTCTTTAAGACGGGCTTCCGTGTAACGCATAGCCGCTGGAGGATCACCCTCTACCGAACCAAAGTTACCCTGCCCATCTACCAAAGGATAGCGGAGCGACCATTCTTGAGCCATACGCACCATGGAGTCATACACAGATGAATCGCCATGAGGGTGATACTTACCAAGAACCTCACCTACAATCCTTGCAGATTTTTTGTAAGACCTGTTATAATGTACTCCCAGCTCGGACATTCCAAAAAGCACACGCCTGTGTACTGGCTTCAAACCATCTCGCACATCTGGAAGTGCTCTTGAAATAATAACCGACATTGAATAATCAATGTAGGCGGTTCTCATTTCATCCTCAATGTTAATTGGGATTATGTTTTCTCCTTCTGCCATATATTTTTCTCTAGAAAAAAATCTTCTCTTTCTACAAAAATTTTAACTTAAACCTTGGGATTTTAACCTTGACCTGCACACATCAACACTATTTGAATAAGATAATTTTTAATGATGCAAAGCCACTATATTCCAAGCTCGAATTTAGTGCCGCAAGTTACAAATTTATACTGACAAATAGCACCTATACACGTATTTTAAGACATTAACCAGATGTTGCACACCATAACTGACCCCTCGCCTTTTTTCGGCACATACAATCACGGTTTCCCGCTTTTTATTTTGTGAGATTTTGACATTAATTAAGCTATCTAAACTTTGGACTAAAACCAATCTGGCATAAGACGGAAGAACCAAGATATTTCATGTAATATTTTTTTAACATTTCAACTCAATTTTTCCCAACCAGCTGAGTTAATTACTTAGAGTATTGAATTTTTACTTTTTGGGGAGATATGTGCGAGTAAGTTTTTTAATCAAACCCCAAGCTTTTCATGCATTTTTTCGCACACAAAAAGCATCATTGCTTACAGCTTTATAATTAGCAGTATTACTATCCGAAGTAAAGACCAACTGCTCATTGAAGCTATAATTGGAATTAATGTGAGACATATTCTTAAACCTAAAGTGAACCTGTTGCTTTTTGAGACCATAGTAGATGGATGGGAGGGGCTTTCTATAATAAAAAATAGTAAGGGGGAAATCCTTGCAGCAAACTCTACTTTTGCCGATTTCTTTGGCTTCCGCAACACTAAAGAGCTTCAAAGAAGGTCGGAACAAGAAATATTCACCCGCCATTTTGGTCATACCAAACTAGACCTAGATCACGACAACTATTTTATTCTTTCACTCCCGAAAGGTGAGAAAATAAACCAAAGGATAGAACTTACTTCTCCCGACGGAAACCCGTTACACTTCAGCCTTAAAAAATTCCCTGTTTTTGACGAAACTAATAACCCTGTTGCAATTGCTTGTATTTACACGCCATTGCGCAACTATAATGGTGACGAAAAAAGACAGCTGAAGTTCGGACAAATATTTGAAAACTCCCTTTTTGAAATATTTGTGTTTGATGCTCAGGAACACAAATTCACTTATCTCAGTAAAGGTGCCTTAAAAAACACAGGCTACTCCAAGCGAGAAATTGTAGAAAAAACACCTTTAAATCTACTCAACAAAGAAGTTGAATCAGAATTTAGAGATGCCCTTGTTGAGCTCAAGCTAGGGCATTCCAAATTGCTGGTATATGAGGCTTCAATAAATAGGAAAGACGGGAGCTCTTACAGAGCTGAAGTCCAACTGCAATATATGCACAAAGACTCCCCGCCTTCTTATATTGCCATGGTTCAAGATATTACCGAAAGAGCCATCTCAGAAGACACTATCCGAAAATTAAACAACGCCGTAAAATACAGTCCTTCTGCCATTGTAATCACCGATAAACATGGAGTGATAGAGTATGTCAACCCACGCTTTACCGAGGTTACTGGCTATATCCCCACTGAGGTGATAGGCAAGACGCCTAGGCTACTCAAGTCAGGCAAGCAACCTAAAGATTTTTACTCAAACCTCTGGAAGACTATTGCTGATGGTCAACTATGGGAGGGTGAATTCCACAACAAAAAGAAAAGTGGGGAGCTCTATTGGGAACGTGCAGCCATTGGTCCAATCAGTGACAAAGATGACAAAATCACGCATTTTGTAGCCATAAAGGAAGATGTAACGGACAAAAAGAGGATCAATGAAGAATTAAGAAAAAAGGAAC
Source organism: Flammeovirgaceae bacterium SG7u.111 (assembly GCA_034044135.1). NCBI lineage: Bacteria > Pseudomonadati > Bacteroidota > Cytophagia > Cytophagales > Flammeovirgaceae > Flammeovirgaceae bacterium SG7u.111. The sequence goes on along the minus strand of CP139021.1, from coordinate 7,412,434 downwards.
ATATCTATCGTACGCTTGTAGAACAGCTTCCTAATTCTGGAGTGTTTTTATTTGATAAAAACTTGGAATATGTACTTGCCGAAGGTCCAATAATAGAGCAAGTAAATAGAAAAAAGGAAGACTTTGAAGGCAAGCACGTTTCAAAAACATTTCGTCCAGACGTATTAGAAGATTCTCTTGCGAGGTATAAAAAAGCGCTACAAGGAGAGGCTAGTTACTACGAAACAAATACCGGCGGAAAAGACTACAAAGTAAGCATAGTCCCTCTTACCGATGAAAACGGAATAGTTTTCTTGGGAATGATGGTACTTCAAGACATTACAGAACAAAAGAAAGTTGAAAATGAAGTAAGGGCGAATTACCAATTCCTCCAAACTATTATCCAAACGATACCCAACCCTTTCTTCTACAAAAACACAGAAGGGGTTTACCTCGACTGCAACGACTCTTTTGCAAGATTGTTAGACCTAAAAAGAGAAGATATAATAGGCAAAAACTCAAAAGATATATTAAATGAAGAGCAGTACAAAACACTTAATTACGCTAATAATGTACTCTTATTAAACAAAAGCAATTACGTATATGAAGCATCCTTAACCATCCCTAAGGATGGCGAAAATCACTTTATCATACATAAAGCCGCTGTAGAAAACCATAAAAAGGAAACAGTCGGGATAGTCGGGATTCTCCATAATGTGACTTTTAGGAAAAACTCTCAAACTAAGCTTCAGGAAAGCAACAAAGAACTCAAGGAATTGAATAGGGAAAAAGACAGCCTTATGAGCATTGTAGCCCATGACCTGAAATCACCTCTAAGCAAGGTAAAAGGCTTAGCCAATGTGATTATGCTCGACAACAACCTTAACGAAGAACAAATAAGCTACCTGAAACTCATAAATAGTGTAGCGGACAATAGCGAACAACTTATCAGAGATTTGCTCGATATAAACACGTTCGAGCATAGCGATTCCCGTATAAAACTCACTGAACTAGATGTCCACCAAGTCATAGACGAACTGACCGACAGCTACCAACAGCTTTCTAACAACAAAGGAATTCGGCTTGAAATAGAAAAAGACCCTAATGCGACTAAGCACACAACAGACCTTGACTTCTTAAACCGTATTTTGGATAACTTACTTTCAAATGCCATCAAGTTTTCGAAGCAAGAAAAAACTGTTAAAATCACCGTATCCAGGCCTGATACACACCTCATGGTAAAAGTGCAAGATGAAGGACCTGGCATAAGCGAAGAGGATCAGACAAAAATGTTTAAGCGCTTCCAGAAACTAAGCGCCCAGCCTACAGGAGGGGAAAGCTCTACAGGTTTAGGCCTCTCTATTATTAAGGTATTGGTAGATCGATTAAAAGGGGAGATTGATGTAGATAGCCAACTTAACAAAGGCACTACTTTTACGATCAGCATTCCAGAGGGGAAAATAAGATAACCCCCTGCCTTAATGTTTGTGGCAGAGGGCTAGCCATTCCTACATTCCTTTTACAGATCTCAAGCTCTTTTCTTCTGTAAAATAATCCATAGGGTCAACAAACTCATTATTGTATTTCACCCCATAGTGCAAGTGTGGTCCTGAGGAGAGTCCTGTATTCCCCACTTTTCCTATCTCAAAACCTTTCTCTACCTCTTGTCCCTCAGTTACCAAAATCTTGCTTAGATGACCATAATGCGACTGATAACCATCTCCATGATCTATGATGATCCTCTTGCCCCAGGCCTTGTCTTCTTCCGAAAGAAACACTTTTCCTGCTGCGGTAGCGATTACAGACGTTCCCGTAGCAGCTGAAAAATCCACACCTTTATGATCTCTTTCCTCCTTTAATATTGGGTGCATAAACAATCCGAATTTTGCGGTTACCTTACCTATGCTTTCTTTTTGCAAGGGAAGGATCGAGGGGATTCCTGATGACTTTGGAGGCAATAAATAGTTCAGGGGCTTTATTTCTGCCTTTGGCACGAATTGTTCTATTGGTGTAGAAAAGCTTATCAATAATATGGAAATCAATGGCAATGTCCATAAAAATTGGAGCTTCGACTTACCAACATTTTGTTGGGCATACTGATTTTTCTTGATCATTTTAATCCGGTTTTTAAGTGAAACATATGCAAAATGGCTCGCTACCGGTACTGAGAAGTTGCGTTGGGAAAGTTTAAGCAGTAAAAGAGAATAAGCTTGCGCGCTAAAAATTTTACTCACCTCTTTGTCTACCTGATATTCATGAATCTCTGCTAGTTTTTTTCTTATTATCTTCCATAATGGATTCCACCAAAAAACACATTCTACCAGCTCAAATAAAATAATATCTGCTGAGTGCATCCTTCTTGCATGGCCTGCCTCGTGGGCAATCACACATTCTTTTTCAAGGTCGTCTAATTGACCGTTCAAAAACACATAGTGGAAAAAGGAAAATGGAGTCGTTGCTTTTTCTGTATGGCACACCAACAAGCCGTTAGTTTGTTCTAAAAAGCTCCCTGTTACCAGCTTCCTTAGCTTTACTATTTTAAAGATAAACTTGCCTAGGAAAAGAGCCAACCCGAGAAAGTAAACCTCATAAACAATATGTAATAACATTTCATAAACAGACCATGGGACAGCTTCGACCTGCCTCTCTGAGACCCTTCCTTGAAATAGCTCAGGGTGCTCAATATCATCGAAAACAACCTCTCCCCAGTCTACAATAGGGGCATACGAAACCCAGCTAGGCAGACTCAAAAGAGGAATGATCAACGAAAGAAAGGCGGCTGACAATAGATATACCCTACCCAAAGAAAATATTTCCAATTTTTGCAGCAAATACCTGTAGAGAAGATAAAAAGCCAACAGGCACAATCCAGATTTTATTGAGTAAAATAAAAAACTACTCATCCTGCCCTCCTTTAGGCTCTATACTATTGATCAACTCTTTAATCTCTTCCAGCTCATTTGAGCTCAACTGCTCTTCTTGAACCATAAAAGAAACCAAGTTTTCATACGAACCATCAAAGTAATCGCCCATCAATTTTTTGAAAGTATATTTTTTATACTCTCCTTTAGATATCAAAGGATAGTACTCGTAGGTCTTCCCATAAGCTTTGTGGTCCACAAAACCTTTACTTTCTAATACTCTTACGACAGAAGAAATTGTGTTATAAGGAGGTTGTGGCTCCCCCATTTCAGCAATGACATTCTTTACGAAAGCTTTTTTAAGCTCCCATAAAACCCTCATTACTTTTTCTTCGGCTTTTGTTAATTGTTCCATGACACAAACATACAACTGTATTTCCAGTTTATCAACTGATAACACAGTTTTAAAACTTAAAAATCAGTTATTATGTTTTATTCACTACAAAATCAACAACTTACATTCTTATTTAATTTTTGGGGTTTGCCAAAAGAATACTAAAGCTGGCAGGAGGGCATGGGGTACACGCACAGCCGTTTGGAATACCCATTGGCTCAAGCTGGTCATTATGTCACCAGCATCATAATAGGCAACCGTGCGAGCTAATGCAGTCAAAAAGCCCCAAATAACAGCATAGAGTAAAGCAGGGTTGGAAATACGAGGAGGGAAAAAAATCATTAGACTTACAATCAAATCCAAAACGCCCGCAGCCATCAGAAAATAGCTTGCCATTTCTTGATCACAACCCAAAATCCGCATGGTCATATCAATAAAATTGCCTGGTTGAGGATAAGGAAAGCCCAAGGCATACAGCCCGTGGCAAATAAAAGTGATAGCCACAGTTATTCTTACTGGCTTCGCCAAGTTGGCAGGCTCAGATTTTTTGAACACTACCAAATACAAAAAAATAGGAGTCATGAATTGGACCGCATGCTCAAAAAGCTGAACAACCTGATAGTCCTTTGCCTTCCAACCAAGTACAAAAAGGAAAAGAAGCGATAAGCTTCCTAGCAACAACACCTTCCCCACTCTCTTGCTCACTTGTTTTATAAAAAGAACCACCAATGCGCAAATAGCATAAAAACCTCCAAAAACCTTTATTATGGCATCTATCTGTTGGTTTATCTCCTCACTTTTTAGGTACTCTTCCCAAGGCATGCCTACCAAACTTTCCATCAATTCTTGATCCCACAACAACACCCTAAAAGGTGCATCCCAAAACAGGTGCTGCCAAGCCCTTCCCGCAAACATCAAAAAAGCGGCAAGTTTTAATATTGCAAGAGTTCGGTGTTGCCAGTTATAGCGCCTGATAGTCGAAAAAGAGGAGTAGTTATTCATTTTTGTGAAGAGCTTAACGCCAAACAGATGGCTATTAATTTCGTTTAATGTATATGTAGGGTATATAAAATCAACCTGTTTCAAAAATAGCACAAATGTTTTGGGAAGAAAAAAAGTGCTATTATTTATTACTTAAATGCTATTTTTCACAGTATTAAAAAGTGCTCATGGATGATTTACAACAATTGCTAAACAACATTTGGACTGAACTTACCCAAAGTTGCACTACAAAAAACCACCCATATCGAACACCTGTAGTCGGTACTATAAACGGGCAATACAGCTGTGAGCTAAGAACAGTTGTTCTCCGAGAGGTAAACCGCCTTGCTCATACACTCACATTTTTTACCGACCTACGGTCTGGCAAGGTGAAAGACATGAGCTTAAACCCTACTCTCAGCTGGTTGTTTTACGACCCTACAACACAAGTTCAAATCAGGGCAAGCGGAGACAGTCTCCTTATAAAGGATAGCAAAATACTCCAAAACTACTGGGACAGACTTCCTGAAAACAATAGGAAAGAATATGCAAGCTCGCAAGCGCCAGGTAGCTCGATAGAAAATAACTTCACATCGAACTTGCTAAGCAATAAAGAAAGTTTCAAAAATTTTGGAGTGGTGGTATCTGAAATAAACAAGGTCGATTGGTTGAAGTTAAACCCGTTTCAACATCAGCGAGCCTTGTTTGAAAAAGAGGAAGGGAAATGGAACAAGACGCAAATAGTTCCTTGATATTTTTCTGACCGAGCAACTTATTTGGGATTAGCTACATTATTTAACAACATTGGCTTTGCTTTTCCCCTTTCTGGCTGGGCCCAACACCGCATCAATATTCAATCATAATAACATTTGAGCGAAGGAGTTTTTCTCTATTACCCCAAATATCCGCTCTTAAAAATAGTATATTTGTACTACTGCCTTCATCAAATCATTTTCATAAAAGGCGGTAAATAGCATAATATTAGAACTATGGATAAAAACTATACAAAGCTAGTATTGAGGAGTCTGTCAATGTTAGTGATAATAGCAACACTTTCTTTTTTGGGCTTAGAAAAGGCAAAAGCCCAAGGCTTGCCAGAGGTAATTCAGCTTTCGGGTATTGTTGTGGATGGCGATAGTGCCTATGGCGTGCCAGGCGTCCACATTTATATCCCAAGGGCGGGAACGGGTACGGTCACCAACAAAGTCGGGTTCTTTACCCTTCCTACTGTAATTGGCGATACCGTTGTAATTAGTGCCGTTGGTTACCGCAATAAAAATCTGGTAATTCCCGAAAGATCAGATGTAGGCTTTACAGTACTTGTAGACTTGCAAACAGACACTACCTTCCTACCTATGGTGGAAGTATTTCCATACCCTACCGAAGAACTGTTCAAAGAAGCCTTTCTTGCGCTCCAGCTTCCGGAGTCCGATGCTGAAAAAGTCGCTAAAAACCTTCAACCCGAAGCTATGGCAAGAGCCGCCGCTATGATGGGAATGGATGCTGGCTCTAACCACCGATATTATATGTACCAACAAGTCGACCAAGTTACCAACCAGTTTTTCGCCCCATCATTCTCTATTTTCAACCCTTTCGCTTGGGGCGAGTTCATAAAATCTGTCAAGCGGGGAGATTTAAAAAAGAAAAAGTGACGACCAAGCCAATTAGCTTAGTTAAACAGTGCAAGTTTGAGAGGATCAAAAAAAACTTGCACTGTTTTTTTTATGCACAAAAGGGAGCGCTGAAATAGTATTTTTATATATCTTGGCATAAGCTTCTACTCTAAACTATGGTCTTAATGAAATCAAAACAGTAATTTCGCTCTTAGGATTTACAGACCATACCACTGTAAACTTACAAACAGGCAGTTACCAAGGCCCAATCACCATTCATTTATGTGATTCATTTTTACACCTTGGATTTAACATTCCTCTTATTTGAAAAATAAACCTCCAAAAACTTAAAATTTTAGCTTTGCACACGAGTTTCAATTTTAGAATAGATACATTGACTTCTCCCAAAGTGGATTAGTATTTGCCTAGGAGCTGATCACATAGGAAATACTTTTGTATAAGTAGGACAAGGTTTATAAATTCGGCTTTATAATTAATTACAGAGAAAACAATCACCTCTATGGGTATTTTTGATTTATTCACTAGCGACTTGGCGATAGACCTTGGTACAGCTAACACATTACTTCTATTCAAAGGAAAAGTAGTGGTGGACGAACCATCTATCATCGCCCTTGATAAGGCTACAGGAAAGGTAATTGCGATAGGGAAGAAGGCGATGCAAATGCACGAAAAAACCCACGACAATATCAGGACAATCCGTCCCCTCAAAGATGGGGTGATTGCCGATTTCCACGCTGCCGAGCAAATGATCAGGGGTATGATCAAAATGATTGATACAGGCAGCAGATTTTTCACCCCTTCGCACCGAATGGTAATTTGTATTCCATCTGGTATCACCGAGGTAGAAAAAAGAGCGGTGCGTGACTCAGCGGAGCATGCAGGCGCCAAAGAAGTCTACATGATTCCCGAGCCAATTGCGGCTGCTATTGGTATAGGGATCGATATCGAAGCTCCTGTTGGATCCATGATTGTCGATATTGGAGGAGGAACAACTGAAATTGCGGTGATCGCCCTTTCAGGTATTGTTTGCGACCAATCGGTAAGGACAGCAGGCGATGTATTCAACAGAGATATTCTCGATTATATGAGAAGGCAACACAACCTATTGATAGGTGAGAGAAGTGCCGAAAAGATAAAAATTGAAGTCGGAGCCGCCATCTCGGAGCTCGACGATCCTCCAGAGGATTACGAGATTAGGGGCAGGGATTTGATGACAGGTATTCCAAAAGTAATCAAGGTTTCTTATACCGAAATTGCTTTTGCCATAGACAAGTCTATTTCCAAAATAGAAGAAGCAGTCTTGAAAGCCTTAGAAACCTCTCCACCAGAGCTTTCTGCCGATATTTACGATAACGGAATCCACCTAACAGGCGGCGGTGCATTGCTTCGAGGGCTCGACAAGCGAGTTGCTTTGAAAACTAAGCTCCCCGTTCACGTAGCAGAAGATCCGTTAAGAGCCGTAGTTAGGGGCACGGGCGATGCTTTGAAAAACATTGAAGGCTTCAAAGCAGTATTGATGACCTAAATTGTCATCACAAACAAAACACAGCGGATATTTCTTTCAAAAAGGAATATCCGTTTTTTATTCCAAAAATTGTATTTTTAGGCAATTGATGCGATAGCATTTACCAAAACCTGTCTGATGCACACTATTAAAGTGGCAGGGTAATCTAGTTTGATATGCGCCAACTTTTTCTGTTCATATATAAGTTAAGAGTATTTTTTGCCTTTGTTGGTTTAGAGCTATTGGCTAGTTGGCTAATTGTAAGAAACAATAGTTATCAAGGCTATACTTTCTTATCAAGCTCCAATGCCTTGGCAAGCAACATACTCGAATCGAAAAGTAACATAAATGCATACTTTGATCTTAAAGACCAAAATGAGATATTGGCCTTGAAAAATGCCAAGTTAGAAGAGGAGAAAGATAGACTAAAGAAACAAGTCTCCATCATATGGAACGACACATCGCTGAGAACCTCCCAGTCAAAAAGCCTACTAGACACATCCGCCAATTATCAATTCACTGCTGCCAAAGTGGTGAACAATTCCGTCATTTTCAACGATAACTACCTCACCATAGACAAGGGTGAAAGAGACGGTGTAAAACCAGGAATGGGTGTAGTTTCTTCCAATGGTATTGTGGGAAAGGTGAAAATGGCATCTAAAAATTTTGCCACGGTTTATAGCTTGCTTCACAACGATCTTACTATCTCTTCCATGATAAAAAGCGATAGCATCCTTTGTACAACCAAATGGAACAGTGCTGGAGGAGACCGAAATGACTATACCACCGCAGAGCTTTTGTTCATCCCAATGGACCACAAACTGAAGAAAGGAGATACAGTTATCACTTCTGGATACAACTCGGTATATCCCGAGGGATTAATGGTAGGCGTAGTGGATACTTCCTTCAAAGTAAAATCTGACATGTTCCAATCTGTCAAGATCAAGCTTTCAACTGATTTCAGTACACTTAGGCATGTGTATGTAGTTGAAAACTTCCATACAAAAGAAATAGACTCGCTAGAGCAAGAAACCCTGAAAACGGTGACCTATTAGCTTTTGAAAAATAAAAAAAAGTGCGCAACAAGAGTTACACACCTTTCCAAATGATTACGTAGGACATTTTCCTTCTATTTACATAGAAGGGATTTCTTTACTGAGAAACATTTTATACCTCCATGCTTCCCGAATATCGTTTACCCTAATTTCATAAGGATCATACATCCTGTTAAAAGAAATTAGCTGTACTGCACCTTTATCTTGTAAAATATTTATCTGTTTGAAAACCACACCCTCTATCGTTACCAACACGCAAAGCGCTCCTGGCTTGAGCATATAAAAACTAGATAAGGGAATCCTCTCACATACAATGATAGAGCCCGAGGCAATAGGCAACATCGAATCCCCTTCAATCATAAACCCTCTATAATCGCCCCATTTGTCCAAAAAAGGAAAGTTGTACTTCTCTAGTTTATCCAAGTATGTAATATCATTCATATTGGCAAGGTAGCCCGCCGAAGCTTTAACATCTAGCATGCTCACATTCCAATCTTTTTCCCCTGTTTCTACCAAGGCTTGCTTTGCCTGAGGAGCGGTATCACTTATAGCGTAGCGCCCACTTTCTATATCTTTCCAACACAATTCCTCCAAGCTAATATTAAACAACCTCGCAAAATTGGCAGCTATATTAAATGGAGGATCGGTCTCCCCATTCTCATAATTCCCCAATGTTTGCCTTGTAATCCCCAAGTTTTTGGCAAGTAGATCCTGAGACAAGTTTTTTTTCTTCCGAAGGTGCTTAATATTTTGTGCAGTGAAATTCTTTTTCATAAGCCAAAAGTGTTAATATAATTAGCATATTAAAGATTATGGTTATAAAATTAGCATATATCGTTTATATAAGCAATAAAAAGTTAAAATAATTGTCATTATTTGTCAATTATATGGACTATGCTTTCAAAATAAACACATATGTATTACCAGGGGATTTATGGCAGGTATATTGAGCCAATAGCATATAGTAAGAATGGAATGAGCAATAAGTTTATATCTACTTATTGCTTTTTTTAGCGTATCTATTTCTACATTTGTCTTAGTATTAAAATTGTGATTAACAGCAATTAAACTTCCAAAAAATGAAAAAAATGAGATTGCTATTTTTATTAGTTGCCTTTATGGCTTTTGGTACAATTGCCCAAGCTCAAGTGTTATGGACCAGCATGATGGTAACCACTTTGGACGACAAGGGAAATGTACAGCGTGGGACTACGGTAAAAATCTATGCATCGGAAGATGATTATGATAATGATGAAAACGTAGTGGCTGAGGGAAAAACAGATGAAAAAGGACGAATTAAGTTCAAAAAAATTGAGGCCCAGTCTTATTTCATCAGAGCAGAAAAGGGTGAGTTGACCAATGAAGACGGCGCCGTTCAAACTGGCGGCCTTATTGAAAAAAAATTGAACAAGGTTAATATTATCATGGAAAAAGGCATTCCAGATATTAAGTAAACCTGCTCACTGCAAACATGATACAATAAGAAAGCCCTCGCAATTATCACGAGGGCTTTCCTATTTTAATTCTTCTTCTTTTTCTTCTTGCCCTTCTTCTTTGGCGTTGGATTTCTCTTTTCCTCTTCTGCCCTTCTTAACTCCGCAGCCTTGGCATAAGAATTCAATATTGCCGATTCTACCAAATAGCCCTTGTGCACCCAACCATTTTCCTCTCCATCCACACCTTCTATAAAATAGTACTCATCCATATAGTCGGACACAACCACATCTATCCCTTTCTTATAATTCCCGACCACGTCACTAAAAGCATTCGGCTCTTTCCGGATTTTCGCATTCCGGCTTATCTTTCCTCTCGACTTGGGTTTTGCCACTGACTCGGTAATGACCTCCTGAACCGCTAGGTTTGATTCTAATATTTTAATCTTTTGATCAATTTTCATGACTTGCCCCTGTAAAATCTCCCGCTCTTTTTTCAAAGAATCAATCTGAGCGTGAATAGCGTCATCGTCTTGGGCAAAAATATTGGTAGTTGAAAAAATAGCAACAGCTATCAAGCTAATTATCGTTTTTCTCATTTCAGTAATATTAATAAGTTTATCTATTTGAAGGAAGCAAAAAAACCATTTCCAAGCACCTCCCACTATTTGGTACAAGAGCTTTTCTCAATGAGTAATTTACCAAAAAGCCCGTGAAGTCAATAGTATATTTATTTTTTTCCACTTGCCTACCCTCTCCTACATTATTTTGCAATAACAAAACCTAAGGTCGGCCATTACATAAGTAGAACCATATATTATTTTGCCACAAAACAAAAAAGCAATTCGTCTATCTAACGTGAGCAATGTATTTACTTTTTTTGTATCTTGAAAACACACTAATTCCAATCGAACATGATAGCAATAACCTTTGGAGGTGCCGTGTATGGGGTAGAAGCCAATTTGGTAAGTATAGAAGTGAACATAATCAACGGGACTAAATTCTTCATAGTTGGCTTACCAGACAATGCCGTGAAGGAAAGCCAGCAACGAGTGGAATCTGCTATCAAAAACGATGGTTTTCAAATGCCTAGGCAAAAAGTGGTGGTGAACATGGCTCCCGCCGACATACGAAAAGAAGGCTCTGCTTATGATTTGCCTATCGCCCTCGGGGTACTCAGTTCTTCGGGGCAGATCCATGGGAGCGGTATGGAGAAATATGTAATAATGGGCGAACTCTCGCTCGATGGTAAACTTCGCCCCATCAAGGGCGTACTTCCTATTGCTATTGAAGCTCGCAATAAGAACCTCAAAGGAATTGTCTTGCCCAAAGAAAATGCCTCGGAAGCCGCTATTGTCAACCAGCTCGATGTAATAGGCGTGAGCTCACTTCGCGAAGCAATTGACTTTTTTGAGGGAAACATTCAAATAACCCCGACCGTGAGGGACACACGTGAAATATTTTTTGATACGCTCAACGACTACGACGCTGATTTTTCGGCAGTCCAAGGGCAAGAAAATATAAAAAGAGCTTTGGAAATTGCCGCAGCAGGTGGGCATAATGCCATTATGATAGGCCCGCCCGGCTCTGGAAAAACCATGCTGGCCAAGCGGCTTCCCTCCATTTTGCCACCGCTCACCTTGCAAGAAGCGTTGGAAACTACCAAGATTCATTCCGTAGCGGGCACATTGGGAAGCGATGCAACTTTGGTCTCTAAAAGGCCATACCGCTCTCCCCACCATACCATTAGCGATGCCGCCTTGGTAGGAGGTGGAGGCATTCCCCAACCCGGAGAAATTTCCTTAGCCAATAACGGTGTGCTGTTTTTAGATGAGCTTCCCGAGTTCAAAAGAACTGCCTTGGAAGTGATGCGCCAGCCTCTTGAAGAAAGGAAGGTTACTATTTCCAGAGCGAAGATAAGTTTGGAATTCCCTGCCAACTTCATGTTAATAGCCAGCATGAACCCCTGCCCATGCGGATATTTCAACCACCCTGAAAAAGAATGTGTTTGCCCTCCCGGAGGAGTGCAGCGCTACCTCAACAAGATCAGCGGTCCGTTGCTCGACCGGATCGATTTACACGTAGAGGTCACTCCTGTTTCTTTTGATGAGATGACTTCGACCCGCAAAGCAGAAAGCAGTGCCGAAATAAGGGAAAGGGTAATTGCCGCACGAGCAATTCAAGCCGAACGGTTTAAAGCACTAGAATTGCCCAACGTTTACTCGAATGCGATGCTTCCTTCCGACAAAGTGAAAGATGTTTGCCAAATAAACACCGCGGGAAAAACACTGCTTAAAACAGCCATGGAAAAACTGGGGCTTTCAGCTAGGGCTTTTGACAGAATACTCAAAGTATCCCGCACTATTGCCGATTTAGCAGAATCCGAAGAAATTAAGATTGAACATTTGGCAGAAGCCATCCAATACAGAAGTTTGGATAGGGAAAGTTGGAATGCTTGATAAGTACAATTTCATACTTAATATTTATTATTTAGCAAAATAATGGCTATTTTATGGGTAATAAATCAAAAACATGCGTTTAAACAGAAAATAATTTTTTCTAATCTACTATTTGTAAAATATCTAACAAACAAAAAAGAGCGCGCATCTGATTAAGCAAGCCCTTACTTCATTCAGTAGTACAATTTTTCATATCATTAAACCTAACAACATTGAAATCTTACCTAACACTCATCGCCATGTGTTTGGCCTTGTTGCTGTTTACCGCGGCCAGCACCAGTGACAACGATTTTAAATTCCAACAGCTCACTTACGACAATGTAAAAACAGCTTATCTTGACAAAGAGAACAAGCTGAAAAAACTCGTGATCAGCAAAGGGATTTCTTCATTTTCCAACCATATTTATATAAGGGCATTTAAGTACGAACAAATTGCCGAACTGTGGGTAAAACCACCTTCTATAAAGCAATATGTACTGCTCAAAAAATATAAGATCTGTGAAAAGTCTGGATCATTTGGCCCCAAACTGCTCAAGGGAGACCAACAGATTCCTGAAGGTTTTTACGAGATAAATGACTTTGACCACGATAACAAAGACTTTTTGGCATTGGGCATCAACTATCCCAATGCTGCCGACCAAGCCAGAGGCAGTGCAAAAGACGATGTAGTTTTGAGAGGAGGCTGTTCTTCAGAAGGAAATATCCCACTAGAAGAAGATGCCATAAAAGAGCTTTATGTGATGGCGGTAGAAGCCAAAGCTGCAGGTCAAGAATCCATTCCCGTACATATTTTCCCAGCCTACATGACCGATGTGAATGTGGGCAAACTCCAAAACCTTTTTCCCGGCAAGCCCGATTACTATGCGCTTTGGTCAAGCCTCCAAAAAGGATTTGTTTACTTCAACAAAACCCGCCGCTTACCTGGTGCTGAAATCACCAACATGGCCAGCCCTCCACTTGCTGGAGATGGCGGAAGCTCCACAACTATTCCAGCAGCATCATTAGCAGCTGCTGCACCAGCCAAGCCTAATGGGGAGAACGTAGCAGTTGCCTCAAATGTTGGCTATAGAGGCGTGGCTAAGGACGAGGAAGCCGCCCAAGAACAATATTCTGCAACTGCCGCTACAGCAATAGCCGCCAATACACAAGTTATCGCCACAAGTGCTGTTGAACAAAAACATCATGTAGCCACTGGACAAACCCTCTATTCTATATCTAAACAATATGGAATTACGCTCGACCAAATAAAAGAATGGAATAACATCCGCAGCAACAACATTAAAATAGGACAGGAACTACAAGTATCTCGACCTACCTCTTACAAGGTAAAAAGAGGCGATACCATGTATTCGATTGCCAAGAAAAATGATGTAACGGTAGAAGATATCGTAAGCTGGAATAATTTGGACGGATACGTTGTAGTAGTTGGCACAACTATCAGAATAGCGCCATAATCCTTCTCAAAAACAGAAAAACTTACAGGCAAAATCCAACAATCCCTCATGGAGCAAAAAGCTCTTTGAGGGATTTTTTTTGTTAATCATGTTAATAATTGAAATCCAAAAACCTTATTTACACTTTTTTTTGCGTATTTTTAGACAAGAATTTCAACCAGCCACCTTACCAGAGACAAATCCTCACACCAATCATTTTCCTAAACACAAGGTATTTTTCTTTGCAAAATAGCGAAAAAATCACATCTCATTTTTTAGGAATGGGTTCATTGAGTTTTATCAAAAGTCAAGAGTATGAGAAGACATCTCGTGTTTTTCTGCATTCTATTCGTACCCCTATTTTCTTCAGGGCTTAGCCTGCCCTACCCGCTCGAACCAGAAGAGTGGATGGAAGGGTTTGTAAAACTTGCCGACGGCGAGGTAGTAAGCGGAAAACTTTATTTGGAATACGAGTCGGTAGCCAAACATGTGTTGGTAAAAGATCAACGTTCGGGAAATAAATCGAGAGCCGAGTATGGAATATATAGAGGCAGACGCTTTCAACAAGAAAAGTTGTACCTCTATCGCGATGGGAAAGTATCAGCATTTAAAGCAGAAGAAATTGCTTCATTTTACTTTTTAAACGAGGAAAATCAAGCATTTGCTTTTTACATAAGCCTTCCATTTACTTTTGAAAAAGAAAAACCAGGTTTTTTCTTTTTTCAACTGCTGGAAGAAGGCCCTATGAGCCTTTTTAAGCGGACGGTAAGCATGCCGCCGTTTGGCATGGCAGAAACCTATTACTTTGCTACGGAAAAAAACGAGCTAATCCCCTGCCCTTATTCCATTAAAGAAGTGCTTGCTTTTATGCCCGAAAACTCGGCTACCGTATCCAAACAGTCTATTTGGCTTCGAATGATGCATACAATTTACGAAGACGACCTACTCAATCTTTTTAGAAAATATAACGATTCATTATTGACCGAAAATAGCCTAGAATTTGATGTACAACATCAATAGGCTTTCTATTAAATTACTATCAATTGCTTGCAACTATCTTCTTAAGCATGCAAAAGCGGCCCTGATCTTCCGATCAGAGGCCGCTTAATTTTTTAACTCTCGGTTCTTACTTGTGATATTATGGTACTTAGCGTAAATTTGAGGCTTCACTAAGTGACAACAGAATGGGCTTTGACTCGAGACACCTCCAAGGTCCAACAGCTCTTCACCTAAACAATCTTATTTTAACAGTATGAAAAGAGATAGCCAAGTTTTTGAAATTATAAACCAAGAGTACAAAAGGCAGAAGTCTGGCCTAGAACTGATCGCATCGGAAAACTTCGTATCGCCACAGGTGATGGAAGCGATGGGCAGTGTAATGACCAACAAGTATGCTGAAGGACTTCCTGGAAAAAGATATTATGGCGGATGTGAAGTAGTTGACCAAACAGAAAACTTGGCAATAGACAGGTTGAAAACACTTTTTGGCGCTTCATGGGCAAACGTTCAACCTCACTCAGGTGCTCAGGCAAATGCTGCGGTGATGCTTGCGGTGCTGAAAGCTGGAGACAAAATATTAGGTTTTGACTTATCACACGGAGGCCACCTTACCCACGGTTCGGCAGTTAACTTTTCTGGAAAGCTGTACGAACCTCATTTTTATGGTGTAGAACAAGAAACTGGCACTATAGACTGGGACAAAGTGATTACCCAAGCTCGTGAGGTTAAACCTAAGCTGATCATTTGTGGAGCTTCGGCTTATTCGCGCGAGTGGAACTACGCAGCCCTCAGAAAAGCAGCCGACGAAGTTGGCGCATTGCTTTTGGCAGATATCTCTCACCCATCTGGGCTTATCGCTCGTGGCTTACTCGACGATCCGTTAAAACACTGCCATATCGTAACTACTACTACCCACAAAACCCTTCGTGGGCCAAGGGGCGGTGTAATTATGATGGGAGAAGATTTTGAAAACCCATTTGGCATCAAGACTCCAAAAGGAAAAACAAAGATGATGTCATCTTTGCTCGACTCTGGTGTATTCCCAGGTACGCAAGGCGGTCCGCTTGAGCACGTAATTGCAGCAAAAGCAGTAGCCTTCAACGAAGCGCTCAGCGACGAGTACTTGAACTACGTTCAGCAAGTGAAGAAAAATGCTACCGAAATGGCAAATTGCTTTGTAGAAAAAGGCTACGATGTGATTTCTGGCGGAACTGACAATCACCTTATGCTTATCGACCTCAGAGGAAAAGCCCTTACAGGTAAAATAGCAGAGGAAACCTTGATAAAAGCAGATATCACTATCAACAAAAATATGGTTCCGTTTGACGATAAGTCACCGTTTGTAACTTCAGGAATGAGGGTAGGAACTGCAGCTATTACTACACGTGGCTTGGTAGAAAGCGATATGAAAAAAGTAGTTGACCTAATCGACAGGGTATTGAGCGATTATGAAAACGAAGGCACTATCGGTCAAGTGAGAAACGAAATAAACGAATGGATGTCGGCTTACCCACTTTTTAATGGGTACGAAGGCACAGAGTCGGCTACTTATACTGTGGCTCAATAATACACAAATACGAAAACCAGCAGAATTCTGATGCCAGAAGAACAAGAAATGTCATTTTTAGACCATCTCGAAGAATTGAGGTGGCATCTAATGCGAGCGGTAGCGTCTATTGCCGTTTTTGCTATCGCAGCTTTTTTAGCTAAATCATTTGTTTTTGAAACTCTAATTTTAGGGCCTTCCAAAACAACTTTCTGGACATACAGAATGATGTGTAAGTTTTCTGACTACATAGGAACTGATGCCTTATGCATCGACTATCTTCCTTTTGAAGTGCAAAACAGAACGCTGACAGGCCAGTTCACCATGCATATCTTGGCTTCATTTGTTATTGGTCTTGTATGTGCATTTCCCTACGCTTTTTGGGAAATGTGGCGATTTGTAAAACCTGGTTTGTATGAAACAGAACAAAAAGTATCGAGAGGGGCTACGTTTTTCGTCTCCCTTCTTTTTACTACGGGTATCCTATTTGGCTACTTTATCGTTTCTCCGCTAGCCATCAACTTCCTTTCTAACTACCAAGTGGATCCATCCATTCTCAATGAGATTGATTTGAGTTCATATGTACAGACGTTGGTAATGATTGTTTTGGCCTGCGGGGTTATGTTCCAGCTTCCTATCGTGATATTTTTCTTGTCAAAAGCGGGACTGGTTACTCCTAAATTCTTGAAGCAGTACAGGAAACATGCTGCGGTAATTATATTGGTAGTAAGTGCCATTATCACCCCGCCAGATCCTATTACGCAAATATTTGTATCTTTCCCTATTTTCATGCTCTACGAAGCAGGTATTCTTATTTCTGCTTGGGTAATTAAGAAAGATGGGCTAGATATGCTAGACGAGGAAGAAGAAACTGATGAGGAGAAATACGAGGACGAAGTTCCGAAGATAAAACCACCGTCAGACGATATATATCCTTATGGAGACTTTGAGGAGGATGAGGATTAATAGGGAAAGGTGAAAAATCGGCATGCCAGAACCTCTGTCATGAAACTGGACATGCCGAAATGAGCATTTAAAATAGCTCACAATTTTTTATCAGCGGTAAACCCATTGTTTTCCGCTTCTATGGATGAGACTGAAAATACAATCCGGCTTTTTGCCGGATTTTTTCTGTCTACTTTTTCACAAATAGCATAACGCAAAAACTTTCCTGCAAAAAGATGGACTAATTCCTCTGCCATCACATATTCATCAATATCGTCCCTTTTCTCTGATGGCCAAAGAGCTATCTGTATCTTCGGATCATATTCTTTTTTAGCGGTGAAATTATACCTCATTACACCATCTAGCTTTTGCAAAACAGCCACCCTCCCTTCTGCTAAGCCTGCAGCTGTTAGCTCAAAAGGCTGAGGGGTGACCATTGCCCTGCCTTTATAAGGAATTGCTTTGTCCCACACAAGCCTCCCTTTTTTATCAAAACCACAAGAAAAACTACTCAGATAAGTATAAGTAGCCCTAGCAGGATGTGGGAAATACTTGTGGGTACTCGCCGTAAATATAAATTGCTGTTCACCATAGCTAAGCGGCCTAGCTTCCAAAACATAAGGTGACTTGAAAGGCTTTTTCTTTTTCCTGCTTACAGCTATTTTCCTTAGTACCCTCTCTTTTTTCTTATCCTCCAAAAAACTAAAATAACTTTTTAGCCTACCAAAATCATAGTACCGAGTTGCCTTTACCATCCTTTTACCAATATGGGCACTATACACTCCATGTGAGTTATCTTCGTACACCTTCTTCACTCCATAGTTGCCAATTACCACAAATTCATCTTGCTCCACAATTCCTACTTGGTACGTAAGCAAACGGAAATCAGTACCCATATCTAGTTTGTAACGCTCTAGAGAGTTCCCTTTTAGATCAAAAGTATTGAAGTAAAAAACCTGTTCCGCAGAACGCATGGGAGAAGTGAGAAAAAAATTAACTACTCCAACTTTACGGTCTACGTTGATGCTACGCAACTCTGATTTTTCATACAAATTATGAAACAAAATAGTAGGCAACTTACCCGACCCCGGGCGGTATTTCAGAGCAAAAGCTTTTCCATCAAGCTCGCCACCCGCCAATACATTTCCATTTACCACCTCAAAGTGGGAAATATCCATATCGTGGTCATTTGGGCAAATGCTCTTCTCAACCTCTCCTTTTTCCAAGTCGATTTTCAACAAAATATACTGGCTATCTGTACCTCGAAAAAGCGCATAACCAAAACCAAGATCTTCCGTAAGCCCAATCAACCCTCCTTTAGCCCCCAGAGGGGTATCTTTCTCCCACTTAAGCCGCAGTCTGTCATCTAGCAGAACGGAGCGGATATTCGCACCGCTTCCCTTATTTTCTTGGAACAACAAAAAGATATTTCCCGAGCTCAAAGGAAGAACCCGGTAATTATCGCCGGCGTGGGCAATTTCCAATTCAAAATTGTTTTTAATAAAAAGCTGGGCAAATAGCGTAGAACTTATCAGGCATAGCAAAGCTACGCTCAATAAGTGCCGAAGTAGGTTATTCTTCATAACTGACACTAGGTTTATGTTAGGAAATAAGTAGTAGGTTGCTTGCCATTAGATCAGAAGCAAGCGGGTAGTTATTCAACTTTGCAGTAGTTGAAAGAAGAAATGTGTGTCATTAGGTTAAGCAGGGTACGCTTTTACACATTCAAAAGCGGAAGCTAACCAAGGGGATGATCATGTGTAGAGCAAAGAGTAGTTTGAGTCAATAAGAAAAAAGTAACCAAAAAGCCGTTGGGATCAAAGTATACTTAGCAGAAACGGCTCAGAAATTACAGGAATGGGGAAATAAGTATGTGAAAAAATCAGCCTATTTGTAAGTAGGGCACTTCCACAACGACTCGCCAAGCCAAAACCGGTAGCCCAAAAGGATATTAAACTGGGCAGATCCGGTGTACACATCTTGCGGTTCAAAACCGCCTCCTTCATACTGCCCTTTACCATAAAAATAGGAAAACTGCCCGCTAAGCGTAAGGCTCAAAAACTCAAAAGTTGCTCCAACTCCAGTTACAAAACCCGCCCCCCATTTGTTTTCACGTCCGGCATCATAATTATTAAAATCCCTGCCTACATAATTGAGCTTTGCGTTCCAAGCCGAAAGACCGGCTATGCCGTAAAGGTTGAACCAAACCGGCCAGCCATAATACATACGAGTTGGTGAGTATTTTAAGTGGGCAAAATAATAGTTTGGCGCAAGCTGAAAGTTTTCTTGGAGATAGGTCGACTTGACATTTGCACCCACCACATAGCTCAAAGGCTTTTGCAAATCTCCGTATTCCCCATAGAAATGAAGCGCCATATTTTGGTTTTCCATCTTAGGCTCGTGGGATGTTTGCCAAACCGCAATTCCACCACCTAATTCTATGTAGCGAAAATCGTAATCTTGATGGCGAGAGCGGTAAAGGTTATTATAAACAGGAGTCGCTTGGGGCTTGAGCAGCATAGGAGAACGAAAATACTTTTCCGTGGAATCGCTTTTTATACCCGAAGCCATAACACTGGTAATACCCCAAAACAAAAAGATCAATTGAATTATAGATTGTTTCCCTCGTAACATAAACTCCCGTACTTATTAAAGTAATAACCTGAAATGAGAAGTAACTCTTGTTTTTCCCATGACTTCTCGCAAATATGTAACCAAAGCAGTTTCTAAACCAGCAAAGTCAGCCTGTTAAACAATTGCCTCAATTCTTGTCTATTTCCCGCATCAAAAATATACCTATCTGGCCGGACAATGACTACTTCAATCTCATACCTCCGCATCCATGCAGCAATTTCCCCTTCAGGAGCCACAACAAACTTTAGCGGAAAAGAAGTTTTCAAAACCCTTCTCTCATCTTCGCTTATTTTCCCCAAAGAGATGAGCGCAAAATCATCCCCTAGCAACTCATCGGAGCCATTTACCTGTGGAAACAACCTTCCCCTCAATTTATGCTTGCCAAGCAATCCAGCAGTTAGTTTTTCTTCCGGGAATAGTAATTTCTTAAGAAAGCCTGAAACTAAAGGGATTTCACTCAACAAGAAAAGCACAAAAGCTAGTGGGCTTGAAAACAGCAACCCAGTGAGGATGGTAAGCCAAATCAACTTATTCACATGTGGATATCTCTCATGTTGATAACTTGTTAACAAGTCTTTAAAACTTTGTTTTTTGAGCAAAAACGAGGTTTTCCAAATTAAGTTATCAACATCCCTAATCCCCGAACACATGCCTTGCCCTATAAACGGAGGCATTTGGTGAGCAGCATCCCCAGCTATCATCACCCTATTTTCCCACCATTTTTTGGCTACGGCAGAGCGAAAATGATAGATAGCCACATGTTTCAACTCAATCAATGTTGGGGCAATAAAAGGCGAAAGCTTTTCAAAAACAGTTTTATTTTCTAAAAAATAACCTTCGCTTTTCTGCTTCAATCTTTTTTTTGAGATAATAAACTCCCAGCGCAAGTGCCGCCCAAAACCAGGAATGAACACCTTAGGCCCAGCAGGATTCGCCGTTTTTACAACCGCCTTTGGGAAATCAGCTTTTCTTTGTTTCTCTTCCTCTTTAAGAAACAGGTCGATTTTGAGGGAGTGCCCCGAGTAAGGCAGCTTTTTTAGCCCAAACCCTTCTTCTTTTCTGACCGAGCTATTTGCCCCATCGCAACCAAGGAGATACTTGACTTTTAGCTGTTCTTCTTTATTGTTACTTTTTACATACAACCGAACCCATTCATCCCCTTGCCAATGGGACACATATCCACAGCCTTTTCTAAGCTCAATTTCAGCAAATGACTTTACTTTTTCATCTAACAGGTTTTCCAAATCAGGCTGGTAAAACATGAGGTTGGGAGGAAACCCACAGTCAGTTTTGTTTACGCCTTGAAGCAAAAGCCGCCCATGTTTATCTTCTATTTTCAAGCCTTCGGTGGGCATGGTATTCTTAAGCAAAGCAGTATGCAAGCCCAGTTTTTGCCATATCCGCAAGGTTTCTGCATCAAAATGAATAGCCCTAGGAAGCTGCAAAAGTTCCTTTCTTTTTTCGATAACTACTACGCTGTGGCCCTGTTTTGCCAAAAGGCAGGCAGCCGTCATTCCTACTGGTCCGTACCCAATTATTCCTACATCGAAATCTGTAACTTCCATTGGTCACAAGATAGCCTGAATGCCCTGAACAAAAAAAATCCCAGGTAAAATACCTGAGATTTTCCATAGTGTTAAATCTAAACTAATCATGAAACCAAATCCTTGTTTTTTTTATGTACTGACGCGTTAATCAATAGATGACCCAAACAGGAACTTGTACATCTCTGGTAAAATGCCGCTCCTGTGTTGGGCTCTGGTTAACATATATCTTTATTTTTTTAGCGGAATGGTCAGCCCTACGCCGTAGCTTGGTGCTGTAGATGGAATGAAATCAGCCTTTAGGGTTTCTTTATCAGCTAAATTTTGCAAATCGTATGTGGAGGCTGTTGATCTTTTAGGAGTTATCGTTTTAAAATCATCAGGCACGCCCATTCGGATAATTTCCTGCATAGCTTCTTTTTCAGCCTCAGCCTGGGCTAGCTCGAGGCTTTGCTTTGTGCTTTTTCCCGAGTCCTTCTCCGGGTCTCCCTCTCCGCTATTTGCCAATGCTCCAAACGATAAAAACAATCCGAAGAAAAAAACTATAACTGATTTCATACCTTTCATAATCTTAGTGGATTTGGTTTCTTATGAGACTAAGATGGGGGCGAAAAGCATAGAAAAAAATCTTGTTACTTTGAACGGGAATATTTCCCGATGAACAAGCGTATATGCCTACCAACCAAAGGCAAGCTGAAAGCTATATAGGTGGCATAATAGCCTAAAATCAGCTCGGTTTACGGGCCCTTCTTTGTTGGAGCTGAAATTTACCATAAAGGAAAGCAACCCTTATTAAGTAAAGAATGGTGATGAAAACGGAAAAATTTATAGGCAACCTGCCTTTGTAATATTTTACAAAAAATTGGCTTTCGTTGTTTGAAGTAAAAAAGAGGGGGAGAACTTTAATACAAACCAGAAAAACGATAAAGCCTGCAAGCCTGAATAGTTCATTTCTCCAAAAGAGCTTTTTGTTTTGCATATTAATATGAGTCAAAAAAAGGATATCGCCTTTTTAAGTAGGTGGACATAAGTAAACGTATATTTGGATGCGGTTATTTTTTCGTTAGGCAAGACAAAAAATCCTTGCATAGCCCAGCTACGGAATGATTTTTTAACGACGCATAGCGGAAAAAGAAACAGTCAAAATATATGGTTTTTTATGTTCACCTACTTAACTAAATAACGAGCAAGAGGTTTTCCATAAGGTGTTTTTTATCAGCCTCTCAAAACTTTCCCTACAATTCGCCGTATATTCAAACTGTTCTTTTACAGAACCCCAACACACTTGTAACCCTACCTGCACTATCCACATCCTATTTTTGCACAAGCACTTTGTAAATTGGTGCTGTTAAATCTCTAGCTATGTTCGAACTCACCAACCTTCTCGACTTAAATTATTGCACAGAATTCGTCTACTTATCCGACAATGCCACAGATATTCACTTTAGAGTTTCCTTTGGCGTTACCCTAGTATTCAAACAAAAGAAAAGCTCAGGGATTTTGGAGTTTATGGAAGGTAAGCAAGGAGAATTTGTAGAAGTAAAAAGACAAACCGTGCTGAGGCGCTATTGTCTCAAAAAAATACGTTGGTACAACCTTGACACGAAAGAAAAAGCCTCACTTGACGAAGAGGTCTTGCTCAACCATATTAAATATAATATTCTCGATAGAAAATTTGAGGAAGGCAACAGAGTGGGACAAGCCAAGTCATACCTACCAAAAGAAGTAGAGATATTGCTAGAAGAAGGGATGAGCTTGGAAGATTATTAGGAAAAGCGTGAGTTTGGAGTGTGAATTAGGGAGTAAAAAAACTAACCCCTTATCAAAATCCAAACTCAATTTATTCAATTCTCATGCTCTGATTACAACTCTACTGTTTTCCCCGTTTTGAACGACTCATCTGCTGCCAACACAATCCTCAAACTATTGATCGCATCATCTAAATGTTGGGTCAGGTCCAAATCTTCTTTGATCGCTTTTAAGAAATACGCTTGCTCTCTGTCGCACAGACCTTGGTGGTCGGGTTCATCTGTGGTATCTACAAACTCATCTTTTTTCACAAACTTCCTGTCTTCGCCCAGCTCCGAGTAATGCACTTTTAGCGTATTGGTTTTGCTATGTGAATCTACATCATCCGATCCGCCTTCTCTTTCCCCAGACTTGTCCACTATGCTTACACAGCCTTTTGGCCCTATCACATCTTTCACAAAATAAGCAGTTTCGCTAATCATTGGTCCCCAGCCAGCTTCGTACCATCCTACTGAACCATCTTCAAACGTCACCTGCAACTGACCGTAATTATACATATCATCGGCAACTTCCTCGGTAAGCCTAGCTCCTATTCCGCTTACCCTTACTGGCTTTGAGCCTGTCATCAGACACATCACGTCTACATAATGCACACCGCAGTCCACTATGGGGGACATCGATTTCATAAGGTTTAAGTGCGTGCACCAAGTATCGGCGCTGCTTTGCTGGTTGAGGTTCATCCGCATTACCAATGGCTTACCTAGACCTTGAGCTATTTCAATAAACTTTTCCCAAGCCGGGTGCACTCGCAAAATATAGCCGACTACTATTTTTTTATCTAACTCCTTTGCCAAAGCCACTATCTCTTCCGCTTCTTTTACCGTGACGGCAAGAGGCTTTTCCACAAAAACATGTGCTCCAGCTCTTAGGCTTTTCTTTACATACTCTGCATGGGTATCGGGGTACGTATTGATTGAAACCGCATCTGGTTTGGCTGCTTCCAATGCTTCTTCTAGGCTATTGAACCCAGCGGGATTTCCCAACTCTCCGCTAAGTGCAGCTCTGCTTTTGGGGCTTCTGCTCACCAGCCCCACAACGTCAAACTCTGCCATTTTCTGGTACGCTCTCGCATGTGAAGCGCCCATATTTCCGCAGCCCACTATCACTACTTTTATAGGTGTGTCCATCTTCATATTTTGTTTAGTGATTATGAAATTGTCTCAAGTAAAATCTTTCGGCTACGAAACCACTTACTTTAGACAATTTCTATTTTGTAAAGTTTTCTACCTTAGGATTAAGGCATTTTTAATGTTATTTTTCTCCCAGTCAAAATCGTAAATAAACCCATTGATCACGGCAAACTTCACTTTTTGCCCATCCATTAACAAAAAAGTTGGGTTTTGCCATTGCTTCAAAGCAGACTTTATCTCCGTCTCACTACCTATTACATGGATGGGAAGATGTGTGAATGCAGTACTAGGATCTATATTTTTCACCCGAACATAGGTGTATCCTTTTTGCAATAGCTTTTTTATATCTTCTTTTTCCAATTCTTCCAGAGTTTCGAATGTCTTTTCAAACACTTTTCCCGCTTTATATTCCAAATTCTCGGCATTTACTTCATCGTAACCGTAAGAAGTTGATAAATCCCCCAAATCGGCAATTACTCCTCGGAAATAAAAATCATTATGAGCCTCATTATCTACTTCGGTATAGTTTATACCAACATCCAACACATACTTTTCACCCAAAAGCTCGTAGGTAAAATTGCTGATTTTTAAATCCAATAAGTTGCGGCTATTGTTCGGGATTTGCTCATAACCATCCAAAGCTTCCTCAGCAAACGATTCATCTGAAATGGCAAAAAGAGCTGAAAGAATTCCGATGTAGTTCATTTTCCTGATCAGCTGCTTTTCTCTATCGCCGGGATACCCACCAGACTCTATCAAGATCGCACTCGTTCCCCATTTCTGAATATTATCACCAAAAGCCCTTGGTTCAAACTCGTCGGAATACCGCCCCACATGACCAGGGATATATTTCTGCCAAACATTGTTCATCCCCACTATCACCTTCATCGCATTTCCTCGCACCTCGTTTATATCTTTTTCAAAGTTAAAAGCGGGTGCTAATACGGAAATAGTAGCAGGCATCCTCGTTTCGCCTACGGTGTAGTAGCGGCTCTGGTCATGCAAATTGAAGCCAAAATCCGCATTTAAACTATCTCTAGCCGCTTTTAATATGCGCCCCTCGGGGGATTGGAGGCGCAGGGCATCTCGGTTGATGTCTATTCCCAAGGCATTTCTTCTTTGGTAAAGTTCCGCCCCATCGGGATTCAGCATCGGAATAAAATGGATGGTCAAGTTCTTGAAAAGATGTTTTTTCTCCTTTTTTAATACTTCATCATCTTGCAAAAACTTAAAAATATCGAAAAGGGCCATGGTAGCCGAAGGCTCGTCCCCATGCATTTGCGACCAGAGTAAAACTGTGGTTGAGCCTGAGCCAATGCTCAACATGTTAATCTCCCTACCTTCTATGGACTTTCCTAAAGTGGTGAGTGAAAAAGCATCCTGCTTAGCAGTTTTTTCCAACAAACTTTTTACCAGATAATGTTTTAAGCGCCTTTTATCTATGCTGGTTTCCCTGAACTGATCGAACGTTTGCTCCAGCTGCTTGTGGATTGGTGCTGACTGTGCAAATATGATTGCTGGAAAGAAAAGCAAGATTGCTGTTAGTGTCTTCATTTTTTTCTACCTTGAATATTATTTAGTGTGAAGTTGAGCTAAGTAAAAGATTCTGTATGGTTTAAGAGAAGTTAGAGAAATCTACTCTGGGATTTACTTTTTTCTATCATCTGATTTCTAGCATCTAACCTCTTCACTCTCAATATTGAATTTTTCAATTACTTGAAGTTGTAAAGCAGATTCCTAAAAAACCATTAAATAACCCTATTCTTCTATAAAAGAAAATGGTTCAATCTATAAATCCAAAAAACATGAGCAAACACCACCTCATAGACTACTTAGAAATCCCTGTGACCGATATAGCTGCTTCTAAAACATTTTACGGTAGCCTGTTCAACTGGAAATTCACAGATTATGGATCCGAATATACTTCTTTTGCCGATGGCAAAACTGAAGGCGGTTTCGCAAAAGTAGAAACTGCCAAACTTGGCGGTGCATTGATAATCTTTTATTCCGAAAACCTCAAACGCTCCAAAAAAGAAGTAGAAGATGCTGGCGGAAAAATCACCCAAGATATTTTCAGCTTTCCAGGAGGCAAGAGATTTCACTTTACAGACCCTACAGGCAACGAATTGGCCATTTGGGCTACCGAATAATTTTCCCCTTATTTCTTAGAAGGCTTGATAAACTTTGTACTTTTGCAATAATAAAATAGTTCTAAATTATCAATGTGATTGTCAGTATTTTGACAAACTTGCTTTGAGAAGACACCAACTATGGCAGTGGAGGATATAAAGAGATATACAGTAACAGCAGCATTACCCTACGCAAACGGTCCTTTGCACATTGGACATATAGCAGGAGCTTACCTTCCTGCCGATACCTATGTGAGGTATTTGAGGATGCAGGGAAAAGACGTGGCATTCATCTGCGGAAGCGATGAACATGGTGCGGCTATTACGCTAAAGGCTAAAAAGGAAGGAGTTAGCCCGAAAACTATCATCGATAAGTTTCATAAAATCAACAAAAAAACTTTCGAAGAATTTGGGATTGACTTCAATATCTACCACCGTACTTCTGCCCCTATTCACCACAAAACTGCCCAAGACTTTTTTACAGTTATCAACAATAAGGGCGAGTTTACTGTAGAAGAATCGGAACAATATTACGATAAAGAAGCCGACCAATTTTTGGCGGATAGATACATAGTAGGCACCTGCCCTAAGTGTGGAAACGAAAATGCGTACGGCGATCAGTGCGAAAATTGCGGCTCTACCTTGAGTCCGACTGAGCTTATCAACCCAAAATCTACCATTTCGGGCTCTACTCCTATGCTGAAAAAAACTAAGCACTGGTACTTGCCCATGAACCAACACGAGGGATGGGTGAAAGAATGGATAGAAAAAGGTACGCTAGACGGCAAACCTCACCACGACCCCAAAGAATGGAAAAACCATGTGCTAGGTCAGTGTAAATCTTGGGTAGATGGCGGGCTTCAGCCTCGTGCCATGACCCGCGATTTGGACTGGGGCGTGAAAGTTCCGTTAAAAGATGCAGAGGGAAAAGTACTTTATGTATGGCTTGATGCACCTATCGGCTACATTTCTGCTACCAAAGAATGGGCTTCAAAGGAAGGAAAAAACTGGGAAGATTATTGGAAAAGTGATGATACAAAGTTGGTGCATTTCATAGGGAAAGATAACATCGTTTTCCACTGCATCATTTTCCCTATCATCCTCAAAACCTACGGAGGCTACGTGCTCCCCGACAATGTACCTGCCAATGAGTTTTTAAACTTAGAAGGGAACAAACTTTCTACTTCAAGAAACTGGGCAGTGTGGTTGCACGAATATTTACAAGATTTCCCTGATAAAAAAGATGAGTTGAGGTATGTACTTAATTCAATAGCTCCTGAAAATAAAGACAGCGAATTTACTTGGAAAGATTACCAAGCTAGGGTAAACAATGAACTCGTAGCTGTGTTAGGAAACTTCGTAAACCGCTCGGTAGTGCTAACGCATAAATATTTCAACGGCGATGTACCTGTTAGGGGTGAGTTAGCCAAATTTGATATCGAAGTACTTCAAAAGGTTGAGGAATTTCCTGCTAAAATTGGAGCACTGATAGAGCAATACCGCTTTAAGGAAGCCCAGTTTGAAATGATGAACTTAGCTCGCTTAGGCAACAAATACCTAGCCGATACCGAACCTTGGAAACTGATAAAGCACGATCCTGAAATAGTAAAAACCGTACTGAACGTTTCCTTGCAAATCTGCGCTAACCTTTCCATAGTGATGGAGCCTTTCTTGCCTAATTCGGCTAAGAAATTGCAGCGCATGCTTGGTTTGAGAGGACTTGACTGGACCAAGGCTGGGGATACCGAATTGCTGTATGCTTACGACAAGCTTAGCGATGCCGAGTTACTTTTCAAAAAAATAGAAGATACTCAGGTAGAAGAGCAAGTTCAGAAATTAGAAAATTCGAAGCTAGCTAACCAACCTGCCGAACCTGCAAAGGAAACAGCGACGTTTGACGATTTCCAAAAAATGGACATCCGAACAGGTACTATTATGTATGCTGAAAAAGTGGCTAAAACCAAGAAGCTCTTGAAGCTAAAAATAGATACGGGAATAGACCAACGGACGGTTGTAAGTGGCATAGCCGAATACTTCAACCCTGAAGAAATCGTGGGCATGCAAGTATCTATTTTAGTAAACCTTGCTCCTCGTACTATCAAAGGAATTGAATCACAAGGAATGATCTTGATGGCTGAGGACAAAGACGGCTCTCTTAACTTTGTGAGCCCTACCAAGGCTGTAAGCAACGGTAGCATTGTGAGATAAACCTGAAGAGGGTTAAGCCAATAAAAAAAGGGGATTGCATGTAAAATGCAATCCCCTTTTTGTTCTTTTTATTTCTCTAAAAGGCGAAGATTAACCCGCCTGTGAAATCTCCTTGAGGAACTACAGAACTAGCAGCCAAGCCGGCACTACACCCGCCAGTACCACACCATAATCCTCCACCACTAAAATACATAGGCATCAGTAACCTCCCTTGTACCCTAATACCAATATGGTCTGTGAAAAATACTTTTGCGCCACCACCAAGAACCATCGAAAACCTCGATTCGCTACTTACACCACTTTCTTTGGGGTTAAAAGTAGACCAGCCTAAGGAAATAGAACCAAAAGGCCTAAACATTCCATCAGGTACCACCATATGTGTCACCCCTATTTGGTAATAATCCACATTCATATCGAATAACCTTTTAGTAATTCCCGAACCATATTCTCTTCTAAGGACATACGTATTGAGGTGATTATACATCAGTTCTAGGTGAGTATTATCTTCGAAGGTATAATTAGAAAGGTTAAAACTAAGGGTTGCCCCAAAGTTGCCTCCGTTTTTGATATCGATTTCCCCTCTGTTCGCATTAAACTTACCCGCCAACATGTACCCAGCATAGGGTGAAAACTCTATTTTTTGCGGAAATACTTGCGAAGCTAAGCCAAGTAAAAATGCTAACACTAAAAGTATTTTTTTATTCATGATATACTAAGTTATAGTTCCGGTTCTATCTCATGATTACTAATCTCTACCACGATGTTTATTTCCCAAAATCTTATTTAAGAAACAGACCGTAATGAGATAAGTAGGTTTTACACCTGCCACGCCCAAGCTACCAGAAGCTAATGTACTACCTGTTTCGAGCGGGTTGTCAGAGGCATAATAGGCGTACCTCAAGGTTAAATCATTTTTGATGCTTCTCCTAATTTTTGTAGCAGATTGAATAGCTTTTTGGTAATGTGCACCTTCCATTTCTAGCCCAATAGCTTGCCACGACGAATTTTTAAAGAATGATAATACGTCTTTATTTTGGAGAGAAGTCCCAAGCACCGTAACCATAGTCCCTTCGCAAACATTCACCCCAAGCTTTTTGAAATCCTTTTTACAAACATCATTTTCAATAGGATAGTTATCTGCCGTACCTTCAAATACATGTGCCGTAGGGATCATCACATCGCCTTTTCCTCCTTGTAAAATTCCCGCCTTGCCCATAATGGCAATGGATTCTACCGGCATAGGAATTTCCTTACCTTCTACTTCATAAGGCCTCAGTAACTCGTCCATAGTTTCATACGCCTGCTCCCCAAAAGCATAATCCATCACTATAATAACCGGCTTGTTTTTCTCCATGTACTTTTTGTCAATACCAAGCTGAGGGGAAAGTGCATCCAAATCGAGCTGACCGGTATCGATGATCTGCACGGGAATATTCGTACCCGAGCTATCCAATAACTCATAATAACCCGATGATCTCGCATACGACTTTATCTGACTTTGATATTTCAAGCTGTCATCTTCTTTGATAGAAGTGGTCATTTCCTCTATGGTCATTTCCATCCCCAGGTTTTTGAGGATAGGATATGCATAAAAACTATTGTACACACTGTGCATGTTTGCACTGATAATATGCATAGGTCGTTCGAATAAGCCCTTTTGGTAAAGTGTCCTTTTTATTTCCGAGGCCCACCTTTCCCCATAGATATGATGACCTATTCTCTCTTTTAGCGCAGGGGAAAAGCTTATCTCACGAGGGTTTTCCTCTTTTTCTTCTTCATATGCCAATTTACCTAAGCGGTAAACCACTTCAAAAAGCCCTTTATTTTGGTCTCGGTTTTCTTCAAACCTGAAATACGCAGCCCTTACCTCGTCGTATGTCCTACCCAAAACCGTACTGAGATAGGCAAAAGCTTTTTCCCTATTTTCCTCATTCAGAGCCACTTCTCCTTCTACTATTTCTTTTAGTTTTTCCCACTCACGCAACGTTTTGCCTTTTTCAGGGAAGGCATTTTTCATGATCTTCCGAGACTCGATGAACATAAACGTAAGGTGGGTGAGCACATCATAAATCTCGCTTCGCCCCCTTGTCACCTCAATCAACATAGTTTCCTTGTCAATTCGATAACAATTTCGGCGGCGTTTGGCAGGTTTTATAATTTCAAAATCGGAGTAGGCATAGCCCTCTTCGGAAATAAGGCGGATAAACCGGCATTGTTCAATCCCCTTGGGTAGCCTATCCACTACATACACCATCCCATCGAGCTCTACCTTGTTTGCGTCGCCCATACTTCCATAAATTTCGGGGCTGAGAGTGAGTAATGCGTCTATTAATTCTTGCCCCGAAACTCCCAAAGGCTTGTAATGCCCTCTGTTAAAAAGGTGACGCATTACTATATAAATCCGTTCGATTGCCGCTCTTGATTCCTGTGCTTTGCTTCTGTTCAAATTATTGGTTGGTTAAAAATTGAAAAAAATATGCTTCAGAACATAACCTTCCTTGAGGCAAATTAGTTTTAAAAAGCTTGTTACTTGTAGGTTATAGATTATGAGTATGATTAAACTTTATCTATTTCGCTGCAAAATCCCACAGAAGCGCTTGCCTGCCAAGAGGGAGGGAAACCTGAATTTTAAACAAATTCTTAATCACTTATCTACACTCTCAATATAAGCATAATACGCACCGTATCTTTTTCCACTTTTAATTTTTCATAAAAAAAGGTCAAATACACAAGATGTATTTGACCTTTTAAGAGCTGAAATTTACTATCCTACTTAGTAGAAACTACAATTTCCGCTTTTTTCAAACCTTTCGATTTGGCTACCAACTTTATTTGCCCTGCCTCTTTCGACGATTTCAAAACTGCTAGGCACATGCCGCTGAATGCTTTTCTATAACTCGCTTGGAACGACTCTGTAGTCGCTGCATTTCCATTATCAACCGCTATAAGCGAACCTTCTCCAGCTACTTCGAAAGTCACCAAGTTATCGGCCATTGGGCAAAGGTTCCCGTTTTTATCTTCAATCCTAACCGTTACATACGCCAAGTCATTTCCATCAGCATCTATCTCGGACCTATCTACCGAAAGAGTAACTTTCGCAGGTTTCCCGGCCGTAGTTATCTCTTTTTCCACTATCGCTTTTCCACCTTTATAACCCACTACCTTGATAGTGCCTGGCTCGTAAGGCACATCCCAAGAAAGGCGATATTTCGATTGGAACGTTTTAGGCTCATACCTCAAAAAGCTTACGGGCAATTCGGTCAAATCTTTTCCCTTTACTTTTTTGCCCATCGATTTTCCATTGACAAAAAGCTCTGCTTCATCG
Organism: Flammeovirgaceae bacterium SG7u.111; assembly: GCA_034044135.1. NCBI lineage: Bacteria > Pseudomonadati > Bacteroidota > Cytophagia > Cytophagales > Flammeovirgaceae > Flammeovirgaceae bacterium SG7u.111. The sequence continues at coordinate 7,380,432 of CP139021.1, read as the reverse complement.
CAGTTGGTGTACGAATAAACAGGAATAGTTTTTCCTTCCATTCCTTCCCAATTCCAATGCGGAAGCACATGGATCATCGGCTTTTCCGTCCACTGGCTTTGGTAAAGGTAAAATCTATCTTTAGGGAAACCGCACAAATCCACAGCACCGAAATACGAACTTCTGGCAGGCCAGTCGGCGTTCCAATAACCATTGGTCGAATTGTCTTTTCCGCCATAAGGAGTCGGCTCGCCTAGGTAATCAAAACCAGTCCAAATAAACTCGCCCATAATGAAAGGGTTGTCTTCTTGGAATTGGAATTCAACATCGGGAGGGTATGCCCAAGGTGGACCTATAATATCATAACTTGTTACCTGAATAGACTCGTGGGTCTTGTATTTTTCGATTGGCAAATGATACACGCCGCGGCTACTCGTGCAGCTCGATGTTTCAGAACCATACACAGGTAAATCAGGGTAATTCTCCCTCACCTCTTTATAAGAGGCTGGCTTGTAATTCATTCCAGCAATATCTACTTGCTGGGCCATGTTGTTGTCGTATGGTGCAGAGTAATAATTAAATCCTGCTGAAGTTGGGCGAGTCGGATCAGTTTCTTTACAAAACTCATTTAGCCTTTTTGCCTCTTTCCAACCATCTTTTCCTCTTTGTTCTAAAATCTCGTTTCCAATACTCCACATCACAATAGACGGGTGATTACGGTCACGGATGATCATGTCTTTTAAATCTCTTTCAGCCCACTCCTTGTAAAACTCATTGTAGCCATTTGGAACTTTAGCAATTTCCCACACATCAAATGCTTCGTCTTGTACCATCAAGCCCATTTCATCGCAAAGCTCCAAAAGCTCCCTTGATGGAGGGTTGTGGCTAGTTCGAATGGCGTTCACACCCATATCTTTCATGATTTGCAACTTACGCTCATCGGCTCTTCTGTACACCGCAGCACCCAGCGCGCCATTGTCGTGGTGAAGACAAACCCCATTGAACTTGACTTGCTTTCCATTTAGGAAAAAACCGTTTTTGGTGTAGCTAATGGTACGAATTCCAAATTTTGATTCGTAAGTATCTACCACTTTTCCCCCTTGGGTAATAGTAGTAACTACTTTATAAAGATTAGGCGTTTCTAAATCCCAGCGTTTTGGGTTTTCTATGTTGCAAAACACACCCGAAATTGCCGAAGAACTTGCTTCAATATTTATTTTTTCACTTACAGAAACTACTGATTTTCCAGCTGGGGAAAAGTATTCATGCTTTACTTCCACTTCAACTTTTTCACCGCTTTTGTTGATAACCGTAGTTTCGTTCTGAACTACTGCCTTTTTATCGGACACGGTTGGAGTGGTGATATATGTCCCCCACTGAGCAATGTGAACAGGCTCGTCTATTTTCAACCAAACTGAACGATAAATTCCTGCTCCCGGATACCACCTAGAAGAAAGGTCTTTAGGCGTAAGCCGAACGGCTACTACGTTTTCAGATCCATCGTATTTTAGTTCTTTGCTAATATCAAACTCAAAACCGATGTAGCCATAAGGGCGGTTACCAACCAGTTTTCCGTTTATCCACACATGGGCATCGTACATCGCCCCTTCAAATTCCATCCTGACCACTTTGCCCTTGGCAGCTTCTTCCATTTTAAAGTGCTTGCGGTACCAGCCTGTTCCGTGGAAAGGTAGGCCTCCAGCACGGGCATTGTATTTTACATCAAAAGGACCTTCAATTGCCCAATCGTGAGGGAGATCAAGCTTTCTCCAGCCAGAATCATCGAAGTCGGCTGCTTCTGCTCCAGTAGCTTCTTCATTAAAAAATAGCCAACCTGCATTGAAGTTGGCATCTTGAGCTTGCCCTACATGAAATACACATGTTGCAAGCAGGATAAGGAGTGGTTTAAACACCAGTTTTTTTAACATTTTCATAGGTATTTGTTACAAGTCGAAAATTATTTCTTCCTTCTTAAGAGAGGAGGAAGAAATGTCGGATTTGTACAAATATACTAGAGGCAAGTTATTAAATAGTCGGCGATTGATGCAAACCTTTTAACTAATAGGAATTAGATCTAACAAAAAAAAAGAGGGCTATAAAAGCCCTCCTCTCGTACTAGATAGTGGATACCAAACAAATATCGTCAAATTCTGCTACCAAACTTTTACCCTTCTCCTTTCAGAAAAACAATTTTGTTTACTGCTATTCATACGTCTCCCTTCTTAGGAAATAACCTTTCAATTCTTCATCTACCTCAAAGCGTTTCATGAAGCCAGCTTGCCCCGTTACTTCGTGGCAAAGCCCCCAGCGCAATCCCTCAAGCGGGTTATCGTCGTGGTTGGGAGTTCGGAACAATCCATTAGCCTCGGGCGCTCCTTTTATGTGCGCCATTATCTCGAAATTTACGCCATCTTCCGCCCACTGGAGCGTATTTCGCTCAGGGCCATCTGTTGTTAGCATAGCGGCAATCCCTCCGTTGTAATGCCACACACATACTTCGTGGCCAGAATTTGTGATTGGATTGTATTCGCTTCGTACATAAGGACCTTCGGGCTTATCGGAAATAGCAACGCCCCATTTGGTTTCTCTTCCGCCCATAAACATTTCTTCGCCCATTGGCTCGCCTTTGTAGTACAAATAGAATTTCCCATTGAAAAACATGAGCGTGGGATCATGCACTTTATGGCTATCAAAACTCCCTTTGCTTTTCACCAAAAAACGGTTGTCGGCTTCACCCAACCATTCGCCGTCTTGGGCAGTTTCCAAAATAGGACCGGGTACTTTTTCCCAAGGTCCGTAAGGAGAATCGGCCACTGCCAAAGAAATATGCTCGTAAGAGCGGCGTAAGTATGGCGATGTTACCACTTGGTACACCAAATAATATTTCCCATCGTGGGCAAGAATTTCGGGGGTAAATACACTTCTATCGTCATAAGAGCCCGCTTCTCCACGTGTAACCGCTACGCCTTCCTCTTCCCAGTGCCAGCCATCTTTGCTGGTTGCATGCCAAATATCGCACTGATCCCAAGGAAATGTTTTTGCTTCGAGATCCCCACTTCCAAAGCCATAGCTTTTTCCTGTGGATTTGCTGTACCACACATGGTAAAGGTCACCTACTTTTATAACAGCACTAGGGTCACGGCGCACCATCCCATCTTCGTTCACTGCCAAGTCGCCCGTGATTTCCTTCGTTACTATTTCACAATACCACTCTGGCCCTTTATCGTAATTTTTAGCCCGTAGGCTTGCTGCGCTTAACTTTTTACTCATGATTATTTATTGGTTTTTAAGCTTTAACTGTATTTCTTCTATAGTCAAGTTTTTGGTTTCGGGCAGATAGCGATATAAAACCACCAAGCCAACAAAAACTAAAATTGCATAGAAAAGAAAAATGTACGCCCCGCCCATATTGGTAAGCTGCCAAGGGAAAAATTGCTGAACGATGTAGCTCGTAATACTGGTAATGAGGGCAAACATCGGGATGGCAATACCCCTTAGGGAAATGGGGAAAATTTCAGATAGCAGCACCCACAAAACAGGACCTACTGAAAAATGAAAGGCCGCTATAAAACTCAAAATCCCAGTTAAAATAAGCGTTGGGTTGAGCTTGGCCGCTTTTTGGAGCAATACGCTCGAGTGATCTCTCGCATCGGTTTCACCCAACACTTCTTTCAGCGCATTTTTATATTCCGTATCGCTGGCGAACTCTGTCCCTGCAATTTTTAGCAAGCGTTCGGCATTTGGGATTTCGATTAACTCAGTTATGTTTTTTTCGGAGAGCTTGTAACGGGCAACCATAAAGCCATACGAACACAAGCCCAAGCTGAGCATGATCCAAACCAAGCCCCAAATAGTGAGCTGCCTCCTACCTATTTTATCGATGAGCAACAAACCTAGTGCGGTGAAAACCAAGCCAGTTAGCCCGACCCAAATTGTTTGCATAAATGCCGCATCGGTACCTATGCCCAGTTGTTCAAAAACCGTAGGCGCATAAAAAAGAATGGCATTGATGCCCGTAGTTTGCTGCACTATGGCAATAGTAGCCCCAATAATTAAGGTAGTTCGCATCGGTTTCCCCAAAATTTCCTTCAGCTGAGAAAGCATAGACTCGTCTGCCTTACTGCTCCCCATACTATCTTTCATTTCTTGAATCTGATGCGCTATTTCATTCTCTGGATAAATTTTTCGAAGGGAGTTTTTTGCCTCTTCTATTCGATTGCTATACACCAACCAAGATGGGCTTCTGGGTATGATGAAGAGCAAACCGAACCAAGCTAATGCAGGTATAATTTCCGAACCGAGCATCCAGCGCCAGGTATATTTGCTAATACCTAAGGTATCTACCCAGGTAGCGCCCGAAGCCGATGCTTGCACAATAAGGTAGTTCACAAAATAAGCTGCTGACAAACCAATGACAATGTTCATCTGGTTCATGGAAACCAATTTACCTCTCCATTTAGGTGGGGCAATTTCTCCTATGTACATAGATGCCAAAGACAAAGAGCAAAATGCAAGACCTCCTAAAAAACGGGCAGCAACTAATGCCACAAAACTTGGTGCAAGAGCAGAACAAACTGCTGAAACAAGGTAAAGCGCTGCTACTATTTGAAGAGCTTTTTTTCGACCAAATTTATTGCTGATGTATCCGGCCAGAGGAAGGGCAAATAATACGCCTAACCCAGGAGCACTTACAGCAGTTCCTACTTGAAGATCGGAAAGGGAAAACTCTTGGGTAATAAACCGAACTGTGCCTGAGATAACAGCCGCATCTAGCCCAAACACAAAGCCTCCAAGCGCAACAATGGTGGAATAAACAAAGGCATTTCTTTTGTAAGGTTGCATGTCAATTTTTTGTTAGTTTCATGATCATATTTTTTATACAAAACCCTTTGCAGCTAAAACCTCAACTATTCCTACTATTCTAAAAAACTGTGCTGGGGGCTTCTAAAAAATGAAAGCGGGAAGAAAAAGAATGTTTGGGACATAGAACAGTTTTTGTCATGGACAAAAACTGGACAAGTTCGATACTATCGTTTTTAAGAAGGTTTTTTATAAAAAAACAATACGTTGTATTGAGAAAAGTCCATTTGCCTACTTACATTATTTGGGCAATGAAAACTATTGCACAAAAATAGGGGAGCCAATTAGGCTCCCCTTCGCATTAGTAAAGAAGATAGATCTCGTCTATTCTTTTTATTTTTTCAAAATGGTAAATTCCACCCTTCTATTTTTCTGACGGTTTCCTTCATTAATATTAGGCACAAGCGGTACGGTATGACCATAGCCTACGGGAGTAACACGTTCTGAGGCTATGCCTTTTGCTATTAAATACTTCCTTACTGCGCTAGCTCTATTTTCAGAAAGCTCCTTGTTGTCAAAAGGGTTGCCTCGGTTATCTGTATGCCCTGCTACTTCAATCTCCATTGAAGGATTCTCTATCAATAAATTATAGATTTTATCCAGCTCGTTGTTTGACTCTGGCTTTAGTTCGAATAACCCTGTATCGAAAAATACATTATTCAACCTAATTGTCTGACCTTCTTCTAGTGGATGCAGATACAGGTTCACTGTTTTTTCTTCATAAGTCTTTACATCGCTTAGGTCTACATTGCTGAAAGATGCCACAAAACCCTCGGCATTTGCCCCAAAGCCATATTTTTTACCATAAGGCAACACAATCTTATACTCCCCAGTTTCTGGGTTAGAAATTGCGTTTCCTAGTTCAACTGTGCCAAATAAATCATTGTAAGCGATAGTTGCTTTCATTGGCTCGTTAGTGCTTGCATTAAAGACTTTTCCTTTTACCAATACAACCGGACCTGGCCTATCTTCCTCTTTCAGCATTACCTTGAAAATATCACCTTTTCCATAAGAATGGTTGTCTGAAACTATGTAGGCAAACTCGCCCGAAGCATCTAAGCAAAAATAAGTCTCATCTTCAAGGGTGTTGATGTAGCTTCCCATATTTTTAGGTGGCGACCAATTCTCCCATGTTTCGTCCAACCTATGTGTTACATAGAAGTCATTTCCTCCCTTACCTCCTTCTCTATCACTAGCGAAATAAAGCGTTTTGCCATCAGCAGCCATAAAAGGAGAATATTCAAAACCAGGTGTATTAATCATCTCACCCAAATTTTTAGGTCTTAGCCAAGTACCATCTTTCTTTTTAAAGCTCACATACAAATCGTAGTTGGCCGTCCTTTCTGACTCCTCGCTAAAGCTCATTACCAATGCATGACCATCGTTGGTCATTTGAGCGTTGTGCCTGTGTCCCTTCACCATTTCCTGATAATCCTTAACTTGAATTTGGTCAGGAGGAGTCCAGCCATTTTCAGTGCGGTGGGTTATAGAAAAGCCTGCACCACCTTCATAAACACCTTTTTTAAACACCCCTCCAACTAATAAGGTGTTACCATCTGGCTGAACACTAGTCACAAAAGAGACCGGGCCGTTGTTGAGCACATTTGTCATCAACTGAGCCTCGCCCCATTCTCCCTCACTATTTTTTTCTGAAACCCAAATGTTTTGGGTTACGTCTACTTGGCTAAAATACGGGTTCTGAGGATGGTTATTTCTTGCGAAATAAAGGGTATTCCCATCTGGAGAAATCCTAGGAGAGCGATCTTCATATTCAGAGTTCACATTTGGCCCTAGATTTTCTGGGGCAAAGTCATTGACTCGTTTGGCCTGGAGCAGTGTCATAAGGATCACTGCAAATACTGCAATTTTTTTCATAATAAATTCAGTTGAGCTGATGAGTTTGGTACAATATATCTTCTATAATCTAATCTGTCTTTTCATTTTTTCACTAGCCGTATTCAATTGAAAGCAGCCATTTCATTTGTTTGAGAAGCTAGTTGGGAAAGATTGAATTTTTGCCAAGGCAATGGCGAAGTAGTTGTAGAATATTGGGTAAGGAAAAAAGTTGTTTGGGTTATCTCTATATACAAGATAAAGATTTTGTAAACATATAGTTGTTAATGAAAACCAATAAGGCTTAAGAAAAATAATTCTCTGCACAATAACCGAAAGTATTTTAATTCCGTACAAAGTTAGCAATCACTCTTGTTGGTGGATTTTATTAGTTATAAGATAAAGTCCACTTTCCAAAAAGACAATTACTTAAATGCAAAAATACCATATTTTGGTGGACAAAGGAGTAAAAAATATTTTTAGTGAAGGAATATTCGGCTAAAGCCCCTTAGCTTTCCACAAAAGCCTATTTAACAATTGGTCATTTTGAGAAAATAAGATAAATAACTGTACCTAAGTTCAATCGATTCCATACTACGATTTATTTTTTTCTAAGTAACTCAAACCTAAAATGATGTCAACCCTTTCTTTTTTTAATTCGAAATTAAAGCAAATTATTTTGTTCGTACTCGTAAGCACGCTTGGGCTATTTTCGGCAAGCGCCCAAGATGCCGAATCGGGTATTTTGTTTAAGGCAATTGAAAAAAACAACTATGAACAAGTAAAGAACTTGTTGGAAACAGGCTCTGACCCCAATGTAACGGATATGCTCCGTAACACTCCTTTACATGTGGCGGCATTTCATGGCCATGATAAAATCATCCTCCTTCTGGCCGAGTACGATGCCGACCTCAATGCGCTAAACAAAGCTCAACAAACCCCACTCTACAGTGCGCTCCATGCCGATCAACTACTTGCAGTAAATGCATTGGTAGAAAGCGGGGCAAACCTTTCTGCCAAATTCACTAGTGAAAGGATGACGATACTGCACTTTGCCGCCAAGGAAAAAAGGTACGACATAACCGAGAAGCTTTTGGAAGCGGGCGCTGACCCTAAAATAAAAGACAGGAACGGCAAAAAACCTATTGATTATGCCAAAAGCAACAAAGACAAAGGAATGGCCTCCCTCCTAAAAGACAAAAGGTGGAAGTAGAATTACAAGCCCAGCAAGCCTTTTGGAAAAAATGAAAAGGTTTGCTGGGTTATCAGCAGAATGAACCTTATCTTGATGGGGGCAAACAATAGCCTTCTCGCCGTATTTTCACTTTTCCACCCAAACCTTTTCGCAAACATGCAAGCTGATAACCCATTCAAAGAGATCATAGATAAATTCCAGTCAACTGGCAAAGTAGATACAGTATTCGGCACCCCCATTGTATCTAAAGAAAAAACATTGGTTCCGGTTTCGAAAGTGAAATATGGGTTTGGGGGAGGCTGGGGCAAAAGCCCGTGGATCAAAAGCAGAGCTGGTGACGAACAAGTAGATGTAGAAGGGCAGGGTATTGGGTTTGGTGGCGGAGGAGGAATACAAGTAGAGCCGATTGGCATGGTGGAAATCACCGCCGAATTTACTCGTTTTATGCCTATAAACCCTCAAAAGAAGCTGATAAAGACCTTTGTAGGCGGAATCATAGCTGGCATTATTTTGAGAAAAATATTCAAATAGCTAAAATAGACTTGCTGCCAATAAAGCCTGCAAGTTTGATAAGTAAGAATAGCTGCGTAGTTTTGCTAAAAAAAACTGGCTAAATGCGATATCTAAAACTCATTCCTTATTTCTTGGTCATTGCCCTGTTGGCTTCGTGTGGACCAAAAGTTCCCACTACAACTGGACCGTTTAACGATGACCTTTCAATGTATAGAATAAAAGTAGCTCCTAAGCCTATTGAACCTGAAGAAACGGTGGTAGAGGAAGATACCGTAGTGACCGAAAGGGCTGTTTTACCCGAAAATACCATCAACAAAGATCTTGATTATAAATTAGAGCTCATCGCCCGTAAAAACCAAGAAATAAAAACCACCCAAGGTTATAAGGTAATGGTCTACTCTGGCAAAGGCAGGAAGGAAGGCTCTGACATAGAGAGAAGCCTTGTGGTAGATTATGGTAGAAACAATGTAAAATTCCGCTATGACCCACCAAATTTCATTGTATTAGTTGGGAATTTTGTTTCAAAACTAGATGCCCATAGGCTATACGTAGAACTACAGAAAAAATACCCTATGGCTGTAGTTATTTCCGACAAAATAGAAATTGATCTTCAGCAATACATTTCGAAAGACTAGTAAGAACTAGAAGTCGGCAGGAAACTTTAGATTAAAACGAGCCCTTTGCAAATGAATGGCAACTAGATTTGCTAGGGTTCGTAAGCAATACTACCTAAAACTTTTAGCATACTTTCTTTGACTACCGACCTCTACTCATGAAAAATATATTTTTCTGCTTGTTGCTTTTTTCTGTAATAACCCCTTCATTTTCCCAAGATACTTCTCCGGGAAAGAAAATAATCGGGGTAACTACCTTTGGCTCTTCCGAAGCCCGAAACGCCTCCCGATATTCCAGCAGCATTACCGAAATAGTGGTGGATGCTTTTACAAGCTCGAACCGCTTTACCGTAGTAGACCGCACCAATTTTGATGATATTTTCTCAGAAGAAAACCTTCAAAAAGGGGAAAGCTTTATAGAAGGCGAAGTTGTGGAACAAGGCAAAAAACTTGGAGCTCAATTTATAGTAACAGGGCAATTGATAAATATATCTGTGAGCGAGCTGTATGAAGACGAAGAGGAAAAAGATAAAAAACTATTAGGCTATTCTGGTAAAGCACACTTTTCCATCAAGGTGATAGAAGTAGAAACAGGGAAAATAATAGCCTCGGAAAGCCTAAAAGGAAATAGCGATAAAATATTGATGATAGAAATCCCCTTTGGTTCCAAAGAAGAAGCCATTGCCAGCGCCATACGAAACTCACGAGAGCCTATTTTTTACTTTATAGATGAATACTTCCCTGTAAAAGCCAAAATATTTGAAATTTCGAAAAACTCGAAAAGAAAGGTGCAACAAGTGGTAGTAACCGCTGGAAAAATAAAAGGATGCAGAGAAGGGCAAATATTGAAAATAGTGGAAACCGTAATGGTTGAGCTGGATGGAAAACAGATACCAAGAAACAGACAAGTTGGCACACTCAAAATACTATCGGTTGATGATGATTATTTCTCTACCTGCAAGGTGCTAAAGGGAAAAGAAGAGTTGATGTTCAAGCTAGAAAATATGGAATCTATTTGGGTGCTTAGCGGACAGGGGAAAACAAAGTTTGAAGAATTTATAGATGCCGTAACAATACCCCATGAACTCTTAAAAGATTAACTTTTCCTATAAAAAATATTCTTACAATTCATTGACTTGTTTATATATTTTGCTTTACTTACATATGGTAAAATTAAATTTTATTTTTCACCTAATAAGTAAACACTAATGACACATACAGTAACGGAAGGCGAAACACTCGCTCAAATAGCCCAGAACTATGATGTGACCGTGGAGCACTTAATCACCCTGAATAACTTGGCTTCTGCAGAGGCAATTACAGTTGGACAGAACTTGCAGATAAACAATGCTTCCGGTTTATCTGCCAATCAGGCAAGCGCATCTACTCAATCAAGTAGGCCGTTTAGGTATTATTCTGTAGATCCTGATGATGAAAAAAAAGAAGACTAGATTTATTTAAGATAACTCTATCAACATAAATAGATAGAGCATACCAGAATTTGTTCTATACACAGGTCTTAAAAAAACTCCCATTCCTAGACCTGTTATCAAACAACAAAATAACATGATCCACAAGGTACAACCCGGAGATACCCTTTATCAGATTTCGAGAAAATACAACATAAGTACTTCTAGAATTCTCGAACTCAATAAAATGAATCCATATGACACCATCTACGTTGGTCAAGAACTGATTGTGTCTGAAGAGAAAAAACAAACAAGCACAGCCTCTACCCAAGGTGGCTCAAGCAGACCTTTCAGGTATTATTCTGTAAAGCCAGGAGATTCTTTATACTCTATTTCAAAAAAATTCAATACGTCTCCTGAGAAAATAGTTAGCAATAATAACCTCACCCCAAGCCAGCCCATAAGCATTGGCCAACAGTTAGTGGTAGATGCCGGAACACCAAGCGTGGCATCTGGCTCAGTGGCGACACGGGGTGGAAGCACTGCCCCTCCTTCTGGAAGTTCATCTGGGTCTGCTCAGTATCATACCGTGCAAGCAGGTGAATCGCTTTATGCTATTTCAAAAAAATATGGAACTACGCCGGCACTCATAATCAACCTCAATCAACTACCACAGAATGCTTCTATTTATGTAGGGCAAAAGTTGGTGGTTACCGAGCCGCGCCCACAACCCCAAACAGTACCGACATCTCCACATACTCAACCAACACCGGTAGTAACTGGAGCAGTTTATACTGTGCAAAGAGGGGATTCGCTGTATGCTATTGCCCAGCGATTCCATACTACTCCTCAAAAAATACTTGCCCAAAATGGGCTTGCACCCAATGCAACTATTTACATTGGGCAAATACTGAAAGTAGGGGAGCCCCAAACCGAACCTCCTAAAGTTACTCCAGAAGTACGGTCTTACTCGGTTCAGGCTGGCGATACGCTTTCCAAAATCGCTAATCAATTTTCTACTGTTCCTCAAGAAATCATGAGGATTAATAACTTGGCAACTCCCGCACTGTATGTGGGACAAAAATTGATCTTGCCAACTTCTCAACCTGTGCCGCAGCCAACTACCACCACCACAAGTGGACCAACTGGCTCTCCTAACGTGGTAACCCAAGCCCCTATCAGCTTTCCTTCAAGTTTAAGCGGCAAAGCGGAGGCTATCAAAAAAGCTCGGGCTATCTACCAGTTGCAGGCATATAATGGTATCCAACTATTTGGTAATGGCATAGTAGGCCCCGTAGGAAGAATTAATTCGAACAACCCTGCCGACCTAGAAAAAGTACAGCAACGACTGGTACAATTAAAAATGCTTACCCAAGCCCATGGAGAAGCGCCCAGCCAACTCCAAGCGAGAATAGGCAATGCTCCGATAAGCTACGCTCATATTCCTAGAACGGTAAAAGCTATTGAGCTTTTCCAACAAAAGAAACGGGTAGACTATTGGACGAAGAAAGATAAACACGTGAAAATGATGGGCACCAATAAATTCACCAGAGGATTGGTAGCCCCAGATGATATCACTTACAAAATGTTGCGAGAGTACACTGACTACAAACTCTCCTTTCCCCATCCAACATCCCGTGGGCAAATGATTGTGGCAGAGTTCAATAACTTTGTGAGAAGTAGTTACAATGAATATTACAACGGTGTGGGCTATAGCGGAGAAGCTCCCATTAGCCTATCGATAGATGCCTACAAAAGCTTAGGGCTAGATGAAAGTATGGCTCTTGCCCTCCAGTATGTGTCAAAACATGAGGGGAATTGCGATGCGATCAATACCTACGATAAAGCCAATTTCTCTTGGGGATTCATCCAGTTTGCGGGAAAAGGCGGAGGTAGTAATGGGTCGTTAGGGGCGGTAATAGCTACCATGAAAGCCCGACAACCTCAGCTCTTTGCCGAGTATTTCCAAAAAATAGGTATCGATGTGGATGTAATTATGCGAAATAATGAAATCCACGATGGGAACTTGAAAGTTTTTGACTTGTACAAAGTAACTGGCAAAGTAGAAACTGAAGGACTTGATGCGGAAATAGCCTTAAAAAATGACAAGCAGCTTTACGGCGCTTTCCTGAGAGCAGGATACAACCCAGCTTTCCAAATGGCACAACTCGAACGTGCTGTCATCGGTTATGTAAGACCTGCTTTGAGTGTGAAAACGGACATAAACGCAGGGCCTATCCAACTTAGAAATGTTCCTTTGGCTTCTATTATCCGCTCGCCTATGGGCAACGGCATGATGGTAGACCTTACCGTGAACCAGTGGATCAATAATATGTCTAAAATATTTGTGGCGGCTATAGAAAGAGTGGCCGGCATGCAAAGGATGCAATCTCCTCAGCAGCTGCAAATGATAGATGAACGCTTAGTAGTCCAGTCCATTAGGGACAATGCTGGTGCTGATGAACGAATAAAGACGAGGGCTAACAGCATACTGAATAGTAGCCTAAGCCCGGTGAAACCAGGAGGAGTACCACCTCCGGTATAGTAGTAGAAAAATAAACAAAGGCCTCGCCATATAGCGAGGCCTTCGTTATTCATAAGATTTATTTCTCATCCCAATATTAAACCGTTGCGCTGAAAAGCTGTGTGGTTGGCTTAGAGCGCCAAAGCCTCGCATCCAAAGACATACATATATTTCTTATAAAAGGAATCCCGAGTTCGGTAACTTCTATTCTACCAAGAGAACTTTTGAGCAAGCCATCGGCTTCCATTTCCCTCAACCTCGATCTCACTTCTTCCATGTAGGCTGCATATTCGCTAGCTACATCCCATTCCGTTTCGAAATGACACATAATATTCAAAATCTGCTTTCTAAGAAACAAGTCTTCATCGTTGAGCAAATGCCCTTTGAAAATAGGAAGCTCTCCCGAATTTACAATTTTCTGGTACTGCTCTACTACTTTCACGTTCTGCCCAAAAGCCGTCCAAGTATCGGAAATGGAAGAAACTCCTAAACCTAGTAGCAAGCTAGTATGGCTAGGTGTGTAGCCCATAAAATTTCGGTGCAATGTTTTTTCTTCTGCTGCTGCAAAAAGCTCGTCTTCTTTGAGGGTAAAATGATCCATGCCTATTTCCACATAACCATTATCCAAAAACATCTTTTTCCCCAACTCATACAGCTCTCGTTTTTCATCGCCTTTGGGCAGGTCCTCTTCTGTAAACAAGCGCTGGCCCACCGATTTCACCCAAGGCACGTGGGCATAACTATAAAAAGCGATTCGTTCAGGCTTCAGAATATTTGTTTTCTGGATGGTATCGATAATGGTATTCTTATTCTGCTTAGGAAGTCCAAAAATAAGGTCAAAATTGATGGAGGTATAGCCAATTTCCCTCGCCCACTTGGTCACCTGCTCTACTTCCTCATAGGCCTGAATCCTATTGATAATCTGCTGAACAGCCTGGTCAAAATCTTGGATACCCAAACTCAGCCTTGTGAAGCCTGCTTCAAAAAGGGTTTGTAAATGCTCTTTAGTGGTATTGCCTGGATGGCCCTCAAAGCTAAAAGCTGCCCCTTCTACATATTCCGAAGTTGCTTTTATGCCATCCATCAAAAATTTTAAGTTTTCTGGTGAAAAGAACGTAGGCGTTCCTCCTCCAAAATGTATCTCGCTGATCCTAGGAGTTTCTTTGAAAATAGCCAAGTACATCTGCCATTCTTTCAACACAGCTTCGATATAAGGCTTTTCCACTCCATGGTTGACCGTGATACGCTTGTTGCAGGCGCAGTAAGTACAAAGCCTTTCACAAAAAGGCAGGTGGATGTAAATACTAATGCCTTCTCCACCATTCGTTGCGTCGAAGGTCGCCTTCACTTTTTCCGACCATTGCTCTATAGTAGGCGCCTCAGCATCCCAATACGGCACGGTTGGGTAACTGGTGTACCTAGGGCCCGGTACATTATATTTTTGGATAAGTTCGCTGTTCATTTCTCTTTCTCTCTCTTCTCAATATCAAAAAAAACACTTCAAATTGTCTTTAGTGACAACATTCAATAACTCTTTGGGGTGTAACTCGGGGGCTAAGATACGGTATTCCCAAATTCAAGCCTCTCACAATAAACAGAACCCCTATGCAGGCAATTATCACTGGCATAGCCCTTCTTATCTGATTTCTAACCCTCACCCCTATCATATTTCCCAAAAGGCTTATACTAAGCATAATGGGGAAAGTTCCCAAACCAAAAAGTGCCATGTATGCTGCACCCGACCAGGCATGACCTGTAGCTACCGAACCTGCTAAGGCCAGATAAACCAAGCCACAGGGCAGCAGCCCGTTCAATAGCCCAATGAGGAAAAGTGATTTGTATGAGCGAGACATAAAAAGTCCACGCATACCTGACTTTACCCGTCCTATTCCTTTAGCTATGAAAGATTCTGGATTGAGTTTTTTGGTAAAGGTAGCTGGTAAAAGTACCGATAGGAGGATCAATACTCCAATAGTAATAGAGATCCACTGCTGAGTACCTATGAAGCCCAAAGCCTGGCCAATTGCACCAAAAGCACTTCCTAAAAGGGCATAAGTGAGGATTCTTCCTAAGTTATAGGTAGCCGTGCCGAAAAAACGTGTGCTAAAATCTCTATTTTTAAGCGGTAGAGCCAAGGCAATTGGTCCGCACATACCTATGCAGTGAAAGCTACCCAAAGCACCTACCGTAAATGCTGTCCACAACTCCATTTCTGCGCTGATTTATTAATTAACAAAAATCGGGTTTTCACTGTAAAACTTATCCCCTCCTTCTATTTCCCACTCAACTTTTACTTTATAGAATCCTTTGAGCATACCGCTTGTAGATAACTTTTGCTTGCCAGTAGTATCTATGTTGATAGCTACTTTTTGGTCTTTTGTGGCATCCGATGGGCGGAATAAATAAATTGTTCCTTTCAGCCCTTTTTCCAAATGCTCTGGAGGGTATGTAATTACAATGGATCCGCCATCTAACCTACAACTTAGCGGCTCAGTTAGACTATTCGCATTTTCCGTATTGTCAATTCTTTGCTGGTACGCGAGCTCTTGTTCATAGTAATTATCTGCCTCAAGGTGGAAGGTAGTCATAAAACTCTTTACCACTAAAACACCTATAAATAGGACAAAAAAGGCTATAAATAAGGCTATTCCATGTCCCCAATGAAATTTCATGATTTCTTTATTTATGTTAGATATTGCCCCTAGATGGGCAAATGAAAAAAAGCATTTTGTAATGTAAAAGGAAGTTGGTTCTTCAAATAGAACCAACCTTATAATAAGAGAGTGCCCGATTAATTAGTCGGACCTAAAAAGTTTGTTGAAACAACCTCGATCTGTTCGCCATTTGAATAGACACCCACTTCTATTTTGGTAGTCATTTTTTTAAGATACTTCCTATCTAAAATAATGAACATCGCCCTGTCTTCTATCCCTTGCGATTTTACGGAAAGACCTCCACCAACCAATTGAATATCACCTTCTAGACCGTCTTCCAGTTTGAGCTCCAATGAAGGCAAGTCATTATTTGTTTTGTTGATGATCTTCATGTTATAAAGATTACTGATCCTACCATCGTCTTGGGTTTGGTAAAGAATACCAGGCGTTCTTAAAATAGTAGTCTCTACATCTGTCCTCGTTACTAGCAATGCGGTAATTACCCCGACCAACACAAATAAAACTGAGGTATATCCAAGTGAGCGAGTGCTAAATTTGTAAGGTTTTCGAGTGGCTATACTTTCTTCGGAAGCGTACCTGATAAGACCAGTTGGCCTATCCAACTTCAACATAACTTTGTCGCAAGCATCCATACATGCCGTGCAGTTTACGCATTCGAGCTGCGTGCCGTTACGGATATCTATTCCCGTTGGGCAAACATGTACACATTGCTTGCAATCCACACAATCGCCAATACCTTCCGCCTCTTTATCTTGTCCTTTTTTCAAGCGCCCACGCTTCTCTCCACGCAAATAATCGTAAGCTACTACGATGGAATTTCTTCCCAAAAGCACGCCTTGTAGCCTACCATAAGGGCAGATAGTAGTACAAACCTGTTCCCTGAGCTTGGCAAAAACGAAATAAAATGCCCCACTGAAAATCATCATAATAGAAAGCCCTCCAACATGCTTGGAAGGAGGATCTGTTACCAGCTCGGTCAAAGCTTCCGTACCTATAAAATAAGCTAGGAAAACATTGGCAATGAGAAAAGAAAGAGCATAAAAAATAACATGCTTACTCGTTTTCTTTATGATTTTTTCTTGGTTCCAAGGAGCTTTAGCAAGCTTCTTTTGAGCTATCCAGTCCCCTTCTATCCAGTACTCAATCTTACGAAAAACCATTTCCATAAAAATAGTCTGAGGACACACCCAGCCACAAAATACCCTTCCGTACACCACCGTAAAAAGGATGATGAACAAAACAATGGCGATTAGCCCAAGGGCAAAAAGGTGTGAATCTTGAGGCCAGAAAATTTGCCCAAAAATGATGAACTTTCGGTTGAGCACATCGAGCAGAAGCAGAGGCTCGCCTCCTATTCTCACAAATGGAGCTCCTACTAAAATACCAATCAGCGCTATGCTGACAACCGTACGCCAGTTGTAATACTTACCTTTAGGTTTTTTGGGGTAAATCCACACCCTTTTACCCTCTTTGTCCACCGTGGAGATGGCATCCCTAAAGCTCTCGTCTTTTTCTACTTCTTCCATAGTTTGGTCTATCAAATAGATTAATAAGTATCAGTCTTTCCAAGTCTTTGGGAGAAGACTGAATGAGCGTTTGATAATGGTGCTTTGGCTCCTATAAAACTTATTGAGCGCTGCACTTTCTAGTCGGTAAGTGGGATTATTCTGCGTTAGTTATTCCTATGGGAAGTGTCAAATTCTTATAAAAAAAGCACTACTGGGGTTATTCCCCAGCAGGCTCATATAATTCTCCTTGAGGATCTTTTCCATTTGGAGGGTTCGTACCTACCAATGTCAAGATATAGCTACCTACTTCCTGCATCTGACCTGGCGACAATTGCGCCTGCCAAGATATCATACCTTTAGAAGGCACACCGTATTTAATGGTTTTAAACAGGTCTTTTATGTCTCCTCCGTGAATCCAGTAGTTATCTGTAAAGTTAGGCCCTACTCCACCTTCACCAAGTTTACCGTGGCAAACTGCACAGTTCTTCATGAAAATTTCCTCACCACTTGCTATCCTAGCCTCATCATCGAGCAGTTCTACATTCGTTTCATCCACTGCATTTGCCATGTTTGCTATGTATTCCGCAACTTCGGCTTCTGCACGAGCAACATCTTGTGTGTATTCTTCATCTTGCAAAGGAGCCAAATCGAACACATGGTATACACCTATGTAGATAAAAGCAAATACAATGGTGAGATAAAACATGTATTTCCACCAAGGTGGTAGATTATTATCTAACTCTTGGATACCGTCGTAATCGTGGTCAAGTAAAATATCCTCCTCTTTCTCCACAGGAACAGCATCTGTAAGCTTACTAGACAATGACCCGAACAAGCTTGGTTCTTCTTCTGTATCAGTATCTTTAGCAAAAAGAATTTGCTGAATTTTGAGCACAACTATCAATAGCACTACAGCCATTAGGTTGAGCAAAATCACAGCTATCAAAATGAACCACAAAAACATATCATTGGAGGCCAGGCTTCCTAGAGCATCTGTCGAACTTTGGGCAAAAGAGGTATTAGTTGAAAAAATGGCCAGCCCCAAAACTGCCAACAACTTCATCAGTTTGCTTATTTTCAATTTTGTATATAAAAAGCTTTTCATTGTATTCGGGTTTATGATCAGTTTTCAGAATAGTTATGGGCATTATCGTCTTCCAAAGGCATATTCCCCATTCTTTCTACTTCGCTCTTCTTCATGTTTATTACCATAATGGTAACCCCTATAAAAAAGAGAAAAAAGATAACGAACGAAATAACGGGGTAAACTTCTACACCAAAAATAGATTCGAGGTGGTGTTTTACGAATTTTAGCATTTTTAGATTTTTTAGGGTTTTGGCAAGACCAATGCCTCGCCAAAACCTTGGTTATATTATTCAGCAGCCTTAATATCTGTACCTAATCTTTGTAGGTAAGCTATAAGTGCTACAATTTCTAAATCTGGTGAAACTTCAATGCCATCTTGCTTCAAGCTTGCGGCAATTCCAGTTGCTTGCTTCTGCATATCTGCAACAGCTTGCTCTTCGTAACCTTCGGCATAAGGAACACCCAAAGTTCTCATAGCCGATATTTTAGCAGGAAGATCTTCTACATCCACTTGCTTTTCAAAAAGCCATGGGTACGGAGGCATGATCGAGCCCGGAGACATAGACCTTGGGTCTAACATGTGGTTGAAGTGCCAAGAATCTGGATATTTCTTACCAACCCTATGCAAATCCGGTCCGGTACGCTTCGAACCCCACAAGAATGGATGATCGTACACAAACTCACCCGCTTTAGAATACTCTCCATATCTGACAGTTTCAGAACGGAACGGCCTGATCATTTGTGAGTGGCAGTTATTACATCCTTCTTTTATGTACACATCTCGTCCTTCAAGCTCGAGTGGTGTGTATGGTTTCACACTAGCTATGGTAGGCACGTTTGATTTTACTAAGAAGGTTGGCACCATTTCTATAATACCACCAATCAAGATCATCACGGTTGACCAAACTAGCAATTGCATTGGTTTTCTTTCGATCCAACGGTGCCAGTGTTCACCTTTATGCTTTTCATATTCTCCAGCAAGAGCGGGAGCAGAAGTTTCTTCATTTGATAAGAACTTACCAGTCTTGGCTGTTTTTACTAAGTTAACTGCCATCACTATTACACCTACAAGGTACAATATGCCACCAAAAGCTCTCAATGCGTAAAGTGGCATTAGTTGGGTAACAGTTTCAAGGAAGTTAGGATACGCCAACAAACCTTCTTGTGTAAACTCTTTCCACATCAAACTTTGGGTAAGCCCCGCCCAGTACATAGGAAGTGCATAGAACAAAATACCCAAGGTACCGATCCAGAAATGGAAGTTGGCTTGTTTTGTAGACTTAAGTTTTGTTCCCCACATTTTAGGAACTAACCAATATAGCATACCGAAAGTAAGGAAGCCGTTCCATCCAAGTGCACCTACGTGAACGTGGGCAATAGTCCAGTCAGTAAAGTGGGAAATTGCATTTACGTTTTTGAGAGAAAGCATTGGTCCTTCAAAGGTTGCCATACCATATGCGGTGATAGCTACTACAAAGAATTTCAATACTGGATCTTCTCTCACTTTATCCCACACGCCTCTAAGCGTGAGCAACCCATTAAGCATACCACCCCAAGATGGAGCGATCAACATTAATGAGAATACTGTACCGAGCGATTGAGCCCAATCGGGAAGTGAGCTATAAAGCAAGTGGTGAGGTCCCGCCCAGATGTACAAAAAGATAAGTGCCCAGAAGTGAATAATAGACAATCTATAAGAATAAACAGGGCGATTGGCTGCTTTGGGCACGAAGTAGTACATCAAACCCAAATAAGGGGTAGTCAAGAAGAATGCCACCGCATTGTGACCATACCACCACTGTACCAAAGCATCTTGAACGCCCGCATACCAAGAATAACTTTTTAGGAACGAAACAGGAAGCTCAAATGAGTTTACAATGTGGAGCACTGCAACTGTGACGAATGTAGCTATGAAAAACCAAATAGCAACATACAAATGCCTTTCCCTTCTCTTGATGATGGTCATCATCATGTTCAGGCCAAATACAACCCAAATAAGCGCAATGGCTATATCTATCGGCCATTCTAATTCGGCGTATTCTTTACTGGTAGTATAACCGAACGGTAATGTGAGCACGGCAGATAAAATAATGAGCTGCCATCCCCAGAAATTAATATTGGAAAGCGCATCGCTATACATTCTTGTTTTACACAAGCGCTGCAAAGCATAATGGTAACCAGCAAAAATACCGTTTCCTACAAAGGCAAAAATAACGGCATTGGTGTGAAGCGGCCTAACACGACCAAAAGTAGTGTACTCTAGCCCAAGGTTCAATTCTGGAATTACTAACTGCAAGGCTACCAACAAACCTACAGTCATACCAATCAGTCCCCAAACTACGGTCGCAATAATAAACTTTCGTACAATCTCATTATCATATGAGAAGGTCTCGAACTTGACGTCAAGTTCACTCGTTTCCGGATTTTTCATGTTTTTTGTCGTCAAATAAAATTCTTACAGATGGCGTGTACTCATCATCAAACTGACCGGATTTTGTCGCCCAGAGGAATGCGCCTAAAAAACCAAGGGCTACGAGTAAACTCACCCCAATCAGAATAAAAATGGCACTCATTAGAAATTAGATTAAATGATACATTTTAGAGGTTACAAACTAAATCCAAATATTTCTCAGGAGGCATGACCAAGGTCAAAAGCAAAAAATGATTTTGATCATTAATAAAAATCAGAAAGAAGGTTGCTTATTATAGTTTTAAAAATCCAAAAAAATACTTGAAGTCAGGACACCTTCTAAAGGTATGATATTCTTATGAACTTTTCCAAAGGCTTTTCCCAGATTATCAATACTACGAACGATACTTTTATTATTAGTCCCAACCTAATAGATTCACACCGTGTTTGAAACACATCTTTTTAAGTACAAGCCCCATTATGAAAAAAAATTACACACATATTTTTTTCGACCTCGACCACACTCTTTGGGATTTTGATAGAAACAGCACCGAAACACTTTTTGAACTATATGAAAAGTATCAACTGGAGAACCTAAGCCCTAATTTTTCGTGCAATGAGTTTGTGGCTACTTTTAGAGATGTGAATTTTAGCCTTTGGGATAGTTATGATAAAAACCTTATCAATAAAGACCAGATAAGAAACGACAGGTTCAAGAGGATTTTTGAAGTATTAGGAATAGCCATTACAGACAGCAGCCTAACGTTAAACTTGGGCAGCGACTACCTTCAGGCTTGTCCCCAAAAGCCTCATTTGCTCGATAACTCACAAGAGATACTGAGCTACTTGTACGATAAATACAAACTCCATATAATTACAAACGGGTTTGACGATGTGCAGCATACCAAGCTCAAAAGCTCAAATATTTTCCATTTTTTTGATGTAATAGTTACTTCAGAGAGTACTGGATACAAAAAGCCTCACCATAAAATTTTTGAATATGCACTATCGGCAGCCAGCGCCAGCGTCGAAATGGCAATAATGGTTGGAGATAACCTTGAAACAGATATTAAGGGAGCTATAGGGGCAAAACTTGATTGTATTTTTTATAATCCTGAAAAAAAGGGACATACACTAGAAGTACAACATGAAATTTCCCATCTATCAGAACTTAAAGACTTATTATAGCTTCCAACCTATCAGTTACAGGCCGAAATTTTTGATAAAGCCAAGATTAACCGATAAAATATTGTTACCAATACATGTAAACTCCTTGGTATATCATCTTTTTGGACAATAACAATGTTTCAGATTCGTAAAGCGTTGGTATATTAAATATTAATATTTAGCTTTGCAGTCCGAAAAAAGGATTTTATAAAAATTATACATAAGAAACCATGAAAAAAGGCATCCATCCGGAATACAATGAGGTGGTATTCCAAGACTTGACAAGCGGCTATAAGTTCTTGACACGTTCCACAATAAAGACTCAAGATACTATAGAGTGGGAAGATGGAAACACTTACCCTTTGGTCAAAGTGGAGATATCATCACACTCACACCCTTTCTACACTGGCAAAAACATTTTTGTTAGCCGTGCAGGTCGTGTTGAAAAATTCAACCAGAGGTACAAAAAGAAGTAATTTTTATTACAAACATGGTTGGGATCATTCAATTCCCAACCATGTTTTTTTGTTAAATCCCACCTAACTCTATACTAACACCACCATTACTAAAGTTAATTCTTTAAAAGGTTGTTATCAAATAGGCAAAACAATTGACTATCTATAATTGTTGATTTGATTACAGAAGCTACCTTTTATTGATTTTTTCGATTATCACTCAAGTGTAACACAGCATTAGCTATCCTATTTTACTCTTTTTCAATTACATTGATTAGTATTTAAAGCATTCTTAATGTTTGTTTCTTAATTCAATTAAGAACATTTCAATGATGTTTTTTATTCACTAATGTAAAGTGTCATTCAAAAGAAGAAAAGACAATCAGTGTTTATAAATTCATTTATAGAATTTAGGCTCTTACTATCAATATATTTATCAAAAAAATCTAATATCTGTGGAAACAACCAATATGAGGCGAAGGAAAAATTATCCTGGTGACCCTAGGACTCCTGGCACCAAAGACTACAGCTTGATCTTAGGCAACCTAATCGGTTACCGTAACCAGCTAATGAAAGAAACCGACGAACAAAAACTTGGAGCACTTTACCTTAAAGTAGCTGAAAAGTTGAAAGAACTGGGCTTCGAAAAAAATGCACTTGCAGTTAAGAAAAAAGCTGGTAGACGAAAGGCTGGAAAATTTCAAGACATCACATCTAAGAAAACAGAAAGTGTGATTAGCATTGCCACTAAAAAATGGGCTGATGGAAAAGCTCGTAATGATGAGGCAAAAGAAGCTAAGAAAAAAGAACAAGACGCTCTTAAGAAAAGAGGTCAAGCTTCTGCTTAGTTTTCCTACAAAGCCAAGATCTTTTCATAAGGCTTGTAACTTTGTTCTTTATAATGCTACCTAATAGATAGCACAAAAGAGAATTCTAATCAATTTGACTTATCTTTATGAGTAGTTTAAAGATTGTCAAGTTATTATGAATTCTCTTTTTATTTATAAAAAAACTTACTTTAGTCTTTTATTCTTCCTTTATGGTAGTCTCTCTATTTTTGCACAGCAGAAATATGTTTTGGAAGATGCTGCTAATTATTGGGAAAAAAAGATCTCATATCATGCCAGTGCCCCTAGCTCTCAAAGCTTTACATTAGATCTAGCTGAATTCAAGGACAAGTTATTAACCGATAACGAGGTTTTACTCCCCCTACCGAATGGCAACTTCACAACATTCAAAGTCCAACGCTTTGAAAGTATGGAAAGGGATTTAGCAACAGCATATCCAAGTATCCTTACTTTTAATGGACATGCTAATAATAACCCAAACCTACAATGTAGAATAAGCACCACCAATGACCGCATTTTTGCAATGGTGACGGGCAGCCAGACAGTTTACATTGACCCTGTTGAAAACAATTCTTATATAAGTTATAAGTCCAAACCGCTAAAAAACGACCAAGAAACATTAATTGAACCATTTAGCCAAGATGCTATAAAACAAACACCTCCATCAGTATCAAAGAATTCACGAATTGCATTAGCTAAAAGTACTGGATCGCAGCTGAGGACATTCAGGATCGCTATTGCCGCTACAGGAGAGTTTACTTCTTTCCATGGCGGTACAAAAGAAGCGGCAATGGGAGCCATAACCGCAGCACTCAACCGTGTGAACGCTATCTATGAAAAGGAATTAGCGGTACGCTTGGTATTAGTCAACAACAACGACGACCTTATTTATTTGGACAGCCTTTCAGACCCTTACTCCAACTGGAATAAAATCAGCCTTTTATCTGAAAACCAATCTAATATAGATGCAGTTATAGGTTTTGGGAACTACGATATAGGTCATGTATTATGTACCCAAACAGGAGGTGCTTCTTATACATCCTCAGTATGTTCTGCCTTGAAAGCAGGAGGGGTTTCTGGCTCTAGTTCTCCTATTGGCGACTCATATTATGTCGATATACTCGCCCATGAAATAGGACATCAATTTGGAGCAAGCCATACCCACAACAATAATTGTAACAGAAATGCTGCTACTGCTTACGAACCTGGTAGCGGTTCTACTATTATGAGTTATGGGGGAACCTGCTCTCCAAATTTGCAGGAAAATGTAGACCCATATTTCCACTCGGCAAGTTTTGAACAAATTCAGACCTTCATAGATGAACATGCTCTTTCATGTGCACAATTTATTCCAAGTGGCAATTCTCCCCCCGAAATAAGTGTTGAACCTGGTGGATTCTATATTCCAATAAACACTCCTTTTGAGCTCACAGGTCAAGGGTCGGATCCTGACGGCAATACCTTGACTTACTGCTGGGAGCAGTTTGATACTGGTCCTATTAGCGAGTTAGATTTACCCGAAGGAAGTGCTCCCTCCTTTCGCTCATTTAGCCCAAGCGCTTCTCCTGTAAGAGTATTCCCTAAGCTCCAAGCTATTTTAGAAAATTCAGCCAGCTTGGGCGAAGTTTTACCTAGCTATAGCAGAACCCTATCCTTTAGGTTTACAGCTAGAGACAATGCAGCAATAGGAGGAGTTACCTATGACCAACTAACTTTTGAGGCAACCGACCAAGCAGGGCCATTTAGAATAACCGCCCCAAATTCTACTGAAAGCCTTATGTCAGGTATTCCGCAAACGATTAAATGGAACGTAGCTAATACAAAATCAGCTCCTGTAAACTGTACTGCTATCAATATACTCCTATCAACCGATGGAGGCCAGACATTCCCTGACACATTAGCTATGAATACTGCTAATGATGGAGAAGAAGTCATAACCTTACCAGATATCCCAACATCTGAGGCAAGAATTAAAATTAAAGCCAGTAATAATATCTTCTTTGATATTTCTGACCAGAACTTTCCTATCACAGTACCAAATAGCCCTAACTTTATACTTTCTTCCGTTCCAAATGAAGCTAGCGTATGCACCCCCAGTACATTAACCCACTCCTTAATTGCCACTAGTATTTTAGGATTTAACAACCCAGTTTCTCTAACAATTAAAAATGCACTACCCAGTGGTATTGGTGCTACATTTGACAAAAGCAGCCTCTCTCCTTCCGATACTACGAGTTTAAATTTCTCGATAAGCGAATTAGCTGAAACGGGTATTTATCCAATTGTAGTAGAAGGAAGCTCTTCTGGAATTATTCAAACTGATACTGTTTTATTAAACATTAGCAATGGAACACCTGATTCCATTAAGCTTATTGGACCATCACGAGGGCTTGTAGTATCTCCTCTCTACCCTACTTTTAACTGGCAGCCCGCCAAGGGCAAGTTGCGATACGAACTCGAAATTGCACAAACGGCAAGCTTCAAAAATATTATTCATGCTGTTTCCGCTATTGAAAGTACAAGTTTTACCCTTCAAAAGTTATTAGAAAGTGACCAAAAGTATTATTGGCGAGTAAGGGGTGTAAATTCATGTGGTACTGGGTATTACTCTGCCACTGACTCTTTCAATACGATGGAAATAGCGTGTTCTTCTTATGTCGGGGAAAATCTTCCCAAAACAATTCCAGCGGAAGGCACGCCTACTATTTCCTCCTCTATTTTCGTAAATGAAGAAGCTATTCTTACTGATATAAATGTTACCAATATTAATGGCATACATAGTTACATGAGCGACTTGAGTTTTGAGCTCATAAGCCCACAGGGCACTAAAGTAAAGTTACTAACAAATAAGTGTGGAGATAATGATCTATTCAATATGGGCTTTGATGATCAAGCAATCACAGATACTATCCCTTGCCCACCTGTTGATGGAATATCCTTGCGCCCTCAAACAAGTCTTTCGGCTCTTGTAGGAGAGAATACAGCAGGTGAGTGGATTCTCAACATATTCGACAATCAGGAGCTAGATGGTGGAGAGCTCAATAGTTGGGGATTACAGCTTTGCTCTAGCCCACTACCGTTTAAATTTTCCGCAATGCCACTTTCTTCCTCTGAAGTAGCACTGAGTTGGGATGATATTTTAGAAGATGAACTTACATATATTGTAGAAAGAGCAAGTTCAAACCAGGGAGTATTCGATACCGTAGCTAACTTGGGAGCCGATAAAGGGATTTTCATAGATGAAAATTTAACAAAAAACACTAATTATTCCTATAGACTAAAAATTGAATATGCCGATGGCAGATTTGCTTATTCAAACACCATATCGATAATAACCTTGCCTGATGTTCCTTATGCAGTCACTAAATTAAAGGCTATTAATATTACCCAATCTAGCGCAGAACTTATATGGACAGATGCCTCCGACGATGAAGATGGGTTTATAATTGAAAGGTTTAGTGAAAGTGGAATTCTTTTAGATACCGATACAGTTCCCTCCGATGTAAACCGTTTCAAAGAATCAGAACTTGAGACAAATACGAATTACACTTTTTTGGTAAAGGCTTATAACAGTATTGGTAGTTCAGAAAATGCTCCTGAAATTACTATTCTTACTCTACCAATAGCTCCTAGCCAACCATCTAACCTCATTGGGGAGGTGATTGATTTTAGTTCCATCAAACTATCCTGGACTGATTTGTCAGACAATGAGGAAGAGTTTGTAATAGAAAGGCGAAAAGAAATTAACGAAGACTTCCTAAAAATTGCAACAGTAAGCGCCAATCAGACCAACTATTTTGATACAGAACTGGATGCAGCTACCAACTATTATTATCGAATAAAAGCTCAAAATCAAGGAGGTGGATCAACATATACCGATACTATCCAAGTATTAACTTTACCCTCCCCCCCAGCTGAACCCTCTTTTCTGAATGGCAATATTACTAATTCAAATACTATCAATTTATGGTGGAAGGACAATGCTACCAATGAAGATGGATTTATATTGGAAAGATCTGAAGGAAATACTGAAAACTTCCAGCTTGTAGATTCTCTCTCCGCAAACTCTACAAACTATCCTGACACAAACCGTCTTGCGAATGTGGCTTATATTTATAGAGTAAAAGCATATAACTTGGGGGGGAACTCTGCTAACTCCAACTATTTGAGTATAACCATATTCCCCGACTCACCAGTGCCTCCTGATAAGTTACGTGTATTTGAAATAATGCAAACCTCTGTTGGATTAACTTGGGAAGACAATGCCAACAATGAGAGTGGGTTTATTATAGAAAGATCAAAAAACACCTATGCAAATTATAGCTCAATTGATAGCACGTTGGTCAACCAAACTGTTTATACCGACACTTCATTATTACCTAATACCATCTACTTTTTTAAGGTACGAGCCTACAATGAAAATGGTTTTTCATCTACCTCAAATGAAATTCAGATAGAAACCTTACCCCTAGTTCCATCAGCGCCTTCTGAGCTTGAAATACAATCATTCAGCAACAATGAACTTACTTTGAGCTGGATAGACAATTCAAATAATGAGGAAGCATTTGTAATAGAAAGATCATTAGGCGACAATCAGCAATACCAAGCTATTGCAACTATAACTTCAGGAACTAATAAGTTTTTTGACTTTGGGGTAAGACTAGGTAATACGTATTTCTATAGAGTAGCGGCAAGTAATAAAGGAGGGCTATCTGAATATTCTAATGAAGTAAGCACCCTCACAGTCGGAATCTCAAAACAGTTGGATGAAGCATCTATTTTTATTCATCCAAACCCACATTCTGGTCGATTTGAACTAAACACAGGCAACCTAAAACTACTTTCCCTAGAAGTTTTTTCTATTGATGGAAAGGTGGTGCCTCATACAAAACTGATCCAGCTATCGGGACAAAAGTTTGTAGTTGAAATGAAAGATGTTATCGCTGGTATTTACTTTATTCATATAGTTACAAATAAAGGCAGTATTATCAAAAAAGCCCTCAAGTATTAAACAATGGCAAGTCATTGGGTTCTACCGCCCATTGACTTGCCGTTTCAATTATACCATACTTTTTCTCTATAACTTCTGAATTCGCTTCACCGAAGTTCCTCTTTCTGTTTGTATGGTAATTAAATATAATCCAGAAGGCATATCTGCTAAATCCATTTCAATTTGGGATTTGTGTTGGAAGTTTTTTAATGCCCAACTTTTCCCTGTCATATCAACAGCTTTTACCTGCACCGATTTATATAGCTTGCCCAAATCAATAAAGAACTTTCCCTTTGTCGGATTGGGGTACACACTCATTTCCAAAGAAATCGCTTCATCTTCCAGAGCTGTGATTACCATAATATGCTCCTCTGAAACACCTTCACAACCAAACTCATTCTCAAATGCAGCCTGATAAACACCACTTTCTTCCACAGTTATCGAACTTGAATTAGCTCCAACAACTTCCTGTCCATTGAAGTACCATTTGATCAAACCATTTTGGGTATTTCCCGCAATATATGTATCCAAAGTAGTACTATCACTTTCGGAAATGCTTACTTCAGGAGTAGGCTTCGTAGTAATGACAACTTCATTCGATACCGCTGAACACCCATCTTCATCGGAAATAACTAGTGAGTATATCCCTTGTTCAAAAGCTATATAGCTTGAGGTATCAGCAAGTGCTAATGTCCTTCCGTTTTGTTTCCACCTGTACACTCGACCAGGAACACTTTCAGCCACCAACTCTACAAAGATATTCTCCCCCTCGCATAATTCTGTATCGTACTGGGTAGTAACCTCTACTTTCTTTTCACCCCCGCAGTCAAGTAATATGCGAACTGGTTGATTATAAAGCACCAAATTAGGAACAAGGCTATTCGAAACCTTACAACGATAAACTCCTATATCAGATCCTGATATATTAATTAAAGAAACCGCTTCATTAGTTTCCCCTGCAATACTTGCATAATCTCTTTGCCATTCAAATACATTACTTGTTCCATCTAACCCAGAAGTTAGGTCCACATTGCTTCCCACCATCACCAATGTATCGTAGGTATCGAAAGACCACCTCTGTGGAATATATGATAGTTCATACACACTTCCGCTATAATCAAGTGGCTCCAAGTCTCCAAAATCCAATAAGTTTCCATGTACTTTCAATTCTTGCAAGTTTGGCAATGTATTAAAATCACCCGGCAAGTCCACTAGGTTATTGTTGCTGAGATCAATATACAGAAGGTTGGTCAACTGCAAAATATCAGCACTTACATCTTCCAATTCATTGTTAGCTAAATTGATTTTCTCAAGGCTAATTAAACCTGATAAGGAACTGGGGATATAAGTCAATTTATTGTCGCTCACATTCAGCACCTTTAGTTGAGAAAGTGTACCTAGCTCATCTGGCAAGCTATCTATTTGGTTTTCTTGTAAAAAAAGGTTCTCCAAATTAGATAGACTTCCAATTTGATCAGAAATACTGGTAAGCTTATTACGAGAAAGCCATAAAGTCTTAAGCTTGGTCAATAACTCAATACCATCTGGAAACCCACCTTCTAAGTCATTATCATCCAAATCAAGATAAGTCAACTCTTGCAAAAAGCTGAGCTCAACCGGTATTTCACCTTGCAGATTATTATTAAACAGATCTATTTTAGTCAACCCTGTTAGCTGTCCAATAGCCTGACTTATTACCCCCCCGAGCAATCTATTGCTCAAATTAATTTCAACTACTTTACCGCCCTCTTCTACTACTCCAGGCCAAGATCCTGCGGGTGTACTAGGGTCAAATGTTACCTCTAAAGCTTGGTAAACCTCAAGAAGAGCGAGAGAGTCCTCACTTGTCAACGAGCTTATTACCTGAAGATAAATAGGATTTCGATAAACCGTAAGCCCTGGCAATTTGCTATTGGTAACAAGAGCCCTGTAAAAGCCTCTATCTATTTTTTCTACAACACCCAAATCCAACACTTCCGAATCAGCCCCTGCTATTACTTCACCCTGCCTTTTCCATTCAAATATTTCATTTGGAGTTTCTCTTTCCACTTCGAGTTTAACTTCCGAGTTCGTCAGTACTACAATGGTATCGACGGCGAGCCCTGTATACTGAGGTATGTATGACATAGTATCAAACATACCTGATAAAGGCTCGAGGTATTTGAATGATAATTTATTATTAGAAACATCTAATGTCTTTAGGCTGTCTAATTCAGAAATTGCATCTGTATGAAGATCAGACAATCCATAGCTCTTTAAAGAGAGTCTATCGACACGACCAAACTGTACACTCACTCCCGACCAAGTAGAAATAGGCTCAGAAGTATCCCAAGGTATTTTGGTTGCAGCACTGTCATATACTGCCACAAGGTTTAGTGAATCTTCTGAAGACAAAGGAAGCTTTTGTAAGTCAATGGTAAAAAACTTTTCTACTGACTCTCCTTGTTCATCGGATGCTGCCACCCTGATTCGATACGTATTTTGCAAATGATGATAAAGCACATTGCTCAATCTAAGTGAATCGCCATCCATATAAAAAGATGAATTATCTGTTGCTCCTATCCCACTTACTAAAGAAAAACTTAATGTATCTCCTGGGTCTATATCGCTTGCCGAAAATTTCCCAACACCAGAGCCGATTGGCATCCCTTCAAAAATAGTGTTGCTTGTAAAAGTTAAATTTTCTGGTGCATTATTTTGGGTAAATGCCGAATCAAGCAGTACACTATCAGCGAGGTAATTGATAGTTGTACCACTACCTGAATAAGCAAAAACACCAAATCTATATTCCGTATCGACTACAAGCCCAGTCCTTTCAAAAGTAGTATCTGTTCCCACTCCTATTACTACAGCATCCCCAATTACATCTCCTACTACATAAACAACTCCATTTTCAACATCAACCACAGGATTAATTACAGCAGTACTTAAAACTAGGTAACCATCAACAGGCGTAGCAGCAGGCTTAAAACTACCTTTTATAGAACTTGATGTGATTTCTGTGAAAACTAGATCAGAAGGCGCCGATGCTGGTGACTGCGCCAAGGTGGTAGCAGTACCCATCAGCGGATTCAGCTGTAAGTAATTGATCGTTGACCCAAAGCCGTTAAAGGCATAGACATCATAAGTATATGGAGTTTCAGGTAGTAACAGCGTGTCAAAAAAGCTTGAACTTGCATAACTCGAAACGGTGAATTGACCGGCATAGATGTCCCCATCTGAGTAGGTAACCCCATCAATAGGAGCCGTGGCAGTTCCCGTCCTCCTGATCACCAAATACCCTTCGGCACCACTAGGTGTAAAGGAAGCTGATACCGAACCCTCACCTATACTCTCAAAAATCAAGTTTGAGGCTTGAACCAATGGTTCACTTTGTAAAGTGGTGACCCATGTCTTATTCGCAGTATCGAGTTGAGTAAGGTAGTTTATAGCAATACCTTGCTCATTATATTCCCCTATGGCAAACTCATAAGATGTATTTGGCACAAGCCCGGTAATTGTTGCTTCCTCACCCGTACCTACATATACCACATAACCTCCCCCAATGCCATCTCCCAGCCCATAAGTATTATCTGCAGTGTATTTCAACATATCTTGCGGAGCAAAACTTAACCCTCCACTTTCTTTTGCCAAAAGAATTCGACCATTTCCATTTCCATTCACCCAAGAGAGCTTGACTTCATTAGTATCAACCGACACCACTTTTAAGCCTGATGTTTGAACGGTCGGCTCTGAAGTTGGCAACGTAATTTCACCATAATGAGGCGCACTTTGAAAATAGTTAATTGATTCCCCACTTCCATTGTATACATAAACATCGTAGCCGTAAGTACTTGCTGGAATTAAACCAGTATCTACAAATGTTGTATCGCTTCCTACATACACGACCACCTGATCGCCAATAAGCTCATTTACCGAATAGACAGTTCCACTTCGTGGGCTGCTTGGAGCTAATGCCCCTCTTCTCAAAACCAAAAAACCTTCGGGTGCAACTACTGGCATTTTATAGCTTAATCTAACAGATGTTGGCTGAATTTCACCGAATGCGAGAGAAGTAACCGCGTCAATTGGATTAGGTGCTAATGTGATTTTTGAATTTGGGTTTAATGCTGTACTGGCATCTGAATAGTTATTTGACAAATTATCGCCATTCATTTCAAAAACTTGGAAATAATAGAGAGTTTCAGGGTTTAATCCATGTACCAAAACCGAATTGCCATTTCCGTTATACACTACATAATTACCGTTCCCTGTTTGATCTCCATTCCCAAAAATAGTATCAGCTAAATACCAGCTCATATCTGTAGGAGGTAAAATGGTAGGAACCTCACTCGCCACGACTATCCTTCTATCACCATCCCCATTTTTCCAACTTAACTCTAACTTATGGACGAGTTGCTTATTGAATTGAATACTATCGGCAGGTACACTAGGCTCTGCAAAAAACTCAGCCGTTACCGTAGGAAAGGCATCTGTTTTATAATCTATATAGCTCCCCGAATTGGTATAAGGAACCACAGCAAACTCATATTTCCCAACTGGTAACCCACCGAAACCAACTTGATTGGAAGTCCCTTGATGGGTGGCTAGCACCAATATTTGATCGTCGCTCCAATCGGATTCTTCAGGAGATTCAGTTCCGTCCACCAAAGAGATAAAGTCAGTCGGCAACTTTCTGGCGAGAACCGAATACCCTTCAGGCCATTGGCTACCTGTTGCATCTAGCCATTCTAGCGTAAGCGAATCGGAACCTTCATAGCTAATAGCTAGACTTGTAACATGCCCAGTGGGCTCTGGCAAGATGGGACCAATTATACTATAAATATTCCCATCTCCTATCGGATTTGTTCCATTATACATCACATCTTGAAAAGACATGTTTTCAAATGCCAAACCTACGATCCCTATCTCATTGCCTATAACAGCAGATGCAGAAATATCAGCAGTTATCCACAAATAAACCGAGTCATTTGCATAAATAGGTTGTGAAATCCCACCATAATACAACCACTCCCCAGCTCCCGAACTTGAAGAAACTGGAGTTGATAATGCTGTTGCACTTGAAAGATTATTCGTGTTATTGAACCAAAGTTGAAAACCTCCTGTAGCGATATCGACTGTTGTATAATTACCACTTGTTTTTACAGTAAGCTCGTCAAGCCAAATATCTTTTTCCGTAAAGTGCATATCCACCCTATAAATAGGATTCTTAGTAGAGCTTTGTTGGAGAACATCACCAACTAACTCTCCTTTTTTTACATCTATATGCGTTTTAAAATCATTTTCAAGAATCACTAACTCCTGCGGTGACTTTAACAGTACCACAATATCT
This sequence comes from Flammeovirgaceae bacterium SG7u.111, assembly GCA_034044135.1. NCBI lineage: Bacteria > Pseudomonadati > Bacteroidota > Cytophagia > Cytophagales > Flammeovirgaceae > Flammeovirgaceae bacterium SG7u.111. The sequence goes on along the minus strand of CP139021.1, from coordinate 7,347,033 downwards.
ACTTTGTGGTCAAAGTTAAAATCTCCAACAGCAATACCTACTGGGGCACCATCTAGAGCCACTTCACTGGTAGTTTCAAAAGATCCCGCATCTAAATTGAGTCTCAACGAAAGGGATTTATCATCATAGTTGGCAGATAATAAATCAGAAAGACCATCTCCATCAAAATCTCCTAATACCAAATCTTGGGGGTTACTTCCAATAGTCAAGACAGTTGAACCCCCGAAACCCTCTCCATCAAAAAGCTGAACCTTGACCTCCCCTGTAGTATCATCTAACCAAGCAATATCAACATCATTATCGTCGCTATTAAGCACACCCGCTACAATTTTTCTTATCGAATACCCTTCTACTACTTGCGTGTAGTTTGAAAAAGGGTATTCAGGCTCGTTATAAAAAATATAAGCACCTTCATCATTCCCATGCCCCATTATCAAATCAATGTAACCATTTTTGTCAAAATCAGCTGCCGCTATAGTCACTGGGTTAGAAGCAAGGGTGCTATATTCAATTGGCGTTTCAAAATTCCCATCCCCTTTTCCTTCAAACACTGCAAAACCATCCATACTAGCATATAGAGCCACCAAATCCAGTTGTCCATCTCCATTTAGGTCAGTTGTTAAAATATCTATAGGATTGCTTCCTGACATAAGGGGCAAGGTGGCAAAATCAGAGAAACTTTCGCCATTTAAATTCAATTTGATCAGAATCTCTTCAGGTGAAGAGCTCAATACAGCATAGTCAATTTTTCCATCCTTATTAAAATCTCCAGAAATGATTTTATTAGCATTTGTAGAAGCAGAATTGCTAGCCACTTCGGAAAAAGTGCTATCGCTATTTTTTAACATATAAGATTTGCCAATAACTGCACTCAACACGGTAGCATCTAACGTAGAATCGCGGTTATAATCTCCAATGGAAAAAGATTGAGGAGCGTAACTTAATGATACAGGTGGCAAAGTCTTGAATTCGGCATTTGCCATCTCAGATTTTACAGTGAATTGCCACGAACGATTAGAAATCATATTGGCACCTTTAAGACTCTTTATTTTTTGGGTGATACTTACCGTAACAGTCTCTCCATTTGCAAAATGAGCTGTATTAGCTGTTATAGGGTCTAACTCTATCACTGCCCCCGTAACACCTACATTTACATTGCTATAAAAGCCCGAAATACTTCCATTGATGGAAAAAGTTTCACCATTAATCAATGAGCTAGGATCAATGGCTGCATCAAATTCAATTGTAATCTTTTGATCGGCTCCAATATTGGTATCGTTAATAAACGGATCTAGGTCTTGTACTTCAATAGGGGCTTCTTTATACATTAAAAGAGAGAGATTATCGTCATAAGAGTTAGCTACTACTAAATCTGCCCTACCATCGTTATTTATATCTCCTGTTGCTATAGCAGATGGAGTATCTCCTACGCTAAAATCAATAGGTGCTTCAAATGACCAACCTCCATTGCCTTGAATGATCGAAATAGAATTCCCTCCTAAATTTGTAGTTGCAATATCTGTTTTGCTATCTCCATTAAAATCGCCAATAGCAAGATCAAAAGGAGTGTCTCCTACAAAATAGGATCCTTTATCAACAAAAATTGCTGAGCCGGCATTTTCCATAATAGTTATCTCATCACCTGTTATACAGGCCAAATCCGTATTTCCATCAGCATCAAAATCACCCACTCTAATTTTGGAGGGATATACTCCTGCATCTTGTGGAAAAGTAACGTCCATTGCAGAATTATCAGACGACCTCAGCAATAACTGAAGATTAGCCGATGAATTTTCCATACAGACAGCCAAATCTAGGAGACCATCTTGATTGAAATCCCCGCTTACCATACTCGACGCATTAGAGCCTGTTGAATATAGCTCTGAACTTTCATACCCTGTATTTTTAGCTTTGCGGTGATAAATAGTAACCGAACCTGAAGCATCTTGGCAAACCACAGCAATATCCAACAAACCATCTAGGTTTATATCCGTCACTACAAGATCCACAGGGTTTTCAGGAACATTGAACCATTCATATGGGGCAAAACCTGAATTATCAGGCATTCTTAAAATAGTGCTTATTACTCCAGGATTAGTAAAATGGCTTACCACCAAGTCTACCAAACCATCATTGTTGATATCCTTGGCTACTATACTCGTCGGTTTCGATAATAAACTTAACTTCTCTTCTGCCTCAAACCCATTCCCATCAAGCTTTCTATAATAAAATGACAAACTATTATCATAATCGTTGGCAACAATGATATCCGAATAACCATCTTTGTTTATATCAGCAATTGTGACATCATGAGGCTCATCACCTACAGAAAGCTCATAAGTCGGGTAAGTATATTCTGGAATTAAGTCACCATTAGGAAAAGTCACATGGAACAACGGATTGGGCGCTACTTGTGAAGAGCCCATTAGCTTCGTTTCCATATTTATAACCGTAATCTCAGAAACAGAAGAAATTCCATTTGGCACATTAACTTCTACAACGCTACTTGAAGCACCACCAACAACCTCAACCCTTTGACCACCAAAGTAAACAATATTTTTAAGTGGATCTGTTGCAAAACGCTCCCCTGTAATCGATACTGACAAAGCTCCTATTTCTCCATACACAGGGGTATACCCATTTATTTTGGGGGGCAACACCGTGGTGACGGTGGCTGTCAATGGGGATGATTGTTTATAATTGGTGGTAATTCCGCTTCCATTATAAGGATAAATATCAAAATAATAAGTCTCTCCAGGCTTTAGCCCATCCGTACTTATAGATGTAGCTGAGGAAGTACTTATTACAAGCTGACCGCTAAATTGTGTCCCTGTTGAATAAGTGACCCCATCCAACGGTGCTGTAGGAGTGGCAGAAGTTCTTCTCAATACTAAATAGGCATCTGGATAATCAGATGCTGCAGCAAAGGAAAAGTCAATGAAGCCTGAAGAAGCCCCATCGACCACGAAACTAGTTGCTGAATATGCTGGCTCTACACCAAGAGGCACAAGCGAAGAAGAAGTCTCCGCATGAACTGATTGGGTATGGGCTAAAAACGTTAAAATGGAAATGCATAGCAAAAAGTGCTTGAGCTTTTCCAAGCTATTGTTCCGTACTATTTTTTTCATGAAAGGGGCTTTGTCTGTAATTACAAATCTGCGCTTTAATAACGCATCCGCCCTCCCAACTAGTATTATTAACAATTGCTCTATTTACCTGTTTCTACTTTGCAGGAAGTATGTTTTCTCCTTAAAAACAGCACAATACATCAGAAAAAACAAAAGGTAGGCTATACAACCCACCTTTTAGTACCTTAAAATATGCTCAGCTTATTCACCGACCCTTCTTACTATAGCTTTACATGATATTTTATAGATAAAAAACACATCCCTATCCAAATCATTAGATTTCCTGTGATTGATATATCGTATCCCCGAAGCCAAAAAGTTATTTCCATACCAGTCTACAATCCCCCCATTTTCAAAGCCTTCGTTTATTTTTTCAGATGCCAATATATGGTTGAGTGTATCTACAGTTATGCTATCGGTAAAACCTTTTAGTTCTGAAATTTTATAAATCAGTTCTTCTTCATTGGCAGTGAACATGAATAAGCTATCCTTCTCAGCATACACATTCGTCATTTCAATAGGGTAATCTACCTCCACATCCTCAAAAGAAAAGCTATTGTCCCAAAGCAAGTTGCCATTTGTATCAAAACCACAGGCAAATGCATTCATAAGCTCAAAACCATAATTTCCTACAAACTTATTGTTGATAGCTTCTTTGGTAAGCGCTGCGGGCCTGAATGTACCACCATAATAAGGGGTGGATTTATAATAACTATCTCCTGCTGTTCTCCAAGAGTAGGTATTGGGCAATCCATTTAGGGTTCCATAGTTAGCATAGCTCGACTCCATAATAGGATCAAAAACATCTGCCGAAAACACAACCTGTCCATCTATCAGCTTCAGGTCATGTACGAACATATCGTAGCGCAAGGTATAAATCTTGCCCTTTTCTCTACGTTTTTGAATTTTCGACTGAATTTTTTCCATCTTCTTCTCTTCTAAGAAATAGAAAAAGTTTTTCAAGTAGCCAAAATCATAAAACCTCAACATATCCATATTCCCCTTTATTAGCTTTATGGCGTACACTCCTTGAGCACTTTCATCATTATTAAGTGCATAAGTGCCAAAAATCATCGTCTCTTCTTTATCCAATATTAAAGGGCGATAAGTAAGAAGGGAATAATCAAAACTCTGGGGCAAAGAAAAGTTGGTGACGAGTTTACCCTCCTTGTCGTATGAATTCACATACACAGAAAAATCTTCTTTACGTTGCTTGCTCTCCAAAATAGCAGTGAACGATTCTCCATCGGGTGCCGGAGTCATCGAAAGCAAGTCAGCGTTGAGCTGGTGAACAGAACCGCATACAAGCGAGTGATCGGTTTGAGGATCGTACCGAAGTATGGCAGGGTTTCCTTTTATTTCCCCTCCAAAGAAAAACATATCATCTAGCACACAAAAATCTGAAATGTAAAACTGCTTTACCTTATCGTATTCGAAAATAGAAGAGCTTTTTGTCCCTGTCTCTATTTTTACCACGTAATATTTATAACTATCTTTTTCGAAAAGAACATAGGCATTATCTCCATCTAGTGTCCATACTATATTTTCTAAGTTTCCCTCTATCAAAAAAGTCCTGCTCCACACTTGGTTTAGATCTGTATCGAGAAAAGTAGCTTGGAGCTCCCGTTTATTATTTTTCTGGAATTTTGTACTGTGGAGTAGTGTCAGCACACCTAGCTCTCCCATAGGGATGAGTTTGTAATCTTCTCCGTGCTTGTCGTCTATTTCAAACTCTACATATTTCTCATTGGCAACAACAGATTGCCCATGACAAGTGGCAATGCTTCCTGCCACCAGGACTGAAACGATAAAAAGATAAGACCACCGCATAGTTTTTGGATTTTGTTGATGATTGTGTTGAGATATCAATGCAAGAAAGCTCCCTAATAGAACAAGGCTTATTAAAAAAATTGAGCTCCTATATATATAATACAATTTTTGCAAGCTATTTGTTAGCTTTGTCTCCACATCTTATCTGCTACTTCTAGTTTTTTCTTCCTATTTCTTTTGAGGGAAATCCCCTTTACCTAAATTTAAGAAATTCTAGGTTACCATGCGCAACTTGGTAGCTTGTTTAAATTTAAGGTTCCATATTTTCCGACTACCAAACATACAAGTAGCTTCTGGTTTCCATGGACTAAAATTGCTGGAACCAACTGAAGCCCTTTGCTCATTTAATTAAAAGAGCATAATTTTTAACATTATTCAATACCATCACTCAACCACAATATTTTTCAAACTTGAACTTACTTTTATGAAAAAAACCTTCATTGCGCTTCTTCTAATAGCCATTAGCGCTCAACTAGCCTTTACACAAGACCTACTCTCTCCTACAGACTTTTTTGGGTATGCCCCTGGGGGAAAATTTACGCCCCACCATCGCCTCGAAGATTATTTGCACCATCTTGCAGATAACTCCAAAAAGGTGAAAATGGAGCAATATGGCGTAACTAATGAAGGAAGGGCGCTTTACCTCATGTTCATCACCTCGGAAAAAAACCAAAGAAAACTGGAGCAAATCCGCCAAAACAACCTAAAGGCAGCGGGTTTTCTAGAAGGCGAAACAGAAGGCAAACAACTACCAATAGTATGGCTTAGCTACAATATTCACGGAAATGAATCAGCCGGAACGGAAGCCGCTATTTCCACACTTTATTCCCTCCTTTCGGGAAATAACTTGCCCAAGGCAAAAGGAGAAACACCCGATGTGGAAAAGTGGCTAGAGGAAATGGTCATAGTAATTGACCCTTGTGAAAACCCCGACGGCCGCGACCGCTACGTAAATTGGTACAAACAGACCAAAGGGCCAAATTACAACACCGATGCCAATGCTTGGGAACACAATGAAGCTTGGCCAGGCGGTAGGTTTAACCATTACCTTTTTGACCTAAACCGCGATTGGGCTTGGCAAACACAAGTAGAAACACAAGGAAAAGTAAAGAATTACCAGGAATGGATGCCCCATGTACACGTTGACCTTCACGAAATGGGCATGAACTCTCCTTACTTTTTTGGCCCAGCGGCAAAGCCTATGCACGAGGTTATCACCAAATGGCAAAAAGAATTCCATCAAATCTCTGGAGAGCATAACTCAAAATATTTCGACAGCAACGGTTGGCTATACTTCACAAGGGAAGTATTTGACCTTTATTACCCAAGCTATGGCGATACCTGGCCCATGTACAACGGGGCGATCGGTTTTACCTACGAGCAGGGCGGCTCAGGCAGAGGTGGTTTGGGCGTGATGCCCAGCTCAGGTGTGGAGCTTACGCTTAAAAGCCGCTTGGAGCACCACAAAACATCAAGCTTTGGAACAATAGAAGCTGCTTTTGAGCAACGTGAAAAATTACTTGAAAACTTCAACAACTATTTTTCCGAAGCGCAAACTTCCCCAGTTTCTCCTTACAAATCGTATGTAGTAAAAGGCTCGAACGACCCGATAAAACTAAAAACACTTGCCGAATTGCTTGACAAGCAACAGATAAAATATGCTTTCCATACAGGTACAAGAGGTAAAAGCATAAGCGGTTTTAGTTACGATGAAAAAGCAACTAAATCGGTAAGTATAGAAGAAGGTGATTTGGTTGTAAGCGCTTACCAGCCGCAATCGAGGATGGTTCAAGTACTTTTTGAGCCAGAAGGAAAGCTGGAAGATTCCCTCACCTACGACCTTACGGCTTGGGCACTGCCTTATGTTTATGGAGTGGAAGCTTATGCCTTTAAGGATAAAATTACAGCTTCTGGAAAAAGCAGCTATTCATTCACACCCAATCAAGTTCCAAACGAGTACAACTACGCCTTTGTAGCCGAATGGAAAAATACACGTGATGTAAAATTTTTAGCAAGCTTGCTAAAAAACGGGCTTAAAGTTCGCTACTCAGAAGAAGGTTTTACGCTTAGCGGGAAAAAATTCGACAAGGGTACGTTAGTGGTAAATATTGCTGACAACCCAATGAACTCAGGTGAGTTCAACAAATTGGTGGTAGACTTGGCAAATGAGCTAGAAGTGCCCGTAACGGCTACCGAAACCGGTTTTGTGACCGAGGGAAAAGACTTTGGTTCTTCCTCTATGAAATTGATGCAGCGCCCAAATGTGGCAATAGTTAACGGCGACGGCATCTCCCCCACAGCATTTGGCGAGCTATGGTTTTTCTTCGAAGAAGAACTAGAGTTCCCTGTAACTATTCTCAATAGCAGTAACCTTTCTTACACCGATCTTTCTTCATACGATGTATTGATTTTGCCAAGTGGAAGGGTGAATAGTGCAAAATCAAAAATCTTAGACTTTGCTGATAATGGAGGAAAAGTCATCGCCTTGGAGCGAGCTATTTCCATGTTTGCCTCGGCAGAAAGCACCTCTTTGGGCGAAGCTGTTGATAATGCGAAAGATAAAAAGAAGAAGAACGGGAAAGAAACCGAGCTCAAAAGGTTCGATGACCGTCAGCGAAGTGGAATTACCAACAGTGTGGAAGGAAGTGTTTATAAAGTTTACTTGGACGATAGCCACCCTTTATCCTTTGGCGAGGACAACTCTTTTTATGTGATCAAAAGAAACCGAAGCACATATCCATACTTGGAAAGTGGATGGAATGTAGGCGTGTTCAAAGATGACAGCCATGTGAGCGGCTTCACAGGCGCTGGCATGAAAGAGAAAGCTAAAAACACACTGGCAATAGGCGAAGAATCTTACGGAAATGGTACCATCATTTACATGACTGATTCGCCCATCATCAGAGGCTTCTGGGAAAGTGGGAAAATCCTTTTGGGAAATGCCGTATTCTTGGTAGGAAACTAGATTTCTATCGCAATAATTATAAAAAAGCCAAGGTGTTCTTGAGAACACCTTGGCTTTTTTATTCCCTTTCCCCTCCTTTTAAACTACCTCTTTTTGAACTATAGTGCCGTTTGAGTAGATTGGCGAAGCAAAGGGCAAACTTTTTTGTAATTTGCTGATTGTAATAAGATATTACTTCACCATAAAGATATTTTTTCAGCACCAATTGGTCGCTTCCAAATAAATATGACAAACTTATTTTTAGAATATTCGGGTTGGTACGTGTTACTTTGCTTTTTAGTAGGGGCAGGCTATGCGTATTTGCTTTACCAAAAAAAAACTACTTGGGGTAAGCCACTTAACTATCTTCTGGCTTTTGTCCGCTTCACGCTCATTGCCCTAATCTGCCTTTTACTATTAGGTCCATATGTGAAGCAAATCACCAATGAATATGAAAAACCTACGGTAGTATTCGCCATCGACAATTCCCAGTCCATTCCTTTGGTGACCGATAGCAACGCTGTCAAACAGTTGTTGGGTGAGTTTGACGAAGTAGCTAATAGCCTCAAACAAAAAGAGTACAATGTAGAGATTGTTCCTTTGGAAGAACTTGAAAACCTTTCAGTGGAAAATGCTTCTGATATCAAATTTGATAGTAAAAAAACAAACTTGAGTGACTTACTACGAAAAATTCAAGTTCAATATGAAAACCGCAATCTAGCAGAAGTGGTATTATTCACCGATGGCGTCTATAACCAAGGCATTTCCCCAGATTACATTCCTTACAACATAAAGATTTCGACCATAGGAATTGGAGATACTTTGCCCCAAATAGACATCAACCTCAAAACGATTTACTCCAATAATATCGCTTATTTGGGAAACAAATTCCCCTTAGTGGCTGAAATTGCTAATAATGGTTTCGCTGGCAAGCAAGCTCTTGTTTTACTTAAAAATGGTGCGACGGAGCTGGAAAGAAAAACCATTGATTTCACCAGTTCTAATGGAATCCAAAATGTGGAGTTTTTGGTTGATGCGGAAAAAGAGGGGATGCAACACTACATCATCCAAGTACTTCCACTAGAAGGTGAATTTACCACCCGAAATAACCTGAGGAATATTTACATAGATGTACTCGACAGCAAAGAAAAAATATTGCTGGTAGCAGCAGCTCCACATCCCGATATCAAAGCTATTAGGAGCGTGGTAGAAAAGAATAAAAACTACGAATTCAATGTATATATCCCTACACTTTTACCGTCGAGTAATGAAGCGTTTGAGCTAGAAGACAAATATGATCTGGTAATTTTCCACCAAGTCCCAAACATCAGAGGCGTTGCAAGCGATCTGCTTGAAAAATTTAGGGCAAAAGGTGTTTCTACTTGGTTCATTTTGGGCAACCAATCCGATATCCCTTCTTTCAACAGGGTAAGCGGGGCTGTAAATATCATTCCTTCAGGCAGGCAAGTGGACAAAGTAACTCCTAATTTCAACAATGTATTTGACAGGTTTACTTTTGATGAGCAAAAGAAAACTAAGCTAGCAAAATCACCACCTATTTCTGTACCTTTCGGGAATTTTGATGTACTTGGGAATTCGGAAGTAATTCTTTTCCAAAAAGTGGGGAATGTACCTACCAACAAACCGATGTTGGTAGTAAATGAGCAGGATGGTGTAAAAAGTGCTGTGCTACTTGGCGAAGGCATTTGGCAATGGAAGCTCCATGAATTTGCCTCTTTCGAACAAAGCGATGCTTTTGATGACATGGTCGGCAAGCTCATCCAGTTTCTTTCTACCAAAGAAGATAAGCGACGTTTCAAGGTATATCCTACATCCAACGAGTATTCGGATGCTGAAACCGTGTACTTCGAAACGGAAGTATATAATGCTATTTATGAAAAAATTTATGGGCAAAAAATAGACTTGCAACTAGTAGATAGTGAAGGCGAAACATCTAGCTACACGTTTATGAACAATAATTCGAACTTCCGCTATGCGGTAAATGGATTGCCATCAGGTGTGTATAAATACAAAGCCAGTACGGTGCTAGATGGCAATGTGGAAGTAAGCACGGGCGATTTCACCATCAAAAAACTAGAACTAGAAGCACTTAATACTACCGCTAACTTCAACCTGCTCCGCAACCTTTCTAAGCAAACCGGTGGAGAATTTTATTATACCAGCCAACTTGATGACTTGCACGGAAGGCTTCTGGAGAACAAGGCCCCGGACATCATCCATAGCCGCGAAGAGTTTAGTGAAATCTTAAATCTCGAATGGATTCTTGCCCTTTTCCTTTTGTTAGCCACTTTTGAGTGGGTAATGAGAAAGGTGAAAGGTTCTTATTAGGCAAGATCATTCCCAATTCATTTCTTAAAATTCCCGATTAGGAGGAAATATTCCCACTTAACGGCATTCGTGATATTGCTGGAAATAATTCCTGCATCTTAGCATCAGAAACACGAACAACTAACAAAAAATGCTAAAACCATGAAAAAGTTAAATCATAAATCAATCGGGAAATTCAGTTTAGGAATATTAATGGCTATGCTACTATTTTTGGCAGGCTGTAGCACAGGAAGGGTGATTACAGACATGGATAGCGAAGCTAACTTTGCCCAATACAAAACCTACGGCTTAAAAGTATTGCCCAACCCTGAAGCAGATAAATATCCAACTGACATCAACCAACTCAATAAAAAGAGAATTGAGAATGCTATCCACGAAGAAATGAAAAAGAGGGGATACATTTTCTCAGAAAACCCCGACATCTGGGTAACTTACCGAGTTGATATTGGTGAGAAAAAAAGTTACTCAGGAACTACTAACCACATGGGCGGTCCTTATGGAGGTTGGTATGGTTACGGTGGCTACGGCTGGGGAGGATATGGATTTAATTCATCTTACACCCACATGAATGAATATACCTACAAAGAAGGTACGCTGATGGTAAGTATGATTGACGCCGATGAAGACAAGCTCCTTTGGTATGCAGCCAATACTAATACATTGAAAGACAACAATAAAAAAATAGACAGGGATATTAAATCCTCTATAGAAAAAGTCTTTTCCAGATATCCATACTTGGCAGGTCAAGCTGAAATGATTAAGCACAGACCTATCTAGGTAGAGTAAAAAGAAGCTCGTTTACATATAAGTCTGGCTCTGAGAGGGGTCAGGCTTTTTGAGGACAATGCCCAATGGCATAAAAAAATCCCAGCTTCAAAGGCTGGGATTCCTCATTCTTTATTTACCTATTTTGCTGTACAGCAATTTGTAATAATCATCTGCCATTCTTCCCGACTCAAACTGAGGGGAAACTTCTTTCATACTATTAGTAACTACCTCCCACCACTGATCTGGCTTATCGTAGTAAGTTGGTAAAATTTCCTTTTCCAAGATTTTGACCAAGCTCTCATAATCATGATGGTCTTGCTCGTGGTGAGGCAAAGAAATATCAACTTCTGGTACTATAAAGCTATTTTTTCCATGTTTGGCAAATTCGGGCATCCAACCATCATAAGTAGAAAAATTCACCGAACCGTTCATTGCCGCTGTTTGCCCACTAGTTCCTGATGCTTCGCGTGTAAGGCGTGGATTATTCAACCACACATCACTACCTTTTTTGAGCAATGCCGAAAGCTTCAATTCGTAACCGACAAGTACTGCCATATTTTTATGGCGCTTACTCATATGCACTAGCCTATTGAAGGTACTAAGCGCTCCATAATCCATTGGGTAAGGCTTTCCTGCCCAAATCATCTGAAACGGATAATCTTTATTAGAAAGAAGCTCTTTAAACTTAGCCTCATCCGAAGCTATCAAATCAGCCCTTTTGTAAGCTGCAAAACGCCTTGCCCAAACTATGGTCAGCTTATCAGGGTCGAAAATTTTTCCTGTCTGGTCTGCCACTACCTCAAAAAGCTCTTCCTTTAGCTCACGCTTTCTAGCTGCCAGCTTTTTGAAATCTTTCTTCTCCGCAGCCTTGTCAAGAGCTTTATCTGCCCAATATTTTTTGTTCTGGGCATTGGTAATAGAAATTATCTTACAAATTTTATCATGTCCCTTCCACATACGGTTCGAAACCTCTCCGTGTAGTTTGGAAACACCATTTGCTAGTCCAGCAAACCTAAGCCCCACTAGCGTATGGTTGAACACATCATCATACGTTCCGCTTATTTCTCTCACAGTTTCCAAAGGAACGCCGCAGAAGAACCCAAGCTTGTTCAGCATCCTAATATCAGACTTCTCATTACCTGCCTCCTCTGGAGTATGGGTAGTGAATGCTATTTTTTTCTTAAGTGTGGGTAAATCTTGGTACTTATTATATAAGTAGAATGCAGCTGGCAATGCATGGGCTTCATTGAAATGGTAAATATCTGCATTGTATTCCAACTCATCGAGCAGTTTTGCTCCGCCTACACCCAAGAGTATGTTTTGTGCAACCCTTGCTGCCATATCTGAATCGTACAACTTATGAGATATGGTTTGTGCTAGGTAATCGTTCTCCGGCAAATCTGTGCTAAGGAAGAACATAGGGGCATTTCCAAAAAGATTTGGCGGTAGGTAAAATGCCTTCACTTTTACAGGATGGTTGTTAACCGTGATGTCAAATATTATCCCTGTATCTTCTAGGTAACTGTAAAGTTTTTCTTGAAATAATATATCAAGAGACTGGTCACCTTTCCTTATTTGGTCGTAGTAGCCATATTTCCACAAAATCCCGATACCTACTAAATTTTGCTTCAGCTCGTAGGCACTTCGCATGTGTGAGCCTGCTAAAAAGCCAAGTCCACCTGAATAAATTTTTAGGGGCTGTGCGATGGCAAATTCCATCGAAAAATAAGCTACTCTCTTTTTGTACTGAGGATTTATCTTGTACGGATGCTTAAAATCCTTAAAGGTTTTCATAAAAGTTTATGTTCAGTGATTAATCGGCAAATAGTAAAAATTGAGATTAGATCTAATTGTATTTAAACACACTTATAAAAGTGGAAATTTTTCTAATTATCCCTTTTCATTTTCATTTGCTAAGCTGAAGCTAGCTCTGATCCTATCAAATCTTGAGGTGTACTGGTCGAAAAATGTTCAATAGGTAATAAAAAACTATCGGCAACAATGTAAATCCATATAAATGAATTACCTGAAACAGATAAGTGAAAGCTTAAACATTATTCTAGTGATGCGGGGGTGAATTAAAGGAATGTTTGGAAGAATAACAAGAAAGCAACAATTTTATTCATATACACCTACTTATCCAGTACCCCACCCTCAAAGTGCTTTAATAAACAACTATTGGTATTTTTTTACCTCGTAAATAGGGTACGGGGCAAGCAAGCATATTAGCAGTAAAATTTACTGTTAACCCTTTCCAAAAGAAAAAATATGGAACAAGCTACATTCTGCCCTGAATATGCATATCAAGTTTTACATACAATGCCTTCTCATAACCGATCCAATATCTCAAGAAAAGAAGTGCTTTTTATCCTCGCGAAACTGAACGAATACTATGCTAAGGCTTCGGAAAATGAGATCAACGAAACCGCATTTTTAAACGAACCACAATACATACATCAAGAGCTTTCTCGAAAAGGATTGCTTTATCCAATCAATACAGTAAAAGCTGTACTAAAAGCAGAAGCGATTAATTATGCATGGATAGCTACTTCCCAGCCATATGAAGCTTATTCGCAGTTTCCGTTTTAATATTTAGCATTTTAACCAAGAATTTTCAAAAAAGCCTGAAGTGTACATATTATATCTGTATGGTATCTTTTTCAAGTGTTTCACCAAAATTGGAAAGCCATAAAATATAGGGGGGATAACGTAGTTTATAATATAGACTAAAGGGCTCTAGTTCCTAAATCTATATTTACAATTTAACCATACGTCCTGATTAGATATAAAATAAGTAACAATAAAGCCTAGTGAAATAACCAAGGCTTACCTTTTTCATATAATATGAGCATTAAAAATCAGGTGACTCTTTTGATCAGCTTATTACTTGTAACCACTGTGTTGGTTATCAGTTCTATTGCGATCTGGAGTATCAACCAAAAAGGCATAAGGGATGTTACCGAATATAAAGAGCAGTCAATAAACCAAGCTAAGCAAGATCTTAAAGGTTTTTTGGAAGTTGCATATACGGCAGTAGAGCGTAATTACTATGCGCTTGATGATGAGTTCTTCATGGAGAAGTACTTTGGCAATAGCTTGCGCAGCAACGTCGACCTTGTAGAAACTATTATTGATGAAAAAATTGCGCTAGCTCGTATTGGCGTCCTTTCAAAATTCGAGGCACAGAGAGAAGTCCTTCAGCTTATCAAAAGCTTGAGGTATGACAATGGTACTGGATATTTTTGGGTAACCGATAATTCTTCGAACCCTTACGTTATTATGCACCCTATCAACCCTACCCTAGATGGGGAGAGTTTGACCCACCCTGACATTGAACAATTTTTCCCCGATGGCAATAACACAATCATTGATGCTATTAAACAATGTAATAAAAATGGCGATGCTATTTTTGAATACAACTGGGACAAGCCTACTGCTTTTGGCATTATCCCCGATGTGGAAAAAGTAGGCTATGCAAGGGAAATTCCTGAATGGGACTGGGTCTGCATCACTGGTATTTACAAAGACGACGCACGTAAAGACATCATCAATAATTTGGTCAATGAGCTGAGAAATATGCGTTTCAATGATGGGAAAAGCTATTTCCTCATCACCAACGACTCTCTTCCAAACCCTCGGATGGTAATGCATGCCAAATGGAAACAGCTAGAAGGCAGAGTAATGGACGAGAGTATACTAACAAATATCACCAGTGAAACTGATAATATCTTTAAAGCTCAGGTTGAGAAGTGCAAAACCAGCGAAACAAGTGACTGTTTCCTTGAGTATCAGATTGATATTCAAGACAGTCTCACAGTTACAGTTAACAAGCTTACTTATTCCAAATATTTCAAACCCCTTGGATGGGTAATTTCAACTGGTATAGATACGGGAATTATAGACGCTAATGTTAGTCAAAAAGAAAAGGAAATCGCTAGTCAAGTAAATCAAATTATATTGTTGATTGCGATTATTTCCATTATCATCCTTGCTTTGGGCATAGGCGCTTCCCTCTATTTTAGCAAGCAACTTATCTCAACCGTAATTGAAGTAAAAGACAGGTTGAGAGCCCTGGCCGATGGGAAAAATGTGGAAAAACTATCAATTGAGCGTAAAGATGAACTTGGGGAGATGATTCAATCCTTGGATGCACTAGTGGAAGGGGTACATAGCTATACAAGCTTCGCCAAAGAAATAGGCAAAGGGAATTTGAACAAGCCATTTACCCCAAGAAGCCAAGATGATGTACTAGGCAATGAGTTGCTCAATATGAGGAACAGCTTAAAGAAAAATACAGAGATTGAGCACATAAGGAACTGGAGTAACGAAGGAGCTAACATTATTAGCGATATTCTTCATGAAAATGTAAGTACTAAAGCCGAGCTGAGCCAGAAGTACCTAAAAACAATTATCAGTTACCTAAAGCTTAACCAAGGGGCTGTTTTTATTCTAAATGATGAACAAAAGGATGATCCTTATTTAGAAATGAAAGCGTGTTACGCTTATGAAAGGCGTAAGTTTTTAAGGAAAAAAGTACGACCAGGAGACGGTCTTTTAGGCCAATGCTTCCTTGAAAAGGATACGATTTTCCTTAAAGAAATCCCTGAAGAACATGTAAGTATTCGATCTGGTCTAGGAGATGCCCCTCCGAGGAATATTCTAATAATACCCCTTATATCAAACAACAAGATTTATGGTGTACTTGAGGTGGCTTCCTTCCGTGCCCTTGAAGACTATGAAGTAGAGTTTGTAGAGAAAAGTGGAGCTACCTTTGCCTCGACCTTATCGGCTGTGATAATAACCGAGCAAACCCAAGGGCTTTTGGAGCATAGCCAAAAAATGACCGAACAGTTACGTTCACAAGAAGAGGAGCTTAGACAAAACCAAGAAGAAATGCAGGCTACTCAGGAAGAGATAGAAAGAAGGCACAAAGAATTGTTTGAAGAGAACCAAGCTTTAAAAGATCAACTTGCTGTAGCCAAACAAATAGCAACTCAATAAAGAAAGCTTAGCCAATAAAACAAAACTGGCCACACCAATATATATTGGTGTGGCCAGTTTTGTTTTATTTGAACCTATGTAAAAGGGTACAACTAAAAATCTTGGTAAGCCCAACGGTTGTTGTTTTGATGCAACTTACAAACAGCTAACTCCCTGTTATTATAAAGAGTTTTATAAACTCTTTGATCTTTTTCTAGTACCGGATCTTTATCCAAATATCTGTATATAGTATCCACAAATTCGGAAACTTCCTCTTTAATGGAATAATACGTCCATTGATCAACTTTTCTTGAATCGACCAATCCAGCATTTTTAAGATAAATTAAATGCCTCGATGTCTTTGTTTGAGTAAAATCCAACACTAGCTCTATATCGGAAATACACATTTCCTTATTTTTAAAAAGCAGCTGAAGAATCCTTATTCGCGATTCATCACTAAATGATTTTAAAAACTGGCAGCCAAGTTGGAGATTAAAATGTTTTAATTTCATTTTATTTAGTGAACAATGTTTCCTTATATAAGCATTTGCACAAACGGTTATAAGCAATTGTGCATTTAATTTAACAAAAATTAAAACAATAAAGCAAATTCAAACTACCATTTTTCCAATATTTAACCTAAATCATCAAAAAATGGTAAAATATACTTAGTCGTTTAGTGCTTCCCAAAGCTGATCCTTCAACTCTGCCAACCCTTTTTGCATAATAGATGAAATAAATACACATGGGATATCTGGCAACTCTCGAGAGATTAAGCCTTTTAGTTCTTCGTCAATCATATCGGATTTTGAAACAGCTAATATCCGTTGTTTATCTAAGAGTTCTGGATTGAATTTCTTCAATTCATCCAATAGAACTTCAAAATCCTTTTTTATATCATCGCTATCTGCAGGAACCATGAACAATAGCACTGAATTCCTTTCTATATGTCGCAAAAACCTAATTCCCAACCCCTTACCTTCAGCAGCACCTTCTATTATACCTGGAATATCTGCT
The DNA here is from genome assembly GCA_034044135.1 of Flammeovirgaceae bacterium SG7u.111. Taxonomy (NCBI): domain Bacteria; kingdom Pseudomonadati; phylum Bacteroidota; class Cytophagia; order Cytophagales; family Flammeovirgaceae; species Flammeovirgaceae bacterium SG7u.111. Next base: position 7,330,017 of record CP139021.1, on the reverse strand, counting down.
ACTACAAACGACCGATTATCCCTATAGGAAACTACCCCTAAATTGGGGACTAGCGTAGTAAAAGCATAGTCAGCTATTTTGGGTTTTGCTGCAGAAATAACAGAAAGCAACGTTGATTTCCCAGCATTTGGAAAACCTACCAGACCAACATCTGCAAGTACTTTTAGTTCCAATACTACAGGAACCTCTTCTCCTTCTATACCAGGTTGAGCATACCGTGGAGACTGGTTAGTCGAGCTTTTGAAGTTGATATTGCCCAAGCCTCCTTTCCCACCTGCCAGCAAAACTCGCTCTTCGCCATCTTCCAAAATATCAGCTATTCGCTCTCCCGTTTCCGCATGCTTAGCAATAGTGCCTAAAGGAACTTCCAACACAATATCCTCGCCTTGCACTCCAGATCTACACCCTCCTTCACCACTTCCGCCATTATCTGCAATAATGTGCTTCTTATACTTGAGGTGTAATAATGTCCAAAGGTTTTTATTTCCCTTTAGTATTATATGACCTCCCCTTCCGCCGTCTCCGCCATCGGGACCGCCCTTTGGCACATGCTTCTCACGCCTAAAATGAGCAGAACCTGCTCCTCCTGATCCCGAGCGGCAATAAACCTTTACATAATCAATAAAATTTGTCCCTGACACCCTCTCAAAAGTTTTTAATACGTGTAACCAAAAGTTTGTATAACAAGCAATCGCCAATTGAATTTTGGCAAAAAAGGCACGAATTCATTTATAGCAATTTCAAAATTAGTCCATTATCATCAATTTAAAGAGAAATTATTCAAAAAAAGCAGTGTTATTGAATAACACTGCTCTCATTTACACCCTTTATATATTGAAAAGTCGCATAGACAAATAAGACAATCTTATAACGACCTGATTTTCGCTTACAAAAAGCTTATAGTGAATCAATTGCTTCGCATAGGCTTTCAAAAATCTCATCAATAGAACCTGTACCACTTACTGACTTGAATTTATTCTGCTCTTTATAATACCCAGCAACAGGCTCAGTTTTCGTACGGTATTCTTTTACCCTGTTCCTAATTAAATCTTCATTTTTGTCATCAGCCCTTCCAGAAGTCTCTCCTCTTTTCAAGATTCTCTTGGTCAATTCTTCTTCCTCAACTTCTAAAGCCACCATTCCTGAAATGCTTTCTCCATGCTTTTTGAGCAATTCGTCCAAAGCCTCTGCCTGCTTTACAGTTCTTGGAAAACCATCAAAAATAAACCCTTCAGCATCTTTATTCTCTTCTAACTTATGGTCTATCATCCCAATTACTACCTCATCTGGTACCAATTCGCCTTTGTCCATCAATGTTTTTGCCGTAAGACCAAGTTCTGTTCCTGCAGCGATCTCTGACCTCAACAAGTCACCTGTAGACAAATGTATGAGACTATACTTTGCTTTAACTTTTTCGCTTTGAGTTCCTTTCCCTGCACCTGGAGGGCCGAATAGTACTAGATTTAACATTTTTGATATTTTGTTTAAATACATAAAAAAGCACGAGTGCTTACCTAAAAAAATCTTTCATCACTAATTTACTTTCCAAAGATATAGCATAGCCTTCCAATATCAAATCAGTTTATCAGCATCTAAATATGATTTTGGCCATAGCAACTCAAAGATAAAACCCTTATTCTTCGTATTTTATCTCCTAAAAACAAACCTTGGGAACGAGACCAAAAGCAAAACCAAGGGCATCGTTGATTTGCAGTACTAAAAATTAAGCCTTTCATTTTATTAAACTTTATTAAGAAATTCATCGTTAATTTCAGGCTACGCTAGCTATATGTTATACAGCTATAAAAGTGAGATGATCTCACTTTTCCCTTAACCAAACAGACAAAACTATGAGCGAAGATGAAATAAAAATAAGAGCTGCATTTAAGAGAAAGGACTGGAACGAGATAAAAAGCCATAATTCTTGGGCTATTTTTAAGGTAATGTCTGAGTTTGTGGAAGGCTTCGAAAAAATGGAAAGAATAGGCCCATGTGTTTCCATTTTTGGCTCAGCTCGCACCAAGCCCGAGCATAAGTACTACAAAATGGCAGAAGAAATAGCCGTAGAACTTGTAAAACACGGCTTTGGGGTAATTACAGGTGGCGGACCTGGCATTATGGAAGCAGGCAATAAAGGTGCAAAAAAAGCAGGAGGAAAATCTGTTGGCCTAAATATTGAGCTGCCTCATGAGCAAGGAAATAATATTTATATAGACCCGGACAAACTTCTTACATTCGATTACTTCTTCGTACGAAAAGTAATGTTTGTGAAATATGCGCAAGGATTTATTGTGATGCCGGGCGGGTTCGGAACACTTGACGAGCTCTTTGAAGCCTTTACCCTAATCCAAACTAAAAAAATCGGAAAATTCCCCATCGTGCTGGTCGGAAAAGAATACTGGTCTGGACTACTCTCTTGGATAAAAGAGGTAATGGTCACAAAAGCCTCATATATAAGCGATGGCGACCTTGACCTGATCAGCTTGGTAGATAGCGCTTCTGAAGCTGTAAAAGTTATTGATGACTTCTATGGCAGCTACATGATTTCACCTAACTTTTAATTTTTTTGGTAGGGAGCAAAACTTCAAGACTTTGAAAAACTTACAAAACATCATCATTTTCGTGTTGGTCATCGGCATAGTTGCTTATGCTTTATTGGATAAACTAGAGAGTAAAAAAGCATCTATAATCAACCAAGAGGTGAAGTATGAATATGAAACATTCAATATTGAGCTGCCCAAAGAATTTTATTTTTGTGGCGAAGAAGTGCCCCTCACTGAACCTGATATTAGCGAAAAACTAGACAGGGAGTTGCATTCAAATGTATTTTTCCATTCGCACACTTTTTTAGTGCTAAAAAGAGCCAACCGATGGTTTCCCAAAATAGAGGCAATCCTAGCAAAACACGGATTGCCCGATGATTTGAAATACCTAGTAGTTACAGAAAGCTCACTTAGCAACGTAGTTTCTCCAGTTGGGGCAACGGGGTTTTGGCAAATAATGCCCGTTACAGGAAAAGAATTTGGACTTGAAATAAACAAAGAAGTTGACGAAAGGTATGACCCTATAAAATCGACGGAAGTAGCTTGCCGCTATATGAAACAGGCTTACAAAAAATTTGGAAGCTGGACCTTGGTTGCCGCCTCTTACAACATGGGAATAAGCGGAGTGAGCAGGCAACTAAAAAAGCAAAAGGTTTCGTCGTATTACGACCTTGCCCTCAACAGTGAAACTGCCCGCTATGTTTTTAGGGCAATGGCCATCAAAGAGATTTTTGAAAACCAAGAGAAGTACAAGTTTGAGCTAAAAGGAAAGCAATTGTATTACGAAGAGGAAGTACAAGAAGTAGAGGTTTCCCAAAATATCAACAGCCTTGTGGACTTTGCCTTGTCGCTTGGTATCAACTACAAACTCCTCAAGCTCCACAATCCTTGGCTTGTTGGGAACAAACTCACTATCAAGCAAAAAGGGCAGACCTATAAATTGAAAATTCCTTATGTAGATGGAAGTATGGGTGATGAACACATGACATCTGAGCTAAGTGTAAGCACTTCCGATCAAGACTCCACTTTACCAGACATGCATGCAGTTGTAAATGCTGATTCTACTCCCGCGCCTTTAGAATAGTCAATTTTTTCTTCCCAAAAGGAATTCTATAAAGAATAGAGTAATTAAGTTCTGGCCTTGTATTTTTTAAGGTTACCCCAAAACCTGGCATTTCACTTACATCAATAGAATTGCCACCATTTACAGAGCCTATAAATTTGAGGCGGGCATCCATTCCTAAATATAAGTTTTTAAGAAACATGTATTTCAACCCTACAACTAATTCTACCCAGCTTCCGCTCAAGCCTTTTTCCTCCACCGTATTTTCAAATTCGCCCCAATAGTCATCCGAACGAGAATAATTCACCGAGTTATCAAATGAATTCCATGCATATCTCATACCTATATTAACTGCATGATCATCCGATTTTTTATTTAGGGTGCAATAGTCAAATCCCACTCGGTAATATGAACCGGTGGTTGTATATTCAAATGTTTTGGGATCATCCGTACGGGTAATTTCAGAAATACCGTATTCTATCGGGATAAAAAATTTGTTGTTGATCAAAACTTCAAACTTCACTTCAGCACCCACAAAATCAGGGTCTATCCCCGTTAAGGCAAGCTTGGTTATATCAGCACCAAACCGCACACCTGCTAGGTACAACCTTTCCCTAGGAGGTTTCACTTTGGGCAACATCAATGAGTCACTCGCTACTCCAGTTTTTGCTTTCTGGGCAACTCCATCTACACTGGTTAGTACTAAAAAGCTAAAGAAAAATATAAATATTAGTCGTATCATTAGAAGTAGTTTGATCAGTGAATATGCCTATCGTATCATAGGTCGTATTGCTCACTCTGATATTTTGAATTTGCTCATAGAAACCACAGTCTGGGCTGATAGGATTTAAGCTCCTTTGGTAATTTACCTCCAGCGTATCATATACCAACACCTCTGTTGTCCCCCCATTTCCATCATCAACAGTTTCTTTATGTTCAAATACATATGAAGCTTCCAACCTATCGAAAGGCAACGGGATAAGGTAGATATTAGAATCGAGAAGATCTATCTTAACTTGCTTTTCTACTTCATAGATTGAGTCAAATGCCATTGTTTTAGCAACAAGGCTTCCGCTTTCAAGTGAAGCCTCATAATCTATAAAAGAAAGAACAAGCTCATTCCCCGGGTCGGAAATGGGTTCGCAATCGCTACATGCCCACACAGAACATAATAACAGCGCTAGTAAAATGAGTTTATGAAGTTTCTTCATTTACTTATTCAAAATTTTTGGCAAATGTACACCAGTTGGGCGGAGTCAAAAAATTTATGATCGATTTAAAATCCTAGCTCACCCTTTTCATATTTTTTAACTTTTAAAGAAGAGCCTTCATCCGAAACTACTATTATTTCTTCTCCTTTCTCAATAAAATCTCCACGTGTGGAAGCATCGTACACTTGGTCATTGATCTTTATTTTACCACTTGGTCGAAGCACGGTATAAGCAAGCCCCGTTAACCCCACCAAATCATCTTCTACAAACTTCGATGTGTACCCAGCATCCTTTTCTAGGGAGCTATAAAGCACAATATCTTTCATGTTTTTAGATTTACTTATCCGCTGCAAACCTACAACTAGCAGTACGATAGAACCAAACATTCCCCCCATAGCCGTCGCCAGGGCACTAGCTAAGTTTCCTGAGGGCACAAAGGTAAAGTCGAAAAAGTCATTATTGACCATCACCAGCACAAGCGAACCTACCGTAAGTATGATTCCCGAAATACCAGCAACCCCAAAGCCCGGAATCACAAAAATTTCTGCGGCTATAAGTAATATCCCCACCACAAACAGCACTATTTCCCAATTTTCAGCCAGTCCGTTTAGGTAATAAGGAATAAAATAAAGCAGAGAAGCCACTACAGCCGCAGCTATAGGAAACCCAACTCCGGGAGTTTGCAGCTCATAATAGATCCCGCCAATGATCACCAAGATCAAAACCCCACTGATAAACGGATTCAGGGCAAAAGAAATAACCTTTTCAGTGGCAGAAACTTCATACCGTATTAATTCATAATCTTCAACTCCATTTAGTGCAAGCACCTCTTCCACCGAGTTGACTATTCCCTCACAAAAACCATATTTCATGGCCTCAGATGCTGTAAACGAAATCACTTTTCCACCTTCCGAAATACTGTCTACCACCAAGTCTTCATCTACCATGGCCTCGGCTATTTTAGGGTCACGCCCTTTCGACTCCGCAGTGGAGCGCATGATAGAGCGCATATACGATTGGTATTTATCAGGAGCTTGCGAACCATCGCCTCCCATCACCACCGTAGCCGCCCCAATATTTGCCCCTTGCTCCATATAAATACTGTCGCAGGAAATCGAGATAAGCGCACCTGCCGAAGCAGCATTATTATTTATAAATACAAAAACAGGCGTTTCAAACTCCAAAAACATCGTTCGGATATCATCCGCATCGTTTACCGCTCCGCCATAAGTATTCATATCCACCACCACATAATCAGCTTCGATATCCTCCGCCTCGGTAAGCGCCAATTCCACATACCTGTTCATCCTAGGGTCTATTTCAGCCCTAATTTCCATCACAAATACTTTTTGCTGAGCCTGAGCTTTCATTGCACCCAGCATTGCCAACAAAATGAATCCAAAGACTTGAAATAATTTCATATATAAAACAATTGAAAAGCCTTTCGGCTTAAGTAGACTTGTTGTTAATAGAACCTTCTTCTATTCAAAGGGTTCGTTTTGAATTTAAAGATAAAAACTAGAAAGAGTATTATTCGCAAAGAAGCTCTTTACTTTTACAAACAACCAACTGGGCGAAAGAATTTAAAACCCGAATAAGAAAACAGCAAAGCTTTTCGCTAGGAAATTTGCCCAATATTCAAGAACATTGATACTTTTAAAGAGATAATATAAGCGTGCAGGAAAAGATAAATTATAGTACAAAAGGGTCTATTTGGAAGCTTTTAATAGACCATGGAGAACGACTACTTTGGTTAGAAACCCGCAACGAGGAGGAAATGTCTTTGAGTTATGCCTGCCTCAAACTTAACGATCGCAAAACCATTTGGAAAGAGTTTGACCTAGAGAGTACTTGGTGGTCTGGAATGATCGCCGCCGACCATGGTAAGCTTTTTATTTCAAAATATTCTAATGAGAAAAACCCCGAGCCCGAAGCGGTAATGGCCATCAATAGCCAAACAGGCAGCTTACTTTGGGAAAAAGAAAAAAGCCAATATGAATTAGCCACAAAAGAACTGGTCTACCTTTCCAAAAATGAAGAGGGCGAGAAAAGTTATTACGCAATAAAGGCTGAAAACGGAGATATTTCAGAAGAGAACTCCACCTTGCCCAACGAAGAAGCAAAAAACTTCTACGACTTACCTCTCAGGTATTTTGAAGGAGAAGAACACTTCGAAACGGTAAAAATATTTCTGCAAAAAAAGCTTCAGGTCAATGCCAGTAAGGTAATTAACTACCTCGAAAAAGACGGTAAAATCATATTGAGCTATTATCTAAGCGAAAACAAGCTTCTTTCTCATTTCATGTTGATAATGGATAAAAATGGCAATACTCTTCTGCATGAAAAGCTCGACAAAGAATTAAAAGGCATTGCTACTTCTAATTTTTTTGTATTTGAAAACCTCTTGCTTTTTATTAGCAACAAAACCTTGTTAAAAGGAATCGAATTATAACAACTTCTATGAAGCAACTGTTTTTTTTACTTTCCATACTTCTCGGACTTTCCACATTTGCAAGCGCCCATGCCTCGCTCGATTCCATGGGGATCACGATGATCAACAACCAAATCTTTATCTTGCATAGGGTAGAAAAAGGAGAAACGTTCTACAAACTTGGAACCCGATACAAGGTAAGCGCAGAAGAAATTCAAGATAGAAATGGGAACATCAGCGTACTGAGCCTAGGCACTATTTTGGTCATTCCCGCCCATCAAGGCGCTCTTTTCAATCCTCCCCTCAGACTTATCCATGTTCATACTACCCAAGCAGGAGACCAACTCCAGAAAATTGCCGATACCTACGGAATGAGCCATCAAAGGCTAAAATCTCTCAACCAACTACAAAGCGAGACACTTTCTCCTGGACAAGCCATTTATGTGGAAATATTAGACAAAAAAAGCATCGAAAATAAAAATACGAACTACTACGAAGTAAAAAAAGGGGATACCTATTTTGGGATAGCAAAGTACCACCAAACTACCTTGGACAGTATTTTTTGGTGGAACGGGATCGATGCAAAGAGCAAACTTTCCATTGGGCAAAAGCTCATAGTAGGTTTTGGAGAAAAAAAAGCAAGTCCTGTGTTGAAGAAATATAAGCACCTAGAATCAGGTGTGGGACAAATGATTTCCGACCGAGGGCAGCGATCTACCCAAGACTTTGCCCTGCATGCCTCCCTGCCCTACGGCACGCTGGTAAAAGTGACCAACCCTAGCAACAAAAAGGCTATCATGGTGAAAATAATAGGAAAACTTTCTACCCGAGATACCTCTAAAAACACCTTGCTCAAGCTCTCTAAATCGGCATGCAACAAACTCGGTATCCTTACCAACAATTTCCCTATCCTCCTCGAATACGATTAACCTAAACATCTACCTACATCTCTAAGTTTTACCTAAAACCTTTTCGGGAACGTTCCTTTTTAGTATATTTGGTATGCACGCATACTATATTGTTAGTTATGCACGTGCCACAGAACTACCAAACACTTATTTCAGAGAAATGCTTTGAAAAGTTTACGGGTTAAAGTTTAATGCTTACCAAAGGAAAGATCCAAACCACCTTTTTTAAACCTTAACCCTTCAACATTAACCATTTTGATTTAACAAAATCAAAAACCAAAAACATACACACATGACTTTTGAATTTACCGAAGAACAACTAGCGGTGCGGGATGCCGCCCGTGACTTTGCCCAAACAGAACTGTTGCCCGGCGTAATCGAGCGCGACGACAAACAGGAATTCCCCCACGCCCAAGTCAAGATGATGGGGGAACTTGGGTTCTTGGGAATGATGGTGGACCCAAAGTACGGTGGCAGCGGCATGGATACCATTTCCTACGTCCTCGCCATGGAAGAAATCTCTAAGATAGATGCTTCCGCTTCTGTAGTGATGTCCGTGAACAACTCGCTTGTATGCTGGGGGCTAGAAAAATACGGAACGGAAGCCCAAAAGGAAAAATACCTCGTACCACTAGCCAAGGGAGAGATCTGGGGAGCATTTTGCCTTTCCGAACCCGAAGCAGGCAGCGACGCTACCGCCCAACAGACCACAGCTGAAGACAAAGGCGACCATTACCTCATTAACGGAAATAAAAACTGGATCACAAACGGAGGAACTGCTTCTGTCTATTTGGTACTTGCCCAAACCGATCGGGAGAAAAGGCACAAGGGCATCAATTGCCTGATAGTGGAAAAAGGCCAGGAAGGATTTGTAGTTGGAAAGAAAGAAGACAAACTCGGCATTCGAGGTTCCGATACGCACTCCCTTGGTTTCACCGATGTGAAAGTACCCAAAGAAAACCGACTGGGCGAAGATGGGGACGGATTCAAAATAGCCATGAAAACCCTCAACGGCGGAAGGATAGGTATTGCCTCCCAAGCCTTGGGAATAGCCTCGGGAGCATACGAACTCGCCCTGAAATATTCGAAAGAGCGAAAAGCCTTTGGCAAGCCCATCTGCGAGCATCAAGGAATTTCCTTCAAACTAGCCAAAATGGCTACGGAAATAGAAGCGGCAAGGCTGCTCTGCCTAAAAGCAGCGCATGAAAAAGATATGGGATTAGATTATGCCAACGCCAGCGCTATGGCAAAGCTGTTCGCTTCGCAAGTGGCAATGGACACCACCGTGGAAGCCGTGCAAGTTCACGGAGGATATGGTTTTGTGAAAGAATACCATGTGGAAAGGCTGATGCGGGACGCCAAGATCACCCAGATATACGAAGGCACTTCCGAAATCCAGAAGCTAGTGATCGCAAGACATATTTTGCAGTAATAAGAAAGAAAAACTGGCGCGAGCGTCTCGCTCGTGCCTTTTACCCCCCTAAACCTCTTCCAACTGTTATACCGCTCGGTTCTGCCGAGTGGTAAAATTACTGTAGCCTCTGGCTACCTTTAAGCAAGATGTTCAACAATAGTCCTCACTCGGCTAGGAGCGAGTGGGGCGAGTAGCGTTTTTAGCTAACCCCTACCCAAGTCCCAACTCTTCCTACCCCTACTTCTTATCTTCCTTCACTTCTTCAAAGTCGACATAATCACCGCCTTTAAACTCTCCTCTTTTTTGTTCTTTTTGAGGAATAATAACCTGAATCCCGTTCTTTGTTTGTGTAGCCGAAGAAGCACTTTGTGCCTTTCGCTGGTGTGGGGGCGTCTGTCCTGTAAGCCAGTAGATCACCCTAAAAATGTACCCTGCAAAGCGAGAAACGAGATAGATAACAAGAATGAGAATTAAAAGAAACTTAATCATATAGCATAAGTGCCCTCGGCACGGTTATTCGATGTGAAGTCTTTATTTTGCTAACCCAAAGATACGGCATAGGGTTCAAAAAAGCTTTCCGCTCATAAAAGATTGGAGATACACCTCGCACTCCTTGCCCCGTACTACCAACTAACCGCTCTTTACTCTACAAGAAAGCTTCCCAAGCACTCCTGACTGCCACTTTGCCACAAAAGAAGTGGGAAACTGGGCAAAAAGGGTGGCTCAACTAACAAACGGAGGCGATTTACCAACACTCCCGCTACATTTTTGCATTCCCAGTCTAGATTATTCGGCGATCATCCTATTTTTTCCTATTCCCCCGCTGGATTTTCGCATTCCCCCCGAAGACTATTTGGCAAAGCCCTTAACCGACGCATTCCCGCTCTTAATTATTCTACAGCCGAGTAAATTTCTATTCTCCCCCGCTAACTTCTAGAACTACCACAGAATATTATTTGGACAATAAGCCATTAATCCATTTTTCATCTAATCTCATCATTTCAAAACTAAATCCTAAGCCGTGGATTTTTAGATTATTTGGGGTTGTTTTTTTAATCCTTCCTCCGATTAAGGACACTCCTCTCGCTCGGCTCTTGCCGAGTGAGGAATATTTTTCGAGCGTCTCGCTCATGGCAACCAGAGGCTACAAAATAGTTGCCACTCGGCTGGAACCGAGCGGCTGAAAAACAACGAAAGCCTGCAAGACGAATCTCACAGGCTTTCAATAAATAAACACTTTTACTCAATCCTAAGCTCTACTTCCCAAACTTGCTTTTGAGCATGCTGAGTTTTTCTTCCATACTTTGCTCTTTTGGGGCTGGTGCTCCGTCCTTTCTTTTTCTCTTTTGGGGAGCTTTTTTATCGCCCGACTTCATGCTGAGGGCTATCCTTTTGCGATTGATGTCTACTTCGGTTACGGTCACTTCCACTTTTTGGTGGACTTTCACCACATCGGAAGGATGCTTTACAAACTGGTCGGCCATTTGGCTGAGGTGTACCAAGCCATCTTGGTGAACTCCTATATCTACAAAAGCTCCGAAGTTGGTGATGTTGGTGACAATTCCCGGAAGTTTCATTCCTATTTTCAAATCTTCCATTTTGTCTACACCTTCGGCAAATTGGAAGGCTTCGAACTGCTCCCTTGGGTCTCGCCCAGGTTTGCCAAGCTCGCTGTAAATATCTTGGAGAGTGGGCAAGCCTACTTTGTCCGTCACATATGTTTTGAGCTTTATGAGTTTCCTCAACTCGTCTTTGCTCATGAGATCCTTCACTGTGCAGTTGAGGTCTTTCGCCATCTGCTCCACTATGTGATAACTTTCTGGGTGAACCGCACTGGCATCCAATGGGTTTTTCGCATTTCTTATGCGCAAGAAACCAGCTGCTTGCTCATATACTTTATCGCCAAGTCGGGCTACTTTTTTCAGCTCGCTTCTCTTAGTAAAAGGACCGTTTTCCTCTCTGTATTTTACGATGTTCTTGGCAATAGAAGCTCCTACGCCCGAAACGTAGGTCAGCAATTCTTTACTTGCCGTATTCACTTCCACACCTACGCCGTTCACACAGCTAAGCACCACATCGTCCAGCGATTTCTTCAATTCGTTTTGATCCACATCGTGTTGGTACTGCCCAACGCCAATAGATTTTGGGTCGATCTTTACCAACTCTGCCAAAGGATCCATCAATCTCCTACCGATAGAAACCGAGCCTCTTACGGTCACGTCTTGGTCAGGGAATTCTTCACGAGCGGTTTCGGAAGCGGAATAGATAGATGCGCCACTTTCGTTTACCATCAAAATGATGATACTGGAAGGAAGCCCAAGGCTTTTTACAAAGCTTTCGGTTTCCCTGCTCGCCGTTCCGTTACCTATGGCAATGGCTTCTATGTTAAATTTCTCTACCAAATGCTTGATGATCGCTCCCGACTGGGCAACTTTCTTCTGTGGCTCGTTGGGGTAAATAGCTTCGTGGTGAACCAATTTCCCTTGCTTATCGAGGCAGACTACTTTGCAGCCCGTACGGAAACCTGGGTCGAGGGCAAGCGTTGCTTTTTCCCCCAAAGGTGCTGCCATAAGCAACTGGCGGAGGTTTTCGGCAAATACGTTGATAGCCTCCACGTCCGCTTTTTGCTTCGAAGCCAAACGGATTTCTGTCTCCATAGAGGGTTTCAATAATCTTTTGTAGCAATCTTTTATAGCCAACTGGACTTGCTGTCCATTTTCGTTGCTGCTGGTCACAAATTGCTTTTCCAATATTTCTTGTGCCCTTTCCTCCTCAGGTGTACAGTCAAAAGAAATAATCAATTCTCTTTCTGCTCTTCTCATAGCCAGCAGTCTGTGCGAAGGAATGTTGTGCAAAGGCTCAGACCAGTCGAAATAATCTTTGTACTTCTGCCCTTCTTCCTCTTTTCCGGGGATCACCTTGCTGCTCACCACAGCTTGCTTTTCAAACAAGTGCCTCACTTTTTTCCTCGCCTCTTGGTCTTCGTTTACCCATTCGGCTATAATATCTCTTGCCCCAGCAAGTGCCTCTTCGGTGTTTGCTACTTCCTTTTCTTCGCTTATATATTTTTCGGCTTCACTGGCAGGATCGTTTTTCGCTTGTTCAAAGATTACCTTTGCCAATGGCTCAAGCCCTTTTTCCCTCGCTATGGTAGCACGGGTTCTTCTTTTAGGCTTGTACGGAAGGTAAATATCCTCCAGCTCCGTCATAGTTTCGGCGCTTTCTATTTTTGCTTGCAACTCATCGGTCAGCTTGCCTTGGCTTTCTATGGTTTTGAGGATAGTCGCCTTCCTTTTGTCCATTTCCCGAAGTTGCAACGCCCTATCTCGAATGGCTGCTACGGCAACTTCATCGAGGCTGCCTGTTACCTCTTTCCTATACCTAGAGATAAAAGGAACGGTCGCGCCGCCATCCAACAATTCTAGCGTAGCAGCTACCTGCTTATCGCTGATTTTTAACTCTTGAGCTATTAATAAAATATTCTTATCCATTTGCTTAAGCGTTTCTACTTTTCAAGTTAAAGTAGATTTTTAGTTTGATAAAATATAGGAAACCCTTCTTCCTTCCCTTTTCCAAAAGTGGGCGAAATTACATATTTTATTGAAAACCCAAGTTCAATTTTTTGATACTAAACGAATATGAAAGCCAAAAAAAATAACCGTTAGTTGCCCAGCGGTTATGAAAAACAGAAGTACTTGTAACCTAATAACCGCACCTGCAGACTGTCCGCAACCATCAGTAAAAGCATGAAAAGAGCTAGTCTACTTCAGGCATTGCATACAGCACGACTCCTTTATCTATTTTACTCTTGATCATATCGCCTCCTTTATAGACTTTACAGGTAGAAAAGTATTCATTATCAACCGAGATTATCTTTACCTCACCTACCGTCTCCACTTGTTCTACTTCCTTTCCGTTACTCAACTGCACTATAGAAATTTCCTTTATTTCAAACATTTGGCCTTTCTTAAAGCCTTTTGCAGTTCCCCCTTCTATCACAATTTCTTTGGCTTCACCTTTTTTTTCTAATCGGACTTTTTGAACTACGGCACGTATTTTAAAATGCTTATTAATAAACTTCAAAATTTCATCATCTGAATTAGTGACAGCATTGGATATCGCATCTTCTGGGGTGTTCACCACAAAATTTGCGGCACTTACGCTTTTGAGTGTCTCAGAAGCTTTGATTTGACCTGTTTCCACATCTATTATCTTGATAGTAAAGTTGATCGACCCAAAATAGCTTGAAACATTTCTGGAAACCCCTGGAAGCGAGACTGGAATCTTACTTGTTGAAGCTTTATCTGCCGAAGCACTTATGATAGTCCCTGTAATGGCATATTGAGCACCAAGTTTTTTGCCTTGGGCAACCACTAGGCCTTCTATAAAATCTTCTCCTTTTTGTAAATCCCCTTCTTTCAATACGTCATCGAAATTGGTCCGGTCTACCACAGTAAACCTTTGGGAGTTGACCATAGCATCAACCACTACTTCCGACAGGCCATTAGCATAATTCCTGTAGCGAGACCAATAGTTGTACTGTGAAGAAGTAAATGGAAATATGCCAACAGTTTCTTTCACCTCTTGTGCCTGTACATTGAACATAAATAAGATACTGAAAACGATAAGTGCAGCTCTTTTCATAATTATTTTGATTGACTAATACTAGTATGAGTTTATATTAGAGATAGAGTTAAAAATTACTTTGGTTGATATTCGACTAAGCGCCATAGTAAACCCAAACGCTTGTAGAGTTTGGGAAAATGGTATTCCCCGCAATTGATATGAAGCAGATATCCACTGATTTTCTAAAAGTGGATGTGAGTTGATCAGCATTACAGCCAAATGGCATAAATGCGTGTCAACATAATTAGCTGGTGAGTTGAAAAAATGATTTGCGGCGCTAGCCTTCTTTAAGTTGTGTTTCAAGCACCGAATATTCCTTTGGGTAAAAAATCCCTAGAGGATGATACTTGAACATTTTTAATTACCTTAGTGTTTGACAGTTTAGTTGTGGGCACTACAATGATTTATAAGGCATTAATAGTCATTATTATTTAGCCAAAGTTAGTGCTTTCTGAGGTATTCAACCCATATTAAATCAATAATAAAGCTTTCTTACAGCTAAGCAAATTCATGTTATAGTTGGTTTTTTTGCACAAAAGTTAGTTTGAACAATGAGTAAATCGGCAAAACACATTCTTTTTTTAATAGGCGCACTACTTGTGGCAAGCACAAATCTTCATGCCCAGTTTTATGATGAGGCAGATGATGATGTGCTTTATCATAAAGAATATGTCTATGGCCTAAACTTCAACACTAACGCAGGTCTTTTGGGGGGCATCAGCTTTAAGCATGCTAGGGTTATCACCAAACAGATGTACCATAGTTTTTCTATTGAAATGGTCAATGTAAAGCACCCCAAGGAAAATAGGGTACAGAATTATAGCACTGGAGGAAGTTACATAGAAGGAAAACAGAATTACTTATTCACCATCCGCCCGCAATACGGCAGGGAAATACTCCTCTTCCAAAAGGCAAAGGAACAAGGTATCCAAGTAAACTGGATCAGCGCCATTGGGCCTACGCTCGGTATTGTCGCACCTTACTTAATTGAGTTTAAAGATAGAAATGGGCTTGTAAGAACCGAACAATATAACCCTGACATTCACGCTGGCCAATCTGATAATATTTTAGGTACCGGCAGGTTTACTGAATCTCTTTCCCAAGCTAAAATAGAACCTGGTATTTCTTTCAAATCGTCGCTTTCATTTGAATTCGGAACCTTCAAAACAAATGTAACAGGCTTTGAAGCTGGCTTTATGCTCGATGCCTTTGCCAATGAAATCATCATTATTCCCCGTGCAGATAATAGGCAAGTTTACACCTCTGCTTTCCTTACATTTTTTTATGGGTTCAGAAAGTAGGTGAAAAATACCTCACATTTCACTTTTCCTAATTATTATTGAGCGATCGTGGCAAATTTGCACCGGTAACCTGTTTGTGCAACCCTATGTTTTTTTTGATTACCGACCAGCTTTTGTGCAATTGTATGATATCTATTACTCGTTAGTAAATCAGGTACAATAAACTTTTAAACCAAGCTTTATTAAGCCAACTGACAATCAAACATTTGTACTATCAAATCCCGCATGGGTCAATCAGCTCAATATGCAAAAACGAATTAGAAAAGCAGCCCTTATTTTTATAGTTTTATTATCGGGGATCATCATCACCCAGTTTGTGTATTACAGCAACCTTGCGGCACAAGTACCTCCTCCCAAGCGAGAGTTTCGAGCTATTTGGATCACCACCCTTAACAATATGGATTGGCCTTCTCGCAAGGGCATGTCCGTAGAGCAGCAAAAAGAAGAATTCATTAATATTTTGGACAGGTGCCAAAAGACAAACTTGAATGCGGTGATTGTCCAAATAAGACCTGCTGCCGATGCTTTCTACATGAGTAAATATGAACCGTGGTCGGAATGGCTAGGAGGAAAACAGGGCAAGCCCGCCGAATCGGGTTACGACCCCCTGTCGTTCATGCTGGAAGAAACCCATAAGCGGAATATGGAATTCCATGCTTGGATAAATCCCTTAAGAGCTGTTTATAACACTCGGTTTTCCAATGTTCACAAGTCTCATATCTCCAACACCCGCCCCGAATGGATGCTCCAATACGGCACAATGAAAGTCTTTAACCCAGGGCTGCCCGAAGTAAGAAAGTACTTGGTAAACATAGTGGCAGACATTGTGGAGAGATATGATATAGATGGCATCCACTTCGACGATTACTTTTATCCTTTTCCGCAGGCTAACCTCAAACTAGATGACAAAGCCACTTACAGGAAGTACAAAGGTGGGTTCAAAAACATAAAAGACTGGCGGAGAAACAACATTGACCTGCTGATAAAAGATACGCATCGAGCCATTAAATCCTTAAAACCTTATGTGAAATTTGGGGTAAGCCCCGCTGGAGTATGGCGAAATATCTATGATAGCCCACAAGGCTCTAACACACGCGGCGGAATCACAAGCTACGACCATCTTCATGCTGATGTGAGAGGCTGGTTGCAGAAAGGCTGGGTAGATTACCTTGTTCCCCAAGTATATTTTAGCACGCAGCTGAAAGCTGTGAATTACCGTACGCTGGTTCGGTGGTGGAACAGAAACAGCTTCGACCGCCATGTGTATATAGGCCATGCCGCTTTTAAGGTGTACTGGGACTACGATAAAACTTGGTACAATAGATCGGAAATCCCGCTCCAGCTACGGTACAACAGGTCTTTGGAAAATATTTCGGGAAGTGTGTACTTTAGGGCAGAAAGCTTTATGCGAAACCGCGGGCATTTTAGAGATTCGCTTGAATTGTCCTTCTACCAAAAGCCTGCCCTTATACCCTCTATGCCTTGGATAGACAATACCCCGCCGCTCAGCCCTCGGGAAGCTACAGTTTCTATGAGCCCAAAAGGAATTTCCATTCATTGGAAAAACCCTGGCCCTGCCGATGATGGCCAAAGCCCTAGCTATTATGTTATTTATAAAATGGCAAAAACAGGGGAGAATTATTCGATAGAAGATGCTAAAAATATATTCCAAATATTACCTGCTTCAGATACTTCTTTTTTAGATAAAACAGTAAAAGACTTGAAGCAGTACGATTACCTAATTACCTCGGTAGATCGACTCCATAACGAAAGCATTCCTGCAATCCCAATCAGAACAAGTACGCTAGTAATGGGAAAATGGCCTTATGAGGATGTGCTGTTTATGTACAACCATTACCAAAAAGGAATGAAAAACTACTTTGGATGGCTCATTAGCCTCTAATAGCAAGTGAAAAATCAACTTTAGCCAACAAAAAGGCAACTATAAAGGTTAAAACAAGCCAAAAGCCCCAATAAAGACAATGGGATCTTTTGGCTTGCCCGATTTAAAAGAGTTTGGCCATAAATACCTATCTTTACATTATACGCTAAGAATTAGTATCGATACATAATCAAATCTTTGTTATACTAACAGCAAAGTCACTTTACTATCACATAATTCAATAAGAACAACATCATTCATGTCATTTACTACACAAGACATCATCAACGCCTTATCCACTGTTCAGGAACCGGATCTGAAAAAAGATTTGGTTACCCTCAACATGATCAAGGACGTAAAAATATCTGGAAATAGCGTCAGCTTTAGCGTGATACTCACTACTCCCGCCTGCCCTCTTAAAGAACGCATCCGGTCAGAATGCACCGAAGCTATCCACGACCAAGTAGATGATTCAATCGAAGTAGAGGTACTTATGGACTCAGATGTTACTTCGATAAGAAGTAATGCAAACCTCCTTCCCGAAGTGAAGAATATCATTGCTATTTCTTCTGGTAAAGGCGGGGTTGGAAAATCTACTGTAACCTCAAACCTTGCCATGGCTTTAGCTAGCACAGGCGCAAAGGTTGGTATTATAGATGCCGATATATTTGGTCCTTCTATCCCGACCATGTTTGGAACTGAAAATGCCCACCCAGGCGTGAAGCAAGTTGACGGCAAAAATGTCATTATACCCGTTGAGCAATACGGAATAAAACTTCTTTCAATTGGCTACCTTTCCCCTCCCGAAAATGCAGTGATATGGAGAGGGCCAATGGCCAGCTCAGCCTTGAAGCAATTCTTTGCCGATACCGACTGGGGTGCGCTCGATTACCTCCTCATAGACTTGCCTCCAGGAACAAGTGATATCCACCTCACGATGGTACAGACAGTGCCCGTTACTGGTGCAGTAATTGTCACCACTCCTCAAAAAGTAGCCATTGCCGATGCACAAAAAGGAATAGCGATGTTCCGCCAAGCACAAATCAATGTTCCTATCCTCGGGCTTGTAGAAAACATGGCTTATTTTACCCCCGAAGAGCTGCCAGAAAACAAATATTATATCTTTGGAAAAGACGGTGGTAAAAACCTTGCGAGCAGATTTGAAGTTCCTTTCTTAGGAGAAGTACCAATAGTACAAAGCATTAGAGAAGGTGGTGACAAAGGAAGCCCTGTGGTGATGGAAGAAGGGATAGTTTCAGAATCGTTCAAAGATATTGCAAACGAATTAGCAAGGAACGTTGCTATTAGAAATGCCAGTGGGACACAAACTCAGCCAGTAGAAGTTCAATAACCTCTAGGCGATAAGAAATTCAAAAACAACAAAGAAATGTCAGCAGAAAAAGAAAGTTTGATTGACAGGGTGAAAGAAGCTTTAAAAAGCATAAGACCCTATTTAGAAGCAGATGGAGGCGATGTAAAGCTGCTTGAAATAACTGAAGAACTGGTAGTAAAAATTGAGCTTTTGGGAGCTTGCGTGAGCTGCCCAATGTCTTCTATGACCTTAAAAGCAGGTGTAGAACAAGCGATATTAAGCGCTGTACCAGAAATAAAAAGCGTGGTTGCTGTCAATAAAATAGTTGCATAGCTACCCACATACAAACAAAAGCCTAGCTTGACTATCAAACTAGGCTTTTGTTTCTGTGACCCTACAAGTTTTAGTTAACCTTCTTCACACTTCCCGATCCAGATACTTTTACATCTTGCCTATCGGGACTGCCTTTGTAGGAAATATCACCCGAACCGCTAATTTTAGCAGTAAGGCTTTCACTCACATTTACGTCTACATCTCCCGAGCCGCTAATTTTAACAGTAGTCGTACCACTTTCCAGTTCAAATGCAGAGATATCTCCTGAGCCAGAAATAGCTATGCTTTGTGTGTTTGTCTTTCCCTCTACTTCTACATCATTAGATCCTGAAAGCGAAATATTCAAGTTATTCACATCTACTTTTATTTTCATATCGCCCGAGCCACTTCCTTTAAGGTCAAAATTACTGGTCTTGATCACCGAGTTACCAACAATATTCGATGCACCGCCAGAATGGATAGCGACTAACTTTTTATAGGTAATATTAATTGTTACCCTACTCTTATTATACTTCCAGTTTTTCTGTTTTGGCTCAATTTTCAACACATTTCCGTTTACTTCCGTAACTATTTCCTCAGGATCAATATTCTGTGTTTCTATTTCCACCATTTCTTCATTGCCCTCGGTGAGGTACACCAAGTAAGCCCCGCTTATTTTCACCTGATCAAACCCAGAAACTTTTCGAGTTTCGGATTGAGCCTGAACCGAAGCAGAGGAAAGTACGAACAAACAAATTACTAGAGAGAGAACCTTTGATATATTCTTTTTCATTTTGATAGGATGTTTTTTTATTTGAAAGACAAAAGACCAAATTAATGGTTGCACGTTCCTACTTTTTTTAATTAAGAGCATGTTTAAATTTTATCTATTTCGCTGCAAACAAACAGTTCATCTATTTGATTACTTTTGTGTCCTTATACAGAACGTTTGGTTTGAGCGATGTCTCATTTTAAGCAATACAACAAAGAAAGTGCTCAGGAAATAGGCATTTCTTTACTAGCTTAGCCTAATCACAAGTAGAAATAAAATAATTAATCAAACAATATTAACAATGAACGCAGCACAGCTGAAGGATTTGAAGGCTAGAGTAACAGCCTTGAGGGGGTATCTTTGACTACGATAATAAAGTAGCTGAAATAGAAAAAGAAGAAGTCCAGACTACAGAAGCAGGTTTTTGGGACGATCCGAAAGAAGCTGAAAAACTTCTAAAGGCGATAAAATCTAAGAAAAGCTGGATAATTAGCTTCGATAAGGTAGTAGAACTTTTCGAGGACCTCGAAACTATTTTCGAGTTTTATGAAGCTGAAGAGGCAAGTTTAGAAGACATTGAAGACGCTTCTAAAAAATTTACAAAAGCGCTCGAAGCCTTAGAGCTCAAAAAAATGTTGAGCAGCGAAGAAGATCCCTTCTCGGCCATCATCGAAATAAACCCAGGGGCAGGTGGTACCGAAAGCCAAGACTGGGCAGAGATGATTATGCGGATGTACATTATGTGGGGTGAAGCTAATGGCTACAAGGTTCGCCAAGTCAACTACCAACCAGGTGAGGTGGCCGGAGTCCGTTCCGTTACCTTAGAATTTGAAGGAGAATATGCTTACGGGTACCTAAAATCCGAAATTGGGGTCCACCGTTTGGTACGAATCTCCCCTTTCGACTCAGGAGGAAGGAGACATACTTCCTTTGCCTCCGTATTTGTCTACCCCGTGGTGGATGATTCTATTCAAATAGAAATCAACCCGGCAGATATCACTTGGGAAACGTTCCGTTCAGGAGGAGCAGGTGGGCAAAATGTAAATAAGGTAGAAACTGCCGTGAGGCTGAGGCATGCCCCTTCTGGTATAGTAGTAGAGTGTCAGCAAGAACGCTCTCAGCTTATGAACAAAGACAAGGCAATGAAAATGCTTCAGTCTAGGCTGTACCAAGTAGAACTGGAAAAGCGCAACGAAGAAAAAGATAAGCTGGAAAGTAGCAAAATGAAAATTGATTTTGGGTCTCAGATCAGGAACTACGTTCTCCATCCTTACAAACTTATAAAAGACTTGCGTACAGGTGTAGAAAAAACGAATGTACAAGCAGTATTAGATGGCGACTTAAATGACTATATTAAAGCTTTCTTAATGAGTCAATAACCTTAACAATACAACAACCATGGTAACCCAACTAAACAGCACAGAAGTTTCCCAATTATTTGAGGAACTCGGCTTGTCATCTATCAACCCCGGCTTTTGCACAGGTAACAACTGGGGCAACGTACAAACAGATAAAAACCTATTGATAGATGTTTTTTCTCCTATTGACAATAGCTTATTGGCTAAAGTAAGCCAGGCTACTGCCGAAGACTATGAAAAAATAATCGAAACCTCTAGCGAGGCTTTTGACGTTTGGAAAAAAATCCCAGCTCCCCAGCGTGGAGAAGTAGTAAGGCAAATTGGGCTTGAGCTTAGGAAATACAAAGATCCTCTTGGCAAACTTGTCACTTTGGAGATGGGAAAGATCTACCAAGAAGGCTTGGGCGAAGTACAGGAAATGATCGATATCTGTGATTTTTCCGTTGGGCTGTCGCGCCAGCTTTATGGGTTTACCATGCACTCCGAAAGACCTGAGCACCGCATGTACGACCAGTATCACCCCTTGGGGATTGTCGGAATCATCTCAGCCTTTAACTTTCCTGTGGCGGTTTGGGCATGGAACTCCATGATAGCAGCGGCTTGTGGAAATGTCTGTATCTGGAAACCTTCGGAAAAAACCCCGCTAACCGCCATTGCCTGCCACAGAATTATCAGTAATGTGCTAAAAGAAAATGACCTTCCCGAAGGGGTTTTTAATTTGGTAATTGGCGATGCTGAAGTTGGAAAACTGATGACCTCTGATAAAAGAGTACCTCTGATCTCAGCAACGGGCTCGACCAGAATGGGCAAAAAAGTGGGAGCTGTAGTAGCAGAAAGGCTTGGTAAAACTCTTTTAGAGCTAGGAGGAAACAATGCACTTATCATCACCGAAAATGCCAACATGGAAATGGCCATTAGGGCAACTGTATTTGGATCAGTCGGCACGGCAGGGCAAAGGTGTACTTCTACCCGCAGGCTCATTGTTCATGAGAGCATGTATGAACAGGTAAAGGAGCGCTTGATAAGTATTTATAACTCTTTGCGTATAGGAAACCCATTGGATGAAAATACACTGGTAGGCCCACTTATCGATGACCTCGCCGTGAAAGCATTTGAAAATGCTATTGCAGAAATAAAAAAAGAAGGGGGGGAAATTATAAAAGGCGGCAATGTGTTACCCGAAAAAGGCAATTATGTAGAACCAGCTCTAGCGGAAGTAGACAACTCGTTTGCCATAGTACAAGAAGAGACATTTGCTCCAATCCTTTATCTTATAAAATACAGCGGTGATGTTACCAATGCCATTGCCATCCAAAACGATGTGAAACAAGGACTTTCTTCAGCTATTTTTACAGACCATATGCGCGAAGCAGAACTATTCCTTTCACATGTTGGCTCGGACTGCGGCATAGCCAATGTGAACATTGGAACATCGGGCGCTGAGATAGGAGGAGCATTCGGCGGAGAAAAAGAAACTGGTGGCGGAAGAGAGTCAGGATCAGATGCTTGGAAGGCGTACATGAGAAGGCAAACCAATACTATAAATTACGGCATAGAACTACCTTTGGCACAGGGGATAAAATTCGATATCTAAAGAAATATTTATTATCAATAATTTGCTCCTAGCCAAAATATTTACCAATTTTAGTCGTGATCTTAATGATTTGCAATCAACTTATTTTGCAAATTTTAAAATTTTTAATAATACTAACTACACTTAGACAATGTCTGAAAAGAAATATCATTCAGTAATGTTGATTGATGACAATGAGATTGATAATCTGATCAATCAGAAAATGATTGAGGCATCAAATATAAGCGAGAATATTTTTATACATTCTGGTGCAAAAAGCGCTATCGAGTTTTTGAAAAATATCGAGAAACTTACTGCAGATGCTCCAAGAATATTACCAGACATCATTTTTCTTGATATAGATATGCCTCTTATGGATGGCTTTCAATTTTTAGATCTATTCGATAAGTTGAATGATGATACTAAAGGTAAGTGTAAAATTGTTATGCTTACTTCATCTATCAACCCTCAAGATATCAACAAATCGAAAAATTATTCTTACGTAAAAAAATACATCAACAAGCCGTTAACGCAGCAAAACTTGCAAGGGCTTGAGCTTTAAAAGCTAAAAAAGATTACAAAAAGAGCTTCACTAAATAGTGAAGCTCTTTTTTTGTGCATGAAACAAACAAATGCTTAGTAGAGGTATCCAAAAACAATAAAAGCCACACAGAAATCTGTGTGGCTCAAATTTTCTAATTGACCTTGTTTCTCTTAAATCTCCGCTAATCTTTCTACGCTCAAGGCCTCTACAAACTTATCATCCATCACTATAAGCCTTGTTGGGCTAAATAGCTTCTTAGGCACAGTAGATTCAAACTTCGAAATCATCACCTTGATCTTGGTTGCTTTATCGCGTTTGGCATCACTGATTGAAATTTTCAATATCTTAATGAAGAATACGACATCCTCACACTGATCTTTGCCCATAAGCCTAATCTGGCGTTGGATACTGTTCACCAATTGGTGGAACAAATCGTAATCCTTCAACAAGCAGTAATGTAAAGCCAGTACAGATTTTACTTCCAATGTAGCATAAGGATACTTCTTCAAGCTAACATCATTGAGCATATTGTTTATAAACCTAGCAGCTTCTTCGTACTTACCAGCATAATAACAAGAGATGGATCTGTACACCACATAGTTAATGTATTTGGAAACATCCTCTTTGTCGCACTCGTAGTCTTGGAACAAGCTTAAGTTCTCTTCATATAGCTCGCCTTCGGTCTTGTGCCTTATCGCCCTTTCTAGCCTTGTTTGCAAGAAATAAGGAGGGTAGGTATAAAGACCATAGTTAGAAAGCAAAGCACTTGTTTGCTCATTTACCTCATCGAAGAACTTCTCAGCTTTTCTGAACACATTATAATGTGCATAATATTCAAGTCGCAAGAACTCAAACACAAGCTTGAGGTGGAAATAAATAGAGTCTAAGAAATAGGTATCGAATATCTTTTGAATATTGTCTAAAATATCCTCAATCGGCTCTTTTCCATCATCACCTTTTTCTCCTCGTTCTATAAACAACCTATGGAAAATACTCAAACAGTTCTGATAGACATATAACCTATGTGAATTGTATAAGCCACATACATTGTCCATTTCAGATGCCATAAGCGTAAGCCCTAGCTTGTCCGTTTCGTCTCCTGTAAGAGAGAACTCTCCAAATTTCTTGAAATATTCTGCCAGAAGATCCTCCGCCTTATCCACAGCTAGCATATAGGCTACATGCTTATTATAAAGCTGAGAGTAATGAAAGTGATCGGCAGTATTTATATGGAGTTTCTTGAGCGTTTTATAGACAATCGTCAACTCATTGGAAAGGTCATAATCTAGGAGCTCTTTCTCAAGCTTCTTAAGAGTTGCAACTGAAATAGCCCTCTTTTTGGTAAAAATGATCTCATTTATATTTGCTACCTTTTTCAGTAGGTCAGTCCTGGGACTTTCCATTTGCTGGAGCAGATACTCTTCAATTTTTTGATTTAGTCGTGAGCGTAGGGTGTAGTAAGCATTATTGTTTACCTCTAGCTCGGCCATGATCTTTTGATCTGAAAGAGACTTCTCTCTCATTGTCTTGAGAAGAAATGCTGACTTCTCGGCATTGCTTTCAATCAAAGAATCATAAATTGCTGTGTAATCATCAAGTGATAGTTGCTTGATGATGTTTTTTAATTTAGCCATTTCCTTCGATTATTTCTTCAAAGTGATAAATACTCCTCATCCTTCTGCACTATTATTATCTAACCTAGAAGGTGTGGAGAGTATGGGATTCGAACCCATGACCTCTACGCTGCCAGCGTAGCGCTCTAGCCAACTGAGCTAACCCCCCTGATGTAATATTTGAGCAGTATTTCAATTTTTAATAAGGAAAAACACATTTTTTTATCGTTCTGACCAAAATCAAGACTTCAATAAAAAAGTTACTTTTTCCTCTTATAAATAAACTAAAATTAAATGACATTATTATCATTGACCTTCAGTTTATTTCAAATCTGAACAAATACCTTACTTCTA
This sequence comes from Flammeovirgaceae bacterium SG7u.111, assembly GCA_034044135.1. Taxonomy (NCBI): domain Bacteria; kingdom Pseudomonadati; phylum Bacteroidota; class Cytophagia; order Cytophagales; family Flammeovirgaceae; species Flammeovirgaceae bacterium SG7u.111. Next base: position 7,304,800 of record CP139021.1, on the reverse strand, counting down.
TTTTTTAGACAATTCTTCACTTCTACTAAAACAGCATATAGCTAAATATGGCATCAAACTTAAATAAAATCTTGTTAAAGAGTATAATTATCCTAATAATATTAGGCAACTCCATAAAATCCAGAAAAATATTTCCTTAATTTTTGTTCACTTCTTACCCAAGATATAACAATCTATAGGCATAAAAATCAACGAACATCCTTTCAAAATTGTACTATTTCAATGGTTAGGATGATTTACTCGTTGAAACCTGTTTTATATAAACAGGTTCCTTAATATGAAAGAATGCATTTTTAGGGGTAAAAAAGTCAACTCCAAGTAAAACGAAAGCTGTGTAAGTAATACAAAAAAAATCAACTTTGCTTACCTGTTGCCTTTAGCCACCTCTCAGGTATCTGCCCTTTTACAGCAGTTTGATAATCTTCATAGCTACAAGGGATCACCGCATTTCTATGATAATACTTTTCAGCATCGTCATGCAGCCCTGCCTCCATCCACCACTTATCCGTCAACTTGCTTTTGTAAAACACCAAACTTTTGTGGAGCGTATCTAAAGGCACTAAGTATTTGATATGGAAATTGCTCTTAAAGCTATACTCTTCTTTCCTGTTGCTAAAACCCTCTACAAAATACCAGACCATTGTAGCCAATACTTGAGCCGATTGCCCATCCTTATCTAGTTCTGGTCTATAGTTATAAAAACCAACTGACGTTAATTTTTCACTCATCCCTCCATACCAACAAAGTTGGCATGCTTCCTCGCCTGTTAAGCCAAAAGGGGTTTTATCCAAGACCGCACCTACATCTGCTGCTTTTATGGCGGACAGGTCAAAACTTAGCATATCTGCACTTCGAATAACAGGTTCTGTCTCAGCTATTCGCTCTCGAATTTGCCCTACGCTTTTAGACTCATAATGCAAATACTGCAACGCTTCTATAGTTTTAGGCTCAACGAAATAGCGTTGATAAGCCAAGTGGTTGTACTCAAATAGGTAATTCGGCTGATGGGTCAAAATTTTATAAACATGCCCTCCCTTGTTTGTGGACTTAGTTTTCCCCATGTCTATACGGGCATCTACATTTACTACAGAAATTATTTTTTCAAAATTCTGATAAGCGAGATACTGGGCAAAACCGAGGTCATCTGCCCCTCCAATAATCAAAGGAAGCGTATTTTGCTCCATCAGTTTTTCACAAACCTCCCTAAGCCTAGCGTAGCTTTCTTCCAAATTAGGTCCTGGTCGCAAAAAACCTAAATCAATCAGTTTACATTCTTTACTGAATGATTTCAGGCTATAAAAGGCCTTTCTAAGCTTCGCAAAGTCAGTTGCAGGTACTTTTTCTTGACCTGGTCCAGAATATTCAGAGAAACAAAAAACAGCCACATCTGCTGCTTTAACAGATGGCATTCCTTCATGGGTGTGAAGTTGTACCGAATCTATCACACCATTTACTTTATCCAGCTCATCTATTTCCTCTTCTTGAAGTGGATCAAAAAATATTCTAAGGCTCATTATTTCTTCTTACTTATGGTTTTGCTAATGCAAGATTGTCTATTTTATGAGTTATACCAAAAAATTTCTGACCAAGAATTGACTAAAAATAAAAGAGTAACTACTCAAACAGCCCAACCTTTGATATCTAATATTACTTTTGTGGAAATATCCCTGCCGTCACAAAGCCGAGCTAGAAGTTTTGCCAAATGAAGTACCGATTTTTATTTTTCACTTTACCCTTTTTATTGGCTATTTTAGATGTATTTGCCCAAAAACCAACTAAGGCAATAGATACGGCATACATAAGGCTACCCGATACGGTCAAAGTTGTGAAAGACACTACTAGAACTATTCGAAAAAAGCCATACCAGATCAAAACAGTAGCTAGAGACGAAAATATTCGATTATCAAAAGTGAGCGATAGTTTGTGGCTGTTGGAAGAAGGCGATTCTGTTTACCTGCTCAGTCTCGAAAGTGCAAGTAGGAAATTAGACCTTTCAAAAAAAGAGCCGCCCCCCGAGGTTCGAATTTGGGACAAGAACGGGATTTTCAATATCAATTTTGCTAATGTAGGGCTAAGTAATTGGGCTGCTGGTGGGCAAAGTTCTATTTCCCTGAGCACAGCTCTCAACTTCACCCTTAAAAGGGAAACAGATGCTTCGATCTGGAATAATACTTTGCAAACTGCATTTGGTATAAGCCGGATTGGTAACAAGACAAAGAAATTCACCAAATCTGACGATGCGATCCAAGTCACTACACAATACAGTTTAAAGATTGATGAAAAATGGAGTGTCTCGGGAAAACTAGATTTTAGTACTCAATACGCTGATGGTTTCAAAACTGTTACTGAAAATGATTCGACTTACGATGAGCTGATTTCAGCATTTATGGCACCTGGCAGAATATTCATTTCTTCAGGTATTCAGTTTCAAGTAAAAGAGGAAAACCTTAAGCTTAACGCACTTCTTTCGCCACTTTCTGGCAAATTGATTTATGTACTAGATAAAAGGGTTCCACCTGAAGATTATGGTCTAGATGAAGGCTCTACTCTTTTGCGAGAAATAGGTATCCAGTTTAACGGTGACCTTACCATGACCTTTAAAAGAAATATCACACTCAACACTGCACTAAGATTATTTTCCGGACTAGATAGAATAACCAAAGTAGATATAAACTGGACTACCAATACACAATTTAAGATCAACAGGTATCTGAATGCAAACTTTAGCACCCACCTTATTTACGACGAGGATATCACTATCAAACGTCTCAACGACAATGGGGTAGAAGAAACTCTTGGCCCTAGAGTTCAGTTCAAGCACGTTCTAAACCTAGGAGTTGCCTTCAAATTTTAGGAGGTTGCTGCAAAAGACCTATATTTGTTCAAATCATAATAACCTGTGCCTTTTTAAGCAAATAATTTAGTATTGACAACCAAAGCCTTATAGGCAAATAAGTTTGTCTATCCTTTTAAACAATCATTAAAAGAAACATTTCATGAGTTTATTAACCGTAGGAACCGTAGCATTTGATGCTATAGAAACGCCGTTTGGAAAAACGGATAAAATAATTGGTGGAGCTGCCACATACATATCTTTAGCTGCTTCATATTTCACAAAAAATGTCAACATCGTATCGGTAGTGGGTGGAGATTTTCCTAAGGAATATATCAAGCTACTTGAAGACCACGGCGTAAATGTAGATGGGTTACAAATCAAAGAGGATGGCAAAAGCTTCTTTTGGGCTGGAAAATACCTCAACGACATGAATACTCGTGAAACATTAGCTACAGAGCTGAACGTTTTGGCTGACTTTGACCCCGTAGTTCCTGAATCTTACAAAAACTGTGAGTTTTTGATGCTTGGAAACCTAGTTCCTGCTATCCAAAAAGCGGTGATCGAGCAATTGCCTACAAAACCAAAACTAATTGTGATGGACACCATGAACTTCTGGATGGATATTGCAATGGGCGATTTGCTAAAAACAATCGCCTTGGTAGATGTGCTGTCGATCAATGATGAAGAAGCTCGCCAGCTTTCAGGTGAATATTCATTGGTGAAAGCAGCAAAAAAAATAATAGCGATGGGACCAAGCACGCTTATCATCAAAAAAGGCGAGCATGGTGCACTACTTTTTAAAGGAGAAGAAATGTTCTACGCTCCAGCCCTTCCGCTAGAAGAGGTGTTTGACCCAACTGGTGCAGGGGATACTTTTGCCGGCGGGTTTATAGGTTATTTGGCTAGCACAGGCGATATTTCCTTTGAAAACATGAAGAAAGCAGTGATTTACGGATCTGCTATGGCTTCGTTTACCGTAGAAGCTTTTGGCACTGAAAGAATCATTGACCTTTCTGAAGAAGAAATGAAAAACAGGGTAAGACAGTTTGGTGAACTGGTTAATTTCTAAAAGAATAAATAAAGTGTTGCCAAGTATTTTAACCTACAAGAACAATGGCTGAAAACATTAAAAAACCAAAAGATTTTTTCGAGTTTGCCAAAATTACTGGGGCAAAAATGGTCGATATGAAATTCGCCGATCTTTTAGGTACTTGGCAGCATTGTACCTACCCCATTGAAACCTGGAGCGAAGATACCTTCAAAGAGGGAATTGGCTTTGACGGAGCGGCTATGCGGGGCTGGCAACATGTAGGCTCGACTGACCTAATGGCTATACCCGACCCTAGCACCACTCAAATAGATCCTTTTTTCAAAGAAACCACGCTAAGCATAATAGCAGATATTTTCGACCCCCAATCGAAAGCTACTTACGAAAGAGACCCAAGGGGAATTGCAAAAAAAGCAATTGCCTATCTACAGCAATCAGGCATAGCAGACACCTGCTATGTAGGGCCTGAGCCAGAGTTTTTTGTATTCGACGAAGTTGGGTATCACCAGAGTGCGAACAATAGTTTTTACAACATAGAATCTACAGAAGGTTCTTGGAACAAAAACCGCATTGAAGAGCCAAACCTAGGCTATAAACCAAGCTACAAAGGCGGTTTTTTCCCGGTGAGCCCTACAGATGGCTCGCAAGACTTGCGAAATGAAATGGTGAGCGCCCTAAGAAAGGTAGATATTATTGCTTCATCGCATCACCATGAAGTAGGTACAGGTGGACAATGCGAAATAGGCCTGAAGCATACCGACCTGCTTAAAATGGCTGATAATTTTTTATGGTACAAATACATTGTGAAGAATGTAGCCAAGCAGCATGGAAAAACGGTGACATTTATGCCCAAGCCCATTTATGCTGACAATGGAAGTGGAATGCACACACATTTTTCATTGTGGAAAAATGGGAACAGCATTTTTTCAGGGGAAAAATATGCAGACCTTTCACAAGAAGCGCTTTGGGCGATAGGAGGTGTATTGAAGCATGCTCCAGCTATTTTGGCTTTTGCCGCCCCAACAATCAATTCCTATAGAAGGTTGGTTCCAGGCTTTGAGTCCCCTGTCAATTTATCATATTCTGATAGTGATCGATCAGCAGCAATACGCATCCCTGTTTACTCAAAAAAGCCTTCTACCAAACGATTTGAGTTTAGATGTCCTGACCCCACAAATAATGGGTATCTGCTGTTTTCGGTAGTGTTGATGGCAATGGTAGATGGAATAACCAACAAGATTGATCCTGGAAACCCATTGGATCAAGGACTTTTTAATATGTCACCTGGGGAGTTGATAGAAACCCCCACTGTTCCAGAAACATTGAACGAAGCCTTAGAAGCCCTTGAAAATGATAATGATTTTCTGACGAAGGGAAATGTTTTTTCTACTCGGTTAATAGAGGCATATATTGAATACAAAAGGGAGAATGAGCTCAATGAAATAGCTTTACGCCCGCACCCCTACGAGTTCTTCTTGTATTACGATTGCTAATACTTTAGCTTACTGAGGAGCAAGGATTTCCTTGTATTTCTCTGGAGAATTAAGAATTTCGATGGCAGCCAACACATCAGGGTTATTATCGAAGGTTGCTTCTATTTTACCCCTATCGAGGTAATACCTAGTTGCTATTTCTTTCTCCAACACTTGCTTTATTTCTTCTTTGAAATTTACCAAATCGAGCTCCTTGTTCTTATCAATACCACTCCTCAAATTATCTATCTGCTTTTTAATATCAGAATAATACCTTTCGCTTTTGGAACTTGCTACCAATTCTTCTAGTGTATTTTCCATTTTGGTAGTGTAGTTGTAATCTTTATCCTTAAGCCAATTTACAAAATTCTGGTACTGCGCATCGTCAAGCTCAAAAATTCTGGTTGAGTCGATTGACTCATTCTTTATTCTGAACTCAGTAGCATAATCAAAGATGAGATTTTTATCTATCAATGCTTTAGTAATAGGTGCATAGACTACTTTTTCTTTTTCTACATCAGGATCTACACCTGCCCCATCAAAAACTACCCGACCATTTTTAGTCTTAAATTCTTCTCTTTTGGACTCAGGTAATTTTATTGGAATACCAAATTCATTTCGGTGGGAGTAATCGATTGCCTGTACACACCTTCCACTTGGGATGTAATACTTGGCAACGGTTACTTTTAGCTGCGAGTTATAGGAAAGTTTTGTCGTAGTCTGTACCAACCCTTTTCCATAAGACTGTCTCCCAACTACCACGCCTCTGTCATAATCTTGCAACACGCCAGATACGATCTCGGAAGCAGATGCACTATTTTCGTTCACCAAAATAGCTAGTGGCATTTTCGTATCGACAGGCTCGTTTGTAGAAGTATAGTTTTTACTCCATTCTTCGCTCCTGCCTTTCATAAACACGATATCCAAACCTCTGTCCAGAAATACATTGGTAATATCCACTGCTTCGTTTAGCAAGCCACCGGGGTTTTCCCTCAAGTCCAAAATGATTTTTTTCGCACCCTGATCTTTCAGTTCTATCACTGCATTTTTAACCTCTAAACTTGCTTGTTGGGTAAAATCGGTGAGCTGAACCAAGCCGATATCGTTCGTGACCATTCCAAAATAAGGAACATTTTTTCTTTTTACTTTGCTGTATTCTAGCTTCAAACTAAGTGGGCTTTCGCTACCAAACCGCTTCACCACCAAATTTACCACAGAACCATCTTGCCCCTTCAGCATCCTTTCCACACTTTCCTGAGGCCTTCCCTTTATATCTATTCCATTGATGTTTATAAGTTCGTCTCCTATAAGCAACCCTCCTTCATCGGCAGCATAACCGAGCATTACATCTGTGATAATAAAAGCCCCCTCTCTTTCGTGCAAAACTGCACCTACGCCCGCAAACTCCCCTGTAGACATGGTTCGATAATCCTCAATCCTGTCTTCGGGAATATAGTTTGTATATGGGTCAAGAGATGCCAACATCGACTCTATAGCCGTTTTTGCCATGCTGGTAGGACTTGTCTCTTCCACATAGTAATGGTTGACCTCCTTAAAGAGCGAGGCAAAAATTTCTATGCTTTTGGCTATTTCAAAATACCTGTCTTTGGGAATAAAAGCAGCCGTGAGCGATAGCAGTAAGAAGAAAAATATAGATAACTTATAAATTTTGTTCCTCATCAGAATAAGTTTTGACCTGATATTTTACCCAATTTGTAGGACGGGATGGTAGCACCTTAGTGGTCACTTTATCTAGTATAACAAATTAACGCTGTATAAGTGCAAGCCTAGGCAACTTTTTCGATATGCTAGGCTTTCACTTATAACTCTTAATAGTACACAACATCTACATTAGGATGCGCCTTTTTATACTTATCAACATTTTTGCTTGAGATTTTGGTATTATAACATTTTAACATCTTTAGGTTCGCCAACCCATCTATTGGCTTCAAGCTTTTTATACCTGTAGTAAAAAACTCTAACTGCTCTAGCTGCCTGAGGGATTCAAGCGGGTTGAGCTTCTTGATTGGTGTACCTGAGCACTTCAATACTTTTAACCCAGACAATCCGCTAATAGCTTCAAGGTCTCCCACAGGTGTGTTCTCAATATCTAGCTCTTCTAAATTGTTCAACCTACTTATAGGCGTAAGGTTATTTACAGGTGTTCTAGAGCATTGTAAAACAGTAAGGTTGGCCAAGCCTGAGATAGGGTCGAGGCTACTTATTTGAGTATTGGAAAAATGAAGTTCTTTTAAGGCCACAAACTCTACCAACGGTCCCAAATCCCTGATCTTATTATTATCAGAAAGGTTGAGCGATCTTAAACTAATTACATTATGAAGTTGCTCCCGAGTGGGGGTGCTTTCCACTGTAGCGTGATCTTTAAATACTTTTATCCAATCTGCCGAAAGGCTTGCCCACCATTTTGTAAGTGCTTCCGTTTGGAAAACAATTAACATATCGGGATGTGCAATGGCAAATGCCTTAGTCGATTCCGCAGGAAGCTGCGTATTGTCGCAGTAAATAGTCTTGAGCTTTGGTGAATTTCCCAAAGGAGCTATAGAAGCGATGGGCGTATTATCCGCTACAAGCACTTCCAGCTTATCAAGTGAACCCAATGGAGATAAATCACTCACTTTCGTTCCAGAAATATTCAGGCTTTTCATGCTACTTACTTTCCCTAGCGGAATAATGCTAGCCACCTGTGTAGAGGAAACATCAATATCTTCTAACATAATGAGATCCATTAACGGGCTCAAATCCGACACGCTAGTGCTAGCACATCGCAATGACTTTAAGTTGAGCAAAGAAGTGAGCGGTGCCAAAGACTTAATTGCAGCATTGCCAGAAACATTTACTTCAGAAATATTGGCTGCTTGCTGAAGCTCTTCTTTGCTTGGCTGAACGCTGATTTTTGCAGTGGTGGAAAAATATTGTTTCCATGCCTGTGGCATTTCCTGCCACCACTTAAGCAATGCTTCCGACTCGTAAATCACCAAGGCGCTCCTGTTGGTTTGCATGAACATTCTAGCCTCAGCTTTAGTAATCTGTGTATTGTCACAATAAACCTTTTCCAATTTGGTAAGCGAAACCAATGGTTCTAAGGAAGATACTTGGGTATTATTGCAGAAAAGCAGGTTTAAGCTACCCAACGGTTTTAAAGGACTTAGATCGGTTACTGGCGTGCTTTCAATATTTAATATTTTCAAGTTGGACAAGCCACTCAATGGCGTAAGGTCAGCATTTCTTGTATAAGAAAGGTTGAGGTGCTCTAAGCTATAAATTGCAGAAAGCGGAGTCAAGTTCGTAATTCGAGTATCGTAAAAACGTAAATCTTTCAAGTGCTCCAAGGCTGCCAATGGTTCAAGGCTGAGGATAGGAGACGTATAGCAATGCAAAATTTCTAGCTTAGGAAAATTAGCCAAGGGAGAAATATCCGATACCAATGTTCCATTGCAATACAGTTCTTTTAGATTGATAGAATATTTAAGTGGTTCTATGTTACTGACTAGGTTTTGAGAACAGTTTAGTATCTCTAGCCTCGTAAGGCTTCTTAAAGGACTTAGGTCATTGATACTCGTATTTGAAATATTGAGCTTTTTTAGGTCTGTCAGCTTGCTTAGTGCACTAAGCTCTCTTACACTTTTGTTATTTGACAAATCTAATTCTTCCATTGAAACTATTCGCTTCAACTGTTCCACGCTGAGCGTATCGTCCAACACAGCCAAGTTTCTTTTGAATATTGCCTGCCAATCGTAAGAAAGCGTAGACCACCAATTATTAAGCTCCTCTGCTTCGCTGAGCCTTGTGGTGTACACACTTACTATTTTTAAATCTTTATTTATCCTATCCACATTCACTTCTACAAAGCGCTCTTTGTTCACATTTACCGCTTCCCCATCTATGTTAATCCCCTGTAGATTCCTATTAAGACTCACTCGGACATAGAGCACATTATCATCGTTTACAAAATGGTTTACATCTGTGATATTGAATTCAAATTTTGCATACTTATAAAAGAAATCAACATCCTTAAGGTATGCCTGAATATCTTTGTTGGTAACTACTTCACGCCCTTCTACCAAATCATCCTCTACTTGCACCTTATCATCGCGAAAAAGCTTCAAGTAGCTTTGGTTAATAATAATGTCTTTTTCGTTTGGGGTGGTACTGGAGTCCCCAATGGTGTTGAGTGTAAATTCCAAAAAACGTACAAGCTCTGCTGATTGCTCTTTATACGACTCGATTTCTTCGGCAGGCAACTCTGCTTGCGCTTTCGCCTCGAACGTACCAAAAGACAGAGCCAGCACTAGTAAAACTTGAGAAAAAATGATTTTGGCGCAAAATGTCCTCATGCTTATTTATTTTTAATAAATGAATGTTTCGGATTAATTACCTCTAAAAAAACTTATGTAAAGTCTAAAATCATACTCAAACAAATTCAGGCAATTCGAATAAAGCTAATCAACTGCATTTGTTTAAGTATAAAGATGAAAAAGAAATTGCACAGGCAAAAGCATTTGCCAGTGCAATTGTACTTAGAGCATGTTTAAATTTTATCTGTTCCACTTGAAAACATAAAATTCTATACATACGCTAAGCACAAAAGAATACTGAGCTCGGCTTTACTGCCTATAAATGTACTTTACAAAAATATCTTTATGCTCTGCTGGAAGTTCCATTAGGTTAGATATTAACCAACCCTTATTTAAGCCAGGGCGGTTAAATTCTGATAGTTCAAAATACCATCCGTCAACTTGGAAAAAGTGGAATTTTACATCGTTGACTGTCACAAATTTGATCTTAGAATTCTTAAACTCATACAAGAAAATAGACAAATAATCTGGATGGTATTCTTTTGCCGTATAATCTTCTACATGCTCATGGCTTTTAAATACTTTCACCAAGTTCATGAAATCGAGTTCATGGCTCATAGGATGCAAAAAGAGCCGCTGAGAAGTTGTATCCGAAGAAAACAGCTTGGCAAATACGTCAGAATAGGCGTTGGTCATTACCCATTTATAACCTTTGTTTTCTTGCTCCAGCTTTAGGAACAAAGTTACCTCCTCTGCTTTCCCATTGAACAAAACAGAAATTTGAACCTCGGCAAACCAATCTTTGCCATGAAAATCTAAAAATATTGGGCTTTGCCCATTATTTACCTTCGAAATAAACTGAGCCTTTTGGCTACTGGAAATATTTTTATTTTGCCCATCGAACAAAATATTCAGGTACTTTTCTCTGGTAGACAAATCTCTGTACCTATTGTCCTTTTTGCTATACTTTACCCCGTCTTTTCCTTCTTCGTTGTTAAATCGCCTAAAAAACTGGTTGACTTGTTTCGTTTCGGCATAAAGTGCCGTTTCGTCGCCTAAGTAATTACCCACCACTTGGGCGCTGGCCTGGGAGGAAATAAGCACTAGTAGGAAAAAGGAAAGCAACCTTGATAATCTGTTCAGCTTCATTTGGTCTGAAAGTTAATGGTGAAAATGCGTAAAGCAGCATCCTATGAGGAATGTCTATTTCTTACGCTTCAAATACAGATGAATTTTAAAAGTAGAGGTGCTTTCTTCAGAAAGTTGGTTTTGGGTTGGAAAAACTATCGGACTGTCTTTATACAAGCAAAAGCAAGTCCTTTTTTATCAAAAACCTGATGCTACCATATAATATATGGCTGCACCAGGTCAGTTATATTTCAATTATCTAGCCTTTAGAAGTCTCGCTTACTCTGATATCGCCAAGCAATACATCCCAGAACTTGATGGTACGACCACTGATTTGAGTAGATTTCCTTTCTACATACACAGTGATGTCTTTCTTTGTAGTATCAACATACTTCAAGCCATCGTCAGATTCCCCTTCAAAACGTTGGTAGATAGTAATAACCCCTACATATCTTCCATCGGGTTGCAATTCAAGATCACTTATGTACTGGATATTGAACCACTCAATAGTTACCCTATCGTAGTTCAAGGCCATTAGCCTTTTGAAGTACTCCCTGATACCATAATACTTGATAGCCTTTCGGTTAACAGAAGAAACTCCCATTTGGCTTCCGTCGGCAAAAAGCTCCATAGCTCTGTCAATCACCCTGTTTGCCTCAGAAAAAGGAGTTTCCTTGTTTCCAATAATACTCACATATTTACTCAAATCCCTCACTTTTTCCATAGCCAAGGAGTCAATGGCTATTTTACGTTCAGGGCTTATTTCGTTTTGAGCCTGTGCGGAAAAAAAGCAAAGCACAAGTGCACTTACTGCTATTATATTTTTTAATGACTTCATATACTTATTTCAATTTTGTTAATTCAAGTTCTTTTATCTTCCCATTGGCATCGAATACGATATTCTCAATAGTATCAGCTTTCTTTTTCTGATCTTTCAAGTATTCCAAGTACTTCTTGATAGTAGTTGGCCTGTCATAATCTTTTTCGCCATTTTCTTCGCTAATTACGACGAGTACTGGTGCTTCAGGAGAACTGAACAAGCTCAACGCTTGGTTGATTTGCATATTAGCTTCACTCACACTTGCAGCACTTGAAATACCACCAAAGAAGCTATTCAATTTATACTGAGGAGAATTCATTTCCCTTTGCCTAGCCAATTCTGCTTCTTTTAGTCTAGCCGCTTCTTCCGCTTTGCGCTTCAATTCTTCACGCTCTGCTTTCAACTTAGCCTCTACTTGTGCTATAAGCGCCAAAACTGTAGGATCCTGGATGTTCATCGCTTTTATTTCAGCTAGCGCTTGCTCTTTTTCATCTAGCGTCATGCTGGCGTCGGTAAGCAACGCTTGAAGCTTTTTCTTTGCTTCCGCTATTTTCAATTCCTCTGCGGTAGGCTCTGTAGTCACTGGTTGTTTTTTACAGCTAACAATTCCCATAGACATACTAGAGAACAAAGCTAACATCAACAATCCGCTGACACTCATCATTTTTAAAGATTGGATACGTCTTCTTACATTTCTAAGGACGTTTTTGCTGTGTTTTGTAATCATGACTTTGAATTCTTTAGGTTTTTGGTTTTGGATGTTACTAGTCGCCAAGTTAGGCAAAAATTGTATTTGATCTGAAAAACCAGCTTTTTTTAATACGTCATAGGTATAAAAATAACCGATACCCGAATGAGACATTTAATTGATCGATTATGCCAACGGATACAATTTTCAAACAAACGTTAATAACAAAAACCTTTCCATAAGTAAGAGCACAAACAACCTCTTAATACTCGTATCGAGCACTTCTCACAAAACAAGGCTCTTCCGAAACTTTTCCATAGCAAAAAGCAAAAAAATAAGATCGTTAATTATCGTTCCATCTTTTTTCTTATAATTCCGTACCTTTAATAGTTGGCAACTGCTCCTTCTACAACTTCCCAATATATCAGCCTTTAGTATTTATTAAGTCTCCTTTTAGCCTTTAAACAGTACTTGCTACGTTTTTAGGGTAAAGTTTTTGTTTATACTCAGCATACTCTCAATAAAAGCACCCTCACAAATATGAAGCTTAAACTCCCAGAAGAATTGATGTTATTGGCCCTGAATGATCATACAGGAAATATAACACCAGCAGCAGCCATGTACATCAACTTCAGCATGTCTTGTGCAATCTTGTTGGAGTTAGCTATTGCAGAGCGTATTCAGCTAAAAAACAATGTTTTAGAGCTTTTTGACGAGGGTAAAAAAGTAAGGGACCCTTTGATTTTAGAAGGGCTTGAAGCGATTGAGAAATCGGGTAAAAAATACACCATCGACCACTGGACCCAAGAATTGGTTTTCTATATTGAAGACTTTCAAAAAAAGCTTCTCGATTCGCTCATAGATAAGGGCATCCTGATAAAGGACAAGAAAAAAATAATAGGGATATTCAGCAAAAGCAAATACATCTTGCAAGCCCCAGAAGTGAAGCAGCAGATCACCAAAAGGCTTCACGAACTTGTACTAAACAGCCCCAAACCCAGTGCCCGTACAATCATGCTGATAAGCTTGGTAGGTGCTTGCAACCTTACGGGAGAGGTTTTTAAGGATGCAAAAAAACAAAAAATAGCGCGGGAGAAAATTGAAGATATTAGTATGAATATGATAGCTGGTATAGAAATCAACAGGCTCATCCACGATATTCAAGAAGCGGTAGGGCGAGCAGTAAATACCGCTGTCCCTATTTTGCCCAACTAAGCTGCAAAAAAGCCCAACCAAGAGGACATCCTCTCTTGAGTAAAAATTGCGCTATTTGTTGCCTCGCTCCCCTATTAGCTACATATTATTTATACTACTTTTTGGATATAAAAAAACTTGGCTAGCAAACTTACCAACCAAGTTAAATCTTTAAAGAAATACTCTACTAACTTCCGCTTTCTCCTTCTTCAACTTTCTTCTTTTTTTTCTTTCCTTTCTTTTTTTCTTTTTGAGAACCTTCTTGCCCCTGTTGTCTTCCTCCTGCTTGTTCTTGTTGCATAGCTTGATATTCAGCAAATTGGCTTTCGGTGAGGATAGCTTTCAACTCTTTGTTTATATTCTGCCTCACTTCCCGCATTTGCGAACGCATTAGTTCCCTGTCCCCCTCACTTTCTTCAAAAATAACTTTCATCTTTTCTGTAGAAGCATTGTAAATTGCTTCTACTTTAGGAATTTGTTCTTCGGTTAGGTTACACCTTTCCTTAACTGCAGCAAGCTGCTTTTTGGTCCTTTCTTCCATATTGCCTCCACCTCTGGGCTGGGCAATACTCCAAGAGCTGATAAATACCAAAAGGGAAAACAGTAAAAAACACTTCTTTTTCATGATTTTAAAGACTTAAAATTTGTTGAAAATAAATTATGGTAGTTTACAGACAAGTCTTAAAACACTCAAGTGATTCTGCATCCAATTTACATTAATACTTGGAACAAATAAAATGATAAAGGTTTAATCTGAATAAAAAGTTGGGTATGCTCCAGTTCGAAATACCTAACTTTGTCACTTACCAATAACTAAAACCTGAATGAAAGTTGCTATAATAGGAGGCGGAGCCGCTGGTTTTTTTTCTGCTATTGCATGTGCCCAAAATAACCCAAAAGTCAAAGTTGAAATTTTGGAGAAAACCAGTAAACTCCTTTCCAAGGTAAAAGTATCGGGAGGTGGGAGGTGCAATGTAACCAATGCTACTTTTACTATTTCGGAGCTTCAAAAAAGCTACCCTAGAGGGGCAAAGCAGCTAAAAAAAGTTTTTCATCAATTCATGACCAACGATACTGTGGAGTGGTTTGAGTCGAGAGGTGTAAAACTAAAAGCCGAAAGCGACAAGCGCATGTTCCCCATCACCAATAATTCTCAATCCATCATTGATTGCCTTTTAAGGGAAACAGTTAATTCAGGAGTTACTATTTCAACAAATTCAGCTGTAGCGAAAATAAAAAAGAAAGAATCGGGAGGTTTTTTATTAGTTACGAACAAAGAGGAACTCCATTTTGACAGAGTAATTGTCACTACTGGTGGAAACCCTAAAAAAACTGGGTTTGACTGGCTTGCCAAACTGAATCACAAAATTGAAAACCCTGTTCCATCACTCTTTACATTCAACCTCCCCAAAAATTCCATTACCAAACTTATGGGGCTTTCAGTACCCGAAGCCCATGTCCGGATTGTAGGAACGAAGCTGAAAGAGCAAGATCCACTGCTCATTACCCACTGGGGGCTGAGCGGTCCAGCTATTTTGAAGCTTTCTGCATGGGGAGCAAGGTTTTTAGCTGATAAAAATTACTCTTTTAATATTCTTGTAAGCTGGGTCGGTAATATATCAGAAGATCAGATGAGAGAAGAGCTCAGGCAAATCTCCAGTGAATTAAAAACAAGGTTAGTAAGTAATAAAAACCCTTTCCAGTGTCCTCAAAGGCTTTGGGACTTCTTACTTCAAAAAACAGATATCCCTACAGAAAAAAGATGGTGCGATTTATCTAAAAAGGAGATGAACAAACTTCTTAATACGCTTATTTCAGATGAATATGAGGTAAGGGGAAAAACCACCTTTAAAGAAGAGTTTGTGACTTGCGGAGGAATTTCACTTCAGGAAGTAGATTTCCAAACTATGGAAAGCAGAGCTTGCAAAGGGCTTTATTTTGCAGGTGAAGTACTCGATATAGATGGGATCACTGGAGGGTTCAATTTCCAAGCAGCTTGGAGTACTGGATATGTGGCAGGACTTAACGCTGGAAAAAAAGTATAAAAAAAGGGTTGCGACTTTGCCGCAACCCTTGGTAATAATTAAGATGAAAGTTTATCTGTTAACGTCCCCTTTAGGGTTAACTCTTATAATTCTTACCCAACCTTTGTATACCTTCTCGCCTTGTGGAGAAGTCAAGGTATAAAAATATGTTCCATCGCTCAAGCTTCCGCCATCCCAAGTATTGTCATAATTGGCATTGCGGTACACTTCCGATCCGTATCTATTGATCACCACCAGCTCCCAATCTTTTCCACCCACACCTTTTACTTCAAACGTTTGGTTATAATTATCTTTTCCAGGAGTAAAGGCATTTGGTATTACTAAATCACACTGGGTAACAACCAAGTCAAAGAAGCCGGCTTCTACACAAGCTGATCCTGATGCGTCTTCCACCATGTAGCGGAAAGTACCAGCTACTTCCGAATTGATCACCAAATTAGGTGAGGTTTCTGTGAACTGTTGGATTACACTTCCTGTGGTTGGATCTACTTGAGACCAAGTATACTCTCCTGTCAGGCCTCCTGATGCGTGAAGCGTGATGTCTTTATACGTACATGTTTCATTATTGATAGAAGCATTTACAACCCCTACCTCCTCTATATCAATTACTCGTAATGTATAGGAAAGAATAGTTGAACATTCATTACCTGGATCTCTATCCTCTACTTTTACAAGAAATTCGTAATCTCCTACAGGCGTGTCCGCAGGAACATCAATGATAAGGCTCGATTCTGTTGTAGAAGTACCTGCTCTCATAAATGCTAAGCTTTCTGCTGAAGTAACTCCCCAATCATAATTTACTTGGCTACTCGAACCATTACTGCCAAACTTTTTAGCAGTCAAAACCATTCCGTTTTGTGGCAAACTCTCCAAGCAGAAGCCTGTAGTAGCAGTTGAAGCAACTATCGTATCAGGTAGGTTACTAGAGAACTCAATTGTTTGTTTCATGATCCTTGAACAACCAAAACCACTTACTTCTACCTCAAAATCATACATTCCCGATGTTTGTCCATCAAAACTCAAGGTTACCGTACTTTCGTCTAGTGCACCAACAATCAAGTTACTATTTGGAGAATTACTCCAATCAAACTCTACTGCGCTACATTCAGGGATATAACCTATTACTTGGGTAAGGCTTCCTTTACATTCTGAAGAGCCTAAGCTATCTGCACCTATCTCTGTTGCCAATTCCAACACCGGAACTTCTATGGCTTTTGTATAAGCACATGCCTCACTGGAGTTTTCGTCCCATATTTTTATAAAGCCAACTTCAGCCTCATCATATACAATGAATTGCAATGTCTGTGTCGAATTGTCATTTAATGTCTCTACTTCATCTATGTTTTCCGATGGAATACTGATATGAACCTGATAAGGAGGAGTTCCGCCCACCGGGGTATATTCAAATTCGATAATCTCTCCTTTACAGAAACCTTTCTCTCCATCGCAACCTTCATTTTCAGGAGAGGAAACGATATTGGTTTCTACGCTAGGCAAGTTTGTAGTAATTGAAGGCACGAGTACACTATCGCTTACTTCGCATATAGCATTTTTTACCTTTACCACTACCTTGTAGTCTTCGCCTTCCTGCAAGTTACTTAACAAGAAAAGATTATTAGTTGATTCTTGTTTCAAACTATCGTTTACGAACCAAGAAATAGTTGCTCCAGCAGTAGGGGTAACGACCACATTAAGTACTAAATCATCTGTGGAATTTTTACAAATTACACCGCCATCAATCGGTAAATCAGCCCCCCATTGCACAGCTAATGGAGCTTCCGTAAACGGAATGTTTATTGGAAGAGTACTTGTACAGCTATTACTAGCTGCATCGGCACTTCTAACAGTAATATTTCCCAAATCACCACCTTCCGAAACGCTGAATCTTAGTGATCCATTGAAAGTATCCCCATCTGCTACATTAACTGTAAATGTGGTATCAGTTGGATAATTAATCGCAACTACCAAATCTTCTTCAATTCCAGTTATTTGATATTTATAATCAGCAATATCTCCCGCTTGGAATTGATCTGTAATGGTACATGCAGCTTCGGTACTTACTAGTTCTATCGTATCCAGCGCAATATCTGCCTGAGGCAATACTGTGAATGACACCGTTACGCTATCTGTACAACCCGACCCATATGTCACATTAGCAGAAACTGTGTAAACATCAGCTTCTAGCCCTACTAATTGTAGCCTTGTATCATCAATATTATTACCTAAAATATTAGTAGAATCCATTGGATGGTTCAAGCCACTCCAAGTCCATAAAGTCCTAATAGCACCTGCTCCCCCCGGCAATATGGTAGCATTGCTTATCAGAATTTCTATAGGATCGACATCCGTAATATCTTTTTCACAGACCGTCTCAGAACTTGCACTCAACTGAGGACTATTTTCCCCTTTTACAGGCAAGAAAATATTCCGAGTAACCGAACATGCCGTTGGGTAAACAATATTGGTCACCTCAATCAATACCTCATTTGCCGAATTACCATTGTGAGTAATGGCAAATGAATGGCTCTCAGTTGTATCACTTTGGGTTACATTATAAACAACACTCCCCGCATAGCTAGCCGTTACCTGCACAGATTGCCCTGCTGTTACATCACTCACATCAAAATTGAAGGTAATTTGATCGCCAATCAAATAAGCTCTCGTTCCGCAATCATCTCTTGTTACATCCGTCAAAGTATCTGTAAGTGTGATTATTTCACTATTTACAAGGTGTAGTTTTGAAGAACCAAGCCCCTCACACCCATTTACATCTACCAGCCTTACTCCTATATCATACACACCAGCCATCAATAATGAACGATCTTCAATTCTAATTGTATCTCCTTTGTCTCCAACAACAATCATTGCCGCTGGGTCAATTGCGCCCATATCCCAATACACCGTATCCAATGCTCTTGGAGAGAATGTATCGGCATTGTCTACCGTAAAATAAATTGGACTACTACTGTTTACCGCCTGAATACATGCTGTATCGTTTTCAATTATTAAAACTGCTGGATTAGTTTCATAAGCCCTTGTCAAGCTCAACCGCACTGCAGGAGTACAAACCCCTGTATATGTATTATTTGAAGCCTGAATCACTAATGGAATAGAAGTAAAATCATCAGGCATAACTACAGTTGCCTTAAATGAAGCTGAGTCTGTCAAGTTAAACTCAGTACTTGAACCTGTAGAAGGGCTAACCTGCTCAAAAGTAATAGGGCTTCCATCGAAAGAAACCGTTATCTTACTTCCTTCGGTTGGAGTCACATCGGTTATCGAAAAATAGTAATCAACCTTTTCACCTGGATAAAATGCGTTTTGGCTACAGCCAACTAGCGCACCGTCTCTATCTGTATTGGTAATTGTTATTGTCTCTTTTTGAACTAGCCTAACAACTATCGATTTTTCGCTCACACATCCAGTAGTATCAGTAAGTGTAGCAGTTATTGTATATTCTCCGTACTGAAGTTTATCTCCTTTGGTAAACATAACAGTATCTTTTAATGCCCCTTTAAAATTAGAAGCATCGGCTACCAAGCCACCCAAATCCCAAACAACACTATCTTTTGTAGCTTTTGGCGAAAATGTAGCAGCGTTGGCTACAGTTAGTAACCAAGGTGAGTCAAGGTTATCACTAATACAAACCGTATCTCTATTCGCCTCCAAATCTGGTTCCTCAAACTCGTAGGCTGGCTCCATCGTTTTACTATACTTGGTTTCGCAAGTGGTAGGGTATTCCAGATTTTCCACTACAATTTCAAAGTCCGAAGTATTGCCCGTATAATTTATCGAAGCCACAAAAGTTGCCGAATCCGAAGAAACAATAATTTCATTCGCCGTGGTATCTGAAGGAAGAACTCTTAAAAATTCAACAGGGTTTCCTGCATAAGTCACCGTAACCTTTGCCTTTTGCGATACAGTTACATCTTTTACAGTAAAGAAGAAATCAACTTTCTCATTCGGATAATACGTATCTTCGTTACAGCCAGTTGGGCGAGGTTGTTCTGTTACAATAACCGGGTCTTCCAAAATTTCTTTTTGAACCACAATCACGATTGCAGTTCCTTCTGCTGTACAACCTCCTTCATCTCCCATTACTGCTTTCACCGTATATTTCCCAGGTGTTATGTTATCACCAGAGACAAAGCTAAGTTGTTCTTTGCTCGATCCTGTAGAAGTTGTATCCGTGCCCATATCGGCATGAAACTCCCAAGTGATAGGAGGTGCTATTGCTTCTGGGTGACTGGTAAAATCACCCAAATTATTCACATTAAAGCTCAAAGGGCTTCCCGCACTTATATCTGCCAAACAAACCACAATTGAATCGGTCCCATTCGCTGTCACTACTTCAGGAACAATAGGAGCATATGATTTATAATTGTAGGTTTCGTCAAACGGACCAAAATCACCTGCAACTTCAACTTGTACATCAAAGTCAGCAACGCCCATAGGAACTGCATATACAAAATCAACAGTCTTATTCTGATCTTGGGTATTAAAACCAGCATCGCCAAGGCTTATGGTAAAAAGTTGAGAGTTGTTTGATTTATCAGTAAAAGTAAAAGTCCAATCAGTCACATTTCCTTTAAAGCCACTTGTAGGATCTTGCACTGGGAGTAGCATCGCAGTTGCCTGCCAGTTAGAAGGAGGTGTTTGTTCACAAAAGGGAGCAGGACAACCATTTCCGTCATCTACTAAGTCATCTCCATTAGCATCTTTTATATAAGCCATTAACCTCAATACATCTGAGGTCATAGTCATTTGGCTATACCTAGCATCGAAACATTCATGGTCTTTGGGGCGAATTGTTAGCTCCCAGGTACCTGGGAATTCAGAATTAAGTGTTATAGTAGCCCCATTAGGAAAGTCATCTTCTAGTGTAAACTCTCCGCCTGGCTCTATTTCTATATTTTTCGCCGTTCCAGATACATCCGTAATCATCGGCTTTTGCCAGTCATCTGTTTTTACTTCACAAGGAATGGTTGCATTAGAATCATCGAATTTAATAACAAGCTCAAATGCGTCATTGTCTCCTTTTATTACCGAGTTGTTCGTAAAGATTACATCCTCACCAAAGCTTCCAATAACCTTTGTAGGAGTCAAAATCAAATCTGGAGAAGCTATGGCAGAACCAGTTGCGCTTATGGTAAAGTTACCTTCAACCCCTGCGACTCCCTCTACCATTACATAGTAGACTTCATCTGCTGCTGTGGCAGCAAAAGTCATTGTGGTTGTTCCATTATCAAGTACGGCACAATTAATCTCACCCCCATTATTTATAGCTCCTTCAGGATACGCAGCTACTGCAAACTGTTTGGGGTTTTGGATATTTTTTAGGTTAATCTCAATATTACCAGCGGCTTGGGCTTTTACTTTAAACCAAGCACTTTGGCTTACTGCCCCGCCTAAGCAAGATGGTGTTGGGTCACCTGCCTCTGTACCATAAAGGCTGTTACTTATGGATACACCTAATTCACTTGCACAAATAAACTCTGCATCGGCTCGGTTATTTGCCAATTGTGCATACGTAGTGAGATGTGTAAAAATTCCTAACACAACCAGAAGGAGTACTTTTCTCATTCCTTTTATTCTGACTTTTTTTTGCGCGTTCATTTTTTGAGCTGTTAATAAATATTGTGTGGTTATAGCTCCCTATACAAATAGGCTTCTTATTGATAACCGCAAGAGTTGCTATTTATTGATGTAGATACTAGGTAAAATTCCTACCCAGCCTACTCAACGCTACGATAACTACATTTTACATGTGCAACGGCATAAAAAACAACATAATGAAAATGAATGGGGTACTTACATATTAGTAGAAGGGAAATAGGCGTTTTTCTTAGCAGAATATCCATTCGCCTATCAATAAAATGGACATTTCGTCGATATACTTTTTAGAGCTTAAATGCTTTGATAAAAATCTACATAGAACGTACGATGAAAACTTTAAAAAGAAAATTAGCCTTCTTAGGTATTGCCACCATACTTCTTTCCACTTCGCTTTTTGGGCAGAGTGGAAAGTTCCTATCTAAGGGCGACAAGCAATTTCGTAAAGGACATTATCAGCATGCCATCGACCTTTACACCAAAGCCAAGCTAACAGATAAAACAACTGCAGAAGTAAGCTATAAAATTGGTGAAGCTTACCGGTTGTCTAACCGAGTTTACCTTGCACAAGAATATTATGAAAAAGCACTTGCTGCTGGCGGAGACTACGAAAATGCCAAGTTTTACCTGAGCTATGCTTATAAGATGAACGAAAAATATGACGAAGCCATCGCACAGTTTAACCTATACTTAGAGGAAGGGTCAGAAACAGCGTTTTGGGACTTGGCTAAGCTTGAGCTGAACAACTTAGCTTCTATCAAAAAAATATTGGATGATGAAAAAAAGAATAACGAATACATCCACCTGTATGCTGTTGACTCGGTAAATACTGATGGAGGTGAATATTCCCCTTTCATTATTCGAGATTCAACTGGGGCGGCCACAAAGCTATATTATACAGCTACAAGCGAATCAGATATTTTTGGTGCTACTGGTCAAGGTTTCAGCCGCTTATTTTTAATGCAACTTACCGATACCATCAACAATACAGGACAGAAAGAAAAAGTAGATATCCCATTTTTGGTAGAAAAAGCAAACTATAATATTGGAACGGTAGCTGTGAGCAAAGATGGCAAGACCATTATTTTTGCAAGAGGCAACTCAGGGAGAAGAAAAGATAAGATAAAGGATGTAAGTTTATTTATTACCGAATTCAATGATACCATTTGGTCAGAACCTGTGCTTTTGCCCTTCTCAGATCCTAAAATTTGGGACTCTTCACCAGCATTTTCTAACGATGGAAAAACTTTGTATTTCTCCTCGACCAGAGCTGGCGGATATGGCGGCACGGATCTCTATAGAGTAAAAAGAAGAAGAGATGGGTCTTGGGACAAGCCTCAAAACATGGGCTCTAAAATAAACACACCTAGAAATGAGATGTTCCCTTATGTTTCAGAAGATGGAAGGCTTTACTTCGCTTCTGACGGACACCCTGGGTTTGGAGGTTTGGATATGTTTGAAGCCACCCGAAAAAAGAAAAAAACATCAATTGAAAATCTTGGTCTCAAATACAATTCTTCTTACGACGACTTTAGTTTAGTTTGGAGAGATACACTTTCGGGTTATTTTTCATCTAACAGACCGGGAGGTAAAGGAGACGATGATATCTTCTTTTTCTATGACAAAACGCCTCCTAAGTTTGATTTCTTTGTAGAAGTAGGCTTAAGATATGGTGACGATGGTGGAGATAAAGACGGAAATTTCTTTGCCGGTGAGCCAATATTAGGTGCGAATGTGAAGGTGATGAAAAGGATCCCCCCAAAAACGCTTACTGCAGGGCAACTTGAAATGGCTAAGATTGAACTGGTAAAGAAATATGAGAACAACGTAAAAGACTCCCTTGTAAATGTACTTGCCTCTGATGTAAAAGATTCATTGGTTTCCCAATATGCAGAAGATATTCTTGAACCTCTTACTGCCCAACTTGAGGCAGAAGCTGGTGAGGAATTGGCAACAGAATATGTGCTGAACGTAAAAGAC
The DNA here is from genome assembly GCA_034044135.1 of Flammeovirgaceae bacterium SG7u.111. Lineage (NCBI taxonomy): Bacteria > Pseudomonadati > Bacteroidota > Cytophagia > Cytophagales > Flammeovirgaceae > Flammeovirgaceae bacterium SG7u.111. The sequence continues at coordinate 7,281,660 of CP139021.1, read as the reverse complement.
TCTTTAGTGGAAGTTTACGAATCACAAGTAAAAGATTCACTTGCTACGGCACTTGCCCCCGCAATCAATGAAGTGAAGGATTCGCTTATAGCCAGCTATGAAGAAGTAGTGAAAGATTCTTTAGCAAACCCTGTATCGGAAGAGTTTGAAGAAGTAGGAGAATACACTACCGGTAAATACGGTAAGCTCAAATTTGAGATGGATCCTGATACGGAATATACTTTCGTAATGGCTAAAAAAGGAGCTCTCACCAAAAGGGTCACTTTCAAAGCACCTCCAAAAAGAGATGTACCTATCGAAGAACTTGTAAAAATCGGCATAAAAGACACTGTATTCAGGCAGGAGTATGAACTAGATAGACCAGAGGTAGGTGATATAATCACCATGGGAAAAGGAAAAAATGGATATGAGTTCGATCAAATCTATTATGATTACGATTCTTATTATTTTGAGGAAAAAGACAATCCACAACTCGATAAACTCGTAACTTTCTTAAAAGACAACCAAAATATCAAAGTAGAATTACGCTCACATTGTGATGATAGAGGTACGGATGTTTACAACCTATTACTATCTCAGAAAAGAGCAAATTTTGTAACAGATTACCTCAGTTCAAAAGGCATTCCATCCGATCAAATAACAGGAAGGGGCTACGGGAAATTTGAGCTTAAAGTTCTCAATGCTCAAACTGAAGAAGAACACCAAGAAAACAGAAGGACTGAGATAAAAATCGTGGAGATCCTTAACCAATTAGAAGATCAAACTCCAGAGGAAATAACACCTGAAGCTGAATCATCAGAAGAAAAAACACTACCTCAAGAAAACTCTCAGGGACAGTAAAAAATATTTTCACCTTTTCTATAAAGCAGGACTACACAGTTTGTAGCCCTGCTTTTTTTATTCACTCATCTCAAAAGTCCACAATTAGCATACGTATAAAACGGTAAGCGTTTTATTCACAATCATTAAAAAATCAACTAATCAATATATAATCAATCTCAATACCATAACTACAAGATGTTAAAATACTTCTATTAATAAATCTGTCCATTGAAGCCTACTCTATTCGTGTACTGCCCATATTAACTCCAATAATCCCCCCAAAAACCTTGTTTAATAAGTAGGAATCAAGACTAAATCCTTTATTTGGTTTACTCATAGTTTCTAACGAACACTCCAGCATGGATAAATTATTTACAAACAAACTTTACCCTTTAAGACTACTTTTTGTCGTCGCTATCATTGGGATTATTTCAAATGGTTATTTGGTCAACACTCATATTAACAGGCTTTATGATCCTATTTGGCTTAGACTAATCGTTTGTATCCCAATTACAACTGTATTTTTCCTTACTTTTTCCACTCTTTTTGTAGAAAAATACTTGTACAAATCTTTTTACATAGTAGCTGCCACATTCTTTATATGGGTTGAAATTCTACTATACTTCAACAACCTCGACCTACATTATATTTACCTCTGGATAATCGGGCTAGTTGGCTCTGCGCTAGGAATAAAAACCATCAACCATTTTAAGTGCTTTGTCCTCACCATTCTTACTATTACTTTACTCACCTTAGTTTTCTTGTCTCCTCCTCTTGAAACAACTATATTATTCATTCAACTTGTTATTTATGCTTCCTTAGTTGCTTTCTTAATCATAGGCAACCTACTGAATTACCAAAATAAGCTAGAGCGAAGTAACGAGCAGCTAGAAAAGCTAAACCAAGAGTTTGTTAGAAGAGAGGCTGAGGTAAGAAGCAATCGGCTTTTATTTTTATCGGTATTTGAAAAATCGGCTGATGCTATATTTCTTATTGATGCCGAAACCAAAACTATAAAAGACTGCAACAACAGAGCTCTCGATATTTTTGATACTAGCTCTAAACGCTTTTTAAAAGGAAAAGAAATAAGTATTTGCCTAAATGCACTGAGGTTTGAAGAAATAAATAATGAAATAAGTACATCAGGTTATTGGAGCCGAAACATAAACTTTCAAACTTGTAAAAACGCATCTCTTTGGGGCAACGTAGCCTTTACAGACATAGAAGACCGGAGAGGGGAAAAATTATATTTGCTCCGAATCACGGACATCACCACAAGAAAGCTCAACGAGGAGGAACTAAAAAAAGCAAAGGACAGGTTTGAGTTGGCGGTTGCCGGCTCCAAAGCTGGTATCTGGGATTGGGATATTAAATCTGGACAAATCTATTTCTCAGGTGGTTTACAAAAACTATTAGGCTATAAAGAAGGGGAATTAGAAAACAGATCATCAACCGTTTACAATTTAATGAACGAAGAGGATATTCCTGAAATCAAAGAAAACCTTTCACAATACCTAAACCAAGAAACTGGAGAATTCGAATCAGAGGTTAGGCTCAAACATCGCTCAGGTAAATACAAATGGTACCTGATAAAAGGAGCTGCACTTTGGAACGAATGGGGAAGCCCCAACAGGTTTACCGGTAGCCTTACCGATATAAACGATCTTAAAGCTGCCGAGGAAAGATTGACTATTCAAAATGCTGAGCTGAAAAAGGTAAACTTTGAGCTTGACAAATTTGTCTATAGCGTCTCCCACGACTTACGCGCCCCAATCACTTCTGCCATTGGGCTCATCAATATTTTCAAGATGACCGACAATGCCGAAGAACAGAAAAAATATATGGCTTTGCTCGAAAAGAGCATGTATAAACTTGATGACTTCATCAAAGACATTATTAGTATTTCAAGAAATTCTAGAATGGAGATTGATGAGTCTGAAATAGATTTCCATAGCCTTGTTACGGATTTGTATGATGAGCTTAGATACATGAAGCAAGCAAAATATGTAGAAACCAAGCTCTACATCACAGGTGATGTGCGCTTTTTTACCGATAAAACTAGGTTAAGCATCATTTTGAGTAACCTGATCTCAAATGCAATCAGGTATTCGTTCCCCGAAAAGAACAAATCTTGGGTAGAAACCCATATAGATATAACACAAGAAAAAACAGTGATTAAAAGATCCCCACCCAAAGGGCGGGGAATTGTGATAGCCCCTGTAAGGGGGTAAACTGCCCTTGCCCCCAAAGGAGGCAAAGGAATTCATTGTCCCCGGTTATAAATCTATTTTATTACTTTGTTATTCTTAGCTCTCGTTCTTTTTTTCCTGTTCTTCTTGATACTCCACGTAAAGCCTTATCTTTTCTGGGTCAAGCCCTACCGTATCAACACAATAGCCTGTTGCCCAAAAACGGTTGCCCCAATAGGGGCGTTGCTTCAGCTTCTTGAACTTTGAAAACAACCGTATGGCTGTCCGGCCCTTCAAGATCCCCACCACATCGGAAACCGAATATTTGGGAGGGATATCGATAATCAAGTGAACATGGCCCTTTTGGACGTTCAGCGTATCGATAATACATTTCTTTTGGGAGGCGTACTGCATTATATGCTCTATTGCTGCCCTTTTTATTGCTCCTTCGAGGATTCTATACCTATATTTAGGTGTCCAAACTATATGGTACTTGCAATACCAGATCGAATGTGACAATTTGTGAAAACGGCTCATAATATATTCTTCGGTTGTGGGGACAACTCTTGAATATAATCATTGGGCCGTTTTCTGGCTTAGCCACGCAGAGCGGTTATTAACCACGCTCATAGAGCGTGGATTTCTAAGTTGATATTAAAGTAAGCGATAATGGAAAAGGAATTGCCCCTGACCATATCGAAAAGATTTTTGATATGTTCTATAGAGCTACGAATGAGATACCTGGCTCAGGCTTAGGGTTATTCCTTGTGAAAGAAGCCACATCAAAACTAAAGGGTGAAATTTCAGTAGATTCAGAATTGGGGAAAGGTACTTCATTCACTCTTATAATTCCGAACAGCAAACCAAAAGTTGGAAAACCAATAAAACAAGCTTCTTTTTAGGAAAAGAACATCCCCTATTAAAACCCCGAAGGAGTATCTGATACATTTTTTCGGGGTTTTATTTGTTATCCCTCCAAATATTTCTCTTCTTGGTTAGATTTAAGCAGCCAAAACAAATTCAATTGAGTGCGCTTTTTGACCTTTATGAAGAATGTATTATTACTCTTATTATGGTCTTTTATAAACCTTACTACTTTCGCCCAAGAGGTGAAACTTGAGGGGCGGGTCTACGACAAAGATAATAATACCCCAATTCCATTTGCAGCAATTAATATTTCCACAGATAGCAGCAATACTTTTTTTTGTAATGCAGATGGGCGCTTTCGGTTTTCCAGCAACCAGTCTCCCAAATGGCTCAAAGCATCACACCCCGACTATAAAGACGCTAAGTTCCAATACATCTCAAACTTTAGCTATAAGATGTTTCTTGATAAAAAGAGCCAAACACCCCATCCTTTTTCCCAAACCGCAAGACATGATGCTGAATTGATCATTCAACAAGTGTTGGCAAATGCCGATTCCAACAATTTCTTGAGACAAGGAGCTTATAAATATGATTTTTATGAGAAGACCAAAGTTGACCTAACTTTCACTCCCAATATGATCGAGCATGACCCAGACTCTCTTTTCCTATCTATGATCAAGTCTAAAAACAGACATCACCTGTACCTACTGGAAACCTATGGAAGCAATACGCACTCCAAGGTAGGAAAAAGCCAAACTACGATAAAGGCAGCCAAAGAAAGCGGTCTAAAAATGGATGAGTTAAAAAACACTGAAATTGGCTTAAATAATATTTCTCTTTATGAAAATAACATTGTTATGTATGGGGAACGGTTTATTTCTCCGTTGGGAAAAAGCTATAAGCAATACTTTTTTACCCTAGAAAACTCCTACAAAAGGCAGGAAGGTGACAGTATTTATCAAATTGCTTTTTCGGGAAAGCCTAACTCATTCAACAGAACTTTAAAGGGGCGGTTATACATCAGCAGTAAGAACTATTCCATTGCTATGATAACGTTTTCGTACAATGGTGTACTGAGGAAAATCACCTATTATCAGCAACTATTGTATTTTGGAAAAAAGAAAAAGTGGTACCCGATACAAGAAAGCTCAATAATAAGCCTCAAGGAATATCCTAAAAAATACCTTGGAAGTACTATCACCAAACAATCTTATTATTCGAACCTTGACTTTAGCACCAAAAGAGACCTACAATTTGGAATAATACTATTCGATAATTTCAACGAAGAAAACGAAGAGTTTTGGGAGCTCAAAAGAGAAGAAAACCTCACTGAAACAGAAAGGCTAAGCTACCTTACCGATTACCAAAACTATGATGGTAGCAAACTAAAAAAATGGTACAAGATAAGTAAGGCTTTTTACAAAAATGAACTAGCCTTCAATTGGATTGGCATTGACCTAAATAACCTATTTAAAATAAACAGCTACGAATTTTTGAGATTGGGAATAGGAGCCAGAACATCAGAAAAGCTCTTCTCTAGGTTTTCCGTTGGTGCTTATACTGCTTATGGCTTTGAAGACCAAGCTTGGAAATATGGTGGAGATTTTGATTTTTATCTCACCAAAAACAAAAACTTTAGCCTTGGGGGAAGTTACGTAAAAGACCTAGAAGAACCAGGGAGGAATGATTACCTAAACACAACCCAAAGTTTTTTCAGAAGGTTATTCACCTCTCGGATGGATATATTACGAAAGACTTCAGTTGATTTTTCAGGTAGGTTAAACCAAAATATTGAAATCAAACTGGAAGGGGCTAAATACAGCAAAGAAAATACATACGATTATATATACAGACCTGAAGCATCCTTAATTCAAGACAATCCTTACAAGTTACACTTTACAGAGCTAAACTTTATGGGGAAGTATGAAATAGCTGGAGGAGACCAGCTTTTTGGAAACTTTAGTTATCCCGCTTTTTTTATAAATTATAGCAAAGGGATAAACACCTTATTAGATGGGGAATTTAGTTACAGCAGGCTTTCAGGGAAAGTCGATTTTACTATTTATTACCCAAAATATGGCGAATCAAGTATTACTATAGAAGCTGGGGTTGTAGAACCAAACAACCCTTATCCAGTACTTTTTAATGGTAGGGGCGGTAAAAATAGCATTGGGTACAGTAGTGGTATTTTTATTAAAGACGCTTTCCAAACAATGGATTTGTATGGGTTTGTAACCAATAAGTTCACCAACATTTTTGTTACTCATAATTTCAAAAAACTAATCCCAAAAGAGGGAAAGTTTAAGCCTGAGCTTGGTATTGCCTTTAATGCAGGATGGGGAGTATTTGATGGCAACAAAGAAGACCATGTAGGGATTACATTCGAAGATTATTCAAAAGGGTTTTATGAAACAGGGCTATTGTTCAATAACTTATTAAAATCTAAAATACTAGGGCTTGTGAAAGGAGGATTGGGGGTTGCCTTTTATTATACGGTAGGTCCTTATGCCGAAAAACATGTCTTTCGCAATACCAGTGTTCGGTTTACTTATGTGGTTAAATCTATTTAACCAAAAAAGAGGCAGGTTTCCAAATTATGAAACCTACCTCTTTTAAGTCTATCTAGCTTTTGCTTTCTTCTTTATCTTCGGCAGGCTTTTCTTCTGCTTTCTTCTTTTTCGGCTTAGCTTCAGCTTTTGGAGTTTCTTCTTTTGGAGCTTCAGCTTCTTCTACTGCAAAAACCTCAGGGAGCTCTTTTTTCAATAAGTTGTACCAACTTACAATTTTCTTAATATCAGAAGGATACACCTTTGACCTATCGTAATCGGGAAGGATTTCTTCTATAAATGACATCAAGGCAGCGTTATCTTTCAAGTCGATTTCAACGCTTTCGCCTCGTAGTGCAGTTATTTTTTTGAAAACATCTTCTAATTCTACCGACTCTTCGGCACCTGTAGTATAAACAGATATTTCTTTTAGCACAGAAACCCTGTGACTTGGTGTAACAACTACTTTTGTCTTCTTATCGTCCAAGGACTCTACAATCATCCCTGTACGGGTGGTTTTAATTACTTTGAACAAGCCAGACTTGCCAGCTATCGTAGTTATTTCTTTTAATGTAAATCCACTCATCTCTTTGGTATTTTCGCTTCTAATATTGATTAAGGGTGCAAAACAAATCAACTTCGGCTAAAAAGTAAAACATTTACCGCTTTCCCTTTCTAACCCTTGTCGTTCTTCGACTATTTTAAGCTTTTATTAATTTCTTCAACTGCATCTAAAACCTCATTTACCCCTATTTTTTTCTCTGCTGAGGTTATAAAATGCCTTGGCATCTCTTCCCAAGTTTCTAAAAACTCCTTTTTGTATTTTTCCACGGCATTTTCAGCCCCTTTTGCCGAAAGCTTGTCAGCTTTGGTAAATACGATGTAGAAAGGCAACTGATTTTCACCCATCCATTCCATAAATTCCATATCTACTTTTTGGGGGGAGTGCCTGATATCTACCAACACAAACGTGCAGATCAACCCTTCTCTTTTGGAGATGTAGGTACGAATCATCTCGTCGAAACTATCCCTCATTTTTTTGCTCACCTTCGCCCAGCCATAGCCTGGCAAATCGACCAAATACCAACTATCGTTGATAGTGAAATAATTAATAAGTTGTGTTTTTCCTGGAGTACCAGAAATCTTGGCTAGTTTTTTTCGGTCGGTAAGCGCATTGATCAAAGAGGACTTTCCCACATTTGACCTGCCAATGAACGCATACTCTGGCAAACCGCTTTTGGGGCAAGCCTCCATTTTTGGGTAACTACCTATAAATGTTGCCGAGTTAATTTTCATAACAGATTATTTTTGCTAATATAGGCAATAGTAGCAGTGCATACCACTTATCGCATTTTCAATCAAAATATATGCAAACCGAAAAAAAGCTCAAACCTGCTTCAGGGTTTACATTTATCATTATTCATTTGCTGATTTTTGCCAGTGCACTTGCCTGTTTTTATACTGAGCAGCTAGGGCAAACTGGCATTGTCATTCTCCTAGTTTCGCTTGTGCTTTTTAGAGGGTATTTCACCGTTCAGCTAAACGAAGCAAGCGTACTAACTTTTTTTGGAGAGTACAAAGGTAGTGTAAAAAAAGCGGGCTTTTATTGGGGAAACCCCTTTATGAGCAGAACTAAGCTTTCTCTCAAACTACACTCTTGCGAAACTGAAAAACTTACCCTCCCCGACCAAAATGCCGAATTGGTGGAAATTGGAGCTTCTATAGTGTGGAAGATCCAAGATTCATATCTCAGCTTATTTGCCTCTGATTCTCCCGAAGCTTTCATAAAAAACCAAGCAAAAATCTGCCTTGGTGAGCTAGTTGGGCAATATCCTTATCAGCATTTTGACAATGCAACCACCACTACGCTCAAAGACCTCCCTACCCTCAATAGCAAGCTAGATGTAGAACTAAGCGAGGCTTGTAAAAAAGCTGGAATTGAGATTTCCAATGTTAAAATAACCCATCTGAAATTTATGGGAGAACCCCTTCCCAGCAAACAGCAAATAAGGTATAATCTTTTGCTGAAGAAGAAAAGCGCCGAGCTTTCGATAGATATTCTCGAATCCATGTTGCACAAACTTGCCGGCAAAAAACTGGACCTTTTTAGCCAAGACCAACGAGCCGAGTTCATCACCTCAACTATTTCCGCACTTTGCCAAGATGATCTTTCTTACCTTACCAAAAACAATAAAAATAGCGAATAAACATCCTAAAAGCTCTTTTTAGGATATTTCAACTCTTGCCATTTAACCTCAAAATACACCAACTATCCTATACAAGCTAATGTTCTTAATATAGTACTTGGCAATACCAAGTTCCCCTATTACTTTAGCTTTACAGAAAAGTGAAAATCTCTTTATTTTAAGTAAATATATAAGCATGAACCTGGAAAATACCCAGATACAGATGAGAAAAGGTATTCTTGAATTTTGTGTGCTGAGCATAATTTCCAGGGGAGAGATATACGCATCCGACATGCTGGACGAGCTTACTAGCGCAAAGATCATGGTGGTGGAAGGAACGCTCTATCCGCTCCTCACCCGACTACGAAAAGCTGAACTAGTTGACTACAAATGGGTAGAGTCGACCACGGGACCGCCTAGAAAATATTATACACTGACCGACAAAGGAAAGGCTTTTTTACTCAACCTTACCGATACTTGGAAAGGACTTATTTCTTCTACCAATCAAATTATCAACCATTAATACCTTTCAAAAGCAGCCTCAGGAAAAATAGCATTAGTCATGAAGAAAAATATAAGTATCAATATTGGGGGGATAATTTTCCATATAGAAGAAGATGGATACGAAAACCTTTCTGAGTACCTCAGCGAGATCAACTCCTACTTTGCCAACTACGAAGATAGCTCAGAAATTATTGCTGATATTGAAAATAGGATCGCTGAAATATTTCTTTCAAAACTCAATGAGAACAAGCAGATAATTACAGTTGAAGATGTAGACCTGCTTATTGAAACTATGGGGCGTGTCACTGACTTTGAAGCTGCGGAAGCTACGAGTGACCAGAGTTATAGCACTGGTTACTCAAGTGCCGAGTCGGGTTATTATTCTGCTGCTAGCGAACCAAAAAGTGGCAAAAAATTATTTAGGGATGAAAAAAGGAGGCTGATTGGGGGAGTTTGCTCTGGAATGGCACATTACCTCAAAATAGATCCGCTCTGGATCAGGTTGGTATTCATGCTTTCTGTGTTTGACTTTTTGTTTGACTTTACCATCACTGGCTTTTTTGTACTTGCGTACATTCTTTTATGGATAGTGATCCCTGGCTCTTGGTCGCTCGAAGAAGATGAAAATATGAGAAGGCTTTTCCGCGACGAGGACCGGAAGGTAATTGGAGGGGTTGCCAGCGGAGTTGCGGCATATTTTGGAATAGACAAAACAATTGTCCGAGTAATATTTGTGGCAAGTACTTTTACTGGTGGTATAGGGCTTGTCACCTATCTTATTATTTGGTTTATAACGCCCGAAGCCCGATCCATTACCGAAAAGATGCAAATGAAGGGAGAACCGATTACCCTTTCCAATATAGAAAGCAAAATAAAGGACAGTCTGCATTTTGGAGACGATGAGGAAGATGAAAACATTTTAGTAAAAATTCTTCTTTTCCCATTTAGGCTAATTTCTAAACTTCTAGATGGGGCAGGTCCAAACTTAAAACCATTTGGAAGGTTTTTATTTCGATTTTTATCTGTACTTGCAGGCATCTTTTTATTTATCGTTTCCTTGGCAGTTACAGTAGCCCTTTTGGGAGTGCTTGGCGTGTTTTTCGGAGTTATCAACAACTTTGACCAAATCGCACAAAATGCTGAAATCCCAATTTCAATTATCCAAAACAGCTTACCTCCGCTAGGTCTTGTATTTGGATTTATGGCGGCTTGGGTCCCTTTTATATTTGTAGGAATTCTCGGGCTTTCACTTATAGCCAGCCGCATAATCACTGCTCCTTTGGTCAACTGGGGGCTATTAGGCCTTTGGATCATTGGGCTGATAGGAGCGGGAGTTACCCTACCCATTTTCTTTACAGAATTTCAAGCCAGCGGTACCGAAAAGCAGGTGAAAGTTTTTGATGTGCCCGAAGAAAGACTTGAGCTTTCTATCAATGAAAATGCAAAAGACGAATTTTCTAATGTAAAGCTGACCATTAGGGGTCACGAACGAAATGAGATAGAATTGGTGCAGTGGCACGAGTCAAGGGGAAAAACTAGGCAACAAGCTATTCAAAATGCCAAAAAGGCTGTTTATGACTTTGAGCCTTCTAATCAAAACCTTGTTTTCAACACGCATTTTACCCTCAAAGAAGATGCTCCATATCGCATGCAGGAAGTCAAACTCCGCTTGTTTCTTCCTTACAAAAAAGAATTTACCATGGATTACCAGCTCAAGGATATTTTACTGAATACGCTACACCCTAATAACTTTTCGGTGAGCGACCTGAGAGAAAACCATGTTTGGTTCTTTGACGAAAACGGGCTGAACTGTGTGGACTGCGCCAGTGCTAAAGTTGAGCAACAACAGGAAAATTTTGGCTCAGTTTCTAGTACGAATGAGTACGATGATTTTGACAACATAAGAATTAGCGGAGCATTTGAAGTTCAACTTACCCAGGGAAATACCCGTACAGTATCGATCATGACGAACAAAAGTCAGTACGACGATTTGGAGATCATAAATGAAAATAGGGAATTATGGATAAAAAAATCTGAGCAATCATCTTCAGAAAAACCCGAAGCAATTGTCATTGCCATCACTACTCCACGTTTTGAGAATTTAAAACTAGAAGGGGCTATTAAAGCCAATTTAAAAGGCTTTGAAACAAAAGAAACAAGAATCAACCTCTTGGGAGCAGTAGAGCTTTATGCGGAAATAGATGCTAAAATGCTTGAATTGGAAGCTACCGGTGCTTCAAAAGCAACCTTAAAAGGTGTTGGGGAATCCCTTAGCCTCAAAATACTCGGTGCTTCAGTTGTAGAAGCTTATGATTTCAAAGCCAAAAGAGTCAAAGTAGATGCTCTTGGCGTGAGCAACGCCCAAGTTTTTGCCTCTCAAAAGCTAAATATCAATACATCTTTTGGTAGCTCGGTAGACTATAAAGGTAACCCAGACCAAATCTTGGAAGGAGAAATTAAAGAGGAAGAATAAGCAAACTTGCTTATAATCCTTTTACAAGAAACACCCTGAAGTCTTGAGTTTAACAAAATAGCCGCTATCTGCTTTCTATTGGATATATTTGCGATAAAGGAAATCAAAAACCTGATTTATGGGTTTTGGTAGGTAAATAAAAAAGGTTTACATGCAGCATATTCGGGCTATTCTAGACTTTTCAAACAAAAATAGATTTCTTTCATTCTTTTTATTTAGCTGTTTTTTCAGCTATTCTACATTTGCTCAAATTGGAGGGGTAGGGTCTTTCCAGTTTGTGGACTTGCCTATAAATGCCAGGCAAGTTGGGTTGGGCGGGGTAAACATCACCTCGTCTCATCAGGATCCAACCATGTTTACCTCCAACCCGGCACTCCTTTCCGACTCTACCGACCGATTTATTTCATTTAACCACCACTCTTACCACGCAGGCATTCAAAACAACCAATTGCTTTTTACCGCTGACTTCAATAAAATAGGCACTTGGGGAATAGCCATTCAACAACTAAACTATGGTGAGATAGACGGGTATGACGAAAATGGGGAGGCTACTGGAAGCTTTAAGTCCAATGACTTTATGATGATCCTCTCCCATTCGCAGCAACTCGGTATTTTTAAGTTAGGGTCAAATGCAAAAATCATCCAATCTAATATAGCTGGATACCAAGCTAGTGGATTGCTATTTGACTTGGGGGGAGTTTTCTCCCACCCCACCAAAGATCTTACTATTGGGCTTACCTTCAGGAATATTGGCTTTGCTTTTCAGAATTACCTCCCCAATCAATCCTTTTCCATGCCTTTCGATGCATTAATCGGTATCACTTTCAAACCAGAAAGAATGCCTTTTAGGCTCTCTTTTACCGCTCGGGAACTACACCGATTTCTGCAAATTGCTTACGATGATCCTAACGATTCGGACTCCGACGATGGATTTGGCCAACCGACTACTAACGATATTTCATTTGCAGATAAACTATCAAGGCATTTTGTATTAGGAGGCGAAGTTGTGTTCAGTAAAAACTTCAACTTAAGAGTTGGGTACAACTTTTTACAAAGAAAAGAGTTGATACTTGAGCAAAGGCGGGGATTAGCAGGGTTTTCTTTTGGAGCAATGCTGCGAGTCAAAAAAATTGAAATTGCTTATTCCCGTTCGTCGCAATTTGTATCTGAAGGAACAAATTCCATCACAATCACAGCCAATACAAAGTCATTGATCAAAAAGAAGAAGCAAATAATTAACTGATTAATGTAAATTTGCTTTCAAAGAATCAAGCTTAAACTTTTTAGGCAACCATTCATTTAAAATATTTTTAGGTGGGAATTGTTTACATAAGCCAAACCCTATCGCCCCTTACTAAGTTAGTCAAGCTAATTCATTATCATTAATTAATACGCAAGCATTCAAAATATTTTATTCATAACTATGTCATTACCCGATAATTACCTGACACCCAAAGGAATAGTAGAAGAATTGGACAAATATATTATTGGCCAGGACTCTGCCAAACGAAATGTAGCTATTGCACTCAGAAACAGATGGCGACGCATGCACGCCAAACCCGAGATGCAAAAAGAAATAATGCCCAACAATATTCTAATGATAGGGTCAACCGGTGTAGGTAAAACAGAAATTGCTCGTAGGTTGGCTAAAATTGCCGATGCTCCATTCACCAAAGTAGAAGCTTCAAAATTTACCGAAGTTGGCTATGTTGGTAGAGATGTAGAAAGCATGGTAAGAGACCTGATGGAACAATCAGTAGCGATTGTAAGGGACCAGAAGAAAAAGGAAATAGGGGAGAAAGTGGATCAAATAGTGGAGGAAATGATTCTTGATGCCCTAATTCCTCCACTTAAAGGAAGAGGGAATAACCCAATTCCCAGCAGCTCCTCAGAAACCCCAACCACAGATACCGAATTGAATGAAAAAACGAGGGAACGCTTTAGAGAGAAGATAAAAAACAAAGAGCTAGAGGATAGGAAGATTGAAATAACTGTAGAAAATGCCAATAACTCTGGCGTTGGGGTAATTGGAGGTTCTGTGGACGAAGTTTCTATGATGAATATCCAAGAGATGATTGGCGGGATGCTTCCCAAAAAGCAAAAAAAGAGAAAGGTTACGATAGAAGAAGCAAGGAAAATCCTTCACGAAGAAGAAAGTGCCAAGCTGATCGACATGGATGAGGTAAAGGAACTTGCTATTGCCAAAGCCCAAGATACTGGAATTATTTTTATTGATGAAATCGATAAGATCGCAAGTAGCTCATCCAAAAGCGGAGGAGGAGCTGACGTAAGTAGGGAAGGAGTTCAGAGAGATTTACTCCCAATTGTGGAAGGATCAGCAGTAAATACCAAGTATGGGATAATTAATACCGAACATATTCTTTTTGTAGCAGCAGGAGCATTTCACGTTTCAAAACCGTCCGACCTTATTCCTGAATTACAAGGTCGTTTCCCTATACGTGTAGAGCTCAACAGCCTTACCAAAGAAGATTTCTACCAAATTTTGAAAGCCCCAAAAAATGCTCTTACAAAACAGTATGAAGCTATTTTTGAAGCAGAGGGCGTTTCTTTAAGTTTCACTGATGATTCTTTGGAAGAAATAGCATCTATCGCATTTAACATTAATACGGAAATAGAAAATATAGGGGCAAGAAGGCTTCATACCGTTATGAGCCATTTACTAAATGATTTTCTTTTTGAAGTACCCGATACCATTGTGCCCAACTCTAAAATTTCCGTAAACAAGCAAATGGTAGAGGAAAAACTGTCAGATTTAATCGTAAATAAAGATTTAAGTCAATATATTTTATAATGCATTGATCTTTATTGTTTTATAATTTTATGACTGTAAAATTAAATTTCACCGAATAAACAGCATGCATAACTAGCGGTAAATAAAAAAATGTTTATTTTAGCGTTAGAGGTCAGAATAGCTTTTCAAAAGAAATGTGAACATTTGAAAAATACACTAATTTTTTCTTTGTTATAGAATCAATATTTTAAAGTTTTAAGCTTTCTTGCATCAAATTTGATTACAAAACCATGTCTTTTATACATGTTGCTTAAAGAATTACTACGGCAACCAACTTTACGTTTACTTATGAAAACCAACAGATACTTTTCTATTGTCTTCTTTGCGCTTTTTTTGCTAGCAGCCCCTGTGTCTGCCCAATGGCTAAAGTTGGGAGGTCAAGGTAGATTTACTAAAAAGAAAAGGTATTGGAGTGTCGGCATGTCGGCTAATTCCATGCATTATTTTGGAGATATTGTTCCCAAAAGCAACCTTGGTAGCATGGATATAAAATACACCCGACCTAATATAGGTGTTTTTGCCCAAAAAAGGTTCTTACCACGCTTCACAGGTAGAATGGCTTTTGCATGGGGACAGTTAGCTGGTAGTGACCATACTTCTGCCGACCCTACAGATAAAGACACAGGAGGTTTTTACAGATATAAAAGAAATTTACATTTCAGAAACAACCTCTATGAGCTTAGTACAACTGTACTTTTTGACTTTATAGAAAACCAAGGACTTGCCCAAAGAAGACCTGATGTTCCAATACCTTACTTAATGGCAGGTATTGCTGCCTATTACCATAACCCACAAGCTATTCGCCCAGAAGCAGACGTGCACACTGGAACACCATATTCTGGCTCGAAATGGGTTGATTTAAGACCTTTAAAAACAGAAAATCAAGACAAGCCTTATGCTGCTGTTGGTATTTCAATTCCTGTAGGAGTTGGTGTTAGGTATAGAATCAGTACAAGCATGGACATCGGGTTTGAAGTCGGTTATAGGTTTACATTTTCCGACTATTTAGACGATGTAGGAGGTAGTTATGTAGATCTAGGAGAGTTTGAAGACCCTTTAGCAAGGTCTTTGCATGATCGTTCAGCCGAACCAACAGATCGATATAGTGGCGAGGCTCGTTCACCAGAAACCGAAACCTTTGTTTCTACTGTAGATGGAAGAACCTACACCTCTGTTAGAGGATATGGTCAGGGTGGTGTAGGCGAGCTTAGAGGCGGATCTGATAAGGATGCTTATTTCGTCATGGGATTCCATGTTGCCTACATATTCTCATTCATAAAAACACCTAAATATCGTTAGTACCCACACCCTAAAGCTTCCTAATATAGAGCAACCTATACTTTAATCAAGAAGAATAAGTGTTATGAAACTACATAAGCTATTAGGAGTTTTTGTGCTTTTACTAATCGTAAATTTAGCTCATGGGCAGTCTGTTATCCAACGATTTGAAATTGGTGCAGGCTTTGGCGGAATGAATTATAAAGGTGACGTAGCTCCTGTTGTTAAAATACAAAATACTCGACCAGCAGGCAATTTTCATATTAGGTTCAACTTTGTTCCTAGCTTAAGTTGGAGAACAGGTGTAACTGTCGGGCAAATCGCAGGAGCTGATAACCTTTCTTCAGATCCTTTTTACAAAGAGAGAGATTTTTCCTTTTCTTCTTTTATAGTGGAAGGTAATACCATATTGGAATATCACTTTTTTGACTACAGAAGGGATAGCCGAATTGACAAATTTAGCCCTTACATTTTTGCTGGGTTCTCCTTATCTAGTATCACTTCATCTCCTGATGAAGGAGTGCCTTATACGGGCGGTAATATTGTAACGCCAGGTATACCATTTGGAGTAGGAATTAAAAAAGCTCTTAGCAGCCGAATTTCCATGAATTGGGAATTCACCACTACCAAGACTTTCTCTGATGATGTTGATGGTATTTCTGATAACCCAAACCTCCCAAAGTTCCAAAGGTCGCCTCGCAGTGATAATGATACCTACTATTATTTAGGTGTTTCTTTTAGCTATCGTTTTTCAAATCTTATTTGCCCTCCACACTATAACAATAGCCTCTATAATTAGTGACTGGTATTTTCTACATGTTGGAGCTTCTTAAAAAGAATATAGGAGTAAACCACTGGTATCAAAGCGATAGTAAGAACAAAAGCTGTGAATACTTTGCTCATGAGTACCGAACTCAAGAAAATACTTATAAAAAGCATTGGAACAGAGGCTAAGACCCACAAAAGCCCAGTGAACCTGTGAGTTTTTTTCCAGACTTCCTTATTTTCTAAAGTCCAAGGAGTCCTTACACCAATAAAATAATTAGGCTTTATTTTACCCATATAATTTCCCAAAAATACCAGAAGCAAAATAATAAGCTGGTTGATGATTTTAGATGAGTCTGAGACATAACCTAGTCCAGTCGCCAGAATCAGTAGAGATAATGCAGATAAAAAAGTACATAACACAAAGCGAAGCGATCTTACTCCAGGAACATAAATATCTATTCTTTTTTTAGGGTCAATTTTGGGAACGAATAAAACCAGGACATACACGATTACATTAATAAAAGGTAGAAAAAATATTCTCAAACCTTTTTGGGTATACCCGTCTATCTCCCCTTTATAGTTCCAATGAGAGGGCAATTTTTCAGGGATTGACTCCCACATAATTGCATACACCACAAATGGTATCAGAAGCACTACAAAAAACAACCATTCTTTTTTCAGATAACTTTTAACATCCATAACAT
Organism: Flammeovirgaceae bacterium SG7u.111; assembly: GCA_034044135.1. NCBI lineage: Bacteria > Pseudomonadati > Bacteroidota > Cytophagia > Cytophagales > Flammeovirgaceae > Flammeovirgaceae bacterium SG7u.111. The sequence continues at coordinate 7,264,511 of CP139021.1, read as the reverse complement.
TAGGTTTAGAAAGGTAGAGTATTATTTTTTTAAGTTTAGCAACCAGCCAATTACCTCGTCGAGCACCGAAGTGTTGAGCGAGTAATACACGAATTGCCCTTTTTTATCAGAACTGACTAAGTCTGCCTGTTTGAGAAGATCGAGGTGATAAGAAATACTTGGCTTGCTAATGGAAAACACCTCGGCTATTTCGCCTGCTGTCATGTCCTTTAACTTCAGCATATCCAGTATCTCCCTCCTGGTAGGGTCATCAACTGCTTTAAAAACTTTTTTCATAGTATTTAGATAATTATCTAAATATATAAACGATTGATTAAAAAAAAGGTTCTGGTTAGAAAAACTTTTATTTAAATTGAATCTACATCAATCACAGTAGCTACTGCTTTATACTGCTTATGTTTACCCAGCTCATCAATTTCTTTCTCAATAAGTTCTTTAGCAAGTGATAGATTAACCGTCCCTCGCTCCAGCTTAATCATCACATTTCTCAAAAACTGATTTCTAATTCGGTCAATAAAGGGAGCTTCAGGCCCCAATACTCGCCTTTTACCTAGTTGCTTTGCCAAGTTTTTAGTAAAAAAATCAGCAGCATCTTGGCACAAAATTTTATCCTCACTTTTCAATGTAATCTCGATTATCCTTGTAAAAGGAGGGTACAAAAACTTTTTTCGCTCCTGAATTTCCCGTGCAAAGAATGATTGATAATCTCCATTTACCACTAATTTGAGCAAGCGTTGCTCCGGAGAAGATGTCTGGATAACTACTTTTCCTTGCCTCCCTCGGCGTCCAGCTCTACCACTTACTTGGGTCATCATTTGGAAAGCTCTTTCGTGCGAGCGGAAATCGGGGAAGTGAATCAGGCGGTCGATATCGAATACACCAACCAAATGAACACAGTCAAAATCTAGCCCTTTGGTCACCATTTGTGTCCCGACAAGTATATCAATATTTTGCTGTTCAAAATCTGAAATAATTTGTTGGTAACTATTTTTCTTCCTCGTGGTGTCCAAGTCCATCCGGTCGATGCGGGCTGTGGGCAATAAGAGTTTGAGCTCGTCTTCAATTTTTTCCGTGCCTAGCCCCACCGTTTTTATTTTCTTAGACCCGCAAACAGCACAAGAATGAATGGGAGGTTCGGAATAACCACAATAATGGCAGCGCATTTGGTTGCGGTACAGATGATAGGTCAAACTAACAGAGCACTGCTTGCATTTTGGAATCCATCCACAAGTCTCGCAAGTAAGATAAGGCGCGTATCCTCTTCTGTTTTGAAATAAAATCACCTGAAATTTTTCCGAAACCGTTCTTTCTATTTCACCCAAAAGAACGCTCGAAAAATCGCCCTTCATTTTCCGCTGCTGCTGCTCAAGTCTTGTATTGGCCAAAACAATCTCTGGCATCACTGCATCGCCATATCTTTGCGTAAGCTCCGCAAAACCATATTGCCCTTTCCGGGCAAGGTAGTACGACTCTACGGAAGGAGTGGCTGAGCCCAAAAGGGTTTTTGCATGGTGGAAATTTGCCAATACCATAGCGGCATCACGGGCATTGTAGCGTGGGGCAGGATCGTATTGTTTGTAAGACGGCTCGTGCTCCTCATCTACTATAATCAGCCCCAAATTATCGAACGGTAGAAAAATTGACGAGCGGACACCTACTATGAAATTGTACGTTCCGTCTTGCACTCCTTTCCACACTTCTACTCTTTCATTGTCTGAAAACCGAGAATGATACACCCCCATTTTTTTTCCAAAAACCTTACTCAATCTCCCAACTATCTGGGCGGTGAGGGCTATTTCTGGCAAAAGGAACAAAACCTGATTTCCATTCTCCAAATTCTTAGAAATCAAATCTATGTAAACCTCTGTCTTTCCACTTCCCGTCACTCCATGAAGCAATACTGTGTTTTTTTCTGAGAAATCGTCCAAGATTTTATCCCTGACTATAGTTTGCTCTTCACTCAAGCCAAACGAAGCTAGGTCTGTTGGCGGTTCGTACTCATCAAACCTAGAGATAATGATTTCAAACTCTTCAAAAGCACCATTTTTCACCAAGGTTTTGTACGAAGAAGGAGACATTCCTTGCTCCAGAAGTTTACTTTTTTCAATGCCTTCCAGATTTGCCTGAGGGTGCGAATAAATAGGGACAAGAGAAAGGTATTTGAGCAAAAGCGTTTCCTGCTTCGGTTTTTTAGCCAATTGCTCAAAAAGCTTTTCAAGGCTTTCTTCCGACTGCACATATAGCTCTTGCAACCGTACTTTTTTGATTTTTAAAGGCTTGTACTTTTCTTTTACCTCTTCAAAAATCAAAATAGCTTTTTTGGCTATCAAAAACTTAAGAATATTGTAGATGTTCTTTACCTCCAAAATAGCTGCAGCCTTATCGTAAGGCATATTGTCGGCACGTTTCAGAGCTTCCAGTAAGCGTTCTTCTTTTGGGGTAAATTCTATTTCGGTGGTTTCAAAGTCAAACTCAGGATTTAGCTGAATCCGAGATTGGCTAGTGAGCTTCAAACCCGAAGGAATGGCAATGTTCATTACCTCGCCAGTGGTACACATATAATAGGACGCTATCCATTCCCAAAACTTTACTTGGGTAGGGTTTACGCAAGGCTCTTCGTCCAACACATCCAAAATATATTTGGCTTGGTATTTTTCAGGAGCCTTGTGGTGGATATTGATAATGATAGCCGTCAGTACCCGCCTAGGGCCAAAAGGCACAATTACTCTCAGGCCAGTTGCTATGTACTCGTTCATTTCCTCGGGCACACGGTAGGTAAATAGCTGGGGGATGGGTACTGGCAGCAGCACATCCACAAAAAAAGTTTTTCTTTCCCCAACTTCTTGCATCATTATCTTCTGTTTGTTACCTATTTAAAAATCGGCTAAATCTACTAAAAAAAGAATCGTATGTGTGAATAAACAAACAAGCTACTGCGTCAACAAGTTTTGCTTTTTGCAAAGCCTTAGGCGCAAAGCAAAATAGCTGATTGGTATAACCATGAACAAACTATAAATTGCGGCAAAATTTATAAGTAATTTTGCATTGCAAAACAAAAACTAAGTCATATTGAAGCTTGAAACTTCTGAACCAGCCCAAAAGTACAAATTGGCAATACAAGCTCAAGTATCAACTCCAACTTTCAATTAGGAACCTCAAAAATTAATGGCAAGAAGAAAACGCAGCTCGGAAGGGGAAGAAAAAAAGAAACTAGACAAAAAAGGGCTAAAAAAGTTAATTGGGATTTATAGATATGTGCTGCCCTACAAACCACCTTTCATCGCAGGGCTTATCAGCTTGCTTTTCTCCAGCACAGTTCTGCTATCTTTTCCATTTTTCACGGGAAAACTGGTAGATGCGGCCACGAGAGAAGCATACGTGTCCTGGAGTATCGACCAAATAGCCCTTCTGCTCTTGGGTATTTTAGTACTTCAAAGTATTTTTTCTTTTCTAAAAGTATTCTTTTTTGCCCAAGTAAGTGAAAGGGCAATGGCGGATATCCGCAAAGATCTCTACAAAAAGTTCATCACGCTTCCGCTCGCTTTTTATGACAAACACCGCTCAGGTGCACTTATGAGCCGAATCACCAGTGATGTCACACTGCTTCAAGATACGTTTTCAGTTACCCTCGCCGAATTTGTGAGGCAAACTTCCATCCTACTTATAGGAACAACTATTCTATTTTTTGTCACGCCCAAGCTAACGTTCTTTATGCTCGCCATTATTCCCGTTTTGGTGCTGATTGGTTTTTCCTTTGGCAAGTTTATAAGGAGCTTTTCCCGAAAAACCCAAGATTCGCTAGCCGAGGCAAATACGGTGGTGGAAGAAACGCTTACCGCCATCAACATTGTAAAAGCATTTACCAACGAAGTTTTTGAGGTAAACAGGTATGGAAAAGCATTGGACAAAACAGTTGGTATAGCCCTAAAAGCTGCACGATTCAGGGGAGCTTTTATTTCATTTATCATCTTCGCCCTATTTGGTGGGGTTGTGCTGGTACTTTGGTACGGGGCAAACCTTGTCCAAGAAGGGGAGCTGAGTATCGGAGATCTCACTTCTTTTATTTTTTACACCATGTTTATAGGTGGATCTATTGCTGGCTTGGGCGATATTTTTAGCTCTATCCAAAAGGCAATTGGCGCAACAGAAAGAGTATTGGAAATCCTGACCGAAAAAAGCGAGCATGAATTGGACGATATTACTGCAGCTAAAAAAATCAAGTTAGAAGGCAACATCACATTCAAAGATGTCGCTTTTTCCTACCCTTCTCGTACTAGTGTAGAAGTACTGAAAAAATTGAACTTAACCATTTCCTCTGGTGAAAAAATAGCTTTGATAGGACACAGCGGAGCAGGAAAATCAACCATCGTCCAAACGCTTTTAAGGTTCTATGAAGTCCAAAATGGACAAATTAGCGTAGATAGTAAAAATATTTATGACTACGATATAAATGGCTACCGAGCAAATATTGCCATAGTACCCCAAGAAGTGGTTCTTTTTGGAGGAAGCATAAAAGAAAATATCGCTTATGGAAAACCTGACGCTACCTACGAGGAAATAAAAGATGCAGCCGAAAAGGCAAACGCATTGGGTTTTATCAACTCATTTCCCGAAGGGTTCGGAACGCTGGTAGGAGAAAGAGGCATAAAGCTTTCTGGAGGACAAAAGCAACGAATCGCCATTGCAAGGGCTATTTTGAAAGATCCATCTATCTTGATTCTCGACGAGGCTACCAGCTCCCTCGACTCGGAGTCGGAACAAATGGTGCAGCAAGCATTGGAAAAATTAATGGTTGGAAGAACGACCATCATCATTGCCCACAGGCTGAGCACTATCCGTAAAGTGGACAGGATTTATGTGCTTGAAAAAGGAGACATTATAGAATCAGGTAACCACGATGAACTTTCTACTCTCCCCAATGGAGTATATAATGGCTTTTTGAAGCTTCAAGAGGAAATAATTGAGTAAAATATTGAATAGAAATTTCAAAATAACCTTAAAAACAAAAAGTTTTTTCGCTTCTTCATAAGCTCAACCAACAGTTGGCGTTTCTTTAGTGGCAGGAATATGTCCAATAGCTAAAAAATTGAATTTTCTCTTATTCTTTTCCTGCAAACTAGATTTAAAACATTGTGTTTTATTAAAAAATAAAACAAATTTAATTGTTAATATGGATTATACTGGAATAATTGTAAGCGACATAAACAGTATGTTTGAAGAGGGTGACTACAAAGGAGCTCTCAAAGAATATAGAAGAATAGTCTCTATGTACGGTGTAGATGGGCAACTCGAGGAAAAAGTTACCTTCATCGAAAACCTATTTGACGGAGATGATGCGTTTGCTGAAGAACAATATTTACATGCTGCTGGCTATTACTATTCAGCTTATAATAAAGTAGAAAAAGCAGACATTTACGAAAAAATAAACCATACGCTGGAAAAGCAAGCCGATATATATAAAACTACTGGCGAATGGGCAAAAGCTGAAAACCTTTATTTCATTTTGAGCAGACGTGTTCCTGAAAATGAAGTGTACCAAAAAGAACAGCAAGAAGCTGAGCAAAAAACACAGGGCTAAAGAAATCTCTCATACACATAGTAAACTACACAGAGAAGAGGCTTATGCCTCTTTTTTATTTCCCTCAAGGTCAGATTAATACACTCGCTCTTCTAGGCATTTTTTCTAGCAAAATATTTCGGTTATTTAGACTCCAAAATTTGGTATTTTTAATACTTGTGCTAAAACTTATCTTTTTTTAACTATATCTTTGCAGAAGTTAAATTAGCGTTTTAGCAAAATAACAAATCTTAAAACGTTACAATATCACAGCCAAATAGGCTATTTTTAAGCCTGGGGGACGCTTAACCTCAATAAAAGCAATTAACCTTCCCTCAGCACAAATTCCAATTTATAATGAAGAAAAAGAACAAAACAAGACATTCCAAGCCCAAAAAGGTCTCGGATAATCTTGTTAAAAAAATAATTACGTTGCTAAATGCAAACGAAAATGTAAACTTTTCGAGAAGACAACTTGCCAAAGCGCTCAAAATCCATAGCCACAAAGCCAAGGTTTCATTGGGCATGCTCATAGATGAGATGGCTAGAAAAGGCATGATTGAAAATGTGCATGGAGAATACTATACCTCAAACAAAGCAGGAGATACTTTTATAGGAACAGTAGATTTTGTAAACCCTTCATTTGCCTTTGTGATTATAGAAGGGCAAGAAAACGACGTTAGGGTGAGTAGTAGAAGACTAAAAGGTGCGCTCCATGGCGATAAGGTAAAACTTAAAATGCTTTTCAATTCCAGAAGAAACCGTCCCGAAGGTGAGGTGCTAGAAGTAGTAGAAAGGCACAGCAAAGAGTTTGCTGGGAAAATCGAGTTTTCTAAAAACTTTGCCTTTGTAGTACCAAATAACCGTAAAATGCATACGGATATTTTCATACCAAGGGAAATGACCAAAAAGGCGGAAAATGGGGAAAAAGTTGTAGTAGAGATAATAGAATGGCCTGTGGGTGACAAAAGTCCTGTGGGAAGGGTGAAGCATGTTTTGGGCAAATCGGGAGAAAATGAGACCGAAATCCATTCGATAATGTTCGAATATGGGCTGCCTTTCAAATTTCCCGACCATATAGAAAAAGCTGCCAAGTCGATTAGTGAAGAAATAACCAGTGAGGAGATCAAAAAACGAAGGGACTTCAGAGAAATCACCACTTTCACTATTGACCCCGAAAATGCGAAAGATTTTGACGATGCCCTTTCCATCCAATACAAAGGCAACGGTATTTGGGAAATAGGCATTCACATTGCCGATGTTTCACATTATGTAATGCCTGATTCCATTCTTGAAAAAGAAGCATACGAAAGAGCTACTTCTGTCTATTTGGTAGACAGGACCATCCCGATGCTTCCTGAACAACTTTCCAATGGGCTTTGCTCTTTACGCCCTAAAGAGGAAAAATTAACATTTTCGGCTGTTTTTGAACTCGATGAAAAAGGGAAGATCCACAACGAATGGTTCGGCAGAACGGTTATTTATTCCGACAGGAGGTTTACGTACGAAGAAGCGCAGGAAACTCTAGAAACTAACGAGGGCGAATACGCTGAAGAACTTTCCGTGCTAAATAAAATTGCGAAAGTTTTAAAAGACAAAAGGTTTAAGGCTGGAGCTATTGGTTTTGAGTCCACAGAATTTTATTTCAAGTTGGACGAAAACGGAAAGCCTTTGGAGCTTACACCAAAAATCAGGAAAGATGCCCATAAACTCATCGAAGAATTTATGCTTCTTGCCAATAAGCAAGTAGCTACTTTTGTTTTCAACCAGCGAAAAGGCAAGGATAAAAACACGATGGTATATAGGGTTCACGAAGATCCAGATCCTGAAAAGGTAATGAACTTTGCGCTTTTTGCCAAGAGATTTGGTTATCAAGTAAATACATCTGGAAATGGTCTAGCAAAATCTTTAAATAAGATTGCCCAGGAAGTGGAAGGAAAGCCAGAGCAAACGATTATGCAATACCAAGCTATTCGAACCATGTCCAAAGCTCGATATACTACTGAGCCATTTGGTCATTATGGACTAGCTTTCAAGCATTATTCACATTTCACCTCACCTATCCGAAGATATCCAGATGTAATGACGCATCGCTTGCTTCAGCACTACTTAGATGGGGGAAAGCCTGCCGAGAAGGAGGAGTACGAGTCAAAATGTAAACATTCTTCCGAAAGGGAAAAAGTGGCATCTGATGCCGAAAGAGCTTCTGTTAAATACAAACAAGTAGAATTTATGCAGCAGTTCATGCACGAAGAAATGGAAGGAATTATCTCTAGCCTTACCGAATGGGGCATGTATATTGAAATAAACGATACGAAGTGTGAGGGCATGCTCCGAATAGCTGACTTGCCCAACGATGAATATTACTACGATGAAGACCGGCAATATGTAAGCGGAAGGAGCTCGGGTGAAATATTTAGGCTAGGCGATCCACTACTGGTAAAAGTTATAGGCACAAACCTTGAAAGAAGAAATATCGACCTTTCATTAGTAGAGCGGATATCACAACCATAAAACTATAAATTGCTAACTTTGTATGGTTACCTTATAGTTTGAGGCAATAGCCTCCTATAAGTTTTTAAAGAACTAAAAAGCAATTCCCTCGTGTTACAAGGATGATATTGCAATTAATATAAATAGAAAAAATATATGAAGAAGTTTCCCAGCTTTTTGAAATTACCTTCACATACTAGGTTCGAATTCACTCCTCGCTACTACGATCCTGTAAAAGAGGAAATAGAGATGAAAATTGAAATGGCTAAACGCCAACATGCAAAAGGTGACCCAGATCATCACCTAGATGTAAAAACAAGGATTTCCGAATCCTTTACAAGAAAAAGAAACGAACAAAACCAATCACTGATGATCAAATTGTTCATCGTGGTTCTTCTGACTCTTCTAGCTGTTTATGTATTGAAATTCTAAGAGAAACACCTTCCATAGAACTGTTTCTCTTGAAAGTTAAGAGCTCCTTAATGCCTAATATTCAGCATTTTTTGCGAAAGGCAATTGGGAACTCTATTTTTTATTACTTTTGCCCAAATCTAACAAACCATCCTATTAATAAGTATTCCAAACCTTATTACATAAATGACCAAATATATCAAAAGCTTCCTTCTGTGCGGATTAGCATTTCTGGCAACATCTTGCTTTGAAATAAAAGAATCTATCTTTATTAAAAAAGATGGTTCTGGCTCTTACTCCATGGTAATGGATTTCAGTGCAAGTAAACAGATGTTCAACATGATGCTCCAACTGGCAGACAGCGAAGAAGGTAAGGAGGCCGGGCTAGGCGATAATCCTGCCGAAGGTTTGGACTCAGCCTTTATAGAACTAGCCACTGAACTGAATGCCATCACGGGAATTTCCAATGCTAAAGGAGTTCAGGATAAGGAAAACTTTACTTATGGGATCAAGATGAGTTTTGAAAATGTAGATGCCCTTAATATGGCACTATCCCAAATGGATGCAGGCGGAGAGTCGGTTCAGTACAAGCCGTATTATGATTACACCAAGGGAAACCTTGAAAAAGCAAATATTTTCAACTTAAAAAATCTGACCGATGAAATCATTCCTGAAAATGAAGATGACGATCAATCGAAAGATGTTAGTGCGCAATTAAGCACTTTTTATGAAACGGTTACTTATCAAATGATCATCAAAACCGACGGAAAGATAAAACGTTTCTCAAATAATGAAGCAGTCTTATCTGATGACAAAAGAGAGTTGACTTTTTCTAAGTCATTAAAGGAGCTTCAAAACGAAGAAATTAATATTGGTAACACCATAAAATTCAAATAACCTAATTATGCCATATTTATTTACATCGGAGTCTGTTTCAGAAGGACATCCAGACAAAATCTCAGATCAAATATCTGACGCTATTTTAGATGCCATGTTGGCACAAGACCCTGAATCAAGAGTTGCATGTGAAACTCTCGTAACTACTGGGCTTGTAGTTGTTGCTGGTGAGATCACCACCAAAGCTTATGTAGAAATTCCTGATGTTATTAGGGATACTATAAAAAAAATCGGCTACAATCATGATGATTATAAATTCGATGCCGAATCTTGTGGTGTAACCGTAGCGCTTCATAGCCAATCTCCAGACATCGCCCAAGGCGTAAATGTAGGAGAAGGTGTTGATAAAGAGCAAGGTGCAGGTGACCAAGGTATGATGTTTGGCTATGCTACTAACGAAACTCCGGAGTACATGCCAATGGCTCTAGCGTTCTCTCATAGGTTAGTAAAAGAACTTGCTAAAATCAGAAAAGAGGAACCTGAGTTGATGCCTTACCTCAGGCCCGATGCAAAAGCTCAAGTAACCATCGAGTACAAAGACGATGAAAAAACTCCAGTAAGAGTTCACACAATCGTCATTTCTACCCAACATGACGATTTTGCGGAAGAGGCTGAAATGCTAGCAAAAATCGCTGAAGACATGAAAGCGATCGTTATCCCAAGGGTAATACCTGCGGAGCTTCTCGATGACAAAACCATTTACCATATCAACCCAACTGGTAAGTTCGTAATCGGTGGGCCTCATGGAGACGCTGGGCTTACAGGTAGAAAAATAATTGTTGACACCTACGGAGGCAAAGGAGCTCATGGTGGTGGTGCTTTCTCAGGAAAAGATCCTTCTAAAGTAGATAGGAGTGCAGCTTATGCTTCTAGACATATTGCTAAAAATGTAGTTGCCGCAGGTCTTGCTGACGAAGTTCTTGTTCAGGTAGCTTACGCAATTGGTGTTTCTAAACCTGTTTCTCTGAACATCAATACTTATGGCACTGCCAAAGTTGATATGGACGATATCCAAATAGCTGATAAAATCTCAGAGATTTTCGATATGAGACCAAAGGCTATAATTGAAAGGTTGGAACTTAAAAAGCCAATTTATTCTCCAACTGCTGCCTATGGTCATATGGGCAGAGAGTCTTATGATGAAGAAGTTGCTCTCAACTATGTAACCATCGAAGAAACTGATGAATTCTACAAAGAAACAAGGGCTAAGAAAGTAGAAAAGCTTTCTTTCTTCACTTGGGAGAAACTTGATTATGTTGATAAAGTGAAAGAAGCATTTGGTTTATAGCCTTTTGTTACCTTAACTACAGTATATTATGAAGCCGATGAAACTCATCGGCTTTTTTTGATCAAATAAATAGCAAAGCATTTTCAAGTTGAGCAAACCATTATAATACCAGCATTGTTTTACTTCGGAAGTTAATTATCAAAGATAAAAGTCAATACAAGATATCATGAAATTAAAATTCATAACACTTACCCTCCCTCTCTTCTTTTTACTAGCTTCCTGTGGATCTAATTCTTCGGAAAATAGCAATGCAAATAGAGATACTTCAGAAAATGCACCCGAACAAATCGCAAGCCCTATGAATAAGATCAGTGGAGAAATTGACGGTGTAGAGGTTTCTATGCAATACAGTTCTCCTGGCGTTAAAAAGAGAAAAGTTTGGGGCGAACTAGTGCCCTATGGAGAAGTGTGGAGAACTGGTGCAGATGAGGCTACTTGGATAGAGTTTAAAAGTGATGTACTAGTAGAAGGTCAAAAAGTACCAAAAGGAAAATACAGCCTTTTTACAATCCCAAATCAAAATGAGTGGACATTGATCTTGAACAAAGATTGGGAACAATGGGGTGCTTTTGACTATAAACAAGAAGATGATATCTTAAGAGTTGCCATCATCCCTCAAATAAATGGTGACAAACAAGAAAGGTTGAAATTCAGTATAGAAGACAAAATCATTTTTACTTGGGATAAGCTCATATTTTCTGTGAATATTGCCTCAGCTAAAAACTCTTAATGATGGTTTGATTTTTAATCATATAACCTCATATACTAAATGGACAGTCTTGCTTTGCCAAAGCACATAAACATTAGAGCAATCACCAACATTTATAAGTTGGTGAGGCTGCCCAATCTGCTCATTATTATAGCTACCCAATACCTCATCAGAGTTTTTTTGGTGGGATCACCGTCAAACTATTTTAGCTATCTCAAAGAAGAAAAATTTTTTCTTCTCTCTCTATCTACGCTATTTATAGCTGCCGCTGGCTACATCATCAATGACTATTATGATGTGAAAATTGATATTATCAATAAGCCAGATAGAGTCGTTATAGGTACTTTCATGAGAAGGCGGATAGCGATGGCTTTTCATACCATTCTAAATTTCAGTGGGATTTTTATTGGTTTTTACCTTTCCCCCTCGATAGGAACTGTAAACCTATGCTCCGCAGTTTGGCTTTGGCTTTATTCCAACCAACTTAAAAGAATGCCTTTAGTTGGAAACTTCAGTGTAGCTTTTCTTTCTGCTGCCGCTTTGCTAATAGTAGAGCTCTATTTCCGTTCCCATAATCACCTCATTTACTTCTTTTCCATTTTCGCCTTTTTTATCTCTTTCATCAGAGAAATAATAAAAGATATGGAAGACATAAGGGGAGATATGCGCTATGGGTGTAAAACACTGCCGATTATTTGGGGAATAAGAAAGACCAAAATACTGGTTTATTTCCTTCTACTCATCTTTTTCGTATCGCTCATTACCTTACTTATTTATGCGGGAAACAAACAGGTCCTGATCTATTTTTGGCTTATGCTCATGCCTTCCATCTACTTCATTCGCCAGCTTTATAGAGCCGATTCTACCAAACAATTTCACCGACTGAGTACTTTTTGCAAACTGGCTATCTTATTTGGGCTAGGTATGATTGTTTTAATTTAATTTTGCAGCCAGTTCTGTCAACTAAACTTTTTCATTTGTGAAAACCAAAGAAATACATATCGCCATTTTTGCCTCGGGAACAGGTTCCAACGCAGTAAACATAATCAACTACTTTGGCAAAGAGCCTAACATCAGGTTTACCGTGCTTTCAAACAACCCAAAAGCTCCTGTGTTGGAAAAAGCTCAGGCATTAGGCATAGACACTTTGGTTTTCAATCGAAAAGAATTTAACGAACAGCAGGTTGTATTGGAGTACCTCAAATCAGTAGATACCGAACTTATTATATTGGCAGGTTTTCTTTGGCTCGTACCCGAATACTTGGTAAAAGCTTACCCTAAAAAAATCATCAATATCCATCCTGCTTTGCTGCCTAACTATGGGGGAAAAGGCATGTACGGGCTGAAAGTTCACAAAGCAGTAATTGAAGCTGGCGACAAAGAGTCGGGAATCACCATTCATTTTGTAGATGAGATTTACGATCATGGAGACGTCATCGTCCAAGAAAAGTGTAGTATCTCAGACGATGATACCCCCGAAACTCTGGTTCAAAAAATCCATGCATTAGAGCATGAACACTTCCCCAAAGTGATTGAAAATATCATTAAACAATAACTCGTAGCCTATTTCAGGAACTGAGCCAAGTCTGCAGGAGAATAGTTTACAGACTTCAATGTTTTGTTATCCCCATTGCGATAAACGAGGTACAAACCATCTATTTCTTTGTAGTAGCAAGGTGTACCTCTTTCTTCTGTATAATATTTCACTGTTGCTTCCGCTTCTTCTTGGGTCTTGCAAGCCTTGCTCATGTTCGAGCGCTGAACCTCTTCAAACAGCGTTTTGAATTTCTCGCCCATCCCAAATTCTAATACAGCCCCAGAAAGGACATATTGAATATCGCACAAAGCATCGGCTATTTCCACCAAATCCTTATCTTCTATAGCTTTTTCCAGCTCCTTTAGCTCTTCGGCTATAAGCGATACACGAAGCTGGCAACGCTCAGGTGAAGGGACGATGGGTTCAGGCTGGATCGGGTGCTTGAATGTTTTGTGGAATTCTGCCACTTGGGCTAAAGAATCGGGGCTTTTCATAAAAGATCTAGATTTGAATTGAAATAAAATGAAGCTCCAAAAGTACACATTCAGATCCCAACTTGACCTTTCCCCAATAAAAAAAGCTACGAAACGAAGGTTCCGTAGCTCTAAGAGGGCATAGTTTTCAAAAAATTAAAATGCTTCTACTTCTGATTCTACAGCCATCAAAGCAATATGGTTAGTAGGCTCTTGCCTCAACACCGCTTCGGCGTAAGGCTTGATATATTTCTCTGGCAATGCCCCATCTCTGAAATATTTCAGCGCCTCTTCCTTCATCTTCCAGTTAGTTGGCTCATGCTCTATAGCTTTCAAAATATGGTAAAGACCTGTTTTCTCTGCCTCATGCTCGTCAGAAAAAGTTTCAAAGGCTACTTTGGAAGCAACTTTGTGCCAAAAGCTGTTCTCATCTTTTTGTAAGACTTTAGATACAAAAGTGTAAACTAGGTTTCCCGAAGTATGGTCTGCAATTTTTACCAACATCGATTTGGTAGCATCTTCTGTTAGGTTGGTTTCAATCAGATTCTGGGCCTTTTCAAATTCATAATCACTAATTAATTTTTCAAGCTCCGAATACGTGCTTACTATATTAGGTGATTTCATGATATTTATTTGTTTTGGTAATGGTTTATGTTCCTAATAAGAACGATAAAAGTTATAGTAACATTTGAATAACGATAGTATAAAGTAAATTGAATTTTTCAAAGAAAAGTTTACTTATTAAGCATTGTTTATAAAATATTTCTAATATATCAGTATTTTTACATAGTGTTTTATCTAGGATAAATTGGACTAATCAAAGAAGCGTCATACGCTTACTCCTTGTCGTTATTTTTACGCTTCGACATAAAAAAAGGGAATGATAAATACCATTCCCTCTTCAAGAGTTTTGTAAATATTCCTTGGATAACTTGTATCAAGCCATAGCATTTTCATAAACAGGTAAGCCAAACTGGAAAGTTGTTCCTTTATTGGGCTGGCTAATGACCTTGATAGTAGAATTATTGATCTCTAATATTTTTTTGGCAATAGCCAAGCCTAACCCTGCCCCTCCACTCTGAGTTTTCCCATTTTCTGTTTTCCGGTACCGCTCAAAAATATACGATTGTTCGTTTTCTGGAATCCCAGGCCCATTATCTTTTATCATTACCTCCACGCTTTCATGAGAAGGTTTCAATTGGATAGTTACTGCACCATTTTCTGGGGTAAATTTCAAAGCGTTGTCCATCAGGTTTTGGATTACACGCTCTACCAAACTTATATCGGCAAAAACCAAAGGAAGCTTTTCTTCTATTTCAAGTTCTAGTTTGATATCTTTCTTTTTTGCCAACACTTGGCATTTGTAATATACATCCATGGCCAAATCGGAAATGGAAAAGGGCTCTTTTTGCGGTTCGATCTCCTTAGCCTCTAACTTCGAATATTCAAAAAGCTGAAAAACCATATGGCTCAGTTTATCCACGCTTCCTTTCAAAATCCCCAAATACTTTTCTCTTTCTACTTGGTCAAGGTGTTCATCTTTGATTTGGAGGGTTTCCACATACCCTTGCATAATGGCCAAAGGAGTCCGAAGGTCATGGGATACATTGGCAATCAGCTCCCTTCTCAAATTTTCCACAGATTTCAACTTTTCAATATTCCCCACTATCGTATCTGCCATTTCGTTGAAAGTGGTGGCCAAAATCGATAGGTCTGTTCTCTCTGGATTAGGCACACGGGCTAGCATATCACCTTCTTTGAACCTTCTCACCGTAAATATGATCTCACGAAGGCTCTTGGTCAAAAACCAAATGGCCAACAAACCTATGATAATGGCAAAAGCCAAGGTTACCGAAAAAGCCCCAACCCCAAGCCGAATAAAATAACTTGCAAACAAACTGTCGGTAACTTCTTCAAATGCCTTCCCTGCCAATACAATATAGATATATCCTTTGTGATCACCAATTTCGAAAGCCTCGGCAGAAAAAATCTTCTTTCCATCTTGGTCTCTTGGATCATCTCCCAAGATATATGCCTGTTTATTACAAGCTAAAAAATCCTTGATAGGCTGCAGATCTACTTGAGTGACATTTTTTCCCCTACCATCGTTGTCCAGCACAACTGAATATTGCACCACCCCTTTTTCATCGAGCAAAAAGACTTCAATACCTCGATTTACCGCCATCATATCGTGCATAATATCTCCAAACAAAGGCTTATTCACAGTTCCATCTTCCAAAAAAGGAGAGGTATCTTGAAATTTTTCATTGATAAGGTGGGCAGCCACTTCGGCATTGAGTCGCTGAGTAGTTTCCTCAAAATATTTTCGGGTAAAATAAAAAGTGATCAGGATCTGGGTAAGCCCGACCAATAGAAGAATCAACAAAAAGGAAATGGATAATTTCCGTATTAGCTGATTTGACAAAGTAGATGTTGACATTTTTATGTTTTTTTCGGTTAATCAATCTCCTCATTGAACTTGTAGCCTACTCCCCACATGGTAAGGATGTATTTAGGATTGGCCATATCGGGTTCGATTTTCGCCCTCAACCTATTTATGTGTGAATTTACGGTATGGTCATAGCCATCAAAATCGTAGCCCCACACCAAGTTGAGCAAGGTGGAGCGATCATAGCTTTTCCCTGGATGCGAAGCCAGCAATACCAATAACTCAAACTCTTTGGGTGACAAATCTGCTTTCTTTCCATCCACAGTTACTTTCCTTTTATTGGTATCTATCACCAAATTGTCAAACTCTAATAAAAGCTTATGGTCATCTGCCAAGCTTTCTTGGATCATCTTTGTTCGGCGGAAAATAGCTTTTACCCTCGCTATAAACTCCCTTACGCTAAACGGCTTGGTAAGGTAATCATCTGCTCCCACTTCCAAGCCCAACACCCTATCTATCTCCTCTGACTTAGCCGTGAGCATCATAATTGGCGAATGCACATTATTCGCTCTTATTTTTTGGCAAACCTCTATTCCATCCATTTTAGGCAACATGATATCGAGAATGATCAAATCAGGGTTCTCCGAAAGAGCCTTGTGCAAACCGCTTTCCCCATCGTAAGCTTTTGAAATCTGGCAAGAAAGATCATTCAAATGGATTTCTAGCAATTGAACAATCTCCTTGTCATCTTCTATTATTAGTACATTTTTCATAAAAAATAAATCTGCATGGGTGTGTCAAATAGTATGTGTTAATTACTGGCATGACAATATAGTAGGGAAAGTATCACAAAACCATCACGATACCCTAACCTTTTTGTACGCCACTTTCTAAAAACCAACTACTCAGAGGCTTATTCATATGCTTAAAGATATTTAATCTACTGAAAAACAACACCTTAAAAATAAATATCCATTGTGATAGAAATATGAGAATTGCGTGACACTTAGGCAATATTTACACGCTTGATTTGTAACATCATTAAAACAGAAACTATTCAAATCATGAAAAACGTAATCTTACTTGCAAGCTTGTTAGGGCTTTTATTTATGAGCTCTTGCAAAGACGACGAAGACAATTCTTCGACACAAAAAATGAAATTGGCGATCAACGGGTTGGAAGACCTCGGTTCTGATTATGCCTACGAGGGCTGGATAATTGTAAATGGTAGCCCAAAAACAACTGGTACTTTTACTGTGAACAGCAGCGGAGCCTTATCACAAACCGAGTTTGATGTGGAGATGGCTGACCTTCAAAGTGCCAGCGCTTTTGTACTTACCATAGAGCCAATTCCAGATAATGACCCAGCACCAAGCGATGTACATATCTTAGCTGGAGATCTGACGAAAGGGGCAGGCTCACTAAGCGTAGGGCACGGCGCAGCTCTAGGAAGTGATTTTGCTAGCTCGGCAGGCAAATTTATCTTGGCAACGCCTACCGATGGGATGGACAACAATGAGAATAGTGGTGTATGGTTCCTCGACCCTGCTGCTGGACCTGGTGCTGGGTTAACTTTACCTACACTTCCCGCTGGTTGGAAATACGAAGGATGGGCGGTTATAGGTGGCACTCCTGTCTCTTCTGGTACATTTTCAGCAGTTGATGCTGCAGACGATGCCGCCCCGTTTAGCGGAAGCGAACCAGGCCCTCCATTCCCAGGTGAAGATTTCCTTATGAACGCTCCTAGCGGACTTACTTTCCCAACTGACCTATCTGGAGCTACTATGGTCATCAGCATAGAGCCAGTTCCTGATAACAGTTCTGCTCCTTTCTTGTTAAAACCATTGGTGGGAGCTGCGCCGGCAAATGCAATGGACCATACTGCTTATGGTATGAACCAGAACCTTGGCTCGCTTCCTACTGGTAGTGTAAGTGCAGAATAAGTTCATCTAAACTCAAAATAACATGCCAAAACTTAGTGTTATTTGGTTCCTATTGCTCCTGCTTAGCGGGTGCATAGGAACCGATATTCTGGAAATTGAAATGATGGATCCAGAAATCAAGATCACCAGCAACATCATGAGTATTAAGGTAGGAGAGGAAGCTCAGTTCAAAGCTGTTTTCTTCGATGAAGTAGGCGATATGACCACAACGGGTTTCACTTGGACCTCTACAGATGAAAGTATTATTTCGATCGACAATAATGGTCTTGCTTCAGCTCTGAAAGAAGGTAAAGTGATCATTGAAGCTACAAAAGGAGGTATTTCCGACGCTATTAATGTAGAAGCTGGTTCTGAAACTATCGAAGTTCTCACGCAAAGAACTGGCACTTTTACAGGTTTGAACAATTATTCGGTAGAAGGTACTTTCGGTATTACGGAAAACCGTCAACTTGTTTTCCAAGAAAATTTCAAAGCAGACAGTGGACCTGGTTTGTATGTATACCTTTCCAATAATGCCACTTCAGTGCAAGGAGGCGTGGAATTGGGTATGCTCAAATCTAGTAATGGCTTGCAAGAATATGACCTGCCCTCGGGAATAGAAGCAAATACGTATGACCATGTCATTATCCACTGCAAGCCATTTAATGTTCCTTTTGGGACTGGAAAATTTGAATAAGCCCTTTTCAACCGAAACTATTTGACTCATGACAAAAATATTGACTATACCATTTCTCCTACTCATAGCACTTTCGGCTACTGCCGGAGGCGGTTGGCCACAGCCAAAAGGCGGCGGTTTTTTCAAAATTGGTCAGTACAATATCATCGCGAACAAATACTTTACCCCAGCTGGAGATGTCGTCGATATCACCACTACTGGCTATTACGCAACAAGTATCTACGGCGAATACGGCATTACAGATAAACTGACCGCTATCGCATACATTCCCTTTTTCGTTCGCTCTACGCTAAACAGACTAGAAACCCCCGAAGGTGAACTGGTGCAAGAAGGTGACGAACTCAACAGCTTTGGTGATACGAACCTTACTCTGAAGTATGGGATCTTCAACAAAGGACCCTATGTAGGAGCTTTGAGCTTGACTTTTGGACTCCCTTTAGGTGAGTCTGCTGGAGGTAGCACGGGCTTGCTCCAGTCGGGCGATGGAGAATTTAACCAAATGCTTTCTTTTGATGTGAGCCGATCTTTTGGGAAAGGAAATACCTACGCTACGGCTATGGTTGGATATAATAACAGGACTAATAATTTTTCCGATGAAATTAGGTACGGAGTAGAAGGTGGTCTCCGACTCAATAAAACATGGCTAATCTTACGGATTAACGGAATAAAACCTCTCGAAACAGGCAATGAAGATTTTGTGCCCAACAATGGTATCTTCAGTAATAAAATAGAATACTTGGCTATTAGCCCTGAAATTAATTACAATTTCAATGATAAAATTGGAGCGTCTGTCAGTGGAGGTTTTGCGGCTTATGGCAAAAGACTATTAGCTAGCCCAGCATTTTCCTTTGGCGTGTACATGAAAATATAAAAGATCCCATGAGATCCCTTTTAAGTTATTAATTGGACATCTCCGATGTATGAAGCCCAAAGGACTCCTTTGGGTTTCTTTTTAATACCTATTCAATCCCTTTCCACCATTTTGAGTTTGGAAAAATATTTTCATTCAATATAATTGGCTCGCCTATTTGCGGGGTGGTCATCGGCATTCCTAGCTCTTTCGCTTTCACCGAAACTCGCTCTATCGGGTCGGTCCAGCTATGCAGCGCCAAGGTAAATGCTCCCCAGTGGATCGGCATCATCATTTTTGCTTGTAAATCTACCGAAGCCTGTGCTGTTTCCTCTGGCATCATATGGATATTTGCCCATTGCTTGTTGTATTGACCACATTCCATCATCGCAAAATCAAAAGGGCCATATTTCTCCCCAATTTCCTTAAAGTGAGGCCCATAGCCACCATCTCCACTAAAATAAATAGTTTGGGTAGGTGATTGGATGATCCATGACCCCCAAAGGGTGGTAAATCTATCCGTCAGTCCCCTTCCTGAAAAATGTCTTGATGGTGCACAAGTGAACGCTAACGAATCGAGGGAAATCGTATCCCACCAATTAAGTTCGTGAATTTTCTCCTCGTCCACTCCCCATTCTTTCAGATGAGCCCCCACACCTAAGGGCATATAAAACTCGGAAACTTTGGCTTTCAGTTTTAGAATAGAACCGTAGTCTAGGTGGTCGTAATGGTCGTGGGAAAGAATTACTGCATCAATCTTGGGAAGCTTTTCAATTTCAATTGGCAAGGATCTGCTGTACCTCTTCGCACCCATAAACGGAACTGGGGAAGGCGTTTCTCCCAACATCGGGTCTATCAAAATATTCTTTCCTTCTATCTCCAACAAAAATGCTGAATGCCCAAACCAATAAATGCGAGTTAGACTTTTAGGGCTATTCACCAAACTAATGGAATCCATCTTGTTTACCGGAATATCTCCTTTGGGCTGCCGAGTAGGGTTTCCTTTTATAAATTCTCCCATCACACCTATAAACCCAAAAAAGTCCATATCCATGGAAGTAGGGATTAGGTTTTCAAATTTCCCCTCTTTGTAATGCCCCGATTCGCTGTATATTTTTATTCGCTCCTCATTGTGTTCACCCCCAAACTCTGGGCTGATATTCACAAAAAGCCCCCCAATCACTGCGAGCAAAAGAAGTAAAATACCAACAATTGCCCCTATTTTCTTAATCAGCTTTATAACTACTTTCATCTATGTTTCAATACTCTAAATACATTTCACTCACTCTTCAAATATCCCCATTCGTCAAACTCCTTGGCTAACTTATAGTATTTTTTTGCATTATGCACATCTCCTTTTTCATGGTAAAAATCGGAAATACCGACATAAATATAGGTTTTGAAAAACCGTGCATACGGTGTATTTACTTTTTCCAACATGTCTTCACACTCTGCATAAATTTCCCAAGCCTTTTCATTATTCTTATGATAAAGTTCTTCTATTAACCCGCTCAAAGTCATTCCCGCCAACTTGTAATACACCTTATCCGAAGCACACAACTTGGCAATTAGCGGTTTAGCTTTTTGATACTTTCCTTCCAAAACCAGTATTTCCGCCGATTTGAACACATAAAATAAATTGTTGGGGTAAAGCTCCATTAGCTTATGCTGAAATTCCAGCGCTTTAGCAGAATCATCCAAGTATCGATAATAAATGTAGCATAAGTAGAAATATGCTTCGGCTTTCGAATAGCTTGCATTTTCCGCTGCATATTTTATCTCTTTCATCCCTTCTTCCACATCCCCTGACTTAAAGAAAAATAAGACAGGCTTGTACACAGGCTTTTCTTCCGCATAAAATTCTCTGTAAAAATTATACAAACCAGAAGGAAGGGAGAATTCTGAATAATTCTTTTTGAGCTCGGAACTAGCAACAAACAACTTATACATTTCCCTCAGCTCGCCTATCACCTTCATGGTGCTTCCATCATCGTCCCAGTTACGGAGCATCATGCTCTTTGCTGAAAGTAAAAAAAACTTGGCTTCATAATCGTCTGGGTTTTCTTCCAACACCTCTTCGCTTTTGTCGCTAACTTTCTGGAGCAACGCCATGTGTTTTCGATACACTTCACTTTCAAAATCGAAGGGGAAATTTTGCCAATACAACGTCAGCGCTTCCAAAAAATAGTTGGCTGGATGCCCCGGTATTTTCTCCTTTATCTTTGTCGCAACCACTTTGGTTTTATCAAACTCCCAGTTGTACACCGCATGTGTAGCTTCCATGGAGAGTTGAAGCAATTCGGAGTCATTATTGAATACTTGTGCTCCAACCTTTGGCATTCCCACAAAAAAGATAAAAAGATAAATAAGTTTGAATACTATTTTCCCCATCAAGCATATTAAAAGGTTCCAATACACATAAGCTTAAAACGGCTAGATTGTTAGAAGAAAGGTGGGAAATGAATATATTTTGATCATTGTGTTTTTTGAGTTGCAATCAGGAACTTTAGAGATAGCTAAAAATCACCTAAATTTCTCTGCCAATTTTTTTTAAAAAAAGTCCTACTTTCAACTTGACTTCTTCCGAAATTTCGATTTTGCCTATAAACAACACTCCGCTACCAAAAGAGGTACTAAATCAGAAAATACTTATGAAAGAAAAAAATATTAGAGCAGTATATGAAGAGAATATAATTACTGTATACCAAGCCTACCGGTCAGCAATTGCCCATCCTGCAGTGCAACACCAAAAATTTGTACCTCCTTTTAAAATGGAACGAATGACATGGATCAAACCTTCTTTTTTATGGATGATGTATCGGTGCGGGTGGGCAGAAAAAGAAGGTCAAGAACATGTATTGGCTATTAAAATAAAACGTGAGGGTTGGGAGTGGGCATTGAAAAATTCATGTTTATCGCACTTTATAAAAGACATTCACCTATCACAAGAAGCATGGAAAACCTCTTTGCAAAATTCACCTGTCCGTATTCAATGGGATCCTGAAAAAGACATTCATTTGAACAACTTACCATATCGCTCTATCCAAATGGGGTTGACCGGTATAGCTGTTGAAAAGTATGTAAATGAATGGATTGTGGAAATAGAAGATATTTCTGAAAAGTGTAAACATATCCACTTACTTATCAACAAAAATAAAATAGAGGAAGCAATCCAATTACTTCCTCAGGAAAAAGTGTATCCTTTGCCAGAAGATTTAAAAGCTATAATAGATGCCTCATAAGGTTTTCGTTGCCTTTTGGCTTCTAGGAGAAAGTGAGGTATAACCAGCGAGGCTGCTTCACCTCATTTCAACTACGCCACTTGCATTTTTAGAGTTGTTGAGAAAGTCGAAAATAACTCACCCAAACTTCCCTACCAATTCCTCAAACAGCGTTTCTACTTTGAGCTTGATAGCTTCCAATGCTTCGATGGGTTCGGTTTTGTCGAGGTCGTGTACCAGCCAGTAGGTCAGTTTGTTTTCCCAGTCGGGAAAGTCTTTTTGGATCATGGGGCGATGCTCTTCTTCGTCCAAAATTATGGTGAGGTCAGTTTTTTCCAGTTCGCTATCGCGGAGCTTCACAGGGAAAGTCAATGGTCTTTTTAGTTCAATCCCCATCTTGTCCAACTTTTCTAAGGTATGAACCGACATAGAACCAGGGTTACTGGAGTTGATTACCCGCAAGCCCCTCGAAAAAGCATAAAAACTTCTTTTCTT
This sequence comes from Flammeovirgaceae bacterium SG7u.111, assembly GCA_034044135.1. Classification (NCBI taxonomy): domain Bacteria; kingdom Pseudomonadati; phylum Bacteroidota; class Cytophagia; order Cytophagales; family Flammeovirgaceae; species Flammeovirgaceae bacterium SG7u.111. Next base: position 7,241,572 of record CP139021.1, on the reverse strand, counting down.
TTGATCTGCTAAAAAATTGAAATATTCTTCGGCAAAGCGGCTGCGATAATAATTTCCAGTGCAGATAAACAAAACGGAGTAGGGCATGAGAGATGGTTAGGTTCTAGTATTTTTTTTCTTGATTTACTAGCAGATTGAAAGTTGCTAGTTTCTTGTGACTGGTTTTCTATAAAAGTAACTTTAATCAAAAAACTATTATTTGAATTACTTGTCTGAGCCCAAAATTATAACCCATTCCCGAATAACAGATGAACTTGGTGTAAATTTGCAGATTGAGTTTCGAGATTCGTGTTACAAATTGCGTGTTTGTAAACCTGCAACTTGAAACCCGTAACCTGAAACCCCATCCATTTTAAGGATAGAAACCTTACCACCCATGAAAAAAGAACTGACATTTACCCTTCCGCCACATGTAGCTTTTGACCCAGAAGTGTTTGAGAGCTTTGTGAAGAAAAAGCTAAAGGTATCGGAAACAGACAGAGTGGTAATTCGGCAAACCCGCCGCTCCATCGATGCCCGCTTCAAAAAAGTGAAGGTGCTAGTGCAGTGCGAAGCGTTTGTCAACGAAAATGCTACTCCTCTTATCGAGTACGTCCGAAAATACAGACATGTACACCATGCTCCGCAAGTAATCATCGTTGGCTCAGGGCCAGCTGGGCTTTTTGCCGCACTTCGTTTGTTAGAACTCGGTTTCAAGCCCATCATACTGGAAAGGGGCAGCGATGTACAAGCCCGAAGAAGGGATTTGGCTGCTATCAATAAGGAACATGTGGTCAACCCTGATTCTAATTATTGTTTTGGAGAAGGGGGCGCAGGAACGTACTCTGATGGAAAACTCTACACCCGCTCCAAAAAGCGAGGCGATTTCCGTAGGATTTTGGAAATATTTGTAGCCCACGGCGCTACGCCCGAAATTTTGGTAGATGCCCATCCGCACATCGGCACCAATAAGCTTCCCAAGATTATTGAAGGAATGCGGGAAAGCATTTTGAACGCAGGCGGGGAAATCCATTTCAACACACGAGTGGACGATTTCATAGTGAACCACGGGGCGATGAAAGGGGTAGTTACCCAAAATGGTGATAAGCTCGTCGGCATCGGAGTCATTTTGGCAACAGGCCACTCGGCTCGGGATATTTTCACCAAACTCCACGAACGGGAAGTCTTAGTCGAGTTCAAACCATTTGCCCTAGGCGTGCGGGTGGAGCACCAGCAAAACCTGATAGATAGCCTGCAATACCATTGCGAGAGTAGGGGGGAATATTTGCCCGCAGCGGCATACAATTTGGTTACCCAAACCATGAACCGTGGCGTGAAAAAGGGCGTGTTCTCTTTCTGCATGTGCCCAGGTGGGTTCATCGTTCCTTCGGCAACTGCCCCTGGCGAGGTGGTGGTCAACGGCATGTCGCCTTCAAGGCGAGATTCCAAATATGCCAATTCGGGCATTGTAGTTCCTGTGGAAGAAAAAGACATTAAGGCTTTTGCCGAGTTCGGACCTTTAGCGGGGATGCATTTCCAAGCTGCCGTGGAGCAAAAAGCCTGTGAAATAGGAGGGGGAACGCAAGCTGCTCCCGCTCAGTTGTTGGAAGACTTTGTAAACAAAAAAGTTTCTGCCAACCTCTTGGAAAGCTCTTACCAACCAGGGCTTACTTCGGCAGATATGAACGAGGTACTTCCTCCCGATTTTACCCAACGCCTTCGCTACGGATTCAAAGATTTTGGTAGGAAAATGCGAGGGTATTTGAGCAACGAAGCCCAGATTGTTGGCGTAGAAAGCCGGACTTCTTCCCCCGTGCGTATCCCAAGAGACCGAGAAACCTACGAACATGTCCAAACTAAACGACTTTTCCCTGCAGGAGAAGGAGCTGGTTACGCAGGGGGAATCGCTTCCGCCGCCATGGACGGAGAACGCTGTGCGGAAAAGTTAGTGGAGATGTATGGGAAGGGGTTGGTTTAGGGTTGGGTTTTGAGCAAGAGTAAGTTGGAAAACACTGTGTCACTCCACACGTAGATGCGAGGTCTCTAGCCTATGCACCAATTGGGAAACTTAATTCCTTTTTTGATTTGGGAGACTTTTCAAAGACGTGGGAGGGAGATTCCAAATCAAGTTTGGGATGACACTGAAAGGATAAAACCCAATTAGATTCCTATTAATAATAGCTTTTGCTTTCAAATCTGCTACTTTTGTAGCCTTGAAATTTCGAATAACACAATAGTCAAAAATAAAGAGAAATGGCAGAGTATAACCATAGGGAAATCGAGCCCAAATGGCAATCGTATTGGACGGAGAAGGACTTGTACAAAGTTGAAAACACCTCTGACAAACCTAAATATTATGTATTGGACATGTTCCCATACCCATCGGGTGCAGGGCTGCACGTGGGGCATCCGCTGGGCTACATCGCTTCCGATATCGTCACTAGGTTCAAAAAACTGAAAGGGTTCAACGTATTGCACCCAATGGGCTTCGATGCCTTCGGCTTGCCAGCGGAGCAGTACGCCATAGATACGGGTCAGCACCCTGCCATTACTACCGATATCAACATCAAGACTTTCAAAGAGCAATTAGCCAAAATTGGCTTTTCGTTCGATTGGTCTCGTGAGGTAAGAACTAGTTCGCCCGACTTCTACAAATGGACACAGTGGATTTTTATGCAGCTTTTCAATGCTTGGTATTCCAATGAGGAAAACAAAGCGAAGCATATTGACGAGCTTATCAAAATATTTGAACGCCACGGAAACACAAGCGTAAACGCTTCTTGCGACGATGACGTGCCTTTGTTCACAGCCGACCAGTGGAATGCCTACTCGGAGGAGGAAAAATTGGAGATGTTGCTCAACTACCGTTTAACGTTCGTATCGGAAGCCTTGGTGAACTGGTGCCCTAAGTTGGGAACTGTGCTTGCCAACGACGAGGTGAAAGACGGTTTCTCGGAAAGGGGAGGTTACCCTGTGGAGCGCAAAAAAATGAGGCAGTGGATGATGCGAATCACCGCTTTTGCCGATAGGTTGTTGCAAAACCTTGACAAGCTAGACTGGTCAGATTCATTAAAAGAAATGCAGCGCAACTGGATTGGAAAATCGCACGGTTGTGAGTTGGACTTCAAAGTAGATGGCACCGACATCACGCTTACGGCTTTCACCACTCGCCCCGATACTATTTATGGCGTTACCTACGTAGTAGTTGCTCCTGAGCACGAATTGGTGGCTGAGTTGACTACTCCAGACCAAAAATCAGCGGTTGAAGAATATGTAAGTTCGGCTAAAAATCGCTCGGAAAGGGAGCGTATGGCAGATGTGAAAACAGTTTCTGGTGTGTTCACTGGTTCGTACGTGGTAAACCCAATCAACGAAGAGAAAGTCCAGCTTTGGATTGCCGACTATGTATTGGCTGGTTACGGAACAGGCGTGGTGATGGCTGTACCATCTTCAGATGACAGAGATTTCCGCTTTGCCAACCACTTCGGTTTGCCTATCCGATTGGTGATAGAAGGCACTGAAGAATTGGACGACCCAACCGAAATCAAGGACGGCAAATTGATCAATTCTGACTTTTTGAATGGATTGATGGGCGAAAAAATATACGGAGAAGGAACTGGCGAAGCTTCTTGGGCTGCTATAAAAAAAGCAGAAGAGCTTGGGGTAGGGAAGAAGAAAGTAAATTTCAGAATGCGGGATGCGGTGTTCAGTAGGCAACGCTACTGGGGCGAACCTGTTCCTGTGTATTTCAAAAATGAACTTCCCTATTTGGTGGAAAAAAGCGAGCTTCCTTTGGAGCTTCCCGCCATCAACGAATATAAACCTACCGAAACGGGCGAGCCTCCGTTGGGTAGGGCAACCGACTGGAAATACCAAGGGGAATACCCTTACGAGCTTACCACCATGCCAGGTTGGGCGGGTTCTAGCTGGTACTTTTTGCGTTACATGGATGCGCAAAATGACCAAGAATTTGTTTCGAAAGAAGCAACTGAATATTGGAACTCTGTGGATTTGTACATTGGCGGCACGGAACACGCCACAGGGCACTTGCTCTACTCGCGTTTCTGGAACTTGTTCTTGTACGACATGGGCTTCATTGCCCACGAAGAGCCTTTCCAAAAGTTGGTAAACCAAGGAATGATTCAGGGAAGGTCCAATTTTGTGTATAAAGTAAAAGACGAAAATAAATTCGTTTCGGCAGGACTTAAAAAGAACTACGAAACTTCAGCTTTGCACGTAGATGTGAGTTTTGTGCAAAGTGATGTATTGGATATAGAAGCTTTCAAAAAGTGGAGACCAGAATACGCTGATGCTACTTTCGAACTGGAAGGCGGAAAATATATCTGTGGACATGTGGTAGAAAAAATGTCCAAGTCGAAGTACAACGTGGTGAACCCTGATACCATCATCGAGAAATACGGTGCGGATACTTTGCGTATGTACGAAATGTTCCTCGGACCTTTGGAAGATTCCAAGCCATGGAATACCGATGGAATAGAAGGTGTTTCCAAGTTCTTGAAGAAATTCTGGAGGCTTTTCGAAAATAAAAAAGGAGAGTTCGAAGTATCGGATGCAAAGGCTACCAAAGAAGAGTTGAAAGTGCTCCACAAAACTATCAAGAAGATAGGGGAGGACATCGAAAGACTTTCGTTCAACACTTCTGTGAGTGCCTTCATGGTTTGTGCCAACGAACTTGGCTCATTGAAATGCAACAAGAAAGAAATTCTTGAGCCACTTTTGGTTGTACTTAGCCCATTTGCCCCTCACATTACCGAGGAACTTTGGTCGCAACTAGGTCACACGGAAAGCATTACGTTGGCATTATTCCCAGCGTTCGATGAGTCGTATTTGAAAGAGGATGCGCACGAATACCCAATCTCTATCAATGGCAAGGTGAGAACCAAGCTTTCATTCGGATTGGATATGTCGAAAGAGGCGATTGAAAAAGAAGTGATGGCAAACGAGGTTGTCCAAAAATGGTTGGACGGCAAACAGCCGAAAAAAGTCATCGTAGTTCCTAAAAGAATTGTGAACGTGGTGATTTAAAACTGGTTACTAGTTACGAGTTAAAACAGGTCAGGCTTTTTAGGAGGCTTGACCTGTTTTTGTTTTGCTATTATGCTTTGGAAGGGTGGTCATTGAAGTAGTTGTGAAAAACCTCTTTTGTTTGTAAATTAAAACTAGCCGTAATGGGTAGCCTAATTTTGCTACCTAGAAAACCTTCCTAAAAAATTGAAACTTCGTACGGCATGAAAAAAGAACTAATTGCAGAGCTTTTCGAAAAATTTGAAGAAGCCTGTTACGACCTTGACGGACTGGAATGCTGGAGTGGACGTGAACTGCAGGTGATTTTGGGCTACTCAGATTGGCGCAATTTTACTAATACCATTCAAAAAGCGGTAAAGTCATGTGAAAACTCAGGAGAGCATGAATTAGATCATTTCGTTGGTGTCACCAAAATGATAGAAATAGGAAAAGGTGGACAAAGAGAAGTTCAAGATGTAGCACTGACGAGATATGCATGTTATCTTGTAGCACAAAATGGAGATGCGTCCAAACCCGAAGTTGCATTTGCCCAAACACACTTTGCCGTTCAGACAAGAAAGCAGGAATTAATTGAGCAAAGACTTCTAGATATTGCCAGGGTAACTGCAAGAGAAAAGTTATCCAAATCGGAGAAGAAACTTTCGGGAATAATTTACGAAAGAGGAGTTGATAATAGAAGTTTTGCTTTAATTCGGTCGGAGGGAGATAAAGCTTTGTTTGGTGGAAGAACCACTCAATTTATGAAAAAGAAATTAGGTGTACCAACAAACAGACCTCTGGCTGATTTTCTACCAACACTGATGATAAAAGCAAAGGATTTTGCTTCCGAGCTAACCAGTCATAATGTGGTGGATAAGGATTTATCTGGCAATAAGCAAATCACAAAGGAACATGTTGATAATAATAAAGAAGTGCGTAAAATGCTGTTAACAAGAGGGGTTAAGCCCGAAGAGTTGCCACCTGAAGAAGATATCAAAAAAGTGCAGCGCAGAATGGATAGTACAGAAAAGAAAATCCTAAAGGACATTAAGAAAGATAACAAGTAGCTTATAATGGGTCTTGAATGTGGTGATTTAAAACTGGTCAGGCTTTTTAGGAGGCTTGACCAGTTTTTTTTGTTTTGGATTTAGAAATTCTCGAATATCTAACTAAGCAATGTTCTATTGTTATTTAAAGCGATGTTTGTATATTTATTGAGAATTCATTCAAATTCAACAAAATGAAAAAGGCCTTTCTGATATTAACCTTGTCCTTCACTATCCAGCTATCATATGCTGAGTGTGCTTTCTCTGGATTTAAATTCTACCCAGAAAAAAGAGAAATAAGTCAAAATTCAATATTTATTATAGAAGGCTACTCATATAGCCAAAAAGTAATTAATTCATTTAGCAAGAACAGGCAAGCATATTTGGAAAGTGAAGATGGGACAATAGTAGATTTACTATTAGAAGAAGTATTAATAGGACAAATGGATGGCTCTTTATGAATTTACTTGAACGCTTATCTTTGTATTCAAAAAACGATGAATTTTCTATCTCAATTTAGTGACTTACTTCCTGTTCTACCACCTTTTGAGTTAGTTCTAGCAGAACGTGACGAGCCTAGCAACACTGTACATCTATATTTAGAGGTTTCACCTGAAGCTACCCCAAAAAAATGCTCTATTCATAGCTATTACGACCGTACCTGGGAACACTTAAAGCTTTTTCAATACCGCTGTTTTATCCATTGTAAGCTTCCTATATACAAAGATAGGGATACCGGTAAACTATCTAAGGCAGAGGTTTCCTTTTCTAGAGATTATTCGCGGTTCACACTTATGTTTGAGCAAGAAGTCATGCGTTTGATGCATATCCACCATTGTTTTACGGCAGTAGCCAGGACACTTGGCATTCGAGTCCAACGGGTTGAGCATATTTATCATCATTATACCCAACATCTTGAAGATGACTACTATAGTCAGCATACAGCCTCTAGGATTGCTTATGATGAAACCTCTACCCGTAAGGGACATGGATACATCACCAGCTTTTTTGATCTAGATACTTGGCAACTACCCGGTAGTTACGAAGGTAGATCTTCTGAATGTGTTGCCCGATTTAAGCAAGATCATCCCTATCCAGAAGCAGTAGAAGAAATTTCCATTGATATGTCCCCTGCCTTCATCAAGGGGGCCAAACAGTGTTTTCCACAGGCTAAGGTTACTTTTGACAAATGGCATGTGATCAAACTTCTCTACAAACATCTAGATCGACTTGGGGAAAAGGCTTATTGCTTTCAAGCTCAAATTGAACTATCAATGGAAAGGATAGATACTTTTTATCGGAAAGATCAATTTCAAGAGCTAAAAGCCCAACTGTGCTTCATTATGGACCTCGCCCAGGAAACCATGGAAACCAATCCGATCACTAAATCGATTAAAAGCCATTTTGATGGAATTGTTCAATACGCTCAATCTAAGATTAATAACGGTATCTTAGAGGGGCTCAATTCTAAAATTCAAATCATTAAACGGGTTGCTAGAGGGTTTCGGTCTAAAGACAACTTCATCAAGATGATTTACTTTGTATTTGCAAAATACCAGTTTCAAGTAAATTCATAAAGAACCAATGGATTTAACTCAGGCAGTTTTTAAACCATCAATAAAATTAGAACTCAACAAGAAGTATTTTCTAAAATTTTCTCATTTAACAGAGAGTGAAAATTATCATGAGTTAACTAGATATAATTCTTCAAACGCAGAACATGAACCAGTAGCTTGGGAGGTTACAGAAAGTCATTCACCAGAATTAAACCTAAATTTAAGTTTAAAATTTGTTCAAATGGAAGTAGAATACTACGGTTGTGGGCCTGCTGCTTATGCCGTATTTCAGCCAAATAATTTACCAGAATCAGAAGTTTGGTATAAAACAGAAGTGTATGATGAAACTACTAAAACTTCAAGTACATTTATTATTGGAGCAAGGACAGGAATAATAAGAGTTGGACACGGAATGTGTGCTGGTGGTTTTACATTTAATAATGAAGGAAGTTATAAAGTTAGATTTACCCCTATGAATATTGACGGAAAAAAACTAAATACCACAAAATGGAAAACCCTCGAAAGTCCTTTTAAAAACTCTTTAGGCTATTAGTAATGGCTATTATAACTCTTACCCATTCAACCTCCCATCCACCTCTAACACCTGAGGAATCAGCATTTTTTCCCCGCTGTTGTCTATTACAAAGGAAGCTAGCTCTTGTCGTTGCTCTTCGGTGAATTGTTTTTTGATGATGGCTTTGATGTCGTTTTCTGTGCGGTGGGTATCTCTTTTTAGCACTCTTTTTATTCGCTCTTCTTCCGAGGCATAAACGGTGATTACTTCGTCGAGGGATTTGTATGAGCCGCTTTCAAAAAGCAGGGCCGCTTCTTTTAGGAGGTAGGGTTTGTCCTTGTTTTCCTTCGCCCAATTTTTAAAATCTGCGGCTACTCGGGGATGCACCAAGCCGTTCATGGTTTTCAACTTTTCCTCATTAGAAAAAACCACTGAAGCCAGATAGGTCCTGTTCAGCATGCCATTGGCATCATAGCTTTCCTCGCCAAAAGCTTCTATCAAACCTTTCTTCAAAACAGGGTCATGGTGCATGAGCCATTTGGCACGGTCGTCAGCATAATACACGGGAATACCCAGGGTGGAAAAAACCTTGCAGACCAAGGACTTTCCCGAGCCTATTCCGCCTGTTATTCCTATCAGTTTGGGCTTACTCATCTCCTATACTGATCACAAATTTTTTGGGCACCACGTTCGTTTCTATCATGTAGCTAGGGTATTTCAGTTGGGCTGAAATAGTGGAATCGACCTTACTCGTCGTTCTATAGTCTAGCAGTACCTTTAGGGAGTCTTGTGGAATATAATGTTCATCCACTTCTATCATATACTCCACCGTAGCCTCCGAAGGGATAATGGTGATTTTTTTACCTTCGGGGATGGTAAAATTAACTACTTCAGGTTTCACACGCATCGTTCGCTTGTCAAACTGGGCTACCATAAATTTGACCTTAGTTTCCTCAGTATCTACACTCACCAATCTATGCTCGGGATAGGCAATTTTCACCATCTGTTCAAAATCAGCATCTATATCCGTTTCATCCAAAAATATTCGAATGGTATCGGGGTATTTGCTCAATAGCGTAGCAGCTCCTGTAAGGATTGCTTCGTCAGGTTCTATTTTTAAAGAAGAAATAATCTTATAATTATCCTTTAGCTCGATATCCGACTCCCTGAGGGCCAATTGTACTTTTTTAGTGGCAATGGTATCGAAGTCGAAATAAAGGGAATCTTCCAAGATATAATTTACCTGCATTTCCCTAAACCTGTTCACCACTTGGGGCAATAGATTATTGGTCATGATATGATTAAGCTCTAACAACGATTTTTTGTTGAGCATCACTTCAATAGGCTCTTGTGCCACATTAACCACCTTATTGAGCAAATTCCAGCCATTACCCGACACATTGACGGTGATGGATTCAGGAGGCTTCACCAAGGTGACCACATTCTCTCCGTCATAAAGTAATTCTACAGGGATAGAAACATCATCGGTGTGAGAATCGTTGAGTGCATTGAATATCCAAAAGGTAAAAGCCGTTCCGAAACAAATGGAAATTACCTTCCAGTCCCAGCCTTTCATTTTTTCAATAGTGTACTTAGACCAATCCAACACCCCTTTCAAACTGGGCAGATTGACCTGCTCATTTTCAGGTAGCTTTATTTTCTTTAAAAATTCTTTGACCTTCATATGTTTCTATGCTTCCCAATAGAATATTGACAATTCTTATTTATGACAAATAAGATAGAATAATAGGTATTAATTTAAGGAATAAAAAAACTGAAAACCCAGATTTTAGAAATCAGAATTTTCAGTTTAAGTTAAGCATCAAATGCTGTTTAGAGAAAAATCGTTTTCAAATTTCTACGATTCGTTTTTCTTTTTTAAAAGAGCTGTGTTTTCGAAAGAGATAGAACTTTTATCCATTCTTATTTTCACCCCCCTATCAACTTCTAACAAAACGGTATCTCCTTCTGAAGATGCAATCTTTCCATACATCCCCCCAATAGTTACCACGTCGTCGCCTTTCTTCACTGAGCTGGCAAACTCTTTTTGCTTTTTTTGCTTTTGCTGTTGAGGCCTTATCATAAAAAAGTAAAAAATAAGGATCATTCCGCCGATGAACAAAACATTCATCAATTGCGGATTTAAGCCCGCCTGTAATAGTATCATACTTAATTCGCTGTACATTATAAATTATAAAAAAGTTGCTCTTCTATGAAGCAGGCTGGTCTTTATAAGGACCTTTTACTTCTTGTACTTGGTTCACCACACACTGGATACTTATCACATCCGATCCATTTTTTGTGTTGGCAAAAATAGTGATGTTCTTATTCTGTACCCCAGCTTTTCCTTTACTATTGAACTGCACCGTGATCTCACCAGTTTCACCAGGGCCAATTGGCTCTTTGGTGTATTCAGGCGTGGTACATCCACATGTCGTCCTAATATCTTGAATAAGCATAGGAGCTTCACCGCTATTGGTAAACTTGAATACGTGAGTTACCACGTCTCCTGCGTTTAGCGTACCGAAATCATGACTTTTTTCTTCAAAAGAAAACTCAGCTAAAGCTGCTGCTTCGCCTGAATTTGTCTCTGAGGAAGAAGCCGCCTCTTCGGTTGTAGGAGCTGCTACTTGTTCGCTACTTCCAGACTTGCGGTTATCACATCCAACAAATGCAAGTTGGATAGCAAGTACTATGATAAAAGTTCTGCTAATTTTCATCATAACTAATTCTATTTCATTAATTAATTTGTGATTGTTCAACTATAAAAACCAGCCCATAGGGCTAGGCTTCAATTATTCTTCTACTGTTTTTTCTCGGGTTGTAATCTGTTTTTTGAGCGCATCAACTTCGCTCATCAGTTGCTCAGCATGCTTTATAGCATCTGAAATCACCATTTGGCTTTTATTTCTCGCTTCGCTCACAGACTCTTCGCCTTCTTCTTCCAACAAATCGTCAATTAATTCTTGGAGTTGCTCTTTATATTTGTCAAGCTTGTACCTAAGCTTATCCCTTGTATTGATCCCTTTTTCAGGAGCATACAAAATACCTACAGCAGCCCCTGCTGCAGCTCCAACTATAAATGCCAATAAATTACTTCCACCTTTACTGCTCATAGCTTTTTAGGTTTTTATTATTAAAAAGTGATTTAGTATTTAATTTAGAACATGTTTAAGCTTTATCTGCCCATGCCCTTATAACCAATTTGGAAGTGCTAAAGTTAATTTATTATTTATTATCAATCAGCCCTCTTCCTGTCTTTCTTATCTGCCCTTCGTCTTCCAGTTTTTTGGCTATCTCATCTAGCATACCATTTACAAACTGCCAGCTTTTGGGCGTACTGTATGTTTTTGCAATGTCAATATACTCATTGATCGTGACTTTTACAGGAATACTTGAAAAGTTTAGCATTTCGCAAATAGCCATTTCTATCGCTATCCTATCAACAGAAGCAATCCTATCCAAGCTCCATTTCTTTGCTTGTTTGGAAATAATCTGCTCATACTGGGTTTTGTCTTTCATATAGAAATCGAAAAGATCAACGAAAAATTCCCGGTCTTCTTCCCAATTTCTTGAAAGCAGATAAAGTCTTTGGTTCTCACAGTCATCGTCCTCCATTCCCTTCACCGTATTTATCAACATGCTCTTGACAATATCCTTGTTTTCCGACCAGTTGATATCCTCTTCTTCAAAGAACTCGATTATTTGCTCGTTTTTATATAAAAAGTCTCTTATCAAGACCCGAACAGCCATTTTCTCCTCGGCAAAGTCACCACTTTCCACAGTTATCCCCTTCACCAGTTCCTCATCTTTTTTAAGGTTGCGGTACCATTGCTTTATCAAATCGGTATCCCAATCAACTTTCTTTTCTGTGATAATCCGCTGTAGGGAAGCATTGTTTCTCCAACATGAAATAACCTTATTTTCGAGCAGGTTCAGGCTCCTGTCCACACTGGCAAGGTTCAACACCAAATTGAGCATTCTCAGGTAACGGTCATATACTTTCTCCGTCTCAGAGATCATCAGCTCTTTGTGGTATTGCCTGTCTTTATAGATTTTATCTCGGTAAGAAGCGCAGGCAGATAAAAATATTTTTTGTGAAAACTCATCGCCATCAAACGACTCGGAGGTAGTCACATTATTTTGCACATATTCCTTAAAAGCATCCGCTACTTTTTTCTCACGCTCGCTCATTAGTTCGCGGTTATCTTTGCCCATTCGGAGCATTTCCAACCTAAAATCTTCTTTTATGTTGGCCAATACCAAATGAAAAGCAGATTCCTTATTTCTTTCGAAGGCATAAATACTCTGCATCGCCTTCACCCTTAATATTCTTCTGTTCAGCATTACTTTGAGACTTTTATAAGCTCTATAAAATCAGCAAACACTAGTGCTATTTTAACAACAAGCTCGATATTGGCAACCAATCCTTATCAAGAAAAGAAGGTCACTTTTTTCTATACAACCACTTAATATCCGCAAAGTTAGACATATTTGGGCAGGATTGCTCCTTTTGGAAAGGATATGTACGAATGCAAGGTTTGAGGGTAAGATTTGAGCAAGGGTTTGGGAATTGAAGAAGGAAAAATAGCCGAAATGAAGACTGTTGAGGCTTGGGCAAGTGTTTTTAGGAAGTGAGGGCTATAGAATCACTATATTCCATAGTCTTGCCCAAATCATTGTTTTATGCAGCTGCAATAGCCGCTATACTCACTTTTCCACATTGGCTATCTAATAACTTTTTGGCACAAGCTTCAAATGTAGCACCTGTAGTGATCACATCGTCTACCAACAAAACATGCTTGCCCAAAACGAGTGCAGGCTGGGCTACTTCAAAGATTTTTTCTACGTTGAGCCACCTTTCAAAGCTTCTTTTTTTGGTTTGGGTGGTGCTGGCCACTGTCCTTATCAAAAGCTCTTTGCTCCAAGGGATATCCAAAACTTCCGAGAGCCCTTGGGCAAATCCTTCGGCTTGGTTGTAACCCCGCTGGCCTAGGCGTTTTTTGTGCAGCGGAACCGGTGCGATAAGGTCAAATTGTTGATAACTTTCACTTTTTAACAGTTCTCTTCCATACCACCTACCAAATTGGTAGCTTATTTTTTCTTCTCCATGATATTTGAGGTTATGGATTATCTTTTGGGCTTTTCCTTTTTTCACAAACTTGAGGTAAGCCATGGTATGAGCGATGGGCAATTTTCCATAAAACCGCTTCGAAAGCTCGTTATCGGGAAATAAATGATAATCTGTAGTAGGAAGATCGAGCCGGCATGAAGTACAAATCAGTTCTTCGTTTTTTACCAACACCGTTTCGCATCCAGCGCAACTTCGTGGGTACAACATATCAACAAAATCTTTCCACATAAGCCTTGGGGGTTGTCTTCAGCCAATTTTGGAAGATGGAATAGCTCCAGAGACTGAAGAAGTCATTAGTTTTACAAATCAATTTGGGCATTTGCCTTGTTTAAACTCTTGTTGTACCAACGGCGTGAAGTATTGTCTAGTGCTTGTAGCACTAGACACAATTTTAACTTGATTATATAAAAATATGGAATCTCCTGAAGAATTTAGGGCTTATAGGGCAGAAATGAACGAAAAGATACTTTCTGCCGACAATAAAGTACTCAAGCGAATATTTGGTGTAGATACCCTCGCCTTCGACAAAGGTGAGCTCGACAAAAAAACAAAAGAGCTTATCGGCCTTTCGTGTTCCCTAGTGCTGCGCTGCGACGATTGCGTGAAATATCACTTGGAAGCTTGTAAAAAGGCTGGGTTAACAGACAAGGAAGTCATAGATGCCATGAGCATTGCCAATCTGATAGGTGGCACCATCGTAATCCCTCATCTCCGTCGGGCTTTTGACTTTTTGGAAGCCTTGAGTAAAGAAGAAACTGAAGGTGACGCCTAATTTTTAGCTCTAAAAAAAATTAACAAATGATTATAAAAAGTGAATTAGAACTAGAGCAAAAATGGGAAGTTCTCCAGGCAAAAGTTTCAAGGGAAATGGGTGTGAAAACCCCAGACCTAAATGCTATTTTGTTCATAATTGGGGTACACGAACTGGGCAAAGGGCCTATGACATACACCAAAGAAGAAAAACAGGACTTGCTGCACATAGCCATTTGCAAGGTATTGAGCTTGTCGGGTTATTATGAGCTTGAAGGGGTGGATGAAGAGGGTTGGCCTCATTGGAAATTGGTAAAAAAGCTTCCTTTTTTTGATCTTCTTTCGCAAGAAAAACTTTTAAAAATCCATGTTATCGAATATTTCGAGACTGAAATAGGGTTCTAAATTTTTAAGACTAGAAAAAAATGAAATTTGTATCGTACAATGTGAACGGCATACGGGCCGCTTTGAAAAAAGGGCTTGACGAATGGGTGAAAGAAAATGCTCCTGATGTAATTTGCTTTCAAGAGGTGAAAGCCTTAGAAGAACAAGTTGACCTAAGTACTTTCAAGGAAATGGGATACGAAATTGATTGGTTCTCCGCCGAGAAAAAAGGTTATTCGGGAGTTGCCACTTTTTCAAAAAAGAAACCCGATGCCGTTGTACACGGAATGGGCATGGAAATTTATGACAAGGAAGGAAGAGTCCTGAGAACGGATTATGGAGATACTACTTTGCTAAATGTCTACATGCCCTCTGGCACTTCGGGCGACGCCAGACAAGATTTCAAATACCAATGGCTCGATGACTTTTTTGATTATGTAACCGAGCTCCGGAAAGAAAGACCAAAGCTGATTATCTGCGGAGATTATAACATTTGCCATAAACCAATAGATATCCACAACCCTGTTAGCAACAAGAACTCTTCAGGTTTTTTGCCTGAAGAACGGGCTTGGATGACAAAGTTTATCGAATCTGGTTTTGTTGATACCTTCAGGTATTTCAATGAAGAGTCCCACCATTACACTTGGTGGACATACAGAGCGGGGGCTAGGGGCAAAAACAAAGGCTGGCGGATAGATTACTTCATGGCAACCGAAACGCTGTCAGATCAACTGAAAGGGGCTGATATTCACCCCGATGCTGTTCACTCAGACCATTGCCCAATCTCTGTCAATATCGAAATGTAGATTTTAGGGGCACGCCTGCTAGTTAAGGCTATCGCCCCTCAATTTCCTGAAGCGTTTTCTGGCTTCTACATTGTAAATACTCCCTGGAAAATCTTTGAGCTGTGCTTCGTAGTACTCCATTGCTTTTTCAGGGTTATTCATGTTTTCTTCATATATTTTTCCAATGAGGAAATTGGCATCGTCCGCCAATATATCGTAGCGATATTCCTCTAATATTTTTTCTAATGAAGTAATTGATTCGTCAAAATTCCCAAGCTTCAAATTGATGTTGGCAAGTTCCCAATAGATCTCGTCGGTCAGGCTGTGGTTTGCAAATTCTTTAAGCATATTTTCATAGGCAACAATGGCTTCTTCGTACTTACTTTGGAACACCAAAAGCTCCACAGAAGAATATGCTTTCATGGCCACATCGGAAGTATCTAGCGCAAGGTTATCTTGGATAAGTAATGAGAGTTGCATGGCATCGTTGGCTATTTCCCTAGAAGTAGCCATTTTCAACACATCTAAGTGCGCCTTTGCCAATTCAAACTCGCCTTTGTAATAAGAAAGCTTGGCATTTTTTAGCTTGGCAAAGTGACCAAGGTTTTCATCTTTCTCTGCTTTTTCCACTTGGCTATAGAGCAAAGAGGCTTCCCAAGGTTCTCCTTTGAGGAGGTAAATATCTCCCAAGTCGAGCTTGGCATTCGAGATCAAATATTTTTTCATGCCAGGTCTTTTGACCAAGTCTTCCAAGATAATTATGGCCGTATCAACATTGTTTAGATAAAAGCCCTGCAGCAACGCCATACTCCTCACAGCGTCTGCCGTATTGGGACGAATGCCAAGTTCTTTTACTATATTGCTATAATCATTTGATAATGAGCGTATTTCATCCAGATCTATTGGGAAAGTATGTTTTACAAGTTCTTCCTTCGACTTTACCAACAAGCGCCTCGCACTAAAATAAACATTCTTATTCTCGTACTTATCAACAAGGTATTGAAATATCCTGCTTGCATCTTTATAAGCTCCATTACCCAAAGCTAACTTTCCTATTTCCAGAACTTTACGACCTTCAAGCCTTTTTCTCTTGTCAATTGCCCTGGCCTGAATAAACGCTTTGTAGAACTCTTGTTTTTGTAAGAAATACCAAATCAACAACTCATTGAAAACAGGCTGATCAGGCTTTTTCTGAACATTTTCAACCAATATTTTCCCTAGCTTATCAAAATCCTCTTCTTCGCCCAATCTTTCTTGGAGCATGTCTTCCACATATTCGAGCTTACTTGGATCCTCCTCCAAAATCTTAATGTACTCAGCAGCCATTTTCTCTGGCTTGTTCCAAAGCGCATAAAGGTCTGCCAGTTCATCGTAAAAGTTTTCAACATTATTCTTTTGAGCCATTAAAAATGACTTCTCAGCATATTCAAACTTTCCGTTATCAATAAAAAACGTGGCAGCGTATTGAAGCTGGGAATCGTTCTTCTTTATTTGCTCTAAGTAATTATCTAAATACTCATTTGATTTGGGCTCACCCTTTTGGGCACTTACAAGCATCGCATAGTCAATATTATACCGTGCATCGTAAGGCTCATCCTTCAGAAGCTTTTTAAGGTACTTCTCAGCATCCTTATACTCTTCCAATCTCATTAGAGCTTCCAAGTAGTTCCGGTGCACAAGAGCACGATCAGAAGGTTTTTTAACAAGCTTTTCGTACAACTCCACAGCTTTGTCTAGCTCATCATTTGCATAATACTGATTTGCTAGCTCAACATTATTGTCTTGCGAAAGGGCATAGAATGAAATGAAAAGGAAAGAAAAAATACTAAGGTTTTTTTTTAAGGACTTAGACATATTCTGAATTTAGTTAGCTCGTGAGACTTTATTAACTAACAACACTAATTATAAATATATATTTAATATATAAATAAAACACTTATTGTTATTAGGTGTGTTGATTTGTTGATAACTATTTGTGTTGGTAAAAACCTCGTGATTCATATGTTTACCAACATTTAATAAATTTGTAATTACTTGATAATTAGTTAGATATATAAGTTATCAACACTAAGGTTTGTTTTTGTGAATAATTCAGGACAGGTTATTCGTGGTTAATAAGTTGTGAATCTAAGTTGGCGGAATACAATAAGTCAGTTAATAACTCGTTCATCCAAAATTTATGTTGATAGCTGTTGATAAGTGTTGATAACTTTTGTGTTTTTTAGAGATTTATCAACAATAGCCTATTTATCAACAAAGAGACTGTGAATAAGTTGGCAACTTAAACCACAGCCTCTTTGTTTTTAATGCTATCCTATTGATAATGAAGTGATTTTCTTACTTTTTCGTTTTTTTCTTTTTTGTTGAAATCAACTCGCCAAGTATTTCCCAGTTTGGTTTCACATCTATCCCACCTTTCTCACTAAAATAGACATCTTCTGCTGGGCGGCGCTCTCTGAAATTGCCTTTGTCCCAAACCCCGTCATTATTATTATCAACCTGAAGCCTCAAATACTTGGTGCCTGGCTCCACGTAGTCAAACCTAAATTCTTTTTGGTTCACAAGTTCTTGCTCTACCTCAAACTTATCGTTGAGCAGTTGTACAAAGAAGCTTGTAAAGTCAGTCTCTACTCTTCCTTCTATACTTCCGTAGTCATCAATATTCTTAAGTTTATAACTAGCCTTTTCACCTTTAAGCGTGTCATATTCTACCGAAAGGAAGGCTAAGGAGTCGAGGAGAATAGCTTCTCTATCCGCAGGTAAATAATCCTTTATGGTTATTTTTGAAAAATTTGGAAGAGTTTCAAGTTCGTAAGGGTTTGGAAGCGTGTCGGTCACTTCGGTTTCATAGTAGGTAGTATCTAGTGTGAAGCTATTTAAATTCAATATATTGATAGCATAGATGACCGTATCGGCATTGGCACTGACTTGTGTGATACTTTTATCCCTATCAGTTGCCTTGGGTTTGATTATAAGGTCTATTTTATCTCCTAGTATGGAATAATCAAATTTAAGCTCCTTATTATACACGAGCTCCAATGTATCGCTTTCTACAGGCACTGGTTCGATTTTTCCTTCTTCCTCATTCTCATCTTGGATTTCCTTTATAGGAATCAATAATGTGCTATCAACTTCTAATAATAAAGTATCTGCCTGTAATACATAGTACATTGTATCTAGGTTATATAGTGTAGTATCCCTGGTTCGGAGAATATTTATCTTATCGGGGTCAAATTTTAAGGCTGGTTTGTTGAAAGTGATATCTACATCAAATGTTTCTTCAGGGATCATTTTCCCTCCATTTTTTGGGGAAATAGATACTGATAAAGGTTCAGGATCTACTGACCTTCTTTCTGAGAAAGTGAATTTTACCGTATCTGTACTAGATTGTCCTAGTTCATCGTATGCAATAATTATTGCTGTGAGAGAATCTGCTGCTGCTTCAGGGTTATTTTCTATTTCAGCTTCTTTTTTCCTTTCCTTTTTTCTTTCCGATCTTGATAGTTCTATTACAGTATCAGCTGGGTCTTTTAATTTATATAGCTTTATCATATTCTCGTTTAAGATATGATAAACGGAATCTTTCATGTCCTCATCAAGTAGTTCAAATTCGTAGCTCTCGATTTTCTTGTTGTATTCTATTTCTGCATACTGAGCGTCGACACCTGTTCTTTTGAAAAAGATATCTTCAATATCGTATTTAGCTAGTTGAAAATCCATATCAATTAGGTTGGAGTCTAGCGTTATATTATCAGCCTTGAACCCGAAAAGCTCTTTTTCCTCACCGGTGTACTGCAAGTTATTGTCATCTTCAAATACCGCATAGATTTGGTAAATACCTTCTCTTATATTTTCCAAGAGGTAATTTCCTTCTTCATCTGTTTTGGCGAGGTAATAAGGCTTCTGAACATTGAGTGTATCTTCTTCTCTAAGTAGCATCACCGTAGCTTCTTCCGAGGGTTTCCCGGAAAATAATTCACTTACATTTCCCTCTATCTTCAGCGAATCGATGTAATCGCCCGTACTAAAAGCTACTTTTACATTCTTGGCAATATTTTTTTCAGTGACATCCACTACCGATTCTCTAAAGTTGAGGGAATACGTGGTATTTTCTTCCAAGTCTTCGTCGAATTCGAGTGTAACCACATTCTTTTTGATCTTGGTTACATACCTGATATCGCTATAAGGGGCAATGATCAATTGTCTAAAGATATTATCAAGCTGAACTGATTCATTAAAAATGAGCTCGATTGATCTACTTTTGTAATTTATACTTCCTGTTTTAGGAACAGTACCTATCAAAATAGGTGGGTCTTCATCTTTTGGTCCGCCCGGAGGGGGCTGAACACTTGCACAGTCAGATAATAGAAGTGTTACAAATAAATAAAAGACAGAAGTTCTTATTAGCTTTTTGACAGATGTATTTTTCACGCCGTATGTATTTTAATACTCTTTTCAGTGTAAAAAAAGAGCGTATTGATTTTGAAACAAAAAAAGCATATCTCGCTTCAAAGATATGCTTTCTATTTCAATACTGGAAACCTAGCTTAATAGTGTTTAAACAATTGGTTAGCAGTATTATAAGATTATATATGATTTACTTTTCTAGATAAACCATTAATATGGAAATGTCTGCGGGGCTAACCCCACTTATTCTCGAAGCTTGCCCAATAGTTTTTGGCTTTATCTTTTTTAGCTTTTCCCTAGCCTCGTTTGACATTGCGTTTATCTCTTCGTAATTCAGCTTTTCATCTATTTTGAAATTCTCAAGTTTACTCAGCCTCAAAGCGATCTTTTGCTCCTTATCTATGTATGTTTCATATTTCAGTAGAATTTCAGCTTGTTCTTTTACTACATTGTCGACAGCACCAAGTCTATTTTGAATAGACTCATTACAAGTCTCAAGCATTTCAATTCCTATATTAGGACGTTTTATCAGTTGGGCAATCTTTAGTTTCTGAGGAATAGCAGCTGAGTTTAACTCTTCTAGGCGGTTATTAACATCTTCAGGTTTTACACTTTCACTTTTTAAGAAACTAACCAAGTCTTGAACCTCCGACATTTTTTTCTCTACGGTCTCAAGGCTTGCATCGGAAGCTAAACCTATAGCATGTCCTTTTTGGGTCAAGCGGACATCAGCATTGTCTTGCCTTAATAAAAGCCTGTACTCTGCCCTTGAAGTAAACATTCTGTAAGGTTCTTCCGTACCTTTGTTCACCAAATCGTCTATCAGCACACCTATATACGCATCAGAACGACTTAGAATAAATTCCTCTTTCTCTTTTATTTTGTTTACCGCATTTATTCCCGCAATTAAACCTTGGGAGGCGGCTTCTTCGTATCCAGTTGTTCCATTTATCTGACCTGCGAAATATAAATTCTCGATCAGTTTTGTTTCAAGAGTTAGCTTCAGTTGAGTAGGTGGGAAATAATCATACTCAATAGCATACCCTGGGCGGAACATTTTTGCATTCTCAAAACCTTTTATCTTTCTCAACGCTTCATATTGCACTCTTTCTGGAAGTGATGTTGAAAAACCATTGACATATACTTCTACCGTGTTCCAACCTTCTGGTTCTACAAATATCTGGTGGCGGTTTCTTTCGGCAAACCTATTTATCTTATCCTCTATAGAAGGACAATACCTTGGTCCTATACCTTGGATTCGACCAGTAAACATCGGCGACTCCTCAAACCCCTTTTTCAGGATATCATGAACTTCATCACTGGTATAGGTGATAAAGCAACTTCTTTGTTCTTTCAAAGTAGTCGTTTCATCAGAATACGAAAATTTACCAGGGTTTTCATCCCCTTTTTGTTCTTCTAGAGCTTCGTAGTTGATAGTTCTGCCATCTAATCTAGGAGGAGTCCCTGTTTTCATCCTTCCAGCTTCAAAACCTAAAGCAACCAATTGCTCTGTCAATCCTTTTGCAGGCCTCTCCCCTGCCCTTCCACCACCAAATTGCTTTTCGCCTATATGGATCAATCCATTCAAGAATGTCCCATTAGTCAAGATGACGCTCTTTGCATAAAACTCTACCCCTATGGCAGTCTTCACTCCTTTCAATACACCTTTCTCGACAATAAGCTCAGTAGCCATTTCCTGCCAAAAATCCACATTTGGGTTCTGTTCAAGTTTTATACGCCATTCCTCAGCAAACCTCATACGGTCACTTTGGGCACGTGGACTCCACATAGCAGGACCTTTTGATAAATTGAGCATCCTAAACTGGATCATCGTTTTATCAGTCACTATTCCGCTCATCCCCCCTAATGCGTCAACTTCTCGTATAATCTGCCCTTTTGCCACACCTCCCATTGCAGGGTTGCAGCTCATTTGGGCGATCTTATTCATATCCATAGTAATGAGAAGTGTCTTTGCTCCCATAGTAGCAGATGCATGAGTGGCTTCACAGCCAGCATGCCCCCCTCCTATCACTATTACATCATAATTTCTATCCATTTCTACAAGTGTATATACTAGGCTTTCGAAAATGTTCCACGTGGAACACTCTTACAAGTAAAGTGTTTTCCTAGTTTTTTAGATTAAATCGAATTAAAAATATTTGATACTACAAAAGTAATTTAGTTTGAGTTCAAAACCATGATCCTTTTAAACTAAAAAAAATGTTCCACGTGGAACATTTTATGTTTTCATGAGAGCGTTGAGGCTTTCGTTTTCTTTCTCTGTCATTAATTGGGCTTCTGTTTTTGTTTTGTCTTTAAAGCCTAAGAGGTGGAGAACTCCATGGATCATAACTCTTGCCAGTTCTGTTTCAAAAGTATTTTGAAATGTACCTGCATTTTCTGTTACCCTATCTATACTGATGAATATATCTCCAATGATTTTACCTTCAGTTTCACTATTGTCAAAAGTTATTATGTCTGTTAGGGTATCGTGGGAAAGGTAATCTATGTTTATTTTAAGCAAATAATCATCAGAACAAAAGATATAATTAAGCTCTTCTATCTGATGATTATGTTGTTCTGAAACCTTATTTATCCAAGAAACTGCTTTT
Organism: Flammeovirgaceae bacterium SG7u.111; assembly: GCA_034044135.1. Classification (NCBI taxonomy): domain Bacteria; kingdom Pseudomonadati; phylum Bacteroidota; class Cytophagia; order Cytophagales; family Flammeovirgaceae; species Flammeovirgaceae bacterium SG7u.111. Next base: position 7,219,380 of record CP139021.1, on the reverse strand, counting down.
TCTTGATTCTTTAGCTCAAAAGTGATGTCTTCACAAAAAAAAAGATATTTTCCATTTTTTGTAAGGCTTATGTGTTCATATAAAATGTCATCTTAATCTCTTTTCCTTCGGAAAGGAACTTTACTTCATCAGCTAAGTGCTTAATGAGGAATATTCCTCTGCCCCCTGGTGAGTTGATGTTTTCTGCTGCAGTTGGATCAGCAAGTTTTTTTGGGTCAAATCCTTTTCCTTCGTCCTTTATAATGAAGTTTATATTAGCTTCATTTACCTCTAGGGATATATGGACGTTTTTGTTTTTATTGTTTTGGTTTCCATGTACAATGGCGTTATTGACAGACTCGGTAACTGCCACCATTATATTCCCATAAATATCATCGTTGAAGTGAAATGTTTCTCTTGCGTGATCGATGAAGCTTTCTACAATCCTGATATTGTCGATCAGTGAAGGTATTTTTAGTTTGAGTGAATTGTTTTTTGTCATCCCTTTTGAGATTCTTTCTTATTCTTTAATCTTTTTGAAATATTCGTTGACTTCCTTTTTATAGTATTGATTAAGAGACGTCGGTATAGTCTTTAACAATTCTATTTGCATCTCCTTTAGTTTAAGGTATTCTGAAAAGTCATTGGGTGATGCTTGGTTTTTATTTTGTTCAGCTGTTTTAGCCTCACGTTGTTTGTCTAACTCCCTTTCCTTCTCGGCTTTTTCAGATTCTAGCAAACGGGTAAGGATTTCTTGTTGTCTTTCAATCAATTCATTGGTAATCCTTTTGTTTACCAAATCTTCTTCAGTTTCTTCCATTTTCTTGAGGAGTTCATCATAACCATTGCCCCCCTCTTTTCCACCTTTCTCCTCTCCTGGTCCCTTGCCTTCAGGGTTCTCATTCTCTCCATTGGGGTTACCTCCCTCTCCATTCTGTCCATCACCTCCCTCAGCGCCACCTTGCTGTTTTCCTTTGCCCATCCCCTTCTGGCCTTCCATGCTCTTTTTCATCGCATTTCTGATCATTTCCTGCTCTGCAGCTAGTTTGGCTAATTGCTCAGATAAAGCTCTTCCAGACTTACCACTTTTTTTCAAGTTTTGAATCTTTTGGTTAAGCTGCTTTTGCAAGTCGCTCATGTTTGGCATTCCACCCTGCTTTTCAGACATTTGCTGTCCGCTCATTGCCATGCTCATTTGGTTTTGCATGCTTTTCAATATGTCATTTAAAAGCAAAGCAAGATTGTTTATCGATGTCATGGCGAATTGCTGCTTACTAGCGGCAATCTCAGGACTTCGTTTTCTAATCGACTCAAGGCTTTCATCCATATATTTATTCATAGATGAAACTTCCCTAGTCACAAACGATTCTATTTCGAAAACTCTTTTTGAAAGCGAAACCAAACTATCTTCAATTATTTTGGCATCATCCTTCAATTTAAGTTGTTGTTGTCCGAGCTCTACAAATTTAGGGTCTATTCTTTTAACTTTCTGAAAATCTAGCATTAAGTCTTCTTGGTCAAAAGAAAGTTTGATCAAATTCTCTAATATTTTCCTAAGATCATCATAATTTTCAGTAATCTGCTGCATTTGCATCGATTGTTGCATTTGCTGCATCTTCTGCCCCATTTTCTTCATGTCTTTCGACATCTTCTGTTGCGATTCAGAAGCTTTGTTTTGTTTCTTTTGTTGGAGGTTTTCCGAAGCTTGTTGCTGCTCTTGCTCTATTTGTTCTTGCTCTTTCTCCAGCTGCTCAATATCTTTTGGGGATTCAAGAGTTTCGTTTATTTCCTCTAGCTCTTCCAGTTCTTTTTGAATCTCTTCAAACTCCTCGTTCAATTCTTTTTGCTTCTCCTCTATTTCTTCTAACTCCGAATTTTTCGCTTCCTCGGTCTCTTCGGCAAGTTCTTTTTGTTTTTCAGCCAACTCTTCAAGGTCTTTTATTATTTCGTTGGCTTTATTATCAAATTTTAGTTGTTTGAAAAGCTCAAGTGCTCTATCCAGCTCTTTTTCAATAGTCTCTTCCTTCATTTCTATCTGGTCGAGCATTTCTTGGAAATCAGGATTGATGAAGTTTTGTTCCATCATCAGTTTTTGAAGCTCTTCGTAAAGCTTCTTGGTTTCCTCGTCCAATAGCTCGTCCATCAATTTTTGGAGTTGCTCTGCTTTTTGAGAAATTTCCTCATTTTGCGCATTGAACTTTTCTTTCTTCTCATCAAACATCTTGTTGAGCTGCTTCAGTTTTTCTATTTCCTTCTGCAACTCTTCATGTTTTTGGGCAAGCTTTTCTATGTTTTGTTTGTCCTGCCAGTCAAGTTTTCTTTTTCCTTTAAGCTTATCTTGGATATCTTTTATTTCTTTCTTAAGGTTTTTCGCTTTTTCTAACGATTCCTCTAGATGTTCTTGAGTTTGTTCCGTTTGTTGGCTTATTGCTTCTTTTAGCTCAGCTTTAGAAGGAAGTTTAAAATTGAAAGTGCTTGATTTTGAGCTCTTTCTACCATTTACAGCATCATTGTCCCAAACTTCTACGTAATATTCAAGCTCATCTCCTTGTGAAAGATCGAGTTTAGAAATATCAAACTGGTAAAAAAAGCTTTGGTTGATGGCATTTGGATTGAAATTAAGCCTAATGCTTTTAGTTGCTTTGCTTTCACCGTTTCTTCCGCTAAGCACCTTATAGTTAAAGGTAAGGTTGGTGATCCCGTAATCATCTCCAATATTTCCACCTAGTACCAAGTAATCGTAAAGCACCGTATCTTCATATTGCTGCATATTCACAGATGGAAATTCATCTGGTATTACATTGATATAGTATTCTATTATGTCTTTGTTTGAGCTAAACTCATTTGTTAAGAGTAACTGGTAAGTTTCTGATTTAGAAGAGGTTATTCCAAATTCAAAAAGATCTTTGTTGTTTTTTATTGTAGAAACAAGATTATCCCTTTTTGGGAAATTAACTTGTAAGTTATTGGTTTCTAGTGTATTAAATTGCCATTTGATATTTGTTCCTTCGGGAACTATCAAATTTCCGTTATTATCGAGCCTTTCATTTTCCTTCCCAATATATTTAGGGTAATCTAGGTAAACGTTAAAACTTCTCAGGCTTGGTCTGGCAAGTACTTCAAGGTTATAATTAGCTGATTTAAAGCCTGATGCTTCAAAATGAAAGTTTGTGTTTTTTTGAATTTTCTTAAAAAGAAAGGAAAATTGCCCAGCTGAATCTGTTGCAGACATTTTTAATTTACGACCGTCCTCTGTAATAATAGTTGTGTTTTGAGGAATAGCGCTGCCTGCATATTTGAGCTTGAGTTCAAAATTTTCCCCTTTAAAAGCTTTTAAAGCATCATTTTGGACTATAAAATCGAAAGGTGCCTTAGGAGCGTACGTTTTTTCATAGTTGACCAACCTTGGTGTACTTTCTGTAAAGAGCTGTGGTACAAAAAGTAAGGTAATAAAAATAGAAAATGCAGGGAAGGCAATGAATTTTAGGTATCTTTTATTGGAAGAATAGTCAACCGCCTTAGTGAAATCAAATTGGTCTATTTTCTCCTCTCTTTGCTGGATACTGGCCAAGACTAGATCATTTCCTTCGGTTTTTAATTTTTGGAGCTGTAGGGTATTTACTAACTTATCGTTGATTTCAGGAAAGTGATCACCTATTTTTTTTGCGGCAACAAAATCATCTAGCTGCTTGTCTCTATTGAGTAGCCTATATAAGGGACGGATTACCCAATAATAGAAAGAAGCAGAAAGGGTGAGTATAAATGAATAAAACAGAATCCCCCTAAACACACTGCTAAAGTTTCCTAGGTACTCCAATATGTTCACTAAGTAGTATGCAGTGAAAGAAACTGCAAAAACAGAAATACTACCTTTCAACAATGAGTTGAGGTAGTATTTCTGTTTGAAACGGTTTAGGTTAGAATTAATCATAATATGAAAGATATATCTACATTTCCGACATAAGTTATCAACAAATAAAAGAGGAGTGTAGTTTATTTTCAGATATTATTTATCTGCGGCAACAATATTTGCTTTCTTCTCATGTGGAATCATGTATACTTGAGAGAAGTCTCGGTACTGCATTGGGTTGTTTGGAAAGTTTTTAATATAAGATTGTAACAATCTATAACTTTCGTCATACCATAATACCAAAATTGGTGCATCTTGCATCATTAATTTTTCCGCCTTCATAAAGTTTTCAAGCGCCTCTTTTTCTGAAAAAGCATTGAGAGCCTTTTCATAATACATATCCACTTCTTCGTTTTTGTACCTTATAAGGTTAGGATAAGACTTTGAGCTTGGATCATCTGGTATATTTTGACTATAGAACATCCAGAGGAAAATTTCTGGACTAGGATAATCGGCTACCCATGCAAGCCTTACCAAATCAAAGTTTCCTGATAGTGTTTTTTCGGTAATGTGGGCTATTGGGGCAATGTTCAACTCTATTTCGATATTTAAATAATCTTTGAGTTGCTTTTGGACTTCAACGGCTACGTTGGTGTACCTCTCCCCTTCTGCATTTAAGTCGAGTGTGATAGTTGGAAATCCAGTACCATTAGGGTAGCCAGCTTTTTGGAGGTAAAACTTTGCCGAGTCAGGGTTAAATGTATAGCCTTCTATACCAGTGATATCATAATTGCTAAATGAAGGAGGGGTAAATCCGTGTTTTCCTGAACTATAAGCCTCGCCATTGAGTACATAATCTAGTATTCTTTCTTTGTCCAATGCAAATGAAAATGCTTTCCTCACATTAGCATCAGAAAAAATACCTTTATTATTGTTCATTGCTAAAATCTGCGTAGACATCTCAGGTTCTCGCTGGAGTTCAAACTCTTGCTCGGCATTAGGATTATCCAAGATATCAATGATATAATCGGTAGGTAGGCGGTACATCATGTCTAGGTTGCCTTTCTTGAACTCAAGTAGTTCTACCTTTTTGTCTTTCAGAAATTGAATGCTCAAAGCTTCCAAGAAGGGAAGTTTGTTTCCAAACTCATCTACACCGTAGTATCTCTCGTTTTTTACCAAGTTGATAGCAAGCCCTTCGTCTACGCTAGATAGTCTGAATGGTCCTGTACCAACAGCTTTTATCCTCATTTCTTCACCATATTTTTCATATGCTTCTTTTGGATAGATGAGTGAACCAGGTCTTGCTAGGTTGTATAAAAAAATTGAATTAGGTTTGTTGATAGTGATTTTAAGAGTGTATTTGTCCACTACCTCAAAACCTTCTAGTTTTTCGGGAGCATCCCCCCCGTTTTTTATAGTATCGTAGTACTCGTTAGCACCTTTTACTATATTTTCAAAAAGATTGAAATTTTGATTGAGCCTGTTGGGCGTACATAAATTTGTAAAGCAGTAAGCTATATCTTCAGCTGTAACCTCTCTGCCCTTTCCACCTTCAAAGCATTCATTGTCATGAAAATAGATACCTTTTTTAAGGTGGAATGTATAAACAGTCTTAGTTTCGTCTATTTCATACTTTTCTATAAGACCATGCTCTAGTTCGGTGATATTTTGTTGATTGAACTTGAACAAGCCTTCATACACTTGCGACGCGACTCTATATGAGTATACATCGATAATACTGGGTGGATATAGGCTTTTGATATATTCTGGCTCGCTTAGCCTGAAAACACCACCATAATATCGATCTCCTTTACCTAGTCTAAATTGTTGTTCATCGCCCTTGTTAGAGTTGAATGAGCACGATTGGAATAACGCTAAGCTTACTAATAGTAATTTTGGAAACAGCTTCATTATTAAATTTTTTCTGAAAGACATCAATATTAATGCTTGTTTTATAACATCTAGCAATTTGCTAACGATAGAGGAATATTTGATTAAAAAATTGAGCTTTCCATATAGATGTTTTTGTTTTAATAGGTAATTGGAAAACAATGTCAGGCAAGTAAATAAAGGTATTTTTATTTCTCTTATTTTTCAAGCCTATCCACAGATATTAGCACAATTGAGGTATAAGTAACGATAATAAACCAAGAAATTGATGATATCAAGGGAATAATTGAATTATTCTAACAAAAGGAGGTTTGAACCTATACTATCGTAAATATTTATGGGTTAATTATTCTGCTAAAAAATAATGTTACTCCCGATAATAACCTGCTAAGCTTATTATATAATGTATGTTTTGTATACTAATAAGTATTATTTCGGCTTTGGCTAATTGAACCGAGCAATACTAACCTTCTATTTTCATAATTCTCACTGTTAATGATTTTAAACTCAAGTCGTTGTTGCGTGCTTTTTCAAAAAGTAAGGTTAATGGACTGGGTAGACTTATTTAAAAGTGCTGAAATAAATAGTCGAATTGTATAAAAAGCTTACATGCCCATAACTGTTACGATTACGGTATTTTTCAGCAAAATATATCTAGGATTAAAAGGTTAGAGAGTAGAATATAAGATAAAGTATGATGCCTTATTAAACTATGGTTTGGTAGGGCTTTGCATGAAAAAAGATAAGATGAAAAAATTTGTTAGTTGGGTAAATGTTTTTGGGACATTGTCTTTGTTTGGTTTCCTGTGGGTTTTGGGGGAGATAGGTATCCAATTTGATTTTTTGAATGTATTTGAGCAGGTGATCAGTGATTATAACTTGACCGATATCTACTATACAAAAGTGAGGGATAATTCGACTGTTAAGTATGATGAAAATATAGTGCTGGTAAATATTGGTGGGGCTGATAGGGGCAGGAGAAGTATTGCCGCTCAAATAGCTATTTTGAACAAGTATGAACCTAAGGTAATAGGGATAGATGCAAAGTTTTTTACGCTTAAAGATGAAGATCCAATAGGTGATTTTATGTTGGCTCAATCCATTAAAGATGCAAAGAATTTTGTGATGGGCTCTGAGTTTAGGGTGCTTAGTGACACTTCTAGCACTTGGGATACGTTGATTGTTCCACCTGTTCAGTTTGCTCAATATGCTCATACTGCACATGTGAACACAGGAAATATTGAGTTTGATGATTTTGTGACATGGAGAGATATTCCTGTAAAAGAAAAGACTAGAGCTGGTGTGGAAGAGGTTTGCTTTGCGGCAAAAATTGCGGAGTTATACGATAAAGAAGTTGCTGAAGAATTTATGGCAAGAGGGAACGATATTGAAAATATTTATTTTAAAGGTAATCTTGATAAATATCAAAAGCTTGATGTAGAAGACGTATTGGATGAAAACTTCACGTCTGAGACTATTAAGGGGAAAATAATATTGATGGGGTATTTGGGTGATGGGTACACCGATTATCATTTTGATGAAGATAAGTTTTATACCCCCCTTAACGAGAAAATGGTAGGTAGAGGGGTTCCCGATATGTTTGGAGTTGTAGTACACGCTAATATAGTGTCAATGATACTAGATCGTACATATATAAATGAAATGCCGATATGGATGGGGGTTCTTATTGCCATTATAGTCTGCCACCTGAATGTGGTGTTCTTCACCAAGATATTATTTAATAAGAGGATAGCCCCTTACTATGGGCTTACTAAAATCGTTCAGTTGGTTGAGGTGCTTTTTATCGTAAGTATCACAATTCTTTTGTTCGGAATGTATAATTATAAACTAGACCTTACACTTACCTTCCTGGTGATCATACTGGTAGGAGATGTAACAGAGATTTATGTCGATATATTTGTACATAATATACAGAGATTAAAACTATCTAATAAACTAAAGATTAAACTATTCAAACCTAAACTAAACAGGATATGAACAAACTCAAACTTCATTCGACTGTCCTGATATTAGTCTCCATGCTGTTTTCCATTTCTGCTTTTGCCCAAGATTATACTTTTACAGTGCTTGGCTCAAAAGGAACAAACACGAAGGGAAGTTCAGCAATAAAAGTTGGAGCTAAGATTAAAGACGGTGAAACAGTAACAGTTGGGCCAGATGGATATCTGGGACTGGCTCACAAGAGTTTTAAAACTCTTGAGATCACAAAACCAGGAGAATACAAGGTAAGCGACCTTGAGTCTATGCTTGGTAATGCAGATGGTGATTTGGCAAGTAAGTATGCTAAATTTGTAATGGACGAGCTTACCTCAGGGAACTCTAGTTCTTCAAGGTTCAACAGAAAAGCTAAAACGGGTTCGGTAACACGAAGTCTTCACAAGAAACCTATTTTGTTTTTGATGCCTGTTGACGAAAACGGGATCAGCAAAACAAGCAAAGTATTAGCCGATTCTAAAATTACCATTAAGTGGTATGTAAATAACCCGAATATATTAGATTCTAAGAGCAATATTCAATACAAGTTTGTAGTAAAAGACGGTTCTCCGCTTAATATTGGTAAAGTAATTTATGATACTGAAATTACAGGAGAGTCTGTTACTGTAGATTTATCTGATGCAAGGTTCAACGATAGCAAGATGCTTCTTTATCAGGTTGTTGTAATGAACAATTCAAAGGAAGTAACATCAGATGAGCTGATGTTGAACATTGTAAACCCAATGCATGCCGGGCAGATGGGTACTGAGGTGAAAATATTAGAAAAAGACGAAACGGCTTTAGGTAAAATGGTGCTAGCAAAATACTTCGAAGAGCACAACCTGATAGCAAATGCAATTCATGCTTACGAAGAAGCTATTGAAATATCTGAAGCTCCTGAGTTTATCGCTTCATATAATAGTTTCCTAGAGTTTTATCAGCTTAGCTCTTCTTCAAGAGAAGTGAGTGCAGGAAAATAAAACACAATAAACACGAATGCTTAAGGCTGCTTAACTTGGTTAAGTAGCCTTTTTTTGTAGATATGGGCGTAAGCATCAATAATAACTTTATGATAAATAGTTTTATCTAATTCAGCTTTTTCACTTCTCTTTAATATGATGAAATCGGGAGAGTGGTTTTGTTGTTCACCATATTTCAAAAAGGTCCAATTGGTGTCAATTTGCTTTAGTCCTTCGTACCTGAGCATTACATTATAAGTGTCATAACTGATATAAAAGAAATAATCTTTTGAGCGGTCAATCGTACTTAAGAATTTTTCAACTGATCCATAAGGACCTTTTTCTTCAAATGCTTGATAGGCTGTAAACTTTAAAAAGAATAAGATATAGCAAGTGCAAAAAAATATAATAACAGATGGTCTTATTGTTCCTTTATAAATAGGCTTCACGACCAAATAACTAGCAATAGTTAGGCTTGTGTATTCGAAAAAGCTCTGGTAAAGCCAAACTCTGTGAAATGGTAAAACTCTTTGGAGGCTAATGATTAAGAAAGGTATTGAATAAGAAAAAAGAATAGCAAGGCTTAGTCTTTTTTGCTGTAGCGGAGATAAGGAACAGCTTGATGAAGGTTTGAAAAAAATAGTTATCCAAGCTAAAATGTTGATAAGTGTAATAAGCCCACCAAAACTTTCTAAACTATAAAATGTACCAGAGGTTTTCCACAAATAAAGAGGTAACTGACTAATATATTCTACCCAACTAAGGCTTTTGACCCATCGGTTTCCTATAATAGCATCAATCCCACTCACTGTTAGGATTGGTAGATAAAGAAAAAGGGTTGCTCCTGTTATAACTGCACAAGATATTAACAGGTACTTAAGGTGTTGGATATTCCAGGATGATAGTAAGAAGAAAAATGTAAGAATAATTAATGTTAGAAATGGATATAAAAAAGTCGGTAAGGTATAAAAGGCGAGTGATGAGCTTATGATGAAGAAAAAATAGTAAGTGCTGGGTTGCTTTCTGATACTTGCAGATAACAAAAAAAAGTAGGATAAAAATGTTAGTAGAGTCAAGAGTATATATCCCCTACCGTGGGTAGAATAGAAATTTCCATACTCAGAAAACCCAAAAAGAATTGAAGCACTTAATGCCAAGTAAAATCCAAAATACCTTTTTACAAGTACAAACTGGAAAATGAACAATAGTATGCTTGCAAAAAATGTGGGAAGGCGTAATGCCCACTTTGGGTCTGAAAAAAACAAATCAAAAAACTTGACTAAAAACAAGTAACCTACATGATTGTTGGGACCTGGGTAATAACTGATTACGGCTGGGAAACCCTTGTTTACAATGAATACATAAGAAAAAGCTTCATCGATATGGATATAATAGTTGTTGATGAAATAAAGTCTGTAGAGACTCAATAAAACAATGGATGTATAAAAAAGTGCTTTTTCATTTTTTCCTAATACACTAATTTCTAAAAAGGCTTTTTGTAAAAGTAATTTTATTTCTAGGAAAGCTTCTTCAAAAAAGTCAATCAATTTTTGAAGATTCTTAATTAAGAAATAGGAGAAGGTAAGGTAGGTAAAAAGTAAAAAAGGAAATGCTTTTATTAATAGATCAAATTTTGAAGGAGTAATGAAATTTGACTTCACTACTGATATTTTGTCTCGCTGGTCGTAGAAAGAGAGCAAGCTGTCAATGAGGAAATCATAATCATAAAATAAGGCACATAGATAAAAAAAAGAAAGTGCTAGAAAACCTAATATCAATAATGAAAATAAGATAGGTTTTAGCACTTTCTCCATTTTGGTAAATATATTTTTAGGTAAATTTCACATAGTTTTCCCATTTTTCTAATACTTGGGAAAAATCCTCGGGTAGTTCTGAATCGAACTGCATCCATTCATCGGTAGTGGGGTGCTTAAACCCAAGAGACTTGGCATGAAGAGCCTGCCTAGGTATCAATTGGAAACAGTTTTCTACAAATGACTTGTATTTGGAAAACCTCTCCCCTTTTAATATAGCATTTCCGCCATACATCTCGTCATTGAAAAGTGTATGTCCAATATGTTTCATATGAACCCTTATTTGGTGAGTTCTACCTGTTTCCAAGTTACACTTTACAAGCGATACGTACCTAAACTTTTGCAAGACTTTATAATGGGTTACCGCATGCTTTCCATATTCCCCTTCAGGATGCACCATACTGACCCGCCTGTCTTTAAAGCTTCTGCCTATATGACCTTCTATAGTCCCCTCGTCTTCCTTCGGTTCTCCCCATACTAGCGCATAATAAGTTCTTTCTATGGAGTGATCGGCAAACTGGATGGCTAATTTATTCATCGCTTGCTCAGTTTTGGCAATAACCATCAGGCCAGATGTATCTTTGTCTATCCTGTGGACAAGTCCTGGTTTCACTTCGCCATTTCTGGAAGTGGGTAAATTCTGGAAAAGGTATGACAGGGCATTCACCAAAGTGCCATCCCAGTTACCATGGCCTGGATGTACGACCATGCCCGGCTCTTTATTGATTATAAGGAGTGTATCGTCTTCATACACAATATTGAGAGGGATATTTTGAGGGACAATCTCAAAATCTACTTTAGGCTTGAGAAAATTTATCGTAATGATATCGTCAGGCTTGATCTTGTGATTTGGCTTTACCGTGAGGTCATTTACCTTTATCAATCCATCTTTTATTCCCTCTTGGATTTTGTTTCTCGAAGTATTGGCTAACCGGTCGTTTACAAACTTGTCAATTCGGATTAAGGCTTGTTTTGGATCCGCCACAAATCTATAATGCTCATAAAGCATCTCATCATCATCTCTTTCTTCTTCCATTTAGTACTTCAATTTGGCGATTTGGTAATTCTTAAATATGGGTTTGTTATGTGGTTAATTCTTTATTTGCTTATCAAAGTGGATATCGTTTTGTTCAAAAGTTACCTCTTCATTGGCTTGTGCTGGAAAAAAAAAGTTTTGGAATAAGACTATTCCAGACACACCCACAAAAATAGCGGCATCTGCTATATTAAAGATAGGCCAAAACGAATAATATCGACCTCCTATAATGGGCAACCAGTCAGGTAATGAGCCGTGCCATACATCAAAAAAGATCATATCGACTACCTGACCATGAAACCAAGGGTACAAAGGTGGCTCGCTTTCCATCAAAGGAGCATTATCAAACCATACTCCGTAAAAAGTACTGTCCATTACATTCCCAATGGCGCCACCAAGAATGAGAGCAACAAGCCATAGAAAGCCTGGGTGGATTCTTTTTCTGGCAAATTTGAAAAGATAAATGGCTATTGTGACCATGGCAAGCCACCTGAAAGAAGTCAAAATTAGTTTTCCGTAGGTTGAGCCAAGCTTGAAGCCAAAAGCCATTCCCTCGTTGAGTGTATAATGAAGCTTGAACCAATCACCCAGAAGTGCTATTTCTCCAAACTCTCCCATATCCATTGTGTAATGGACTAGAAGTTTTGCTATCTGATCGACTAAAGCAACTGTTAAAGAAATAATAAAATACTTCTTGGTACTCATAACCTAATTTTAATATGGTTTTTGTTTAGAGGCTAGGCATTGATAGTTTCAAAACAGCATTTCTTATTTGCCATTTATCTACCATTCAAACGCTCTGTTTTAAAAAATTTATGTAAGCCAGCTTAATCTATCCCATCCTTTAAACTATCACCATTTGTTAAAGCCTCGAAGATAAAAGTTTTTTTTCACACGTTTAGAGGTTTTCTTCTAGAAGGAGAAAACATAAGCGTTTACAAATCATCAAAACGTTACGTTAAATACTCAGTTTGGGGTTCATTGCTAATTAAATTAACGCTAGTTAAAGCGTGAAGTTCTACACAAATGCATGAATACTGCTGTAAAATCGTCTTTTATTGCAGTATTACCCATGTTTTGGGATTATTCAGGTTCAACTACTCTATTACTCTATCAAAAATGGTATGGTTTTCTTATGTATTTGGTTGAAATAGAGAACTGATTAAACCATATCCTTCTTCAAAAACTCCCATATAGCAGTTTTTAGTAAAAACTAACCTTTTCAAGAAGGATGTATTTAAGTAGTAATTTGAATATTCATGAATCCTAATAATTTTAACTAAACAGACTTTTAACAATGAAAAAAGTTTTAAACATTTCCGTAATTTTCGTCTCAATACTTCTGATGGCATTGTCGTGTGAACCTGAAGATATAGCTTTCAATGTTTCTAAAACAGTAGGGCAAACTTATTTGGTAGAGGTAACTAAAACCACTGCAGGTTACATGAGCGAGAAAAGGCAAGGTAGGATCAACTTGCAAGACAACGAAGCATTTAATGATTATAAAGATGACTTTGTAGTACAATCAATAAATGAAATGTACTTGATGATTGAGCCTGCGGAAGGTGAAACTAGCGTGATAGGTACTGCAGAGGTACAATCGGCATATCTTAAATATGATGATATGAGCGGTACAGTAATTACCAAGGAACTTCCAAACTCTGCTACACTTACATTAACTCAACTTGCAACTGTAGGAAAGGTTGACATCAAAGGTCTTTTCACCCAAGCGGAGCTTGATGTAATTATTGAAATGTTCAATTTTGGAACAGAGTTTAAATACGAAGTAGGCTTAGAGATGGATGGAGAAGCACCTATTAAGTTTCATATTAGCTATTTTGTGGATATTACTTCCAAAGTGACGCCATTGTAGCACACTTCTTCCCTATTCATTCGTAGAAATGGATAGGGACCTTTTTTACAGAGTACCCCAAGTTTCTATAAGGGCCGCACGAAATCTTTGTATCCTTTCTTCATAAGAGTAGTTTCTGGTTTATGTTACGCAGCAAGAATATTCTGGTTAAAAAGTTTAGTTCTTCACGCCTTTAGTGAAAGACTTTTCTTTAAATGATTGCTATTTTCGCTAAAAATCATCTATCGGTTGTTAATGTCTTTAATCAAGTAGCAGATATAAAATAATCTTTTTAAAGTAGGTGCGTTAAAGCTGTAATCTTAATAAACATAAATTAACTCTTAATTTAACAAACACTTTTACTAATGAAGAAAGTATTAAACATTTCTGCGATTTTCGCCTCTATGCTCCTAATGGCCATCTCATGTGACCCTGAAGACATTGGCTTCAATGTATCTAAAACAATGGAAGAATCTTATTTGGTGGAGGTCACTGAATCTAAATCTGGAGTGATTGAAGAAACGAAAAATGGAATAATAAACCTTCAAGACAGTGAGGAGTTCCAAGAGTACAAAGACAACATGAATGTGGAGTCTATCAATAAAATGTTTGTCACAATAGAGCCTGCCGAAGGAGAGACTTCTGTAATTGGGACTGCTGATATAACAAAAGCAGGTATTGGGTTAAAGAATAATGGTAATATTGTTGTCAACAATTGGATTGTTCATAAAGATCTTGGAAAAGGTGCTGAATATTCTACGTTGGATAAAATAGCTTCAGCGGGAAAAATTAGTGTATTGGACATATTCCCTCAAAGCGAAATTGATGGTATGATCGATACGTTCAATAATGGAGAAGAGCTCTTTTACCTTATTATAATTGAAATGGAAGGAGAAGCTCCAATCAAGTTCAATGTTACTTTTGAATATGATATTACTGCCAAAGTAAACCCTGCAAGCTAATTCTTAATTCCATTCGCCTTGGTCCATTTTTGGAGGTTGGGGCGAATGGATTACTATCTAATTAACAACCTAACTTCTATAAATTATCTTATGAAACATTTTCACTACATAAAAGTAGCTTTTGCATTCTTGCTTTTTTCTTGCTCAGCGGTAACTACTGCTTCTGCTCAAGATCAGTTAGACGTTATACTAGAAGCCGGCATTGAAGATGCCGAATTACTTACAAAAAATTATATGAAACCATTTGCCAAAGGTTTTGGATACTCCATTAACAATGGTTGGTTTCACACTGCAAAGCCTCACAAAACCCTTGGTTTTGACCTAATAGTTACAGCTAATGTAGCTATGGTTCCTCAAAGAGATCAATATTTCACTTTCGTCAATAGCGAGTATAATAATATCCTAGTTGCTGAAGGTCAGAGCAAAGAACTTCCTACCGTATTCGGACCTGCTGAGCCTGGACCAGAGCTTACAGTTTTTGATGATAATGGTGACGAAGTTGTTCGTATTTCCTCTCCACAAGGGTCAGGTCTTAAAGATGAAATTGGGTATAATGTAGTGCCAACTCCTATGGTTCAGTTAGGCCTTGGTATTGCAAAAGGTACTGATATAAAAATAAGGTATGTACCGACTATTGATTATGGTGATGGAGACTTCAGCCTTATTGGCTTTGGAGTGATGCACGATGTAAAGCAATGGATTCCGGGTATCAAAGAAATGCCATTCGACCTTTCGGCTATGATTGGCTATACCAAAATGACCACTACTGTAAATATTGATAAAGACCTAGATCAGACCGGATCTTGGGTAACTAAAGGTTTGACCTTCAATGGTATTATTTCCAAAAAGCTTTCTGTTTTTACCTTTTATGGCTCACTTGGTTTCAATACGATTTCTACCAATATAGATGTATTGGGAGAGTATGAAATAAATGACGAAACTACATTGGTTGACCCATTACAATTGGAATTCAAAAATTCTAGCCCAAAGATGACTTTTGGAATGAACATGAAACTAGGACCTCTTTTGTTCTATGGAGATTATTCTGTAAATGATTATTCAATGCTTACCGCTGGTCTTGGTTTTTCTATTAGGTAACCAATTCTAGTTCTAGAAAAATTTGTGAGCTACCTCCTAAATGAAGGTAGCTTTTTTGTTTTTCAGCAAGCTGTGTAAAAGCTGAATCTTCCAAAATAATGGAGGAGTTATTTCTTTCGCTTAAATTTGTATTTAATAACGTATTGCCTCGTGATTTTTGAACTATAAAAACAAATACCCACTATGGAAAATGAATTTGACTTAAAAGGTAAAGTTGCAATTATAACTGGAGGTTCAGGTGCGCTAGGCGGAAGTATGGCAATAAGCCTAATAAAGTCAGGGGCAAAGGTTGCCGTTCTCAGTTCAAGGAAGGAAACGAATGAAAAAAGAGTTACAGAATTAAAGGAGCTAGGAGGTGAGGCCATGGGCTTGGTCTGTAGTGTGCTTGATAAGGAGCAGTTGATAATTGCTAAAGAAAAGGTGCTGAAAGAGTGGGGGAAGGTCGATATTTTGATAAATGCGGCAGGAGGTAATATGCCTGGAGCTACGATCGAACCAGAGCAAACTGTTTTTGACCTTTCCATGGATGATTTTCAGAAAGTGACCGACCTCAACCTGAATGGGACTGTGCTACCAACTATGGTATTTGCCGAAGCTATGGTCAACCAAAAAAAAGGAAGTATAATTAATATTTCATCTATGTCGGCAACTCAGGCGATAACACGTGTGGTAGGATATTCTGTAGCAAAAGCTGCTATTGATAATTTTACAAAATGGATGGCTGTAGAAATGGCTCTAAAATTTGGTGAAGGGATTCGCGTGAATGCGATTGCGCCCGGTTTTTTCATAGGCGAGCAAAACCGCAAGTTATTGACAAATGAAGATGGAAGTTTGACCGAAAGAGGGCAAGCTGTTGTAAATCAGACACCCATGAAAAGATTTGGGGAAGCAGTAGAACTTAATGGGACTGTTCAGTGGCTTTGTAGTGATGCATCCAGATTTGTTACAGGAATTATTGTACCGGTCGATGGTGGTTTTAGCGCATTTAGCGGGGTATAATTTTACCTAAGAATATAAAAAGGGCTTGTGATAAATCATCACAAGCCCTTTTGTTTGTCTATTGAAAACCTAGTTTTTAAATCCCTAAAATTCTCTTATTGAATTCTTCGTCAGCACCTGTACCTGCAAAATCATCAAAAGCTTTTTCTGTCACCCTGATGATATTGTTTTTGATAAACTTAGCCCCTTCTTTTGCACCGTCTTCAGGGTGTTTCAAGCAGCACTCCCACTCCATCACTGCCCATCCATCAAAATCGTACTGAGCTAATTTGCTAAAAATTGATTTGAAATCAACTTGCCCATCGCCCAAAGAACGGAACCTTCCGGGGCGGTCTACCCAGTCTTGGTAGCCGCCATACACACCTGAGCGACCGTTAGGATTGAATTCAGCATCTTTTACATGGAACATTTTTATACGCTCGTGGTAGATATCGATATGTTCCAAATAATCTAATTGCTGAAGAACGTAGTGGCTTGGATCGTATAATAGGTTTGCTCTTGTGTGGTTTCTCGTTGCTTCTAAAAAGCGCTCGAAAGTTATTCCATCGTGCAAATCTTCTCCAGGGTGAATTTCATAGCAAAGATCCACACCAGCCTCGTCATAAGCATTGAGGATAGGCAACCAGCGGTTTGCCAACTCCTTGAAACCTGTTTCCACCAACCCAGCAGGGCGCTGAGGCCATGGGTACATCGTATGCCAAAGCAATGCTCCTGAAAAAGAAACAGACGCTGTTAATCCAAAGTTTTGACTAGCTTTTGCTGCGTATTTCAATTGTTGGACTGCCCATTCCGTTCTGGCTTTTGGATTGCCATGGAGTTCTTTTGGGGCAAACCCGTCAAACATTTCATTGTAGGCTGGGTGAACTGCAACCAACTGGCCTTGAAGGTGTGTAGAAAGCTCGGTGATTTCCATCCCGTGAGATTCTACTATACCTTTTATTTCATCGGCATAGTCTTTACTTTCTGCCGCTTTTTGTAGGTCAATTGCCCTGCCGTCCCAAGTAGGGATTTGCACACCTTTGAAGTCCAGCCCAGCAGCCCATTTACAGATATTGTCAAGCGTATTGAAAGGAGCTTCATCGCCCATAAATTGTGCTAAGAAAATCCCAGGTCCTTTAATCGTTTTCATTTTCTATAAAAAAATTTAAGGGTAAATGTGTTTAAAAAAAGGTTTGTATCAATGTTGGGTTTAAGCTTTCCATCCAGCAAACTTGTACCACTTCTCATCAGATTTGCT
The DNA here is from genome assembly GCA_034044135.1 of Flammeovirgaceae bacterium SG7u.111. Taxonomy (NCBI): domain Bacteria; kingdom Pseudomonadati; phylum Bacteroidota; class Cytophagia; order Cytophagales; family Flammeovirgaceae; species Flammeovirgaceae bacterium SG7u.111. The sequence continues at coordinate 7,201,706 of CP139021.1, read as the reverse complement.
AGATTCTACTACCGTTTTGATGAATTCCATACCTCTCACCCCATCCGAAACCGTAGGGAAATCTAGGTTGATAGAAGTAGGTTCTTCTCCATTAGCCTTAGCTTTGATACAGCTAGCTATATTTCGGTAGATATTTGCAAAAGATTCGAGATATCCTTCTGGGTGACCGCCTGGGGTACGCGAATGTGCCAAAGCGCTTTCGGTAAGGTAGGTATGGTTTGCGCCAGTTCTGTATATTTCGGATGGACCATTCAATCTTTTCACAATTAAAGTGTTTGGCTCGTGCTGATGCCATTCTAGCCCACCTTTTTCACCATAAACCCGGATATTCAGTTCGTTTTCTTCCCCCGCACTTATTTGGCTGCAGTGCAATACACCTTTTGCGCCATTATCGAACCTCAGCAATACATTGCCGTCATCGTCGAGTAACCTGCCGGGTACAAAAGTGGTAAGGTCGGCGCATAGTTCTGTGATTTTCAGACCTGTGATAAACTCGGCTAAGTTTTCTGCATGAGTTCCTATATCTCCAATAGCACCGGCAATTCCCGAGCGTTTAGGGTCCGTTCTCCAAGATGCTTGCTGAGAGCCAGAATCCTCCACTTTTGTGGCTAACCAACCTTGAGGATATTCTACCACTATTTTTCTGATTTCTCCAAACTCACCGTTTGAGACCATGTCGCGAGCTTGTTTTACCATAGGATAGCCTGTATAAACATGGGCAAGAGCGAAAAACAGGCCTTTTTCTTCAACTAATTTTTCAAGTTCATAAGCTTCATCCAATGAAAAGCTTAGTGGTTTTTCGCACACCACATGAAATCCATTTTGCAAAGCCAGTTTGGTAGGTTCGTAATGGACGTGGTTTGGGGTAACTATCGATACCAAATCCATTCGTTGGTCTTCAGGAAGTTGGCTTTCCTTTTCAAACATTTCGTGGTAAGTGCGGTACACCCGATTAGGGTCGAGGTGAAAATCTTTACCAGAAGCGATGGAAATATCCGGATCAACGTGGAATGCTCCGCAAACCAGTTCTATTTGTTGGTCAATTGCGGCGGCTATTCGGTGTACTCCACCGATAAACGCACCACGACCCCCTCCTACCATTCCCAATCTTAATTTTCTGTCCATGGTAAATTTCAGTTTTTCTTTGATAATAAGTTTAAGTATAAAATGAAGTCCAAGTTACGTCTCAGCCCAAATCAAATTGCTCCCGATAAAAAGTCAAAGGCAAAAAAGTTGAGACGTCGAAAACGAAACATGTTGCTAAATTTAGAAAATATTTGACGCCATTCTAAAAATCTGAAGCTTAATTTCAGCCTTTGTTCATGATCCTTATAGGATTCAATCAAACGTTCCCAATAATTCTGTTCCCATTTTCTAATATGACTTTTTTTAAGTATTTATGTATTAATCTAAGAGTACAGTGTAGAAAACTGTGCTCAAGATTTATGGTGTTATAAGAAATTTAATTATTCACAAATCATGGAAATGGAAATTAACAAAAAACGGCTTTTTATAGCCAGTTGCCTTGCCTTATTAGTTACCTCTCTCACATTTGCTGTACGAGCCAAAATTGAAGGCGTATTTGGAGCAGAATATGGGCTCTCAAAAGAAGAAATTGGATGGGCGTTCGGTCCTGCGTTTTGGGGCTTCACTATTGCTATGTTTATAGGAGGGCTTTTGATCGATATCGTAAAAACCCGTTCAATTGTTTGGTTAGCATTTTTTACACATCTAATAGGTATTGTTCTTTTGCTTATGGCCAAAGACAAAACCATGCTTTTTATAGCCAATGTATTTATAGGGCTTGGTAATGGTAGCGTGGAAGCTGCTTGTAACCCTTTAGTTGCAACTATTCATAGTGATAAAAAAACGACGATGCTCAATAGGTTTCACGTTTGGTTCCCTGGCGGTATCGTGATCGGTGGTTTATTATCTACCTTGCTCATGGATTATATGGATTTAAGCTGGCATGTACTTGTTGGTTTGTTGTTCATCCCATTAGCTATTTATGGTTTCTTATTCTTTGGGCAAAAAATTCCCGAAACAGAGCGGGTGGCTACTGGAGTTTCGTACAAAGATATGCTCAAAAACGTGGGCGCTCCCTACACTATCTTAGTGGCTGTTTTCTTGATGATTTTGATGGCATCTTTTCCAGGTCTTATCGCATTGGACTTTAGCTCTTCAACCCCTTATATTGTACTCGGGGCTATCCTTGTATTTGTGATTTTGGAAACGAAGGCGCTCAACAAAGTAAGTCTAATTTTCCCATTCCTACTTTTTTGTATGCTTTTAACAGCTTCGTCTGAACTTGGAACTAACCAATGGATCAATGCCTTGCTCGAAAATAACGGAGTGAATCCAATGTTGATTTTGGTGATGGTGACAGGGATTATGGCAGTAGGTAGGTTCTTTGCAGGAGCGTTTATCCACCGACTCAACCCTACGGGAGTTTTATTGGCTTCAGCCGTATTGGCAACGGCGGGTCTGTACTGGATGAGCATAGCAAGCGGCGGTACTGAAACACTGATAGCTGCGGTAGTTTTTGCCTTTGGTGTATGTTACTTCTGGCCAACTATGATTGGTGTTACTTCAGAATATGTACCGAAAAGCGGAGCGCTTGGCCTATCTATTATGGGTGGTGCTGGTATGGCGGCTACTTCATTGGTTCTTCCTATCATGGGCAAATCAATTGAAACGGCAGGACCTCAGGCTACACTAGGTTATATGACTATTTTACCTGCCATACTTATTGGCTGTTTCGTTGTGCTTCTGCTAATGGTAAAGAAAAACCATAGCTAGAGCAAGCTATTGAAATATATTTTTACAAAGTCCCAATAACCGCTTCAGGTTATTGGGACTTTTTTATTGTTTTTATTTTGTTTTGAACAAATACAGTTTGTTTGTATCTTAGGATATCATGATTTTTTTTAACCAAATTACATTACAACTATGATTCCTCTAGCTTTTGGTATTGTTGGAATTATCGCCACTATTTCCATTATCATCCGTTTTCTTCCTGCCAAATGGTTCAAAGAAGGCTTTCAGTCCACTCTTTACTTTGCTACCGAAATTTCAGTCATTACTGCCATGTTTTTTATGTTCCTCCACGTCTATTCTGAAAGTGATTTGATTCCCCTCCCAGTTTTATGCATCATTTATGTCTTGTCCTTTTCTTTGAGGGTTTGGGAGTTTACAAAAAACAAAAGGATTCCCTCCGATTCGTGATTTTTTAGACAACTTCAAAAAAAACACCCACTCCCGTATTTCAGGAAGTGGGTGAAAAAAAACTTATGCAGTCCATCAGAACTACACAAGAGATATTTTGAGAAAGGTTACTTTCTGATTTTTACATTCAATTTGAAATCGTCCAAGTCCATTTCAACACCATCGGTTATCGAATCTTCGATGCTTAGTTCCAATGCTTGGGTTTCAGCACAAACATAGCCTTTGTGGATTTCCAAAGCATCATTTACCAACGCTTCATTTTTCTCCACCGTGATATAAATTTTGTCCTGAACTTCTAAGCCCATATCCTTTCTCTGGTTTTGAACTTTGTTCACCAAGTCACGGGCGACACCTTCTTTCTTTAATTCTTCCGAAATAGTCACATCAAGCGCTACGGTCAAGCCATTGTCTTTGGCAATTGACCAGCCTGGGATATCTTCCGATGTGATTTCCACATCGTCCAAAGTCAAGTTTATTTCCTGATCTTGAACCGTGAGAGAATAACTGTTTGTTTTTTCTATCTGGCTGATTTCTGCCTGACCAAACTGACTGATAGCTGCATTGATATCCTTCATGTAGCGACCGTACTGCTGACCAAGTTTTCGGAAGTTTGGCTTTATTTTCTTTACCAAAATTCCTGAAGAATCGTCGATGTACTCCACTTTTTTGATGTTCACCTCGCTCAAGATGATGCTTTCCACATCTTTTATCTGACGGGTCAATTTTTCATTCAAATCTGGGATAAGAACCCTCGAAAGCGGTTGCCTAACTTTTATGGCTTCTTTCTTCCTTAGTGAGTGCACCAATGAAGAAATATTTTGAGCCAACTCCATTTTCTCTTCCAAGTCTATGTTTATCATAGAAGCATCGGCTTGAGGAAAATCACTCAAATGTACTGAAATAGCACCTTCATGTTCGCTCACTGCATTGAGATCGTTGTACAGCTTATCTGCATAAAATGGAGCAACAGGGCTCATGAGCTTCGCAATAGTTTTCAAACAAGTATAAAGTGTTTGGTAAGCCGCAACTTTGTTTTTTCCAAGCTCATCTTTCCAAAACCTTTTCCTGTTTTGCCTTACGTACCAGTTGCTCAAATCGTCTATGGTAAACGACTGAATCAAGCGGGCAGCTTTTGTAGGCTCATAGTCAGCGTATGCTTCATCAACTGCTTTTATCAAACTGTTGAGCTTGGAGATGATCCACTGATCGCTTTCAGTCCTCTCTTTCAAAGGAATGCTCTCTTCTGAGAAGTTAAACCCGTCCAAATTGGCATAAAGCGCAAAGAAAGAATAGGTATTATAAAGTGTACCAAAGAATTTCCGTTGCGATTCTTGGATACCATCTTGGTTAAATTTCAGGTTTTCCCAAGGGTTGGCATTAGAGATCATGTACCACCTTGTGGCATCTGGTCCGTATTTCTCCAAGGTCTCAAAGGGGTCAACCGCATTATTGAGCCTTTTGGACATCTTGTTTCCTTTCGAATCAAGCACCAGCCCGTTCGAAATCACATTTTTGAAGGCAACGCTGTCTTCTAGCATCACGCCAAGTGCATGAAGCGTAAAGAACCAGCCCCTCGTTTGGTCAACTCCCTCAGCTATAAAATCAGCAGGAAAACTTGCTTTGAAGGTATCCTCATTTTCCAAGGGATAATGCCATTGGGCATACGGCATGGCGCCGCTATCGAACCAAACATCTATCAAATCAGGCTCTCTTCTCATTGGTTCGCCAGTAGGGCTTACCAATACAACATCATCTACAAATGGTCTGTGTAAATCAAAGTCGCTTTTAAGCTCGCCATTTTCCAAAAGCTTGGAGTCCGCTGGCATTACACCAGCAGCTACTGCTTTTTTTACCTCTTCGTTGAGCTGAGCAATAGAACCTATGCAAACTTCTTCCGAACCATCTTCGTTTCTCCAAACTGGCAACGGCGTTCCCCAGAATCTCGACCTAGACAAGTTCCAGTCCACCAAGTTTTCCAACCAATTTCCAAACCTACCAGAACCTGTAGAAGCAGGTTTCCAGTTAATGGTTTTGTTCAACTCCACCATTTTATCCTTGTATTCGGTGGTTTTTATAAACCATGAGTCAAGAGGGTAGTAAAGAACTGGTTTGTCCGTCCTCCAGCAGTGTGGGTAGCTGTGTTCGTATTTTTCTACTTTGAAAGCTTTGTTTTCTTCTTTCAGTTTGATGGCGATGAGCACATCGGTAGGCTTGTCGAAGTTTTCGTCTTCGCTGGCATATTCTTCCTTTACAGGAAAGCCTGCAAAATCAGTTACCTCGCTTACGAAGCGACCACGCTTATCTACCAAAGGCACTTCTTTCCCGTTTTCGTCCTCCACCAATATGGCTGAGATACCTGCTTTTTGAGCAACACGCTGGTCATCTGCACCAAAAGTTGGAGCGATATGTACGATTCCCGTACCGTCTTCCGTGCTTACAAAATCACCAGGGATTACTTTAAAGCCCTCGCCTTTAGGTTGAACATACGGCATAAGCTGCTCGTAGCTCATTCCTACTATCTCATTTCCAGTAAATTCAGCAGCTATTTCGTAAGGGATTACCTTGTCGCCAGCACTGTAGTCGGCAAAAACAGCCTTTTTCTGCTTTTCTGTGAAAAACTTGCCCAAAAGGTCTTTTGCCAATATTACCGAAGCAGGTTCAAAAGTATAAGGGTTGAACGTGTTCACCTGTGCATACGTGATCTTTTCCCCTACTGCCAAGGCTGAGTTGGATGGCAAAGTCCAAGGGGTCGTAGTCCAGGCAAGGAAATAAACTGGTGCTTCCGAATTAGCAAAAAGCTTAACTGATTGCTCGTTTTTCACTACCTTAAATTGTGCCACCACACTCGTATCTTTCACATCGCGGTAGCAACCTGGCATGTTCAGCTCATGAGAGCTAAGCCCTGTTCCCGCCGCAGGCGAATAAGGCTGGATAGTATACCCTTTGTAAAGCAAGCCTTTGTCGTAAAGTTTTTTGAGCAATGCCCATAAAGATTCGACATAGTTGCGATTGTAGGTGACGTACGGGTCATCAAGGTCGACCCAATAACCCATTTTTTGGGTAAGGTCGTCCCAAGCATCCGTGAACTTCATCACTGCTTCGCGGCACTTTTGGTTATACTCTTCTACGGTAATTTTCGTACCTATATCTTCTTTGGTGATGCCGAGGTCTTTTTCAACTTTGAGCTCAACGGGCAAGCCGTGCGTATCCCAGCCACCTTTTCTTTTTACCTGAAAACCTTTTAGCGTTTTGTAACGGCAAAAAATATCTTTTACCGCACGTGCCATTACGTGGTGGATGCCGGGCATTCCATTTGCCGAAGGCGGTCCTTCATAAAAAGTAAAAGAAGGGTTTCCTTCTTTCTCCGTCACAGACTTTTCGAAAACGTGGTTTTTGTTCCAAAACTCCAGCACTTCTTTTCCAGCTCCTACTAGGTCTAACCCTTTGTACTCTTGGTATTTCATTTTATACTTCTTATCGATGATATTTTTGGAAACAGCTTTTGCTGCACTACAAACAAGGTAAAAACCACTTAGGTTCTATCCTCACTTGGAAGCAGCAAAGGTAAGCATTTTTGTAAATTTTGGCAGCTTTGCCTCAGGGATGTGGCTTATGGTTCAGTTCTATGCTTGGTTTCAATCCATTCTAATTTTCTAGCATTTGCACTTTTAGCTAAAATATTGCTGTGGTTTGAAAAGAAAATAAGAAAAAATGGAAACAAGAAGAATGTTATTAAAACATAGGCAAACCCAACCAACCGGTTTTGAGCAGTAGCGTGACCTAGCTTATTGGCTAGCTTAATAGGTAGATTTCTTACAGTGGGAATGGGAAATAGTATGAGTACTCCTATAAAGTTGAGTAAAAAGTGGGCGATAGCAATACTGATAGCTGCATCAGACTTTGATATTGCGGCCAAAAGTGCTGTTACTGTAGTCCCCACGTTTGCCCCCATTATAAACGGAAAAGCATTTTTTAGCCCTACCTTCCTAGCTGCTACCAATGGGACGGTAAGAGAAGTAGTAACAGAACTTGATTGGACAATAGAGGTAAGTAAAAAGCCAACCCCTAATGATTTGAACCCACCACCAAACACTAAGCCTTCTAATCTGCTTTGTGCCTTTCCTATCACCATGTTTTGGAGCTTTCTGGTAAATTGCTTTATTGCGACAAAAAGCAGGGTTAGGGCGAAAAGCATAATCAGTAAAGGGTACTTTTCTATAATTGGGTTGAGGTATTGGAGGATGAATTTAAAACTGAGGAATGAAATTGTATTTTCAGAATGCCCCACATTAGTGCTTCCAATCCAACTCCCAATTGTAGTAGATAAAGAAGAAATGAAGCCAGTCATATATTCTAGCGGGAAAAGTATGGCGACAATTATGATGTTGAAAAAGTTGTGCAATGCTGCTGCGGCAATGGCTTTTTTGAATTCCAACCTTCTGGTAAAATGACCTAAAGAAACAATGGCACAAGTTACCGTAGTCCCCACGTTTGCCCCCATTATAATAGGTATAGCACTTTCTAAGGATAACCTTCCTGTTGCAACTATGGCTACTACCATAGTCGTTGTAGTGGAGCTGCTTTGGATAATGGCGGTTGAGAGCAAGCCTATAAAAAGCCCGACAAAGGGGTTAGATGTCGCATAGATGATTTCCCCAGCAATGTCGTTGCCCAAGGCCATGAATGAAAGGGTCATCATTTCTAAAGACAAAAGAAAAAGCATGGCTATCCCAGTGATGCTCAATACATCTTTGAGGATTTCCGTTATTTTATTCTTTTGAATAGTGCGTATCAATGTTTGATCTTTAAAGTAAGTAGCAAAGCTAATCTAAGATCTCTCATGGAGTACATCTTGGGCTTTAACAAATAATTAAACTATCTAAAAATAGGTGTGTTTTTTACATTTTTTTTAATGGAGTGCTTTTGTTTTGGGTTTGTCAAGAGTGCTTGTTTACATTTTAGTCATCCAATGTATATAGGTGTGTATGGATTCAGAGAATAATGAAATATCCCTATAAGTTAACAATAGTTAATAAACAGGTGTGTTTTATACTAAAAGGAGTGTTGTTGTGACTTGGTTTTAAAAGGTATAGATCAAGTTTAAATATGGCTTTTTGTGTGGATTGCCATATAAGAGGGAGGTGTATTTATATAAAGTCAAAATGTTAATACAGATTAATACTATGTGTGATTAGTAAAAAATATAAATTATCATATTTGCAATCTAAGATAGGTGAAACTTTTTCTAGATAAAATTCATTTTTTTTATACTAACAAATCAAGCTATTATTTCAATAGCCAATATCTTATATCCTTGAAAAATGAAAAACATTAATCAATTTACCCAGGAATATAAAGAGTGGTTGAATAAACTTATCTTCATTCAAGACGAGTTTAGATACTTCAATAACAAATTGAATTATTTGATGACCATAAATGTGAAGAAACCTATCCGACAACAAGCAGCCCAATTTAAGGGTAAGGTTGAGGGTAAAATATTATATATAGAGGAGATGCAACAGACGATTGAAGCTCATATAAGCGCAGTCAATATATTAGCAGTTGACAGTGATGTCTTTTTGGAGGGACATGAAAACAAGAGAAAAACTATAAACTCTATTGTAGATAGTTATAAAGAGACCAAATCAGTTTTTGAGAATATGGTAATGAGTTTGGGGCATGTGGACAACAACTATATTTCTTAAATCAGAGCATTTTTTTTAGAAAGAGGGCAGTTTCTTTAAAGAAACCGCCCTCTTTTTTTACGAGCTAATTGTTTAAAAGCCATTAGTAACATTAGGCATGTTCACTATAAAAATAAAGTTTGGGCAATATAGTCTGCTTGAAGTATTCCTTTTTTACTAGCTTTTATGTAGTCCTTGCTTTTTTCTATGAGTTGATGTTTTTCCAATACCGAAATTTCTTCTTTTTTAATTTCCTTCAAATTAATGCCAAATTTACTTTGAAGGGTTTCAAGATCGCATCCCCACATTGTCCGAACAGAGGTCATGACAAACTCGTTTATTTGTTGTTCTTTCGTTAATCTTTCAAGTTCATAAGCTTGGTGGCCACTATTGATCGCTTTTATATATTTTGGGTTGCTCTCGATATTAAAATGGCGAGTTGTTCCATTAAACGAATGTGCTCCAGGGCCTATGCCTAAGTAATGGACTTGTTTCCAGTAGTTGGTATTGTGAAGCGAATGGAAGCCTGGTTTGCCAAAATTGGAGACTTCATAATGATCAAAACCATTTTTGGTCAATTCCTCAATTAGATATTCAAATTGGTCGGCAGAAAAATCATCCTCCACAAGCTCAAGCTTTCCTTTTTTTGCCCAATTCCCAAATACGGTTTTTTCTTCAATAGTCAGGCTATACGCCGAAACATGCTGGGTATTGAGCTTTAAAGCCGTTTCTACATCTTTTTTCCAAATATCCCAGCTATCCTCGGTAATGGCGTAAATGAGGTCGATCGTGATATTATCGAAACCTGTTGCTTGAGCGCTTTTTACACAATCAACAGCCTGTTTAGCATTGTGAGAGCGGTTCATTTTCACCAAATACTCGTCATTAAAAGTTTGGATACCTATACTCAGCCTATTGATTCCGGCTGACTTTAGTTCTGTAAGTTTTTCTAAGGAAAGGTCATCAGGGTTTGCTTCCAGCGTAATTTCTGCTGTAGGCGAAACATCGAACGTTTGTTGGATTGAAGCAAGCAGTTGAGTCAACTCTTGGGCAGAAAGAACCGATGGCGTGCCTCCTCCAAAATAAATTGTCTGGATAGTATCTGAAAAGTAGTTTGTCTGCCAGCGCATTTCTTTTTCCATTGCTTGTAACATTTTTTCTTTTAGCTGAAAATTAGTGCTAAAATGAAAGTCGCAATAATGACAGGCCTTCCTACAAAAAGGTACGTGGATATAGATTCCCGACATTTTCCCTTACTTAACTAAGCTCTTCTTCCTTTTCTGTGAAACTGATTCCCATGTTGGTTAGTTCCTCCAAAATAGGTTCATAAATTTCGGGGGTGATGGGTACATGGATGCCTTTTAGTTTTATCTTTTCTTCTAGAATCATTTTTATGGCTATGCCTAGGGGCAAACCAACCGTTTTTGCCATAGCAGTATTTTCATGATCCTCGCCTAGCACTACCATCGAAGAGGTTTTTCTATAAGTCTTGTCCTTTAGTTTGTAATCAAACAAGTGCCACATCACTATCATATCTTTGTCTTCAGCACTTAACTTCCATTTTTTCTCCAAAATATGCTGAAGAATTTGTGCCGGAGTAGCATTTGGAAGCCCTACTTTTTTGTCTTCAAATATCCCAAGCCATTTCAGCTTTTCCATGATGTCAGAATCTTGGTCTATTTTGAGGTAATGCATCAGCTTTAGCTCTACAGAGTCGTGAGGGTTGAATGACAAAAAGGAGTTGATAAACTGGCGATGGGTAAAGTTTTCAGAACCTTCCATTACGTAAGAATCATCCGTAGCTCCCAGTTGTACAAAAGCATTCCAAGCTCGGCAAAAACCTGGTCGCCTAAGCGTTCCGCGGTAGATTGTGCTGATTCCTCTCAAGTTATATACATCTAGGTACTTTAGCGAATCGCGATTGGCATAGCCTTCGAATTTACCATAGCCATCTATTTCAATTATTTCTGTGCGCCTGAACAGTTTGTGGTAAGGAATGTATTTGTACCTACCTTCTTGGATGAATTTTACCGTCCCCTGCCCTGCCAAAACTACATTTCTGGGATTCCAAGTGAATTTATATTTCCACGGATTGTTTTCGCTTTCTGGTGAAAGCAAGCCACCAGCAAAAGATTCGAAATTGATCATCTCACCGCCTTTTCCTCGTATCTCGTCAATTACTTTCATGGCCGAGATATGATCGAGACCTGGATCTAATCCAATTTCATTTAAAAATAGGATGTTTTTTTCCTTGGCTTCTTTATCGAGTTTTTGAAGTTCGGGAGAAACGTAGGAAGCCGTGACCATAGACTTGCCTAGGTCTAAGCAGGTGTTGGCTACTTTGGGATGAAACCTAGCTGGTAGCATTGATATAACAATGTCTGCCATTCCCACTTCTTGTCTTAGCTGTGTTTCATTATGTACACTAAAGTCGATTACCCGTGCGCTAGACCCTTTTACTTTGCGCATTAAGGCTTCCATATTCTTATCTCCAATAGAAACTTGCCAATTGTATTCTGCAGCATTATCTAGAAGGTACTTAATGAGGGTGTGGGCTGATTTTCCGGCACCAAGCAATAATATTTTTTTTAGTCGCATAGCCTTTGTGTTTGTAGGGATCGGTAAACATCGGTTCTAGTTTTTGCCTTGTGACAAAGCTTAATTCTATATGTTGCAAAAAAATAGACAAAAAGCCGATACCTTCAAATATAACTCATTTTATTGGCGGTATAGCAGGTTTTGCTACTCAAAATGCAAACCTTTATTTATGTTGTATTTCGGGCAAAAGAGTTGATGTACTTAATATCTACCACAAGAAAAAAACAATTTGTAACCTGTTGGTAATCAAAATAATTATAGGATTTGTTCTTAGCCCAGAAGAAATAAAATTATTAACCTTCGTTAACTCATCGGGGCGATAGTGTGTCTTTTTAGAAGACAAAAGCTTAGGGAAAAAGCATGATTTTTTTTAACTAAGCACCTCGTATTGGTAAAAGTCAATTATATCTTTACAGAGTTCAAATCCTCTCATTCAATACCAAACAAGTTTTAATAAATCTGGAATTACAGGTTTATATACTTAAACTGAACAACAAGAACTGCTAAAATTAAGATTAACTATGAAGTTGAGCGCATCAGTGAGATTAATTATTGTATTAACAAGCTGCTTTCTTATGGGTTTGTCCGTGAAGGATAGAAACCAGCCTCCGCAAAAAGGTGACCTGTTCCCCATTGGGCAAACCAATTGGGTGGATAGCGTCTTTTCGCAAATGGAGTTGGAAGATAAGATTGGGCAGTTGTTTATGGTTACAGCTTATTCCAATTTGGGAAATGCGCATGTTCAGCAAATAGAAAGCTTGATAAAGGAGTATAAAATAGGGGGCTTGATCTTTATGCAGGGAGGACCTATACGGCAAATCAAGTTGGTAAATCGGTATCAAAACCTTTCCGAACTTCCTCTTCTTATAGCACAAGATGCTGAGTACGGTTTGGCTATGCGTCTAGATAGTACCATGAGATTCCCTAATCAAATGACACTTGGCGCCATTGATGATGAACGATATCTCTACGACATGGGAGCGGAAATAGCCCACCAGCTAAAAGCAGTTGGCGTAAATGTGAGCTTTGCTCCAGTAGTAGATGTAAACATAAACCCTGCAAACCCTGTGATAGGCTGGCGCTCTTTTGGGGAAAACCCTGAAAACGTAACAAGAAAGGCAAAAGCCTATATGAAAGGCTTGCAACACAATCAAGTGATAGCAAATGCCAAGCATTTCCCAGGTCATGGCGACACCAACTTAGATTCTCATTACGACCTACCAGTTATCAAGCACGACAGGACTAGGCTCGATTCTATTGAAATGTATCCATTCAGAGGCCTGATAGCAGATTCATTACTTAGCGTGATGATTGCCCATTTGAATGTACCTTCTCTCGATTCCACACCGAACTTACCAACTTCTCTCTCAAAGCCTGTGGTAACCGGCTTGCTCAAAAATGAGCTTGGTTTCCAAGGCTTGGTCTTTACCGATGCGCTTAACATGAAAGGAGTCACTAAATATTATCGCGCAGGAGAAGTAGAGCTGGAAGCATTAAAGGCAGGTGTCGATATTCTACTTTCTCCTGAAAACATTCCTTTGGCTATAAAAAAAATAAAAGAAGCGATAGAAGACGGAACTCTTGCCGAAGAAGATATTGATGAACGAGTAATCAAGATTTTAAAGGCAAAATTCATTGTAGGTCTCAATAGGTTTGAAAAACTGCCAATGGATAACTTGCAAGCTGATCTGTTCCGCTCACGGGCTTTGGCTATCAAGTCGGAATTATATGAGCAGGCGGTAACTGTTGTAAATAACAAAGAAGGACTGTTGCCATTTGTAAATGTTGATAGTTTGGAATATGCTTCTATTTCCATAGGAAGCAAGAGTAAAACCAGCTTTCAAAAATACTTAGAGAAGTACACCGATTTCGAGCATTTTAATACGGGTTCTACTCCTACGCCGGGCGAGGTAAGCAAAATAATGGCAAAAGCTTCTACCAAAAATTTTGTGGTAGTAGGAATCCATGGGATGACGAACAGGAGAAGCAAAAGATATAATTTGTCTTCTGGAGCGGTTTCTTTTATCAACAAATTGAGGCAAAAAACGAAAGTGGTAGTGGTTGCGTTTGGCAATCCTTATAGCTTAAAATACTTGCCTTCTCAAGATTGGCTAGTGTGTGCGTACGAAGATGATACACTTATGCAAAAAGCAGTTCCGCAAGTTCTTTTCGGTTCTCTCAATAGTTATGGGAAATTACCTGTAACGGTTTCTGAAGAGATGAAAGAGGGGCAGGGCTTCAGAGTAAATTCGATTGGAAGAATGGGATATAGCTTTCCCGAAAATGTAAAAATGAATGCCCGAAAGTTGGCAATGATTGACTCTGTAGTAGCTGAGGCTATCCGTAAGGAAGAGTCGCCAGGTTGCCAAGTGCTAGTGGCAAGGAAGGGGAAAATCATTTTCGAAAAAGCCTATGGTTACCATACTTATAGCAAGAAAAAACCGGTTACCACAGACAATGTTTATGATCTGGCTTCGCTCACCAAAGTGCTATCTACTTTGCAAGCGGTGATGCTACTGGAGGGAGATAAAAAAATAAACTTAGATGCCAAGCTTGTTGATTACCTTCCTGAGCTGGAAGGCACGGACAAAGCGAATATGACTTTATTCCAAATTTTGGGACATCAGGCAGGGCTTATCCCTTTTTACCCTTTTTGGAGTAAGATAATGGAGAAAAAGAAACACAACCCCGCTTTTCTCTCTACTACACAAAGCGATAGTTTTAACGTTCAGCTCTCAGATGATTTGTTTGCGATAAATACCATTGAAGATTCTGTATATCAGTGGTTGATTGAAACAAAACTTTCTACAAGAAGAGGAAGGGCTTCCACATATACATATCGCTACAGCGATTTGGGATTTATGTTTTTGAAACAAGTAGTTGAAAGGGTGGAGCGCACCAGGTTAGATTCTATAGTGACATCAAATATTTATACTTCACTGGGTCTTAAATATTTAGGTTATAACCCTCTTGGAAGACTTGATAAAAATAATATTACCCCTACCGAAATGGACATTTACCTCCGCAAAGGGCTTGTTCACGGATATGTGCATGACCCGGGGGCTATTTTGCAGTCTGGGGTTGGTGGACATGCTGGCTTGTTTAGCAATGCCCATGATATAGCAGTACTCTTACAAATGAATCTGCAGGGTGGGTATTATGGAGGAAAACAGCTCCTTAGCCAAGAAAGCTTAGAAAAGTTCAATACAAGATACTTTGTAAAGAACAGAAACCGCAGAGGCTTAGGTTGGGATAAACCAGGGGTAAAAGATATCGAAGGTCCTACCTCGGAAAAAAGCTCGCCCGAAACATTTGGCCATTTGGGATTTACCGGAACTTGTGCATGGGTAGATCCCCAGCATGAGTTGGTATATGTGTTTCTTTCCAATCGCATTCATCCTTTTGCAGGAAACAGGAAGCTGATAAGGAACAATACAAGGCAGGTCATTCAAGATATAATCTACAGCTCTATTGAAGATTACCACGAAGACGCTGCCATTGGAAGGGCTAAGCTTGATTAGTTTGTTATAGTAGACTAAGAAAAACTTAAGCTCGAGCTGAGGAGTTTTTGCATACGCTTCTGTACAACTGGATCGTAACTAGCTCTGATTATAGCCTTTACAATATCCCTATCGTGTATATAGGCTGCCAAATTATAACCTTTCCCATTACTTGCAAGGTGAAGTTTAATTGCCTTTTCTAGCAATTTCTTCGCCCCGTCTGAGCCTAGTTTCACGCTAAGATCAACCAAGGCAGCTGTTCCCGCATCTGAGTTTAGCACAGTTCCAGCTCTGTATGAGTAGTTACCTATAATCAGTTTTGAGTTTTGAATTGGCTTCACAAACATTTGTACCGCAGACTGAACTTGGCAAGCTTTTAAGTTTTCATTTCTAAATGCCCTCACGAAGATTCCACTTAGTTCTTTGTGCTTACGTAAATAAGTAACCGCATCATTGTTCTTCAGTTTTAGTTTTCCAGTAGTCAGGTTAGGGTCTACTACAACCATATTGATGCTGGAGTACGTGTAACTGTTATGTCTGTAGTACTCAACATCGATCCCAAACTCTTGGAAATATTTCCTGAATAAAAAAGGTTGATGTTCTTTGGTCCAGGCAAGCAAATATCCTAGTGCGCCATATTTTGCATTGAATTGGATAAAGCCGATGCTTCCAGAGCCATCGTAAAAATTAAGTGCATCGAAACTGCCTTCGTTGGACGATGCGAAAGCCAATGCCTTGGCTACCTTCATATCGTAGCCAGCATATTTGTAGATAAAGTTTCGGTGAGCTCTTTCTTGTCCGTAGTAACGAATTCCATCAGCGTGTACCGTATGGCGGCTTCTGATGTTATCTTCTACCGAAGCAAGTTTTGCCCCCTCGTAAGTAATATCATGTTTCTTGTTGTAAGTAGATCTCATTCCAAGCTTTTGCCTGTTTAGCTTCACTTGCAGGATAAACCTATAATTTTCGTAAGCAATAGTGGTAACGAACCTTTTGGAAGAACTGTAGCTTTTCGAATTGTTCCTACTTGTAACCGGGCGGTAGATTTCGTTGACCTTGAGGCGTTGGCCAGCGTAAATATTGCTGCCTTTTATTTTATTCAATTGTTGGATTTTGCTTACGGTCACCTTGTATTTTCTCGAGATAGCAAATAGCGTCTCGCCTTTTTTTACTAAGTGGTAAGAAGTAGAAACAGCATTGGTATTTGCCGAATAAGAGCTGGAAGATATGGTTAGGGCTATGATGAAAAATAATACATAGGCTAACCTTTGATGGATTTTAGTTGGGTTGAAAGAAGAAAGAGAGAAAATGCGTTTAAACGCATTTAGGTTGTGGTAGTACATGTTAATTCCCTTGGTTTAATTGATTAATTGCCTAGCTAGTTTGCCATACCTCTTGGGTAGGTGCTATTTATTCATAAGAAAATCCAATGCCAAAATACATATTTCTACAAAACTGTACAAAAAGATCTTTATTACCTGTTAGTTATCTTGATTTCAGATGAAGATTCTCATTTTTGGAAAAAACTTTCTGAGGGTGGTAAAAAAAATAGTTATGGAGCCGTGTACAAAACCTCTTCTCAAGTTTAGGTAGAAAAATTTAAACATCACTAGTCAATCAAAGGATTTTTTTGAATCAAACTAACATGGATAACACATCAAGGTTGCTTTTTTATGGAGAGTTGAACAATGGCTTGGATTATTCTTATCAAAAGGATTGGGCTGTTTCTTTCAAAGCGAGATATAAACATATACCTTTCTTTGATGTTGATAACCACTCCGACCAATCAATGCTAACCTATGCAAAACAGCTCATCGAAGAGTCAAAACCTATTGTTTTGGTGTTATCTCTTAATGATGCTGAAGAATTGGGTATCATTAAAACGATAGTAAGCATCTTGGTGAAGAAAAAAGGAGAGATGTTTTTTGTGAAAGTAGGAAATCACCCGATGTTAGATAAAATGCTTAAACTAGTAAAGAAAGAAATGCTTTTTGAACTAGAAAGCGAAGATCAAATTATTCCAATCATCGAAAAAATATTAAATCATGGATAGCAAAATAACTGTCAGCTCACTTACTGTTTTCCCTCTCAAGTCTGCAAAAGGCATTTCTGTTCCCAAAGCTACAATTAGCCAGACAGGCTTTGCGCATGATCGGAGGTGGATGATAACGGACATGGAGGGACAATTTTTGACACAGCGGGTTTTTACCCAACTTGCCCTGGTTGAAACTCAGCTAAAAGATGGTAAAATTGAAATTCATGCTCCCAACATGGGGGCTTACGCTTTTACCTCAGAGCCGACGATGGGCAAAACGGTAGAAGTGGAAGTGTGGGGCGATGAATGTGAAGCTATAGCTCCCGATGAAAAACTAAACAGGTGGATGAGTGAGTTTTTGGACAAGGAATGCCAAGTAGTGTATATGCCAGATATTAGCGAAAGGTTGGTGGAAAAGGATTATAACCCAGGTGAAAAATTGGTAAGCTTTGCCGATGGTTTTCCTTTTTTATTGATATCAGAAGCGTCTTTAGCAGATCTCAATTCTCGCTTAGATACTCCTGTTGGTATGGAAAGGTTCAGGCCAAACATTGTAGTGAGTGGTGGGGAAGCATTCCAAGAAGATGGTTGGAAAAAAATTAGAATAGGTGAAGCAGTTTTTTCAGTTTCAAAGCCATGTGCCCGTTGCGTCCTCACCACGGTCGACCCGCTTACAGGGGAAAAAGGGAAGGAACCCTTAAAGACCTTGGCTAGCTACAGAAAAGTTGGAAAGAAAATTATGTTTGGGCAAAACCTACTTTGCGAAAGCGGCTCAAAAGTAGCGCTGGGAGATAAGTTGGAAGTCTTGGAATAAGTTTTTGTTATAAGAAATTGACAAGGCTTCTCTGTTCAGATTTGTTGCCTAAGCTGTCTTCAGCAGATATTACTAACTCGTGCAGCCCCTTTTCAGTGGATGTATAGCTAGTATCAATGGTGAATGTTAGCTCTTTTATATCGGAAAAGCTTCCAACCAAAAACTCTGTTGAATCGGTAGTAAGTTCGATAGTCAAGGTGCTAAGATTTTCATGGGCACTAACAAGTCCTTCTATATTTAAAACCTCACTTTGAGGAAGAGCAACGCTATCTGTTGTAGGCATGTTTAGCCCAATAAAGGGCAAGTTGTTTTGGATATTAATTTCAAAAGGGCCTAGGTTAGCCTCATTTTCGCGCTCGTCCGATGCTACGAAGTTTAGGGTGTATTTGCCACTTGCCGCTTCATTGCTTACTGTTAGTTTTCTGTCTGCCACACTCGCATTTCCAGCTATATAAAACGTATCTACCTGAGTGATGCTAGTTTGGTTAGAAAGAGGATAATTAGTTTCAAAATTTGCATCTAATGTAGTGATGAATTGAAGTAAAAGCACATCGTCCGAGAAAGCCCCCTCTATTCTGATATCCCCAGGAATGTTTACTGTTTCGGAAGTGGCATCTTGAACGTAACCCTCACCTGTAGTTAGCGTAAGCCCTTCTACATCTGGTGGAGTAGTGTCTTCTTCAAGGCAGGAACTTGCCCACAATATTGCCATGCAAATAAAAACGTATGAAACTCTCATGAAACCTCTTTGCTTTTTATAAAATGGATGTACAAATATAGGGCTCTTAAGCTAAGCTTTGTTGAAAATTGTAGGGTTAAAAAAATGTAAAGTAGTTTACATCCTAAGTAAGGATGCGGATGAACATAAAATCAACTTCCCAAAATATGTATCGCATTTTTCTTTTTACATCGCTATTGCTGTTTTTACTTTCTTGTACTCAACAGCAATCTGCGCCCATAGCTGCTGTGCCAGAGAAAGGTTCTAAAGCAGTAATACCCGAAGTTGGGAGCGATTCTTTGCCCAAAGGCAATCCGAGGTACTTATGGTTAGACACGGAGAATGGTGAGAAAGAACGTATTTCAAAAATCGCCCCTCCAGCAAATTATACACGCAGCGATGAAAAAGCCAATAGCTATGGTGAATGGCTTCGTTTTTTACCCTTAAAACCCAAGGGGTCAGAAGTTAGGTTATATAACGGGGACAAGAAATACTCCCAAGGTCACCATGCCGCGGTAGTAAATATAGATGTGGGCAAAAGGGATTTGCAGCAATGTGCCGATGCGGTAATGAGGCTAAGGGCGGAATATCTTTATTCTGTAAAAAAATATGATAACATCCATTTCAACTTTACCAATGGACAAAATATGCCGTTTGCAAAATGGAAAAATGGCTATAAGATTTCCGTAAAGGGAAATAAGGCACTTTGGGTAGCTTCATCTTCTTCAAACGGGACGCATACTAGCCTCAGAAAATACATGACTTGGATATTTATGTATGCAGGTACAGCCTCGCTCAGTAAGGAGCTAAAGCCGGTAGCTATTTCGGAGGTAGAAATCGGAGATGTATTTATACAAGGAGGTTTTCCAGGGCATGCCATAATAGTGGTGGACATGGCAGTTTCTACTTCTGGTAAAAAAGTGATAATGCTCGCCCAAAGCTATATGCCTGCCCAAGATATTCACGTGCTGGTAAACCCTACTGACCAAACTCTTGGTGCTTGGTACGAAGTAGAAAAAATAAAAGAATCGGGAATGCTCATCACTCCCGAATGGCGATTTACTTCTTCTGATCTCAAGCGGTTTTAAGCTTGGTGGTTGGGGAATTTCAAATCCTTGAGATGGAGCTGTAAAGACTTCTCCCCCCTAAATATATTCTCTTCTATATTGTAGCAAATTAAGAAAGGGACTTCTGGCTCAATCTGATCATAAAACTCTTCCATACTAAAGCCAATAGCATTGAAATAGCGATCTGTTCCTTCTTGCCTAACCGAAAGTTTCAGATGCTTTTCTTTCAAAAGTTTCCAATGACCTTCGGAACAAACAACTTCGGAAACAAATACAGGGTGCATGTTGGCAGGACCGAAAGGTGCCATTTGCCTCATTACCTTGTAAAAGTTATAGTTGATTTGATCTAGGTCGATTTGAAGATCGATATTGATTTTTGGGACGAGCTGTTCTGGGGTAATACGTGAGCTTACCACTTCCTCAAACTTTTCGGCAAAGCCCTTTATATTTTCAATTTGCAGCGTCATTCCCGCTGCATGCTTGTGCCCGCCGTACTGCTCCAAAAATTCAGAACATTCGGAAATTGCTTCGTACAAATCGAATCCATCTACCGAGCGGGCAGAGCCAGTCGCCTTCCCATTCGATTCGGTTAGGATAATGGTCGGTCGGTAATACTTTTCAATACACCTAGAAGCCACAATCCCCACAATCCCTTTGTGCCAATCCGATTTGTAAAGTACCGACGAAGTTGCATCTGGGGCAACATGCTCTTCAATCAGCGCCAAAGCTTCTCCTGTGATGCTCTCATCAAAAGTCTTTCGGAGGGTGTTATTGTTGTTTACCTGTTTGGCAATGTCCTGCGCTTCTTCTTCGTCTTCCGACAAAAGTAGTTTTACGGCTTGGTTTGCGTGGGCAATTCTGCCAGCGGCGTTTATCCTTGGTCCAAGGCCAAATACCATCGAATTTACATCAATTGTTCCTTCCCTAGCCGTGGTAACAATCAGCGCTTTCAACCCAGTTCTTGGTTCTTCGTTGAGCAGTTCTAGGCCATATTTCACCAAAATCCTGTTTTCCCCGTTGAGCGGAACGATGTCGCAGGCCGAGCTGATGGCAGGAAGATCGAGCATTTCGAGTAAATCTTCTTGAGGCAAGTTCCTTGTTTGGGCAAGGGCCTGCAAGAGCTTGTAGCCAATTCCGCAGCCCGAAAGTTCTTTGAATGGGTACGGACAGTCTTTGCGCTTGGGGTCAAGTACGGCGACTGCTTTTGGAAGATTCTCGCCGGGGTTGTGGTGGTCGCAGATGATAAAGTCAATCCCAAATTTCTTGGCATATTCTACTTTGTCCAACGCTTTTATTCCGCAGTCCAAGGCGATAATGAGGCTAGCACCTTCTTGGTGAGCATAATCAACTCCTCTTTGGGAAATTCCGTAGCCTTCCTTGTAGCGGTCGGGTACGTAAAAGTCGAGTTTTTGGTAAAATTTGTTGAGATACCCAAAAACCAAAGCAACCGATGTAGTGCCATCCACGTCATAATCGCCATAAATCAATATTTTCTCCTCGTTTTCGATGGCTTTGTTGATGCGGTCGATGGCAATGTCCATGTCTTTCATGAGCCAAGGGTCGTGCAGGTCGGAGAGCTGGGGGCGGAAAAAAGCCTTGGCTTGCTCGAAGGTAGAGATTCCCCTTTGGCACAAAATAGTTGCCATTGGTTTGCTTACGTTAATTTCTTCCGAAAGCGAATCGATCAACTCTTCCTCAGGTATTGCTTTAAAATCCCATCTTTTCTCCATGTGCTGTGTTTTTGGTTTAGGCAGTGCTGCTCGGGTTGTATTTGGTTTTGTGAAATGTAAGCAAAAATAGCTTTCGCCACGCTCTTCACCTAAACATTTGTGGTGAACAGCTTCTTATTTCTTTCCCAAATATTTTTCTGTTATCGTAAATAAAACGAGAAAACCTGACAGGTCACTTGTTAATATTTGATTGCTTAAAAACAGTTAATAAGCCCAAGGCTCATAATGCATTTTGCATTCTCAATATGTAAGTTTGTTGTATCTATTTGAGAATTTTGTATATTTTTTTACGAATATGATTCCTTCTTTTTATGCAAAAAAAGAGTCTTTGCACTGAAGAACTATAATTTGAATGGTTTTTGATGATATAGTGAAGATTGGTAGTAAAACAGTACTTATGTAAGGTTTTCTTATCTTCGAATAATTTCAGCTACATTTTAACTAACCTATATTGGTGGCTCTTTTCAAGAAAGAAATTAAGAACCACTCTTGCACTAAACAGTTTACTGATTAATAAATAGGGTACTGCAGATGTAGTATTGATGAAGAAATTATACGCAAGCTCTGCTTTTTGCAACTTCGAAAAAACTATAAAACAACTAAAGAGAATATGAACAAGAAAGTATTTACCAATAAGCTTCAGTTAGTTGAGCTCGCTGTTGTCAAAAAAATACTGCTTTTACCTCTGTTGCTAGTATTATTGGCTACTTCGCATTCCTCTTTTGCCCAAGGTGCCTGCAACGATAGGGAGTCTTTGGTGGCGCTCTACAATGCTACCGACGGGGCAAGCTGGAAAACTACTTGGGACCTGAATACTCCTATAACTGAATGGTTTGGTGTGGAGGTAAACGCCGATACTTGCGTGATAAGCATCAGGCTGACCGACAATGGGCTAACAGGCTCTATCCCTCCAGAAATCGATTCCCTTTCCCTGCTCGAAGATCTTTTTCTAGATAAAAACAACCTGAGCGACACGATCCCGAATATGGGTAATCTTACGAACTTGCAAAGGCTCAACCTCAGTGAAAATGAACTTTCCGGACCTATTCCGGCTACCTTGGGCTCATTGGCCAACCTGAGAGAAATGAATTTGTCATCGAACGACCTGAGCGGGGAAATTCCTGCGTCGTTAGGTTCGCTTTCGGCTCTTGAGGTTCTTAACCTGAGTAGAAATAACCTAAGTGGAGAAATCCCGTCAAGCTTTGGAGGCTTGAGTAATTTGCGGACACTTGATCTGAGGGACAATAGCTTGGGAGGGGAACTGCCCGAGGAACTTCGGAACTTGGCAAACTTAGAGACATTGAACTTGAGTAGAAACCTTTACGATGAGCTTCCCGACGACCTAGATACGTACACGAATATTGATAATATCATTATTATCAATAATCAACTCACTTTTGAAGATTTACTTCCTAATAATGTATTGAACACTGGTCTTGCTTATGCACCTCAAGATAGTATTGGAGAGGCGAGAACTGTATTTTTGAACCCAGGAGAAAATTATACGATAGATTTAGGTTTTGATGCTACAGTAGAAGGGAATGTCTATACTTGGTTTAAAGACGGTGTAGAAATAGTTGGTGCGCCAAATGAAAATAAACTTCCAATAAACGATGCCCAAGAAGCTGATGAAGGAATTTATACTGTTGTCGTGACAAACCTGTCTGCGCCAACGCTTACACTTAATACCCGCCCTGTAGAAATTATTGTAACAGATCTTTCTTGCCGGGTTGACGACTCACTTGCTTTGGTTACTTTGTATAATAGTACCAACGGAGGCAACTGGGTGGAGACTTGGAACTTAGATACACTTATGAGCACTTGGCATGGTGTAAGTACCAATGCTTTGGGTTGTGTAGATGAGCTGGATTTAACTGGAAATAACTTAAATGGTGAAGTGCCTGCCGAACTTGGGTCAATAGTAAGTCTGGAAAGACTGGTACTTGCCGATAATGTTTTATCAGGAGAAATTCCTAGCGAGCTTGGAGACCTAGTGAACTTAAGGGTATTGAAAATGGAGAATAATACTTTGAGCGATACTATTCCTGAGGAACTTGGTAAACTCTTTATGCTCGATACTTTATCTCTATTTAACAATCAGCTTGAAGGGAATTTCCCAAAAGAGTTTGGAAAGTTAGCTAGCCTTACGGTTCTATGGCTAGATCAAAACCAGCTGGACGATGAACTCCCCGAAGAAATTGGAGATATGACAAGCCTTGTTGATCTTTCATTGAGCAATAACGCTTTTAGCGGAACTATTCCTGCCGAAATTGCCGAGTTAGATTCTTTGTATTCGCTCAACCTTTCAAATAACCAAATTTCCAATGTCCCTCCAGAGATTGCGGATATGGACAACTTGGTGGAGTTATTCCTTACGAGTAATTCATTGAGTGGAGATGTTCCTGTTGAATTTACTCAGATGGATAGCCTCAGGGTATTGCTTTTGAACGAAAACCAATTTACTGGCTTGCCTGATATGGAGTCGCTCGATAGTGTCATCGTATTTATACAAGATAACCAGTTGACTTTTGAAGACTTTCTTCCTGACAATATAAAATATTTTGACATAGGCGAAGATCAGTATTCGCCCCAAGATAGTGTAGGTCCTGGCGGATCGGTTAACCTTGACATTGGTGACGACTATACCATTGACCTTGAAATTGATCCATTTATTACTACTAGTAGCTATAAGTGGTTCAAAGACGGAGTGGAAATAATGGTTTTAAATGTGAATACATTTGATCTGACTGATGTACAAGCTGAAGATGCAGGTTTGTATTGGGCAGAGATAACTAACCCTGATGTACCTGGTCTAGTATTATACAGCAGACCTGTTGAAATTATTATTGGCGACCCTGTAAGTATCATAGGCTCTGATATTGCCTGTATGGGAGATACAGTTACCTATTCAGCAGAACCAATAGATGGGTCATTTATATGGGAAGTAGTTGGTGGTACTATTTTAGGTGAGACTACTGATAACCCGGTTCGAATAGTTTGGACAAAAGATGGAGCTGCTTTGGTTAGAGTGACCGATACTTCATCAGGTTTTACAGATGAAACTCCAGTTACTTTAGGGCCGGACTTAGGTGCTCCAGAGGTTTCTTACCAGCCAGTAATCAAACTTGGAAACCCGCCTACGCCTTTAGTGGCTAGCGGCAGTGAACCAGGTGTGATCATCAAATGGTATTCTGATTCTACCTTAACCGATTCGCTTTTTACGGGCGAAGTCTATCCGCCAGATTTTGATACTTCTATGCCTGGGGTTATTACCTATTATGTGACCCAAGAGTTTGCCGGTTGTATTAGCCCACCAACGGAAGTTACTATAGAAGTGAGGTTGGTAAAACCAGATTTAGTTATTTCTTCTGCCAGTATTACCCCCGGTCAAATTACCAGTAGGGGAACAGTTCAGGCACAAGCTGCTGTGCTAAATATCAGCGATGAGGTAGCCCAACCGACCACAATGAGGGTGTATTTATCTGCCGATACAGTCTTAGGTGCCGATGATATTGAGGTTTCTTCCCAAGATATAAGCTCGCTAGACCTCAATGATGAGGATAGCAAATTCTTCGCCCTTACCGTGCCAGTAGATACAGAACCAGGAACCTACTTCCTCATATTTGTAGCTGATGCCGATGGTGAAGTAGATGAGGAAGATGAAACAAACAACACAGCTATAGTTACGCTTACTATTATTGATAGCGATGTGGAGCTGACCATCATGAACGTGATCACACCAAATGCCGATGGAATGAACGAGGTGCTTTATATTGAAAATATCGAATTCTTCCCAGACGGTGAAGTGACCATTCTCAACAAATGGGGTTTCGAAGTATTCAAAACATCTGGCTATCAAAACGATTGGAATGCTGTCGATTTTTCTGGCAAGCCACTTCCTCCTGGCAATTACATCTGTATAGTGAAGTTCAATGAATCAGGAAAAGAGCCTCTGAGGGAGATAGTAGCAGTAATAAGGCCATAGCCTATTGTTGTATTTATTTGACAAACATACATTCGTGCATGAAAAAAATATTATAATGAAAAACTTTAAAATACTCTTCTTTCTGCTGAGCTTATGGATTGCCAATGGGGTTGCCACTGCCCAAGAGCTGCCGGTATTTACCCAAAAATTTAGCAATTCAGTCTTTTATAACCCTGCTCTTTCGGGCTTAACGGAAGGCTCTATCGATTTGGCGTTCCAAAATGCGTGGAATGGCTTAGATAGAAAAGTGAACAATTCGTACTTTATGGCTCAAGCTCCATTAATGGACGGAAGTATAGGTGCGAGCCTAAACTTCTTCAATGAGAAAATCAACTTGTTCAATACCTTTTATGTATCTGGGGCTGGGGCATATCATCTCCCTGTTAGCTATAACACTACACTCTCTTTTGGCTTGCAAGGTGAATATTTCAATAATAGGATAGACTTGAGTGATGTGAGGGTGATAAATGAGACAGACCCACTTATTTTGAACTATCCTGGGTATAATGGTTTCGACTTTACTTTCGGGGCTAACCTGAGGTCTACCTATTATTCGGTTGGGGCATCTATGAACCGGATGATCAATTTCTTTTCTTCTGACAACTCAGACCCTTCGGGAAATCTTTTTACAGAATTTGCCACGTTCCAAGCTGCTTTTTTCTTGCCAGTGGCAAATGATAGAGATGTATTGGAACCTCGCTTGAACTATCGTACGGTCAAATATTTTGAAAACTTGCTCGATATCGGGGTGTATTATACGTACAACGATCTCCTAACTGTGGGGGGCGCTTATAGGACAAATACAACCTATAATGTATCTGCCGCATTGCATTACGATTATTTTACCATTGGGTACTCTCGCCAGTCGTTTGCCAATGAATATTCGAATGACATAGGAAGTTCTGATGAAATTGTATTACGCTATGTGTTCATGAGCAACGATAATGTTGGTTATTTTGGTAGCGGAGGTCCTAAGAAAGGCAAAGGCTTTAGGCTAGGAGGGGTACAAAAAGTAAAAGCCGACAAGCCAAGGAAACCGATTACATCGAGGAGGGAGAAAAGAAAGATGAAAGGATATAAAGGAAAATATAAAAAGCTTAAAAACTAGAATCAATTTAAAAGCAGCCATTAGGCTGCTTTTTTTATGAATGTTATTTGCTGCGGTTGGTGATAAATACACCAATAATAATAGCTACCATACCCACATAATGATAAGTTTCTAGCACTTCGCCATCAAAAACTCCCCATGCTATAGCTACTATGGGAATAATGTAAGTTACCGAAGTGGCAAAAACAGCTGAAGTATATTGAATCATTTTGTTGAAAATAGCCAAGGCGATGGCAGTACCCAACACACCTAATATGGTGAGGTATCCAAGAGCTAGCCACGCTCCTTCTGTATTGGCTAATCTATACGTAAAATCTGTAGTGAGCAAGTAGATAATTGCCAAAGGGCCTATTCCGAACATGGCTAAGGCGGTAAGCCTTAGGGCTGGGATAGTAGTCAGGTGTACCTTTATAATATTGGCGTTTATCCCGTAGCAGATGGTAGCCAATATGATAAATGAAAAATAATAATTTACCTGCCCAAATCCTCCATCACTTCCTACTAAGCTAAGGATTACACAGCCGCCAAAACCAATAATCAGTCCTATGAGCTGGGTACGCTTTATCCCAACTTTGAAGAAAAGAACGCCTGCAATAAGTGTAAAAAGCGGGGTAAGTGCATTGAGCACACCTGTTACCGAACTGGGTATTTGCGTTTGCGCTTTTGCAAAGAGAAAAGCAGGGATGAAATTGCCAAGCAAGCCCATGGCTACTATGTACCCCCATTTTCCTTTAGGTACTTTTCTCAAACTCAAAATAGCCACGGGCAACAGAAATAGGTAAGCAGTAATTACCCGAAGGGCGCCGACTTGGTCGAAGCTATAAGCGATCAACGATTTTTTGATCAAAATAAAAGAGCTACCCCATATCAATGAAAGGAGCACCAAGGTAAGCCAGTCGATAAGCCTTGGTGCTGTATCGGTTTTGGTTTGGGTTGTTTGTGGCATTAGCCAAATAGTTATGGTTCTAAAAATGTGTTTGTTCAAGCAAAAAAAATGCACGTGTGAAAGCTAAGTTGTTATAATTCGGAAAGTAGGAGAGGAGTTCCTTTTTAAGGTTTATTTCTCCTACATTTTTCGCTGCAATATTTCACATCTTCCCAGCAGCTTTTCCATTTCTTTCGCCATTCAAATGGTTTGCCACAGGTAGAGCATGTTTTGGTAGGTAAGTTGCCCTTCTTATATTTTTTGCTTTCCATACAAAGGGCAAAACAAAACTAGGAGAAAATGTTTAATAAGGGAAGATGTTTTAAGACAAGTAAGAACCCAAAATGGCTAAAAAATACAGCTTCTTGCATTCTATCACCATAAATAGTTTTTTATGGGTATTTTTGCAAAGAGATGATACTCATAGGGTTCATTCCTAAATCAAGAAAGCAGTAAAAGTGAATTTTAGGAAGTGGAATTTGGTTGGATAGTGGCGAGAGGCATCTTAACAACATATTTTGTTGATAAATATATTTTCCTTGTTTTTACTTATTGAAGAAAGCAGATGATAGAATTACCAGTTATACCTCAAGAAAGAAAAAGGAAACCAGATTGGTTGAGAGTGAAATTGCCAGTGGGCAAAGAGTACAGAAATGTGCGCCAATTAGTAGATGAATATAAACTTCATACGATTTGCGAAAGCGGCAATTGCCCCAATATGGGCGAATGCTGGGGAGCAGGTACTGCCACGTTCATGATTTTGGGTAATGTATGTACCAGAGGTTGCTCTTTTTGTGCAGTAGCTACGGGTAGGCCAAACGAGTACGATGCGGAAGAACCAAAGAGAGTAGGCGAGGCCGTGAAGTTGATGAAAGTGAAACACGCCGTGCTTACTTCGGTAAACAGAGATGAGCTGAAAGACAGAGGAGCTGCCATTTGGCACGATACGGTAAAGGAAATTAAAATTCAAAGTCCAGAAACAACCATAGAAACGCTTATTCCTGATGTAAGGAACAACTGGGACGCACTTATCACGATGATAAACCCAGGGCAAGAGGTGGTTTCCCACAACATGGAAACTGTAGAAAGTCTTTACCGGACAGTAAGACCACAAGGCAGGTATGTACGCAGTTTGGAGCAGATAAAAAGAACAAAAGACTTTGGGAAAAGAACCAAGTCTGGTGCAATGCTCGGCTTAGGCGAAACTGATGATGAAGTGTTCAAACTAATGGATGATTTGGTGCAGCATGGTTGCGATATTTTGACTTTGGGTCAGTATCTCCAGCCTACCAAAATGCACATAGAAGTAGCAGAGTTTATTCACCCTGATAAGTTTGCTTTCTTCAAAGAAGAAGGACTCAAAAGAGGGTTGAAATATGTAGAATCAGGTCCGTTGGTAAGGTCATCGTACCATGCCGAAAAACATGTGAACGTATAAATGGCAGATAAATACCCAAAGTATACAGTGCAGCAATTGGCATTGCGCAACGGGAATGACAGAGACGAAATATGGTGTGCCTACCAAGGGGTTATATATGATGTGACGGACTCTAGGTTATGGCGAAACGGAAAGCATTACGAACATTGGGCTGGGCAAGACCTCACCGAAGAACTTGGGGATGCTCCTCACAATGAGAATGTTTTCGATAAGTTTGAGATTGTAGGGATTTTAATTTAGATGTGAGTGAAGAAGGAATTTGAATACACCCAAAAGCACGATAAGCCCAAAGCGGTACTTGTAGCGGTAAAAAGTCAAGATCAGACTGAGGAAAAAACAATGGAATACCTCGACGAACTTGCCTTTTTGGCGAAGACCTTGGGCGTGGAAACCAAAAAAGTTTTTGTCCAAAAGCTTGAAAGGCCCGATACCCGGACCTTTGTAGGAAAGGGAAAGCTGGAGGAGATTGTTGCTTTTATCAAAGAGCATGAAATAGGCATGGTCATTTTTGACGATGATTTATCAACAGCTCATGTTAAAAACTTGGATAAGGAGCTGAAGGATTGCCTTGTAATAGACCGAAGTTTGTTGATTCTCCAGATTTTTATGAAAAGGGCGCAAACAGCCCAAGCGAGAACCCAAGTAGAGTTAGCCCAATACCAATACATGTTGCCAAGGTTGACCAACCTTTGGACGCACCACTCCCGCCAGAAAGGGGGTATCGGTATGAAAGGTCCTGGTGAAACGGAACTTGAAACAGATAAAAGGATTATTCGGGATAAAATTTCGATCCTGAAGAAGAAGCTGGAGAAAATAGATAAGCAAAGCGCCGTAAGGAGAAAGTCGAGAGATAGGCAAGTTAGGGTTGCTTTGGTGGGCTATACCAATGTGGGCAAATCGACCATTATGCGGGCGCTTTCCAAATCGGATGTATTTGCCGAAAACAAGTTGTTTGCCACGGTAGATTCTACGGTAAGGAAAATTGTGATGCACAATATCCCCTTTTTGCTGACTGATACGGTCGGGTTTATCAGAAAACTGCCTACTACGCTTATCGAGAGTTTCAAATCTACGCTCGACGAGATAGTAGAAGCAGATATTTTGCTACATGTGATTGATATTTCCCACGAATCGTTTGAGGAGCACATGGAGGTGGTGAACCAAACGCTACAGGATATAAAAGCGGCTGATAAGCCAACCATTTTGGTCTTCAACAAGATTGATTTGTTCCAACCAAAGGAATATCCGCCATTTGAGGAAGAAACTCCTCCTGCTACTATAGATGAACTAAAAGAAAGTTATTTGGCAAAATCGCAAAATGCGGTGTTTATTTCTGCTACGGAGAAAGATAATTTTAATGATTTGAGGGAGCGATTATTCAGAAAGGTATCGGAATCGTATTACGAGATTTACCCAAACCACAAGAAATATGATTACAACCAATATTGGTTGGAAAAGCCTGAGAACGAATAACTAGTTGAGCCGCCAATTTGAGCGGCTCTTTTTTTACCTTTCCGATTAAATTTTTGATAAGGTCTAATTTCGGTCAAAATTGAAATTTACCCTTTTTTTGTAACTAAGCCTTGTACTTCCTTCTCAATAATATGCTTGGTCACATCGCTGGTGAGTACGGTAATTCGCTCGGAGATGATGGTGAAATCTCCGGAAAGAATGCCTTCAAAGATCTTAAAAATCCCTGCAAAGCTCACGCCTAGCAGAGTAGAAACAAGAGCTAAAGAGAACGAATCGGTGATGTCGCCCAAGTCTGACACGGCGGGGATGATACCTAAAATTGTCCCTAAAATCCCGAGCAGGGGAAACACGGAAATGATAGAGGAAAAAATATGGAACCAGCGGGTGGCTGCATTGTAAGAGTCTTCCATTTTGCTGAAGTTGCTTCGAAGCTGATTCTCGATATCACCTTCTTGCCCAAGCCTTTTTCTTACAAATCGTTCAAGCGGGGCATCTCCTTCAAAAAGATCTTTTTTCAGTTGTTTTATTTGGGTATAAGCTTTGGTGAGCACAATGGCATTTACCGCTGCCAATACAAAAATCAGCAAGTTTATCGCATTGCCAAAAGCGGCGTCCCATATCATTTGACTAGTTTCCGAGTCCATAGTTTCCTTGTTTTATCTTTCTTCCGAGGCTTCAAGTCTTACTGTGAGCCAAGGATTGTCGTAGGTGCAAGAGCCCATTTCGTAAAAGTGCGTAAACCGAGGCAAAAAAATGTTTTTTCTTTGGTTTTGCAACTGGATGATCAATTCATCACCCGATTTTCTCACTTTGAAATCTGTATTTTTTACCAAAGGTAATTTTACTTTCACCTCAAAAGCATTTTTTAGTTCGGTTATTTGAAAAGGCTTTTCGCTAAAATACACTTTTGTAGGGTCATTTTTCCCGTAGATCTGTTCACCTATGTTTGTCAACAGCTTTTCACCAAATACCTCTTCGCCAGCATGCTCTACTTTAAAAATAGGCAATGGAGAAAAACTGTTTTCTATTTCCATCAGGTATTTTTCTTGGGAAACAAGGTATTTGGAAAATGCAGTAGGGATTTCTTCTTGAGGCAAAACTTTGTTCACCACCACCGCATCTACATTATAGCCATAGAGCTGAAGATAGGTAAACGCCCGCTTGGCTTCTTGCACCACCATTCGCTCAGGGTTAGCCACCAAACGGATAGAACTGACTTCGGGATCGGCAAAGACCTTTTGGATTTTTTCCAGCTTATCAAATATATTTTCCAGCTCCATGTAGCCACGGTCTACTGGTACGCCTGTTACATTTCTGATGATGGACCCAACTGTTTTTACCGTAGTTTTCTGGAAAGGGAATGCCTTGCTTACCCACCATTTACTCACTTGGGGCAAGGTCAAAAGCGTGAGGGTTTCGCCTGTAGGGGCACTGTCTATCACTATCAGATCGTATTCATCCTCTTCATAAAATTTTTCCAACCATAAAAAAGCCGACGCTTCTTCCATACCGGGGAGCACCGCCATTTCTTCTGCCAACATGTTTTCCATTCCTTGCCAGCGCAAAACTTGGAGCATGAGTTGCCGCATGTTGCCCCAATATTTTTTCATCGAATAATATACGTCTAGCTCCTGTCCCTCGAGGTTTTCGTTTACAAAAGTAGGTTCGGGACCGAGTTCTACATCTAGGGCGTCGGAAAGGCTGTGGGCGGGGTCGGTAGAGATAATGAGCGTTTTGTATCCGGCTTTGGCAGCACGGTGAGCAGTAGCGGCGGCTATAGTAGTTTTGCCTACTCCTCCTTTCCCCGTAAAAAGTATGATTCGCATGTGTTTGGCAATTAGGTGAGTGAGTTTATAAAGTTGTCTAAAGTAAAATCTTTCGTCTA
Source organism: Flammeovirgaceae bacterium SG7u.111 (assembly GCA_034044135.1). Classification (NCBI taxonomy): domain Bacteria; kingdom Pseudomonadati; phylum Bacteroidota; class Cytophagia; order Cytophagales; family Flammeovirgaceae; species Flammeovirgaceae bacterium SG7u.111. The sequence continues at coordinate 7,169,521 of CP139021.1, read as the reverse complement.
CGAATACTCGGTTTCGCCCTATACTTCCAGTAGTGACTGCCCGGTCAATTTTTCCTTAAATAATCACCGACTATTTGTCTGTGTGACCAGTCCGAGTCAAAATTGAAGCGTCTAGACCAAAGTCGTTCGCTGCTACGGAGGCTCATTCTCGGCATGAAACCCCTTGCTTTAGACAACTTCTATATGATGATTAACACTATTTGAGTTGCTCTGTTATAAATATACATATCTACTGGGGCGGAGAGTTTTTTTATTCAGTTTATTACTATTAAAAAACAAATAATAGAACGTTCCCGAAGAGAAATAGCTGCTTCTCAATTAAATGAAAAATGAAAAACCGCAAATAATTGACTATTTTTTGACTTTGATCATATATTTTTGTTCATATTTATCATAAATAAAAACTCCGATAATGAGCGTTTTAGTAAATAAAAATTCTAAAGTTATAGTTCAGGGTTTCACCGGATCCGAAGGTTCTTTTCACGCATCGCAAATGATTGAGTACGGCACCACCGTGGTTGGTGGTGTTACTCCTGGCAAAGGCGGTCAAGAGCATTTAGGCTTACCTGTTTTCGATACCGTAGTTGAAGCCGTTAAAAAAACAAGCGCCGATGTTTCTATCATTTTTGTTCCACCTGCATTTGCAGCGGATGCAATTATGGAAGCAGCAGATGCAGGCATCGAGTTAATAATCGCTATTACGGAGGGTATTCCGATCAAAGATATGATCAAAGTAAAATCGTATCTTGAAGACAAAGACTCTCGCTTGATCGGACCTAACTGTCCAGGTGTAATCACTCCAGGTGAAGCTAAAATTGGTATTATGCCAGGCTTTATTCACAACCCAGGTACTATTGGTATTGTTTCTCGCTCTGGTACGCTTACCTACGAAGCAGTAGACCAGATTACCAAAGCTGGTTTGGGACAGTCTACTTGTATTGGCATTGGTGGTGACCCAATTATTGGTACTACTACAAAAGATGCTGTTCAGCTTTTGATGGAAGACCCAACTACCGAGGGTATCATCATGATAGGCGAGATTGGTGGACAGATGGAAGCGGAAGCTGCCCAGTGGATCAAAGAAAACGGAAGCAAACCTGTTGTTGGTTTTATTGCTGGTCAAACAGCGCCTCCAGGCCGTAGAATGGGTCATGCAGGAGCAATCATTGGTGGAGCTGAAGATACTGCTGAAGCTAAAATGAAAATTATGGCTGAATGTGGGTTGTTTGTAGTAGAATCTCCTGCCAACATAGGTGAAACTATGGCAAGAGCATTGGAAGAATCCAAAGCAAAAACTGTTTAGTTTCTTCTCCTCTAAACTGAAAAATTTATAAGAACCTTCCTTAGCGGGAAGGTTTTTTTTGTGACTGCTTTACTTGAGCCAATAGCCCGCCACTGCGCCAATCATCGTATTTGCCAAACCTTTGCCATCCAACTCTGGGTGAAGATAAAGGTAAATGGAAAAACCAATTACTGAAACTGTGATGGAAAAGCGCATGATGATTATCATTCTGTCATGGGAAGCTGTAGCAGCTTTTGCTACTGGGACTGGAGAAGGTGGAGGTAAAATAGGTTCTTCTCCTGAGGTTTCTTCTACCACTTTATCTAGTTTCTGAGGTGGTATCGCTTGCTTTTTTGAAGCGATTGGACGCTCGGCTAATTCGGGGTAAACAGTTTCCCAATCGTATTCTTTTTTGCTGGAAGGGAAAAGAACTTCTACTGTTTCTTTGATAGTACTGCCAAAAAGCTTCATTTTCAAAAGTTAAGTGTAGGATTTTTTGAATAGGTACAAGTTAAGGTCTGGAGAGTTTTGTTGCAAGAAAATAGCTTGGCTAAGCTATAAAAAACAAGACCAGCTCCTATCATATGGAACTGGTCTTGTTTTTTATTTCGGCAATGGATCGGTGCTACTTTCCATCGTTTTTATGCTTCGCATTCAAATATTTATAGTGACTCCTATCAGAACCACTGCGTATATGTAAGCTGGGAGGAAGTTCGCCCAGAGCTTTTCGTGCCTCTTCCATTTCTGCAAGTAGCTCAATTGCTTTTTGAGGACTTTCCTCGTACAAATTAATTCTTTCCCCCGGATCGTTTTTGAGGTTGACCAAAAGCGTATCGTGAGCAGGAACTCCTTTTTTCCAATCTTGTGGAGAATATCCTTTGAAAGGAAGCTTCACTTTCCATTCACCTTTGCGGTAGCATTCTAGCAGAGCATTGTCATAATACAAATAGTTATCGCCTTTCCGCTTACCTTTTCCTAATAAAACCTCACTGATATTTTCCCCATCTATGGGCCTATCGGTAGGGACTGTTCCGCCGCAGAGGTTGGCAAAAGTAGGAAACCAATCCATTTGCAAGGCCATATCGTCGTAGACCGAACCAGCAGGAATTTTATCTTTCCACATAGCCACGGTGGGCACTCGCATTCCTCCTTCAAAAGTATATTGCTTTCCTTCCCTCAGCTCGCCTGCCGAACCGCCATGGTCTTCCATCACCAGCCAAGGGCCGTTGTCGCTCGAAAATACGATGAGCGTATTTTCAAGAATCCCTTCTGCTTCTAGCTTTTTAAGCACTTCACCTACGCTCCAGTCCAGCTCTTGGATTACGTCCCCGTACAAACCTCTTTCAGAAGTTCCCAAGAATTTTTCGGAAGCATAAATTGGAACATGTGGCATGCTATGGGCTATGTACAAAAAGAAAGGCTCAGCTTTATTCCTATCTATAAAATCAACCGCTTTTTTTGTGTAAGTCTGCGTGGTGTACTGTTGGTCAACTTTAAAAGAATCTACCTCATTGCCTTCCAAATAAACTACACTTTCCATATCGTTGCTGTATGGAATTCCGTAGTATTCATCGAAACCTCGCTGGAGCGGTAGGAATTTCTCAAGATGCCCCAAGTGCCACTTGCCCACTATGCCCGTGGTGTAGCCTACTTCTTTTAGCATATCCGCTGTGGTTATTTCTTCTAAAGGCATTCCTGTAAAGCTTTCAGGAAAAAAAACACCGTTGATGCCCATTCGCTGGGGCATTCTGCCAGTGAGCAAGCCTGCCCTCGAAGGACTGCAAATAGGCGAAGCAGAATAAAATTCGGTGAACTTGATGCCATCGCTAGCAATCCTATCTATGTTGGGGGTTTTGATATCGGAAGCGCCAAAGCAGCCCAAGTCGCCATAGCCAAGGTCATCGGCAAAGATAAAGACGATATTTGGAGCACCTTCTTTTACTTGTTTTTGCGGAGCCTCTTCAGCCTTGGGTGAAGAACAGCTGGCTATGATGCCTGAAATAGCGAGGCAAACTAATGTGAATAGGTTGGTTTTTTTCATTTTCAATATTTTTTAGGTGAGTATTTGTGATTAAATTCTTGGGCAAAAAAATTCCTTTTCACTCAATGAATTTAGCCTTTAAGTTACCAAGGAATTTTTCAAATACCATTTATCTGATCTAGTAACTTTTGAGTTTTATAGCTAATTATTAGCAATAGAATTTTCGGTAAGATTTTCCTTTCTAGATACAGGTTTTCCAAGGTTAAAAACAAAAGGAAAGCCCACTAAAGAAGAAAAAGCTGTGATAATGAAAAATAATAAGCTGAGTGCTATGGCTTGGGTTACGTCTTCGCCCAAAAGCCCTATTCCATAATAGAAAACCAACTCCCTTACACCTACTCCTCCTATAGAAATAGGCAGCACCGAGACTGCCGACGATAAGAGAAATAATGCGAGGTATTCGGTGTAATATGTTTCTACACCTAGCGCTTTCAACAGAAAAATCACGCATATAACTTGGCTAGCCTGTACCCAAAAAGAAAGATGCAGCGTCGGAAAAAAAACAGGTTTGAAAAGAGTGAAAAAGTACTTTACAATGAAGTAAAAAGCGGGTATGGCAATCAGTGTAGCAAAAGCGGCGACATAGTCAATATACGGAAGGTATTTGGGAAACTCGGTAAAGATAGTGAAAAGGCAAGCAAGCATGCCCAATGCAAGCATTCCGCTGAGCCTATCGAGCAAGGTTGCACTTATGAGTTGCCTAGTTTTTACTTCAAAATGCTGCTTGAGCAGATAAACCTTGTACCCGTCCCCACCAATGCTTCCAGGGAGAAAGAGGTTATAAAACATACCTAAGTAATACAGTTTTAGGTTGTAGCCCTGCCTTAGCCAGAGCTTGAGGTAGTCGTAAAATAAATTGAGCCGAAAAGCGGAAATGATTTTTGAGGCATTAAAAGCAAGTACTGCTAAGGCAAAATAACCAAGGTGTATGTTTGTGATAGCCGACCAAGTTTCCCTAAAATCAATTTTTTGGAACACAAAATAAAGCGCAACGCAGGTCAATGCGATTTTTACTAGAAATTTCCCGTACTTTATGATGGTTTCTTTTTTCACTTTAATCAATTGACGATTAGCTAGGAGGGCAAAATTAACGCTTCCTATTTCCTATGAATGAAATGGGGAAAGTAATTTTCAAATGATCGATATTTCTTTAGCTAGGGCACAGAAATCAAACATATGGATTCCATGTATTTTTTTAAGGTTCGGAATAAAAAGTTAGTTTTAATAAGACTTTCAACAACCACAAAAACTACGATAAGATGAGAAATTTGACGAAACTAGCCTTTATAGGCTTTTGGGTGATGATCAATTCATGTTCAGCACCCCAGCAATCGGTGGATGATATAGCCGAAACAGAAAAAGTACTTGGCTTAAGCTTTACCCAAGCTGAACGAGATTCGCTGAGGGACGGTGTGTATGAAATGAAAGATGCTTACAAAGCCCTGCGGGAATTTGAACTTCCGAACGATGTACCTCCTTCTATCAATTTCAATCCCATTCCCACAGAATTTAGTATTTCCCAAAATCAGGAAACGATAGATTATGGAATCCCAACAGACGTAGCACTTCCAGAGAACAAGGAAACCTTAGCCTTTTATACCGTTGCTCAACTGGCTAGCCTTATCAAATCCCAAAAAATCTCTTCCGTTGAGCTGACGACAATTTACCTTGACCGTCTTAAAAAATATGGCGATTCCCTACAGTGCGTGGTAACTCTTACCGAAGATCTGGCCATGCAGCAAGCAAAAAGAGCAGATGAAGAATTGGCAAATGGTACTTACCGAGGCCCATTACACGGAATACCTTATGGGTTAAAAGATCTGTTGGCTGTAAAAGGCTATAAAACTACATGGGGAGCAATGCCCTACAAAGATCAGTTGATTGATGAAACAGCTACGGTTGCCAAGAAGCTAGAAAATGCTGGTGGGGTTTTAGTGGCAAAGCTTACACTTGGCGCACTTGCTTGGGGCGATGTTTGGTTTGGAGGAAAAACCCGAAATCCATGGGATCTATCTCAAGGTTCTAGCGGGTCTTCGGCTGGTTCTGCTTCAGCTACTTCTGCTGGGCTTGTTGCTTTTTCCATTGGTACGGAAACCCTGGGCTCAATAGTGTCTCCCTCTACTCGCTGCGGTGTTTCGGGTTTGCGACCAAGCTTTGGCAGGGTGAGCCGCGCTGGCGCTATGGCATTAAGCTGGAGCATGGATAAAATTGGGCCAATTTGTAGGTCGGCGCAAGATTGTGCCTTAGTGTTTGATGCAATTAGAGGTTCGGATGGGTTAGACCAAACCATAGTTGATGCCCCTTTCAACTTTAAAGCTAACAGAGATATTTCCACATTAAAAGTGGGCTATTTCAAAGAGTTTTTTGATGCCGATTATTCAAACAAAGAAAATGACCAAGCATCTTTAGAAGCAGTTAGAGAGATGGGAATAGAACCCGTTGAAGTAAAAATGCCCGATGGTTTGCCCATTGGTGCGCTTCGTTTGATTTTATCCGCTGAAGCTGCTGCCGCTTTTGAAGAACTTACTCTTAGCGATAAAGATGATCTATTGGTAAGGCAAATCAAAAATGCTTGGCCTAATGTTTTCCGTGAAGCAAGACTTATTCCTGCTGTGGAATATATCCAAGCGAATAGGGTTCGCTATTTACTGGTTCAAAAAGTGAATGAACTGTTCAAAGACTATGATGTGATCATCACTCCAAGCTTTGGTGGAAATCAGTTGTTAGTTACTAACCTCACAGGTCACCCTTGTGTGGTCGTGCCCAATGGCTTCAATGAAAAAGGAAGCCCAACGAGCATCAGCTTTTTGGGGAATCTGTTTGATGAAGCAACAATTTTAGCGTTTGTGAAAGCTTACCAAGATGCTACTGACCACGACGAGAAATATCCACCACTTTTTGTGGTAGATTGAATTTTTGGATATCAAAAGGTGTTTTAAAAAAGAAATTCTATGTTGGAGGCATGTCGCTTGCATGGAATTTCTTGCAATTCCACTGTTATTTTACTAGATTGTAATAATGTTTAAACACTAACTTGAGTCTAAATAGGAGGTTTTATTCATCATTCCTGACTTTCTTCTCAATTTAAGTGTCATACCTAGGAAAGGGGAACTAGCCTAAGTATAATCTTATTTGTAAAATGACTTGGCAACCTATTAACTAAGCTCCTAATCAGCTGACAATCATAACTTCAAAACAACTAGTTGAATATTTATTATTTCAGATAGGTTTATGAAGACATTTGCCTCAATCATTCCGGTTAAAAAACTAATCAGTATCTTTTTGATTTGCTTTGCCATGTTGTTTGCTCCCTTGATTTGCTGTAATTTACTAGTGGAATCTTATTCCGAGGAGTTCGTGTTTGAACAATATGATGATTTGCCTCAGAATAGGGTTGGGTTGGTACTGGGCACGAGTAAATATTTGAGGTCTGGTGGGATAAATCCATATTTTCATTATAGAATGAAAGCGGCAGCAAATCTATATCATTTGGGCAAGGTCAAAAGCTTATTACTAAGTGGGGATAACGGTACTATTTATTACAATGAGCCTATTGATATGAAGAAAGAGCTAGTGAAGCTTGGAGTGCTTGCTAAAGATATTTATTTGGATTTTGCTGGCTTCAGAACCTTAGATTCGGTTATTCGCTGCAATAAAGTATTTGGGCAAAGCAAATTCACCATTATTTCGCAAGGCTTTCAAAATAAGCGAGCTGTGTATATTTCAAGAAAAGCCGGAATAGATGCAGTGGGGTTCAATGCGCAAGATTTAACGCTTTCTGGAGGTTTGAAAGTTAAAACAAGGGAGCTTTTTGCCCGGGTAAAATTGTTTATTGATCTTTATGTGACGGAAACAGAGCCAAAGTTTTTAGGTGAAAAAATAGTGATTAACTAGTAGAGGGTTACTTTCCTACCGCCAACCAAACCTTTCCAAAAAAGAGTAAAATCAATACTAGTAAAATAATAATTAGAAGCGGGATAAACTTGTTCATCTTGTTTACCAATGAATGAAGCCTAGTTGTTTTCCTTTGCTTCCGATATTTTGTAAGCACCCTCTTGAAGTTTTTATGCTTATTGATCTCCACTTCTGATGGGGCTGGCTCATTGATTTTTATTTTGTATTTACTTCCCATATCTCCTATATCACGCAATTAGGCTTCATTTCTTTTTGCAATATTCCTCAGCTTATCTAAAATTCTATAAATTTTCACTTTAGCGTTGCTTTCGGTAATATCGAGAATATAAGCCACTTCTTTAAAAGGTTTTTCTTCAAAAAATCTGAGTTCTAACAAAAAAACTTCGTCTTCATTTAGTTGTTCTAGTAATTTGATGAGCAGGTGCATTTTATCATCTTTATGCTCCTCTACCTCGCCCATCAAGTTATCCACATGGTGTTCTTCTAGGTAGACTGTACGCTGTTTATTTGATTTACGAAAAAACTCGTTGACTTGGTTTGTTGCCACTCTATAAAGCCAAGAAGAGAATGGAAAGCCCCTGAACTCGTACTTATTTAAGTTGGTCATCGCTTTCAAAAAAACTTGGGAAACGAGGTCAGCAGTGAGCTCTGTGTCTTCCGTCCTTCGATTGATGAACACAAAAATATCTTTGTAATACCGATCATACAGATCTGAAAAAGCAGCAGGATTTGTTTTTGCTTTTTCAATAATCTTTAACTCTTCCTCTAAATGGCGGTTAGTTGGCTTCAATTTGATGGAAATACAATGAGTGCTTATAAGAGCAACCTCAATAGAAAGGGTTGCACAAGTTTGAAATCTTGAGCCTTGTATAAAGGCCTCTGATTAAAAAATGCAAATTAAAAAGTACCCGTTGCCTCTGCTCTCATTCTTTGTTTTCTTTCAGCTCGAATCTGCCTAAGTTTTACTTTTCGTTGGCTTACTTGTACTATCTTCCTGAGGGTATACCCAAAGGCAGATAGGAAGGTTACCACGATGAACATGGTGGTGATGGCATAAGGCAAAGATAAATTAGCGAGAAGCAATGCAATAGATCCTGTAATAGACGCAAGGATATAGATGCAGAAAACAGCTACCCATGGTCTTAGCCCAGTTTTTACCAGCAGGTGAGAAGTGTGGTCTTTGCCGCCGATATAAACAGGTCTCCCTTCTTTAGTTCGGGTAATACTCACAAATGCAACATCGAAAATAGGATAGGCTAATACGCAGATAGGAAGTAAGGCTGCTACATCAAAAGTAGTAAGGTTTTCCCAGCTTCCGAACAGTGAAAACCCTGCAAGTAAAAAACCTAAAAGCAAACTACCCGAGTCGCCCATGAATATTTTTGCCTTAGGGTAGTTGTGGGGAATAAATCCAAAAAGTACTGCTGCGAGCATAAGAGCTAGGCTTCCTAGAAAAACTTGCCCTGTATAAAAGTTGAAAATTGAGAAGCAAATGGCGGAAATAGCTGCTACACCAGAGGACAATCCATTCATGTTATCAATCAGATTGAAAGCATTAGAGATGCCTACAATCCAGAAAATAGTGAAAACATGGTTGAAAGGAGAAGGGATAAAGTCCAAAGGGTCGATTTCCAAGCTAAGCAAAAGTGCTGCTAAAAGCTGAAAAGCGAACTTGCTGGAGGCAAAAACAGGCTTTATAGCATCATCAAAAGCCCCTACCAAAAATATGATTTGTGAAGTAGCTATTAACCATAAAAACTTTTTCTCAGGAAAAATACCATCCATGAACCAAAGCATGATTAGTGAGAGGCATATGGTAAATACTGCGCTTAATACAAATTCAATGGCTTTTCTTTTGAATAGGAAAAACACATTGACAAATAAGCAACAGATTAATGAGATTAGCCACACCATTGGTATCGCCTCAAAAAAGAAGAGGGTGAGCAGAAAACTAAAGTTCACCGCAACCCCTCCAAGCAAAGCTGTGGTTTTGGTGTGAAACCGGTCCGCCCGTGGTTTGTCAACAATATTGTTGATGTTAGAGGTTTTGGTTACAATGTTCGTGAGGAAAAAAGCAGTAATAAATCCTGTAATTCCTCCGGTTAAGAGTAGGTATTGGCTCATGATACTAACTTGTTGTATTCTAAGGTTAAATCATTTACGAGTCTATAAAAACTATATTTATTGTAGGTATCGTGTTTGTGAAGTTCGCCAATTTCATTTGCTAATTCAGGGTGATCCAGAAGCTTTTCGGTAGCTTTTACAAAATCATCAACTTTGTCGGGTTCGCAAAGCATCCATTTTGCTTCTTCTTTGTATAAGTCTGGCACCCCTCCTACATTACTTGCTACTACAGGAGTTCCGCTAGTCATCGACTCGATTATAGATACTGGCGAACCTTCATTGTTAGATGTAAGCAAGGTTAAATAGAAATCGGCATAAATTTTCGGGAGGTCATTCACAAAACCTGTAAAGGTAACGTGCTCCTCTATATTTAATTTTTTACAACTAGATTCTAATAATTCTCTTTCCTCTCCGTCTCCAACTAACACAAAATGGATATCATCTCTCTTATTGAGCAAACTTCTTGCTATTTTGAGAAACAGTGTGATATTTTTGATAGGAACAAATCTGGCTACAATTCCGATAAGTTTTTTTGATGGGTCTATTCTAAATTGCTGGTAGATAAAATTACTGTTTTTATTAAAATAATAAAATTTATCTAAATCTAATCCAAGAGGAATCACTTTATTTTTAAGTCTTTTCCCTACTTTCAAAGATAATATTTCCTCCTGTTGTTTTGGCGTAATCGTGATTATTAAATCGGAAAATTCGGCAAGTGCCCTTTCCAAAAGGATAAAAAACTTTGTTTTTAGGGGCGAGAAATAGCTGTGAAACACATGGCCGTGGAATGTATGCACCACTTTGATGTCGGTTCGGTACACCATATTGAATAATAAGGCGCAGGCTCTGCCGACCAATCCCGCCTTGGCCGTATGTGTGTGGATGATGTTTGGACGGTAGTCTTTTATTATTTTCCACAAGCTCAAAGCTGTTTTGAAATCTTTTGCAGGAGATATTTCCCTTTGCAAATGTGGAATGTATTGCACCGATACCTGTTTTTGGTCGGCTAAATAGCTCATGTCACCTTCGTTAGATGAAATATTTCCTGCAACAAGCTTTGTAGAAAAGTTGTCGTTGTTCAGTGCCGAAGTCAATAAAACGGTGTGGATTGCAGGTCCTCCAATGTTCAATCTGGCTATTACCCGTAATATTTTAATTTTTTTTTCCTCCAAAGCTTTAATTTATAGGATAATGCACTACCGACTACTTCTGCTCTTGCTACAGAAGTAGTTACATTGCACTTTTTTTAGTTCTCTGTTAAGTTGAATGGTAAACTTATTAATGTGTTTTCTAAAAAGAAATTTCTAACCATGGGCAAAGTTAGCCTCAATAAAATAAAACACGCAAGTTTTTTTATCGATTGAAATATAAGTGCTTAGATTTATTTTGCCAAATGAAAAATAGGATTTAAGTGAGGGGTTAATAAAGGGTATTTATATTTGTTTTGGTATCTTTAAGCCCAGTTTATCACCATAAAAATTTAATTTTAACAAGCTAAGGTACGGTTCACTAAAAAAATGCTTGAAAAGTGGGTCGGGCATTAGTGAGTATAAAATCACGAAAAAAGAGCTAACAACTAGTTATACCTTTAATTATCAGGATGAGTAATTTATACAGCGAACACTCTCAACATTTAATTGCACTTGACAATATTATTTTTGGTTTTGACGGTCAGGAGCTTAAGATGCTCATGATCAAAAGAGGTTTTGAACCAGAAAAAGATAATTGGTCGCTCATGGGTGGGTTTTTGAAACAAGATGAGAGCCTTGACGATGCAGCAGAAAGAATATTAGAAGAATTAACGGGGCTGACTGGTGTGTATATGGAACAGCTTTTTGCCTATGGTGACGTGAACCGAGACCCAATAGCGAGAACTGTTTCAGTTGCGTATTATGCACTAATCAAAGTAGATAGCTACAACAAAGAGTTGGCCAAGCTGCATGGGGCCAAGTGGTTCACTGTAACCCAACACCCCAGCTTGATTTTTGATCATGAAGATATGGTGGAAAAAGCTCTTGGAAGGTTGAGGAGGAGAACTCGAACCGAGCCGATTGGTTTTGAATTGCTTCCTGAGAAGTTTACCATTCCCCAGCTTCGTAGCCTTTACGAAGCAATAAACCAAACGGAGTATGATCCGAGGAACTTTAGCAAAAAGCTCCACTCAATGAAATTGTTGACAAAATTAGATGAGAAAGATAAAAGTACCTCTAGAAAGGGTGCTTACTTGTATAAGTTTGATAAGAATAGGTACGAAGAATTGAAAGCATCGGGCTTCAATTTTGGGTTGTAACAAGAGGAAATCAAGGTCTTATTGTGAAGTAGTGTCCCTTTAAAACAGGAAAAAAAGCCGACAAGGTCAGCTTTTTTTCACAAAACTTCACAAATACCCAAAATAATATGAACGTTAGTCCATACTACATTTGAATAACAATTTTATGATGCAACTTATTCATTTCCTAAAAATTAGCTAACCAATTTTTGTTTTGTTAGGAAAAAAATTATTTGACATATTTTTTTAATACCTAACATTGCCCATAGTAGGATTTGTCGCCATGCTTCCTTTCGTAGTGTTTTTTGATGAGTGCGTCTTTTAATTTCGGGGCATTGGGGTTCACTTGGCGAGTGATCAAGGCCATTTTGGCAACTTCCTCTAAAACTGCGCTGTTGTACACAGCTTTTTTAACCGATTTCCCCCAAGTGAATGGAGCATGGTTGGCAACAAGTACCATCTCTACTTCTTCGTAAGAAATTCCACGTTTTTTGAAGGCGCCCATAATTTGGAAACCTGTTTCGTGTTCATAATTTCCTTTGATCATTTCGTCTGACATAGGAGGTGCGCATGGGATATCCGCAGCCAAATGGTCAGCATGGGTAGTACCAAAAATTGGGATGTCAAGCTGAGATTGTGCCCAGCCGGTTGCGTATGTAGAGTGAGTGTGCACAATTCCACCAACATTTTCCCAGTGCTTGTAAAGTACCGCATGGGTTTTTGTATCAGAAGAGGGTCTCATTTCTCCTTCAAGAATGTTGTTGTCAAAATCAACAATCACCATATCCTCAACTTTCAGTTTTTCGTAATCAACACCACTTGGTTTGATTGCAAAAACGCCTTTTTCTCTATCTACAGCACTAGCGTTTCCAAAAGTAAAAAGTACGAGCCCTAGCTCTGGGAGCTGCATATTAGCTTCGTAAGCTTCTTTTTTTATATCTAAATATGAACTCATTTTTTTAGTGTTTGATTAAAAATTAGTATAACCTATTGTGCTATAAAGCATTGGTTATCATGATGAAGTTCTTTTATTAAAATAGTACTGGGGTGCTTATAAGCTATCTTTCATGATTTGATTTTCTATTACCTCGCCATATGCTTGGTACTTTGCATAAAGCTCTTTGTATTTCTCTACGTTAGCTTGGTTTGGGGTATATTCGGCATCGAACCCGCCGCCAATTGCTTTGGATGCTTCGCCTACAGTTGGGTACAATCCTGCAACGGTAGCGGCAAACATAGCTGCGCCTAAGGCACAAGTCTGGTCAGATTTGGCTATCTTGATCGGCATATCCATGATATCTGCCATGGTCTGCATTACAAATGGAGATTTTTTGGCTACACCACCGAGTCCTATCAAGCCTTCAATTCTTACACCTTCATTGATGAATCTATCTACAATCAGCTTTGCACCAAAGCATGTCGCTTCTACTAATGCGCGGAATATTCGAGGTGCATCGCTTCCTAAGTTCAAGCCTAAAACTGCTCCTTTGAGGAGTTGGTTTGTATCTGGAGTTCTTCTTCCGTTCATCCAGTCAAGCGCTATAATGCTAGATTCTTCCAAAGGAATTTCTGAAGCAGCTTTGGAAAGGTTCGGGATAATTCCGTCCAATACTTCGTTTATTAGGGCATTTTTAGTTTTCTCGTCAACTAAAGTTGTGTTTCCTAAAATTTCAGTAACAGGGAAAGCCAATACTCTTTTGAACCAAGCATATACATCGCCAAAAGCTGACTGACCAGCTTCTAAGCCCATCATGTTCGGAACAACAGATCCATCAACTTGTCCACAAATTCCTTTCACAAGCTTATCACCAGTTTCTTTGGTAGGAGCTATCAAAATATCACAAGTAGAAGTACCCATTACTTTACTAAGGTAATAAGGTTCAATTTGCCCCCCAACGGCACCCATATGCGCATCGAATGCTCCCACGCCTACCACTACATCCGTAGAAAGTCCAAGCTTTTCTGCCCAACCAGTCGACAAGTTGCCTGCTGGCACATCGGAGGTGTAGGTGTCTTTGTATAAGCGATCTCTCAATCCTGCCAAAAGCGGGTCGAGTTTGACTAAAAACTCTTCGGAAGGCAGCCCTTCGTATTCTTTGTGCCACATAGCCTTGTGTCCAGCAGAGCACCTGCTTCGTTTCATTTGGGTAACATCTTCTCCCCCAACTAGTAAAAAGGGAAGCCAGTCGCAGTGTTCAACCCAAGAATAAGCAGCTTCTCTTACCGATTCGTCTTCCCTGATTATATGGAGCAATTTGGCCCAAAACCATTCCGAAGAATAAACTCCACCAACATACTGGGTGTAATCCACTCCACCCCATGAGTGGGCAAGTTCATTTATTTCAGCCGCTTCTTTTACTGAGGTGTGGTCTTTCCAAAGTACGAACATGGCATTTGGGTTTTCCTCAAATCCGGGAGTAAGTGCTAAAGGAGTTCCTGTTTTGTCTACGGCCACGGGGGTTGAGCCTGTGGTATCTACGGTAATGCCTCTGATATTTTTTCTTACTTCATTTCCAGCTTCTGCCAAAGCCTTGGTTATTGTTTTCTCTAATCCTTCTACATAATCTAAGGGATGCTGCCTAAATTGGTTTTGGGCAGGAACACAGTATTTTCCCTCTGCCCAGCGACTGTAATACTGTACCGCTGCGGTTATTTCATTTCCATTTACCGCATCTATTACGACTGACCTGACAGAATCGGAGCCATAGTCTACGCCGATTACATAATTATTGCTGCTCATTTTCTTTTTGTTTTGGTATGCCAAATTGTGATAATAATCAGGTTGAATACGTGCTTGTTCTAACAAAAAAGTGTCGTACAAAAAATATATAAGTGTAAATTTTACATTATTAAAAATAAAAAACAAATTCTATGAAGCTTTTTACTTCGTTTTTGATTTAAATACTTGTTAAGAATCGAAGTTTTCCGTCAGCTCAGAGATTTGTTTACAAAATATGCTGAGAGGGCTTAAAGCATTTTTCTCACGACTTCTGCTTCTGATTTCAGGTTTTGCAAAGCAAAGTCAAGACCTTCGAATACTCTTTTTTCAAGTACGCTTACATGGTCAAGTTTTCCTTCTTTTAGCATTTGACGAAGACTTATTACTTCTTCATCGAGCCAAGCCATGCCCATTACGATCATACTGGGTCTAATCTTATGAGACAGTTCGCTCATCGCTTTAAAGTCTGAAGAAAGAAAAGCTCCACGGAAATCGTCTTTGAACATTTCATAGTCTTCTACGGTCATGTCTAGCAGTTCCATATAGAAAGCATTGTCGTTTTCCGTCATTTTTTTGAAGCGCTCGAAGTTGATCTGTAATCTTTCCGGGCTTTCTGGTACAGATACGGAAGGTGGAGAATCTTCTCCTTGAGAAGGCTTCAGTCCATTTCTTCCTTCCGAGAATTTGACGATGGTATCGTACAATGTATCTGGGTTGAAAGGCTTCATGATGAAATCGTCCATTCCTGCGGCAAGTACTTTTTCTCGCTCTCCAGGCAATGTAGATGCTGTAAGGGCGATGATAGGAAGGTTTTTGTAGTAATCCCCGCTTAGTTGCCTAATAGCTTCAGTAGCTTGGAAACCATCCATTTCAGGCATCTGAATATCCATCAAAATGAATTGATAAGAAGTATCCGCCTGCATTTTTTCAACCGCTTCTAGCCCATTGAAGGCAAAGTCGATAGTAGCATTCCAGTTGGATAAGAATTTTTTGGCAATGGTTCGGTTGAATTTGTTGTCTTCTACCACAAGCACTTTAAGGCCTTTAAGGTCTCTCACCTGCAGGTTTTTGTCTTCGCCATTTAACTCTTGTTCGGTAACAGCACTGGTTTCAAAAGTTATCACACATTTGAACTCAGACCCTTGTCCCATAATGCTTTCCAGCTCAATGGTGCCGCCCAGCATGGTTACCAGTCTTTTGGTAATGGAGAGCCCCAGACCTGTGCCGCCAAATTTGCGGGTGGTGTCCGAACTTGCTTGGGAAAAGTCTTCGAATATTTTTTCTCTCAACTCATCTTGGATTCCAATACCTGTATCTTTTACCGAAAAAAGAATTGTTGCCTTGTTGTCCTCTAAAGCCTGAACTTTTGCCGATAAAGTAACTGTTCCACTTTCGGTAAACTTGATAGCATTGCTCAAAAGGTTGTTGAGGATTTGCCCTAAGCGCACTTGGTCGCCAAGCAATACTTCAGGGAGTTCATCATCAAGTTCAATATCAAAAAGGAGTTTTTTCTCATCGGCTCTAGGAGCAAGGCTTTTATAAATTCCTTTCATGAGCGTGAGCAAATTGAACTCTATTTTTTCTAGTTCTATTTTACCAGCTTCAATTTTTGAAAGGTCAAGAATATCATTGATGAGCGATAAAAGGCTTTTAGCAGAAAACTCTAATATTTCCACGTTTTCCGTTTGCTCGGCGGTAAGCTCAGATTTTGCCAAAAGGTGGGAAATACCAATAATAGCGTTGAGAGGAGTACGAATCTCGTGGCTCATGGTAGAGAGGAATATTTCCTTTGCCTTTGAGGCATGTTCTGCTTTTTCCTTAGCCTGAAGCATCATTTTGTTAGCCTCAATCAGCTCACCTGTCCGGTCTTTTATTTTTTCTTCTAGGCTATTGTTGATGCCCTTTAGCTCATTCACAAGGCTCGAATTGTCCCTTCTGAGCTGGAAAGCTTCCAAGGCTTTATCTATGGTGAGCTTCATTTCCTCACGGTTCCAAGGCTTCACTATGTAGCGGTAGATACTACATTTGTTCAATGCCCTGATGATATCTTCTATATCGCTAAAGCCTGTTAGTATGATTCGAATAGGGTCTGGATAATCATCAATCACCTTTTCCAGAAATTCAACCCCAGTCATTTTGGGCATACGTTGGTCGGTAATGATCAGGTGGATTTCATTTTTTTGTAAAACCTCTAGCCCTTCCGCAGCATTTACAGCTAAAAAAATATTATAGTATTGTTTAAAAGCAGCCCTGAAAATCCTCAAGTTGCTTTCTTCATCGTCAACATAAAGTATGTTATACTTTTTCTCCTTCATAGTGTCGGTTAGTTAACCTTAATAAGTAAGGTAATAATAATACAAATACCTCATCGGCGGATTTTCCTTAAAAATAGAAAGTATTCGCAGGACTTCTATCGGTTGTAGAGATAAAATTAAGGTTGGCCTCAAAAGCAGAATTTTTATCTTTGCCGAAACTTCTATTTAAGTATTGGGGTTAACGTCTGTCAAGTAGCTCCAAACTTATCGAACTAAAAGCAAAAAAAGTCAAATGGCTGAAGATATAAGCATTCCCGTATCTGCGGACAAACAAGCGAAATACGAATCATTACTACCACAAATTTCGGCGCTGATAGGTCTCGAAACCGATTTGGTGGCGAACTTGGCTAATATGTCTGCTGCTTTGCAGATGGCTTTTTCATTTTTGTGGGTAGGCTTTTACCTCAAAAAAGAAAACGAACTTGTGCTCGGGCCGTTCCAAGGACCAGTTGCCTGTACCCGAATAGCCTTTGGCAAGGGGGTTTGCGGAGCAAGTTATGCTCAAAAAGAAACGATTGTGGTACCTGATGTGGAGGCTTTTCCTGGACATATTGCTTGTAGTTCGGCATCTAGGTCGGAAATAGTAGTACCTGTCATTAAAAATGGAGAAGTTGCAATGGTGTTGGATATCGATAGCGTAGAGTTAAATACGTTCGATGAAGTAGACAAAAAATACTTGGAGCAATTGGCGGAAGCGATAGCTGAAAAGCTATAAAATTACCACCAGCCCTTTCTGTTTCGCTTTTGGTGCTTTTTCATCTTTTTGTTCATCTTTTTCATTTTCTTATTTTGGCTAGGCAGCCAAGTTTGCCAAGAAGGATTTTGACGTTCCAAAGCGGTTTTTCTTTGGCAAGAAGTGAAAGCTAAGGAGGCTAGAAATAATAATGTAAGTCCGGCAATTTTTATTTTTGAGAAGTTCATAAGTCTGATTGGATAGTTTCGGTGTCTAGTTGCTGTGATTTTTGCAAAAACAAGACCGATGTTGTGTTTGGGTTGAAACTCTTTATATCAATTAGCTAACGCCTCCTTAACTTTTATTTGAAGATAGAGACAAAAAAAATGTCGGCTTACTCAAAGTATAGATTGTTCAATTGGTTTTAACAGAGTTGTAAACCAATATATAGTTCTTGATTGTGCAAGAAAGTGTAAGCCAAGTAGGGGGTAACAATGGGTAGGATTTTGTGATATGCTAGAAATTTAGGCTTGACTAGAGGAAAAAAGACCTGAAATACTTATAAATAGGAGGGAAAACCCTCATTCACAAGGAATTTAATGAAATTTGTTATGAATTTTTCAAACGAAATGTCCTATATTTGCACTCCTTAATTTTGAAGCAAATAAAATTCCCTATCAATAATGAGTGATTTAATAAAAATAGTAGAGCAGGAGTACGCTGAAAAAAAGCAATCACTTCCTGAATTCCATGCTGGTGATACTGTGAACGTACACGTAAAAATCAGGGAAGGAAACAAAGAACGTATCCAGCAGTTCCAAGGAACTGTTCTTCAGATTAGGAACAAGGGCTGTAACGGTGAGACTTTTACCGTAAGGAAAATTTCTAACGGCATTGCTGTAGAAAGAATTTTTCCTATGATTTCTCCAAATATCGAGAAAATCGATATTGTGAGAAAAGGTAAAGTAAGAAGGGCTAGATTGTTCTACTTAAGAGGAAGAAAAGGAAAAGCAGCAAAAATCAAAGAAAAAAGATTTTAGTCTTTCCATACCAAGATTTTCAAAAGCCAACAAATTGTATTCAGTTTGTTGGCTTTTTTGTTTGTTTTTTATCCATTTGTAATGAACTGATTTAGTTGAGATGGAAATAAAGTTATCGCCAGGCGAAAAAGTATATTTTGCTTCAGATTTTCATTTGGGCTTTCCCACAAGGGAAGATAGTCGCGATCGTGAGAAAAAAATAGTTAGATGGCTCGAGGCTGTGTCCCACGATGCCAAGCATATTTTTTTGGTAGGCGATATTTTCGATTTTTGGTTTGAGTACCAAAGCGTGATTCCCAAGGGTTATATCCGTTTTCAAGGGAAAATAGCCGAATTGGTTGACAGGGGCATAGAAATTAGTTTTTTCACGGGTAACCACGACCTCTGGATTTTTGATTATTTCACCAAAGAGCTTGGCGTAAAAGTTTACCGCAAGCCTCAAACGCTAATCATTAATGGAACAAAAATGTTGCTCGGCCATGGTGATGGGCTAGGACCAGGCGATTATTCGTACAAGCTTTTAAAGGTTGTGTTTGAAAACAAGGTTTGCCAATGGTTATTTGGTTTTTTGCATCCCAATCTGGGCATATTTGTGGCAAATTATTGGTCCACTACCCGGAAAAAGAAGCAGATGAAAACAGGGAAGCCCTTCAACGAGGAGAATGAACTGCTTTGGAAATATGCCGAGTCAATAGAACAAGAAGAGCATTTCGACTATTATATATTTGGGCACAGGCACCTCAGGCTTGACCTGAAAGTAGGGGAAAATAGTCGCTATATAAATATAGGCGAATGGTTAACGCTTTATACTTATGGCGTTTTCGATGGTGAAAAAATGGATATATTGACTTTTAATGAAGAAAAAACTCAATAGACATAGCGCCCTGATTTTTTTTACCCTGATCTTTTTGAGTTCGTTTTCTACACTTACTTCGGCACAAACTCTTCATTTTCTTTATAAAAAAAGTATTGATACGCCTAAAAAAGTCAGCACAGATACTTACGGGAATTTGTACCTAGCCATTGAAGATGGAGTGATTAGGAAATACGATCCTAAAGGTGAGCTCTTGAATACCTATTCTCCAGCTCAACCTGCCGAAATCACCTTGCTTGAGGCTTGGAAAACGGTTAATACCTTTGCCTTTTATCAAGATTTCCAACAACTAACCTTGTTCGATAGGCAGCTTAGCAAAGGGGAAACCTATTATTTTTCTGATTTCGATTTTGGGTTTGTAACTATGGCAGCCCCTGCCGCCGATGATAATTATTGGGCTTTCGATCAAGTGTCTTTTAGCCTTAAAAAGTTGAATTTGAAAACAAGGGAAGTTTTTCTGGAAGTGCCCTTGGACTTGGTGGTTTCGGAAGACTTTACGCTCAAGCATATTCGCGAGTACCAAAACCTGCTTTATTTCAACACTTCCATTGGGATTAAGATTTTTGACCTATTTGGTAACCTGATAAAAACGTTACCTTATACAGAGGCCAATCAGGTCAACTTCTACCAAAACAATCTTTATTTTTTGGGAGAAGGTACAATCAACGAAATCAACTTGTACAATTCTACGACTAAAACCATCACAATACCTGAGGGGGATTTTCGATTTGTACTAATGCACGAAAAAACGGCTGTTCTGTTTTCCGATAACGAAATGGCTTTTTACAGGCTTGACCATGAATAAAAAAATCCCCTTTTTTTCACTTGGCTACATGCACGGGCAATGCGCTGAAGAACTCAAAAATGCTTTTGAAAGGGTGTTGGGATCTTCAAGTTTTTTGTTAGGTAAGGAGCTGGAGGTGTTTGAGGAGAATTTTGCGAAATACATAGGTACGAAGCATTGTGTTGGGGTAAATAGCGGAACGGATGCATTGCTCATCGCCCTTAAAGCTTTGGAACTAGAAAAAGGAGCGGAGGTAGTTCTTCCAGCTCATACCTTTATTTCCAGCGTTCTAGCAGTAATTCATGCAGGGTTGAAACCAGTGCTAGCAGATGTGGACGAAAAAACATATAACCTTGATAATCAAAAAATAGAAGAATTTATCTCTTCAAAAACTCAAGTTCTGATGTCTGTTCATTTGTATGGGCAACCTTGCCAAATAGACAAGTTAATGCAACTTGCCAAGGTTCATAAATTGACTATTATAGAAGATAATGCTCAAGCACAAGGTTCGGTGTACGAAGGGCAAAAAACGGGAAGTTTTGGCTTGATGAGTGCGACCAGTTTTTACCCCTCAAAAAATATTGGTGCGATGGGCGATGCTGGAGCCATTACAACGGATAGCGAAGTTCTTTCCCAAAAAATGAAGGTTTTGAGAAATGTGGGTATGGGCGAGAAATATATCCACAACGAAGTGGGCGTGAATTCTAGAATGGATGAAATTCAGGCTGCCGTGTTAAAAGTAAAGCTGGGCTATTTGGAAGAGTGGAACGAGGAGCGAATAAAAATTGCGAAGAGCTATACCGAAGGCTTAGGCGATATGGAAGAACTTGTACTTCCTTTTACTTTGCCTAAAACCAAGCATGTTTTTCACCAATATGTTATTAGGACGGAAAGGCGGGAGGAATTGAGGGGTTATTTAGAAAAAAATGGAATTGGTACGTTGATGCACTACCCCATTCCCATCCATTTGCAAAAAGCGTGTGCATATTTGGGCTATAAAAAAGGAGATTTCCCCGTTGCCGAGAAAATCTCCCAAACTTGTCTGAGTTTGCCTATTTACCCTGGTTTGCAAGAAGGCGAACAGCAGTATATCATCGAAAAAATAAAGACTTTTTTCAAGCGCTAATTCTTATTTTTTCCTTTCTTCAATGAGAACTTGTTCCCATTTCCAAGCACTTTCCATCATTTCATCCAGCCCGATTTTGGTTTTCCAGCCCAAAAGCTTTTCTGCCTTAGAGCTATCGCTATAGATACTTACTACATCGCCAGCTCTTCTGGGGCCAAGGTCATAGTTGAGGGCAAGCCCAGCTACTTTTTCAAAAGCTTTTATTACCTCTAGTACGGTCACCCCATCGCCAGAACCTAGGTTGAATACTTCGTATTTCTCCGTATTTTTCTTCTCTAGTAAATAATCTACCGCTTTTATGTGCGCATCGGCGATATCTGAAACGTGGATGTAATCTCTTATGCAAGAGCCGTCGCGGGTATCGTAATCAGAGCCAAATACTGTGACTTTAGGGATGATTCCTGCCGCAGTTTGGGTAATTACAGGCACAAGGTTATTTGGCTTATTGATCGGAGCTTCTCCATTCAAGCCAGTTTTGTCTGCTCCTACAGGGTTGAAATACCTAAGTGCAATCGCGTTTATTTGTTTACCCCTAATGATCTGCTGGATCATTTCTTCGCCCAATTTTTTGGTGTGGGCATAAGGTGATTCTGGCTCACTCATAGGAGTATCTTCAGCTACTGGCAACTTATCAACATTTCCGTAAATAGAGCAAGAAGATGAGAAGATAAAGTTTTCAACCCCAAATTTTTCGCAGCAAGAAAGTACATTTAGCAGTGAGTTGATGTTGTTTTCATAGTACCAAAGTGGCTTTTCCACCGACTCGCCAACAGCTTTGAGGGCCGCAAAGTGGATTACTGCAGCGATATCTTCATTTTCTTGGAAAATTTTTGCTGTTCCTTCTTTGTCGCAAAGATTCACATCGTAGTTTTTGACTTTCTTTCCGGTGATTTTTTCAATCCTGTCCATGGTGTCAGGGCTTGAGTTCACACAGTTATCAACAGAAATGACATCGTAATTTGTACTTCGGATGATTTCGATAATGGTATGGGATCCGATATAGCCACATCCGCCGGTTACTAATATTTTGTTTTTCATTAAACGATAGAGCTTTTAGTTTAAAAAAATGATAGCGATTAAGTAGCTACAAAAAAACACTTTTTTTAGCTCCCTTCAAAGGGAAACGATTCAACTAACCGTTACTCTACTCTATACCAAGTTTGCGTACGATAGAAAAATGCTATGTAGCCTCTCAGCTTAAGCGTTTTTTCGTCTTCAAGCCATATTTTGCAAGAATAGATCTTGCCATTTTCGGGATCCATTACCGTTCCGTCTTCCCACTCTTCTCCGTCTTGCTCCAAGTCCCTAATAATCTCCATTCCAATTACAGGTTGATTGTACCTGTCGTCATCTTCTTCGCACTCATCGCACTTTGGGTTTTCTTCTTCGGGGTCAATGAGTTTCATCACCTTCCCAAATAGTTTTCCATCTTTTTCAAAAATCTCTACTATCGACTTCTCTTTACCGGTTTCATCGTCTATTGTTTTCCATTGGCCTACGGGGCTTTGGGCACTTGCCCAACCAGCAAAAGTGGCGAGAATAAACGAAAGGATGATTGTTTTTTTCATAGTAATGTTACGTTATTGGTGTGTTAAGATGTTAATCGAATGGTGTGTATTTCAAATGGTTTGAACTTCATCTTAAGCTGCTTGTTTTCTACCGAAAGTTTCTCCAAGTCTCTTTCTACGATATTTGACAGCCAAACTTCCTTGAAAGGCAAATCGATATCAATGACAGCGGTACAATCTACCCCATTAGCTTCGTACATTCGTAATATAATATCATTAGAATATTCGGCTTTTTTCACTGCCTCTATTATCACGTTGTACCTATCTACCCTTACCAAACTTTTTAGAAGCTTTTGCTCATTTTCCTGTTTTCCAGTTTTGATAGGATAAAGAGGGATGTTAAGCTGGTAAGCTTGCCTAATCACATTGCTGTGAATATGGTTGCCTAAGTGTGGGAAGAGTGAATAGGTAAACTCATGAATGTGCATATCCGCCAAAGGGTCGGGGTTTTTGGGCGAGCGCAAGAGGTTTAGGTTTATCGTGTTTCCTTTGATCTTATATCCATATTTGCAGTCGTTCATTAATGCAACGCCATAATTTGGCTGGGAAAGATCTGCCCATTTGTGACCTACTACTTCAAACTGCGCCATATCCCAACTGGTATTGTAATGGGTTGGACGGGGAACATGGCCGTACTGGATCTCGAAATTAGCTTGGTTTGCATGTACGTTCACTGGGAATTCTACCCGAAGCATTTTATTCGTTTCCTGCCAGTTAACGGTAGTTTTGAAATCAATCCGTTTCGAATATCTACTAATGCTCACTATTTGGCTAATAGAATAATAATTGGCTTCATACTCAAATTTAATGGCAGCCCTGATAGGACCGGACTCTAAAATTTCCATGGAAACGAGTTCAGGGGAAGTCGATTTCGTTTCTTCATAGAAAATATCTACATCCCAAGCATCCCAGAGGTTGGGGTTGTCATCGTAGAGCTTGAAAGCATTGCCACGTGCTTCTGGAGCTAAGGCTTCACGCTCGGCTTCCTTGTCAAAAAGTCGGGTGATCTGTCCTGTTTTTAGGTCGAAAAAGACTTTAATTCTATCGTTTTCGAGGATATTGTCGTAGGCAACAGCGTTGTTTTCAAGAACGTCCTTGTGCTGAGAAGCTCCATTTCCGACCACAATATAGCCCATCGATGGTATTACGACTTCCACCACCGTTCGTTCTTTACCATTTTGCGTGATTACTTGCGAAGGAATGGCATTGCCGTCTTGGTCTACTACACTTTCCCAAGCGACTTTTTTCAATTCTACGGAAGATTTTCTATCCCAATTTAGGCTGTTATAGAGTACATACGCATCTTCGAGCTCGTTGTGTATGGCGCCAACAAATTGCTCGTGACCATCTTTTAAGGTGTCCAATAATTCTTTTTCAACAGCAGCATATTGCTCCATGCTTTCTATATGAACCCTCGTAATCGAGGTACCTGGGATAATGTCGTGGAACTGGTTGAGCAATAAAATCTTCCAGTTTTTTTCCAGCATTTCCTGCGGGTATTTATCCATTAGGTAAGCGGCATAAAAATATTCTATTTCCCTAAAAAGATATTCCAAACGGCGGTTCATCTTTTTGGTACGGGCATGGGTGGTTAGCGTTCCCCTGTGCAATTCGAGGTACAATTCCCCTACCCATTCTTGTAGGTCACGAGAGTTTTTCTCTGCTTTTATAAAAAAGTCACGGGCAAACTCCATGGTAACTTTAGGTAAGTCTTCAATGTCTTTGGCCCTTCTTAGTTTTTCAATATAAATTCTGCTAGGGCCGCCTCCGCCATCGCCGGCTCCAAATAAGAAAAGAGCATTTTCTACTCTGTCAGTATCAAAATTTTCCCTTTCTAGGTTTATCAAATCCTTTGAGCTCACATCCGAACGGTAATTGTTAGGTGCGAGGAAATGGGAAAAAATAGGCGTTCCGTCCAGTCCTTTCCAAATAAAAGTATGGTGAGGAAAGGTGTTGAACTGGTTCCACGAAATCTTCTGGGTCATGAAATATTCCACGTCCGACTTTATGAGCAACTGCGGCAATGCTGCGCTGTACCCAAATACATCGGGAAGCCACAGGTTGTTTACCTCTACATCAAATTCGTCTTTGAAGAACTTTTTTCCATATATAATTTGCCTCGCAAGTGATTCTCCTGAGGTAAGGTTGCAGTCGGCTTCTACCCACATAGCTCCTTGGCATTCCCATTGTTCCCGCTTTACGGCCGCTTTCAGGCGTTCGTAAAGCCCTGGGTAGTGCTCTTTCATCATTTCGTAGAGCACGGGCTGGCTTGCACCAAATTTATAATCAGGATATTCTTCCATAAGCCGAAGGGCTGTGGAGAAAGTTCTTGATGTTTTTCTTACGGTTTCCCTCAAGGGCCACAGCCAAGCCACGTCTATGTGGGCATGACCAATGGCACTAGCTTCTATGGCCGAAGAGTTGGCTTTGCGGTCGAGTTCTACTTTCAGGATAGCTCGGCATTCTGCAATTTCTTCAGGAGTGCCATCCCCAAACTTGTTTATTACTTCATTGAGTGCATAAATCAAGAGTTTTCGGTGGCGAGTTTTCTCGTACAGCTCCATCATAAGGTTGGTGAGCATGTCGTACTCAATGTACATGTGCCATTTTTGCCTATCGAAAATTGCCAAATCGGCTTGGTTGAAAACACCATCTTCCATGGATTCGTAGGTCAGTACATTTTCTACCCCCAAAATATTATTTGCTCCGGCATCTACCCTAAGGTGAACATGCTCTCCGCCTGTTGCTTCTTCAAAAAGGTAGACTCTTTTTTTGATAATGGTCTCGGCCATTGTCCATTCCACCCGCTTATTGGTAAGCCCTTGTACGGGATTACCCTCTTTGTCGAACACACAACCTTCACCCCCCAAATCTATGAGGGCAACCACTTCTTTTCCCGCATGGTCGGCTGGTACTACCCCTTCAAAATCGAACCAAGCACAATCGTAGTTTGCCCCCCACTTGGTGCCTGGCAATATTTCTTGGTAAGATGCCTTTAGTGCATCATGATAAGAAATAGGCTCACGGGTTCTGTGATATCGGGCTTTGAGGGGAGTGAGGCTGTAGTAATAGGAGTACTTTAGAGAGTCTCGGAATTTTTCTATCCGGGCTATAGTTAGTTCTGAATGTTTTCTCATTAGCTCTTTTTGAAAATAGTATAATTTTTCACCTTATCCTTTTCCAAATTTTAAAAAAAATACTGACTAAATAGTAGATGTTATCACAAAAATAACAAATTAACCTGCTTGCTGCGCTTCTTCAATGCTGATCGTACCCTCGTGTTTTCAAACTTATTCAGTTTATTTATAGGTAAATATACTTTTGGAAAACTGATATGAAGGAACTGAAAAATAAAGTGGTATGGATTACGGGGGCATCTTCTGGAATAGGAGAGGCTTTGGCCCATGCTTTTGCCAAGTTGGGCAGCAAAGTGGTACTTTCTTCTAGAAAAGAAGCCGATCTTAAAAAAGTAGTTTCAGATGCTGGGCTTGGTGAAGAGGATTGCCTAGTCGTACCTCTTGATTTGGAAAAGTACGATGGGTACGAAGTGTTGGCAGCTGAAGTGATGGCTAAGTTTGGGAGGATAGATGTTCTTATCAACAATGGAGGAGTAAGTCAGCGATCCTATTTTGCCGAAACAGAACTAGGCGTTTTTGAGAGGATAATGAAAATAAACTTTATGGGTACGGTGGCACTCACCAAGGCTGTATTGCCCTTTATGGCTGCCCAGAGGTCTGGCGTGCTGGTGACGGTAAGCAGCGTGACGGGCAAGTTCGGTACGCCGCTTCGTACGGGCTATGCAGGATCGAAGCATGCTGTGGTCGGTTTTTACGATGCGCTTAGGGCAGAAGTGTGGAAAGATGGCTTGGAAGTGCTGATCGTTTGCCCAGGCTATATCAAAACCAAGCTGTCGCTAAATGCCTTTATGGGCGATGGGAGTTTGCAAGGAAAAATGGATTCAGGGCAAAAAAATGGCTTATCGCCCGAGCTCTGCGCTCACAAAATTATTAGTGCGATAAAAAAAGGAAAAAGGGAGATTTACCCAGGAGGCTTCAAAGAAGTAGCTGGGGTTTACCTCAAAAGATTTTTCCCTGCACTTATGGCAAAGGTGGTGAGGAAGGTAAATGTGAGGTAAAGGCTTTGGCAATTGTATTATTTGTCTATTTTTGGATAGGAAGGATTTTTTAAACAACCAATAAGGACATATTTAACTATGGAACCGCTAAACTATACGGAGAGTGGCGATGGACAAGTGGTGGTCTTGATCCACGGATTTTGTGAGAATAAAAAACTTTGGGAAGCATTTTCAGCCTTGCTTTCTATGAAATACAGAGTGATTACGCTTGATTTGCCCGGTTTTGGTGAAAGTGGATGTGAGTTTAGGAACCCTAGCCTCGAAGATTTTGCCGATAAAGTGGAAGCTACCCTAGGGCTTATGGATATAGAAAATGCCATAGTAATAGGACATTCGCTTGGTGGGTACACAACACTGGCCTATGCTGATAAATACCCTAAGAGATTAATGGGCTTCGGTTTGTTTCACTCTACTTCATTTGCCGATAAGCCAGAGAAAAAGGAAATCAGAACGAAAGCGATAGAATTTATCAAGAACAACGGAACTGAGAAGTTTGTCACTTCCTTCTTTCCAGCGCTTTTTGCACCAGCTAATCGTGAAGTGCTGAAAAATCAGATCAATTATTTCGTAAAAGATGCTTCGAGCTTGCCAGAGCTATCCCTCACAAGTACTATGGCGGCAATGCGTGAGCGCCCTGATAGGAGAGACGTACTTTCCAAAGCTGAAGTACCTGTATTGTTTATAGTAGGAAAAGAGGATGGTTCTGTTCCTTTGGCTCAGAGCATGGAAGAGGCAGCCTTGCCTAAAGATTGCTCAGTACATATTCTTGATGGTGTGGGGCACATGGGTATGATAGAAGCAAGGGAGCAAACATTATTGATTATTGATAATTTTATTAAATACTGCGTAAGTGTAAATACTTTGTAAATAATGGACTATAGCCTACTCAAACAACTTTGCCAAGTTTTTGCCCCTGCGGGCGACGAGCGATTGATGAAGCAATTTGTGCTCGATTATGTGGAAAACAACAAGAAAAACTGGAAGGTACAGCCAGAAGTGATCACCAACGATGACTTGCAAGATTGCATCGTGTTGGTATTTGGAAAGCCCAAAACAGCCATTTTTGCCCATATGGATTCTATCGGTTTCACAGTGAAGTATGATAACGAACTAGTGAAAATAGGAGGACCGAGAATCAAACATAACTGGACGCTGGTAGGAAAGGATAAGCAAGGAGATATAGAATGCTTGATGAGCGTGCCAGAAGGAGGAGACAAAGCTAGTTATAAGTTCGAAAGGGAAATAGATAGAGGAACAAATCTGGTTTTCAAAAGTGACTTTAGAACAAGTGACGAGAGTATTCAGTCGTGCTACATGGACAATCGCTTAGGTTGTTTCAATGCATTGAAGGTTGCTGAGACCTTGGAAAATGGAATAATTTGTTTTTCCTGTTACGAAGAAGTTGGTGGAGGAACAGCAATGTACCTCGGAAAATATATTTATGAAAACTACGGTGTGAAGCAAGCACTAATTTCCGACATTACTTGGGTGACAGATGGGGTTCGCCCAGGAAAAGGAGTCGTGATTTCGATGAGGGACAGTGGGCTTCCAAGAAGGTCGTATCTTGAAAAGATTATAGGTCTTGCTGAAGAATCAGGTATTCCATTTCAGCTAGAAGTAGAAGATGCTGGAGGGAGCGATGGTAACCAATTGCTCAAATCTCCTTATCCCTTCGACTGGTGTTTTATAGGTGCGCCCGAAGATAATGTGCATACGCCAGACGAGATTGTAAAGAAAAAAGACATAGAGGCAATGGTAGATTTATATAACTATCTGATGCCAAGATTGTAATTAATCGTGATTTTTGAGCTGTTAAGCGTGAATTAACGTTAGTTAGGAGGGTTTATTGGGCTAGTTGGGAATTTTTTTAATAACGTTGCAGTTAGAATACGAGTTATCCACGAAATTGACGTAATGCTCAATCAAAAATCAAAAGAGAAAATCAATACTTTTTTCTCGAACCAGTACAAACCCGTACTTATATTATTCTTTGCTCTCACGACTATCTACATCACTAAATCTTACTTCAATGCCACCGGTACCCAACTGATACAGTATGGGGCATTAGTAGGTTTTAGTCAGATGTTTTTGGTTAGGTTGCTGGGGAATTTAATTCTCTTAAAAACAAAAAAAGGGCAAATCCATAAGTGGGTGGGAGTTTTATTTGCGCCACGGCCGGGCTATAGCCTTGGGATGCTTTTTGTCTCAATATTAGCCTTCACGGTATTGTTCCTCAATGCTGGAGTAACCTATTGGAACGTATTTTTGCTGAATTATCTCCTGTTTTCATTTTTAGCAGGATCTGCTTTAGCTACATTGGTTTACGAGGTTTTTGGATTTAAAATCAAAGACCTTCATATCAATTATCAGCTTGATCCGGATAGGTATGATGCTTTTAGTGGAGCGTTGATTGCTACTATTTATTTAGGGCTTTCGTACCTCCAATTACCCGAAACCGCATCACCGTTACAGTATCAAGGAGCTATTTTACTTCCCTTGGTTTTTGCCCTTGTAAGCTTAATGATTACTTATTTGGGTGCTATTTTCTTCGAACTGAATATCAACAAAAGCGAATACATAAAGCCTTTTGTAAGTGTGATATCAAGTGCCTTGCTTATTTATGCCGCTATCAAACTTGTTCCTTATTTTTTGCCCTTCAACTGGTTAAACGAAGGAGTGGAATTCACGGCTCTTCAAGTACTGATGGCAATGCAGGTAGGAATATTAGTAGGTTTGGTATCGGGAAAAGCAGTAAAGGCATATTCATATTTAGCTCAAAAGTACATTGATTTTTTGCTGAATAAGCCATTTAAAGGATTGATCGTAAATATCTCTTTGAGGTTTGTGATCAACGGAGTTCTAGCCTTGCTGCCTCTGTTTTTTGTACTTTCAGGCTTGATGTTTTCTTATTCCTTGGCAGGTATCTATGGGTTGACGCTTTCGTTTTTGTGCATGGTATCGAACGTGGGTGTTAGTTTGATTATCTTGAGGAATTATTTGAACCCCAAAAGGCTCGAGAATATTAGCCATCGCCAAAAAATGAAACTTGAAAGAGTTTCTCCAAATTTTAAAAAGCTATTGATGAAATGGTTTAAAGTTTCGAACTAAATTTAGTTTGGGCAAGATTAGAATCATTTTAAAAATATATTTGTAATGGAACTGTAGGTCAAAAATTCGACCTACAGTTTTTTTATACCTAAAAAGGATAGCTATGATAGTATATAATTTTACCGTCAATATTGAAAAACCGTCGAAAGAAGAATGGCTTGGGTGGATGCAACAATATTTTATCCCGAAAGTGATGCAGACAGGCGTGTTTGTGGACTATAAGTTGATGCGG
This sequence comes from Flammeovirgaceae bacterium SG7u.111, assembly GCA_034044135.1. Taxonomy (NCBI): domain Bacteria; kingdom Pseudomonadati; phylum Bacteroidota; class Cytophagia; order Cytophagales; family Flammeovirgaceae; species Flammeovirgaceae bacterium SG7u.111. Next base: position 7,139,316 of record CP139021.1, on the reverse strand, counting down.
TTGATAAACGAAGAGGAGAACAATACGGGAACCACTTTTGCCCTCCAATTACGCTGCGAAAACCTTACAAGGCTCAATGTATTCTTGCAAGACCATGCCGAGCGCTTAATCCAATGGCACTACACGAAGTTTAAGGAAAGGCATGTTTCTTTTAATACTATTTTGGAAGAGTTATGATAAGACTTTTCTTAGGTATGGATTTCGGGGGCTGTTTTTCCAAATAAACCCATCGATTACATAATGGGAAACTTGGGGCAAGGAAAGTAATGCAAGCGCAGCAGCCTGTACCCAAGGGCTCTTCAAAACGGGTAACGGGTAACTTGACCAAGCTTCAAAAAATGCTGTTTTTTCCCTGTACAAGAACATATCCCAAAAATATTCTTCCCCTAAAGCCAAAAGCAAGACAATTATAAACATAAAGGCGATATTGATAAGCCCGTTATTCGCCTTTTTCCTTTCTTCATTGCCAGTAATCACCTTTTTTTTCTCTACATAAAAGAACACCAAAGCCATGTAAGGTATGCCATGGGCGACTACATTGGTTAGGGTAAAGGCGATATCTGAATTGAAATAAACAATTCCCAAGTACCAATTGACCCCCGTGGTGATTACCCACAAAGCCTTTGCCCAAGGAAAGTCATTCTTTTTGTTTATTAAAAATTGCTCTGTAAGCCAGCCTATTAAAACCAACCAATAGAGTGTATTCCCGATTAAATTGAGTGTTGGAACAACCAAAACCCAGTTGTTGATCAATTCCCCAATCGCAAAAAAGTCTCCGTCTACAAACCAGTTAAATCCTCTGTTGCTGTTGATATGCCAATAAAAAACGGGGTACAGCATGGAAAAATAAATCACATGTGAATCCTTGAAATATTTGCCCATTTGGCTGTTCCTATTTTTCATCTGATAGATTTTCATAAAACCATATTGTTGCTTTATGAAGTGGAATAGGGCTAGATAGGCTAATATTCTCCAAAACCAAAAAGAGGAAACACTGGCAATTCCGAACAGAAGGGCAAAGCAAACAAGAGGAGTCAGCGTAAGGAGCTTGCGGTGGTTGGAAAATTCTTCTTTATCGAGATATGTCCTGAAAATAGTGCTCCAGACATGGCTAACATCAATTCCTAAAATGATTACTACCCAAAACCATAAGGGTAATTCCATTTGTAAAATATCTGTAGGCAGGTTGAAACAAACAACCCAGCAAGCCCATACGGGTAGAAAAAGGATTAATAAATCTTTTTTCTTCGATAATATCCAAGAGGTTGTTTGATGGTTGTTCATTGTCTGATATTTTAGAGGTTAAATTAGCTATTAACCCTCAAAATTCTAAGAAAAACACTTCATTTGAAGCTTTTTAGTTTGTCCCCCATACCTTAATCCTGTTATTAACTCGTTGTGATAGTAGCATTTTAATTTAGCGCGCTACATCAATACAATGAGGAGATTATTAATACTTTTTGTGTCAGTTATCCTGGTTTATGGCTGCATTCCGATTGAGGACAAAATCAATCCGAAGGTGCAGGGCTTAGATATAGCCGGAACATACTTTTACCAAGATACAATCAAGTTTTCTGTGATTTTTCTTGATAATAATGGACTAGATAGCGGAAGCCTCTTGATCAATAAATTTCCAATCGAAACAGCTACTGAAGCTGCTTGGAGTCATATAGATACTTTTGAGATTTCAGGTAGAAGGGTTGAACCTTCTTTTGAGATTGTAGTCCCTGAGTACAAAGAGCTAGGCACGTACCTTATCACTGTTTATGGGTTTGATGAAGGAGGTAATCCCGATACAGTCAAGCGCTTTTTCGATTTGAAAGGTGATGAAACCGCTCCAGAAATTAATGAGTTGAAAATAGGGTTGGAGCAGGATAGTGAGGGTAATTACAAGGCTTGCCGCTCCACCGTAATTGATGTCGATGGTTTTGCAAGCGATAATTTAAATGTAAATAAGGTTGGGTTTTCTTGGGGCGGCTCAAAGGCCAATCTAGCTTTTTATTCAGGAGACTCTATCGGGCTTGCCTCGGTATTTGATAATAAACTGATTGTTCCCAAAAACTTACCTTCCGATACGCTAATTAACCTTAATATCATAGCAGTGGATTCTTTCGATAATGTTGGGGTTAAAACTATTCCTATTAAAATTGACTGCGATGATATTGCCCCTTCTTTCAGCTTGGTTAAGTCCCAGCCTCGTGTCAATATAAATAATAGGACGTTTGTTACCGAAGGAAACCAATTCACAATTGAAGAAATATATGTTTCAGACAATAGGTTTACGAAGAGTGTGTCCGTGTATTTTAACAAATTAGGGGAGGAGTTGTCTTTATACGATGAAGCTGAGCTAAATACTGCTGAAACTACAGAATTGTCTCAGCTTTTAGACCTTGAGTTTGAAATTCCGGCATCGGCAAATATTGGCGATATATACGAAGTGAGTTTGCTGGCTAGCGATAGCTCAGGGAATAATTCAGAACTTTTTGTGGTGCAGACAATTGTGATTGAGGATAAAGCCCCACTCATAACCATTACAGATACGTATATTAACGATGTTGATACCGGCTTTTTATTGAGCGGGTATACTTCTATAAAAGCAGGGGAATATGTGACCTTTAAAGGGAAAGTAGAAGAGGAGTTTAAGCTTGATCTTTTACAGATATATTGGTTTAATGAACGTGAAACTCCACAGGTCTACTTAGAAAGAAATATTTTCTTTAGCCTCCCGCTCAATTTGGCAAGCTATCATGACCAAAGCTCTTTTGCTATTCCTCAAAGCGCTGTAGCAGGTGAAACATATGAGTTGAAAATATATGTAGTCGATTCTAAAGGACAAGAAGCCGAGGTTGTCTATAAATTTGTGGTAGTTGATTAAATTCAATACTTATTCAACAAAAACCGGCCCTTGAGTTTTAAACTCAAGGGCCGGTTTCTTTACAAGATTAAAATACACTATTGTTTGAATGACGCTATTTGTGAATAGCTCACTAGTTTCCCTTTTTTATCAAAATTTTCAGTTCTCACCATACCTACCTTTTCTGTTATCCATTCTGCTCCGCTAGAGGTCATGCGTTGTGTCATTCCCATTATTTTTACTTCGGCATCAAATTTATAGGTGATTTTATAGCACTCAAATGAACCAGCGCTAGTTTCTAAAGTTTCTTTTTTTTCTACCTTTCTATTGTAAATTCTGAAATTGCTAGGGGCACCCATCATAGCAGCCATTGCTGGGTTGTCCGATTTGATAGTTGTGGTAAAGTTTGCGTCTGGAAGAGTTTCTCCAACCGATAATGACGATGGAATTACCATATGGTCACCATCTATTTCTACAGATATACCTTCCATCTGATCCATTGCTGAATTTTGCATGGCAAACCTACTCATGTCCATTTTTATATTGCCACCTTCGCAGGTGAGCGTGTAATTCATTTCAGTGATTTGTTCGCCTTTTTTATCCATCAGCACAGAAGATGATAATATTTTTTGTGCTCCAGCTTCATCGGCGACCTCTAGTATGGAGATTTTTTGACTTCCATCCAGCTTCCCTTTTCCATTAAAGCTTTCCATCACAATCTCTGTTCCTTCTGTATAATTAAAATAAGGGTTACACTGAGCGTGTAGTAGGTTTGTAATGAATAATAGCGAGCAAAATAATAACAGACTTTTTTTCATGGTATTTATCATTTTAAGTTTCAATATGGTACTTGATTTATCTTCTGGTTATCTCTTTCTGACCTCCAGGTTTCATTATTTAAAACTTACCTAGGTAAACATTATCAGTGCTACTTCAGTATTAGTAATTATACTACACAGCCAAATTATCCTTCCTTGTTCACATGATTTGTCAAATAGGATCGTTAGAAAATGCATATTGAGCATTTAAAAAAACGATACATAGCTTCTTTCTAAACCATCGATACAAATGGAGGACTACCTGGATTTTAGCGAACCAGCTGAAGAATTTAATAAGTTAAAAAATAAAATCAGATTGCTGATCTCCGAACAGTTGTTCGACGAAGCATTAGAGTTGATTGCGGCAATACCAAGCAAATGCTTTTCATTTGATTTGAGTGCCACTAATAATTTGCCAGTTGAAGATATTATGGTGTTCCTTCATAACCACCGTCAGCTCAATCATTTCGAACTGCTAATGATGGGTGATTTATTTATGCTAGAAGGAGAAGTGTATTATAAGCTCAAACAGTTTTCTCAAAGTAAAAACCTATACGAGAAATCTCAAAAAGTATTTACGTTTTTAAGTACCCTTAAAGGAAAAACTTTTCCCATTAAGTTTGAAGAAAAATTGATAAAAATTCAAGTAATGCTTAGGACGATAAATATTGAAATAAAGCAATAATTCCCATTTTTTGCTAAATTTCTCTCCAGTCAACTGTATTTAGCATGTGTATCATATCTAGCTTAATGTAATCTATCACAGGCTTGAGCGAATCGTTTTTGTCCGAGTGGGGGAAATAAAGCGTTGCCCTCAAAAAATGCTTAGCCGAATCGGTTACATAAAACTGAAAAGGACTTGGTACCTCACCCTCCAATTCGAATACCACACCAGGGTATCCTTTGGGTGTTCTCACAAAATAGTCATCAATTTTTACAGCTTTCACATAATGCTTACTCGTAAGCCGCTGCGAATTATCTGTAATTTCTATGAGCGAATCCAAGTTGTCCTTTACCGATTTGTAAGTAATATTAAGTGTAGCCTCATGTTCGGGATATACAATTTCAATCCAATAAGGCTCTGTCATAAAAGTAGAATCAGGTATTACCTTGGAGTGCTTTGAGTATTGAAAAGTATAAGGATATTCCCCTTGAAGATTCTTGTATTCATGCTCGGGAAGGTCAATTCTTGGGTAGCCCTTAGGCTTAGGAAGATATACTGGGTCACTACAACTCATGCATATTCCTGTGATAAATACTGTAAGGAAGGTATATAATATAGCTTTTTCCAACATAGCTGGCCTTATTCAAGGTTAGGTTTTATTTCCAAAAATGGTACGACTAGATTTGTTCAGGCTGCACATTGTCTTTTAGCAATACCCTTACGCTTCTTATCCTTTTTTTGTCTACAGATACTATTGTAAATACATATTTGCTGAACTCGATTTTCTCTCCTGCTGTAGGGAACTTACCAAAAAGCTCAAGCATCAGGCCTCCTATCGATTCGCTTTCCCCCTTGGCTTCTGAAAACTCAGTAGGATCAGCGTGGATAATTTTACAAAAATCATTTAATGAGGTCTTCCCTTCAAAAGTATAGGTTTTTTCATCTATTTTTCTGAAGCCAACATCTTGGTCGTTATCAAACTCATCGTTTATTTCCCCTACTATTTCCTCAATGATATCTTCCATGGTAATCAGCCCAGAAGTCCCTCCATATTCATCTACCACTATGGCCATATGCACCCTTTTCTTCTGAAAGTCGCGCAATAACTCATCTATTTTTTTTGATTCGGGAACAAAGTAGGGCTCTGTTCTTATGAGATCCTGCCATTTGTAGTTTTTGCCTTCTTCTATGTGCGAAAGCAAGTCTTTGACATACAATACACCTATGATTTTATCGATGGTGTCATGGTAAATAGGGATTCTTGAAAAAGTGGATTTATTGATTATTTCAAGAAGGGTTTCAAAGTTTTCCTCAGAGTCTATCGCTTCTATATCTATCCTTGAGCGCATAATCTGCTTTACCGACTTAGTGCCAAAACTGACAATCCCCTTTAGGATTTCTTTTTCTTGGTTGACTTTTGCCGTTATCTCTACCGCTTGGTTCAGTTCGTTCATCGAAACCGAATAGCCCTTCTTTTTGACCCTTTTTTCTATCACATCTGTCATGGTCATTAGCAACCAAGAAAAGGGCTTAAAGAGCGTGGTGGCTATAAAGAGGACCTTACTTGTGAACTTGGCGAAAGAAAGGTTTCTTTCCGTGGCAAATACTTTGGGCACTATTTCCCCAAAGAAGACGATGGCAGCGGTTACGATGACGGTAAGCCAAACAATGGCACTTTCATTATCGCGACCGGCTATTTCCCAAGTAGCAAAAGTAGCCAAGGTGACCAAGGCTACGTTTACCAAGTTATTTAAGATCAAAATAGTGGCCAACAACTGCCTAGGTTTAGACAAAAGGTCAACTATTGCTTTTTCGGAAGGTGAGCTGCCGTTTTGGCAATTGTCAACCTGCTTGGGCGAAAGCGAGAAAAACGCTACTTCAGAGCCCGATATTAGTGCCGAAAGTGCTAATAGAATAATTGATATGAAAAATATCGGGTAAACTGAAGTTGGTATTGCCAAGATTAAATTTAGTATCAGGCTACCCGTTTCTGGTTCAAGACTACTGTCCAATTTCGGTTAATTTGGTTTGAAAATACTTAGAACGGAAGATCATCGATATCATTACTTCCGCTGTTCTGATCTACAGGGGCACTGCTGCCTCCGCTTTTATATTGTCCAGAAGATTCTTGTGCGCCAGAGTTTCCTCCTCCGCCACTTCCCGCTTTCGAAAGCATGGTCATGTTGGTCGCTCTTATTTTTGTAGTTCTTCTGTTATTTCCTTCTTTATCAACCCATTTTTCTGTTTTTATTTTTCCTTCTATAAATACAGAATCGCCTTTTTTCAAATATTGTTCGGCAATTTTTGCCAACCCTCCCCACATTTCTACATCATGCCATTCAGTACTATCTACCCTCTTGCCTTCTCTGTCCTTATAACTTTCAGTAGTAGCTAATGTGATACGGGCTACTGCGTTTGTGTTTTCGCCTTCAAAATACCTTACCTCTGGGTCTTGCCCTAAGTTTCCTAATAAAATTACTTTATTTACTCCTGCCATGGTAACTGTTTTTTGGTGTTAGGGTTATTCATCTTACAGCTATAAGCTGCCATTTATTTTTAATATTGTGTATTGCGTGCAATTAACAATTAATATACGCCTTTATTCAAAAACTTCAAAATCAATACAGGTTTTGGCAAGTCTTTTATTTCATCCATATCATAAAAGCTGCCATAATATTCTTTAGTCAGTATCTCTGCCAATTTTTCAGAGTTTAACCGAAAAGAGAAAAATTTTGCCTGCAACTTTTGATGAGATAAAATATGGGTGAACAATTCAGATTCATCTTCTACTGCTATATTTTCTGTATTTACGCCCGCAAAACTACTAATTGTATCGAGTAATTTTCCATGTTCCTCAAATTCCCCCTTCTCTATCAGTGGAAAATCGAACAGTCCTTGCCACACATCGCCAGCTTTTCGCTCTTTTAGGAGAAGTTTCCCCTCATATTCGAACACCAAATAGTGGAAAAAACGCTCCCTTACTTTAACTTTTTTCGATTTGAAAGGCAAAGAACCTTGTTTGCCCAGCTTTCTGGCTACGCAAAAATCGGAAAAGGGGCAAAATAGGCAAATGGGATTAGCGGGCTTACAGTGCATGGCACCAAATTCCATTATGGCTTGGTTGTAATCACCAATGTTTTGGTCGGGCAAAAGTGATTTGGCTTTTTCCCTAAAAACTTTTTGATCTTTGGCGCTGGCTATGTCTTCTTCCATACCAAAAAGCCTGGCAAGCACCCGGTACACATTTCCATCTACCACAGCTACTTTTTCACCAAAAGCAAAGGAGGCAACGGCTGCGGCGGTATATTCTCCCACACCTTTCATTTTTTTTATTTCAATAAAAGAAGTGGGGAATTTTCCATCAAGTTCATCACGAACATACTGAGCTGCGGCGTGCATATTTCTGGCGCGGGAATAATAGCCCAAGCCTTGCCAAAGCCTCAAGACGGTTTGCTCATCGGCATTAGCCAGATCGATGATGGTCTCAAAGGTTTCCACAAACTTTTCCCAATACGGAAGCCCTTGCTGCACACGGGTTTGTTGTAGAATAATCTCCGATAGCCAAATTTTATACGGGTCTTTGGTCTGCCGCCAAGGCAATTCTCTTTTGTGCTCGTAGTACCACTTCAGAAGTTTGTCTTGAAAAAGTTCGGCTGCAATGTGCTCCATTTAATTGTTTTTTCTAAAAAAGAAACCCTGATTATTTTATTCCTTTGAAGATGGTCTCTTTTACTCCGGACCATTCATATGCCAAAAAGCTGTAATAAATCGTATCCCTCCTTTCTCCGTTGCCCAAAAGCGTATGCGAGCGGAGCACTCCTTCTTCTACCGCCCCTACTTTTTTCATCGCCTTTCTCGACCGCATATTTCTAACATCGGTTTTTAGCTCCACACGGAGGTATTCCATTTCTTCAAAGGCATATTGAAGCAACAAAAATTTGCAGTACTTGTTAAGCCCCGTACCGTGAAACTCAGGCCCCAACCAAGTCCAACCAATTTCTACTCGCTTATCTCTGGGGGAAAAAGAGCCAAATGCAGTCGCTCCAGCTACTTTTCCGCTTTCTTTATCGATGATAAGAAAAGGGTAGCGTTGGCTTTTTCCTTTGGAGGCAAAGCTATCGTCGAGCCAGTTTCCCAAGCCTTCCCTAGTGGAAAGGTCATAGGTAAAATACGTCCAAAGGTCTTTTTCTTGAGAGATTGCAAAAAGGCTTTCAAAATCGCTAGAGCTGAGGGGGCGTAGCAGCGCTCGCTCGTTTTCTAAAGTAATTTGTTGTGAAAACATATTGGATAAAAAACTGAGCTTAAAAGTCGAATGTTTTTTTGGCTATGTTCAAGCGGAAGCCAATCTCTGTAAAGGAGGTGTTGTAGCTCAGGCTTTCGTCATCGCTTTGGTACTTTCTTAGCAGTTGCTTCGCATCTATAAACAAATTGTGCTTCAGCTGGTAGCTAAGCCCTAGCTCGGCTATGTAAATATTAGTTTTTATCCCCTGCCCAATTTTATTTCCAAAGTCTTGTTGCCTTGTGTTGTAGTCGAGGAAAATGTTGCTGCCCCAGTTCTCATTTGCCTGATCTTTTCCTGTAAACACATAAATCCCTTTGCCCACAATATTGAGCCTTGGAATAGGCTGAACCCTAAGCAGGCCTACAAATTCCCTAAAGTTTGCCCCAAGCGGATGCGTAAGGTGTTGGTCATAATGTTGGTAATTGGTGAACTTAGGTGTGTTTTTGTGGGAATAGGTATAAGGAGAGGCGGAGTTGTATTCCAGTTGGAGGTCGAGGTTTTGGATATTGGCCACGTTGATATATTTCAACCCAATTTGTTGTCCAAATTTATTAGCAAACCATCCGCTACCATTCCAAAACTCTTTGAGGTAGATATCATCCACGAAGAGTTGCCCGTAGAGTTGCAGGTGATTAGCCATGTTCCATTTAAAGTCGAAACCCATGCTTACATTGTCAGGGTCACCAAGTTGGTGCTCCAGCGCTCGGAAGAAAATGATAGGGTTGAGGTAATCTATTTCAAAGTGGTTGTTGCCCAAGCTATCTCTTCGGGAATACACCACGGACTCGAACAAGCCGATATTGAAGTTGTCTGAAAGGTTGATGCTGAGGTGATGGGCTACAAAGTTTTTTCGAGCATACGGTTCTCCTATTCCATCGTTTCCTTCGGCCGTCATGCGGGCAAAAATGTTGGTATAGTTCAGTTTCCAGACCTTCGTGTTGAGCTTTAAGAAAAGGTAGTTGGTAGCAAAATCGGAAAGGAACATGCTTCGGAAGCCATTTCCAATAAAATTTCTGTCATGCCCAAACTGCACAGAAATTTGTTCGATTAACTTGAAGTTTATCGAACCTTTCACTCCAAAATAGTCAGCACCATCTTCTTTGTAGGTTTTCCAAAAACCTTCCCCTGGAATAGCTCCATTTTCCTCCACACGCTCCTGCACGTAATATGGCAACCTTACTTGATTTTCGGTAAAAGCCGAGTAGAAGCCAATCTTATTCCCAATCATCCCTCGCATTTCTACCCCTCTCGTATTGGTAAAAGTATTGTTTTCAAGCCCATTGTCCTTCCCAGCCGAAACCGCCAGCACAGGGCTAATGTGCAAATCGAAGTCAGGTTCGTCTACATGGTAAAAGTCCGATACGTTTCGGTAAATCTTTTTCAGAAAAGGCTTTTTGCTTTGGTTGTCAACTGAATCGAGCCATTCCCAGTTGTCATTGAGCAAATATTGTAAATTGAACTTGTCGACTTTACTGAGATTCAACTTTCCATGGTACACCTTTTGGGCAAACTCGGCAATGGAGCTTCGGGTGTAAGGTTTCGAGTTTGTAAAAAAGCTGCTAGAGAAATCTTTTTGAAGAATTTCATACCTGTCTATCAGGTAATAATAGTCGGAGTTGAGGGGCGCCATACTACTTTGGGAAAATAGCAGTATTGGGGAAAGCAACATGAAACCCACAAGCTGGCTTATTTTTCTAGAGAGAGTATAATTCATTACCAAATAGCTAAATGTAGATGAACGGTTAGGTTGAAATGGAGGATAAGTAAAGGAGTGTGTTTATAAAGCAGGTCTCAAATCTAGGTAATTTATGGGGATGTGAGCGGAAAGGACAAAAAAAAGTCTCCACAATCTGCGGAGACTTTTCTTGAAAATTATCTTCTTAAGCATGTCGCTTTACAGCTCATACACCTAAAAGGACATCAATTTTCATACCACCGCTCCAAAATATTTTGCTCTTCATGCATACTATTTTTTAAGGTTCGCTATTTAGTTGATCGTTTTTTGACTAAATTTTAGGAACAAAACCAACACAACACACATGCAATGACCAACACACATGAAAATGAAAAGCAGAACCTGCTTAGCCACGGGCAGATGGCGCAGCTCGTTGCCATATGCAATAGCATTATCCCTTCCCTCGAAGCAGAGGAGGGGGCAGGTTATTGGCTCAGAAAAGCCTCAGACCTCGATGTTGCCCAATATGTAGAAGAAGCCATAAGCATACAAAGTCTGGAAAATCAAAAAGATTTTTGCCAGTTGCTCGACGTGTTTGGCAGTCCTTTCGCAGGGTTGCTTTTTGCAGGCTCTTTCAAACCCTTTGACAAGCTCTCGCCAACCAAGCAAGAAAAATGGTTGCGGGCTTGGTCTGCTAGTTCCATCCTCCTCCTTAGGAAAGGCTTTTCTACCTTAAAAAAATTATCGTGCTTTATTTACTATACCGTTACCAATTCGAGTAATACTAACCCAAATTGGGAAACAATTGGCTACCCTGGGGTGATTTCTGAACCGCCACAGAAGGCAAGAAACATCAATACGATTACTTCAAAAAACAATTCTACTCTCCATTGCGAGGTGTTGATAGTTGGTAGTGGAGCTGGTGGTGGTGTGGTTGCCGGAGAATTGGCAAAGGCAGGGAAAGATGTGCTGGTGGTGGATAAAGGAGGGTATTTTGATGAGCCCGATTTTAATCAAAAGGAGCTGGACATGGCCGTGTTGTATGAAAAACGAGGGACGCTGACCTCGGCAGACGGGGGGATGACCATTTTTGCAGGGAGTTGCGTGGGTGGAGGAACTACGCTCAACTGGGCTGGAACCATTCGTACGCCAGACTATGTGCTAGAAGAATGGGCACAAACTGCCAGCGCCCCACACTTTCTTTCCAACGATTATGCAAAAAGCTTAGATGAAGCAGCCAAGGCTATCCATACCAATACAGAATTGGTTCAAAATAACGCCCAAAACCAACGGCTGTGGGAAGGTGCAAGCAAGCTCAGCCACAAGGTACGCCCTATTCCCCAAAATATTAAAGCTACAGCCGAAGTGGATCAGAAAGTGTTTGGCTATTCTTGCTTTGGCGACCAGTACGGGCACAAACAGAGTATGTTGGTGACTCATTTGAAGATGGCGCAAGAGTACGGAGCAAGGTTTATGGCAAATATGGAAGCCCGAAAAGTGTTGGTGGAAAATGGAAAAGCTGTGGGGGCTGTGGCGCTACAAAAACATGCCGATGGCACAATAAGCGAGATTAGAATAGTAGCCGATAAGGTAGTTGTAGCGGCAGGGTCTATCCATACGCCTGCTATTTTGAAAAGAAGTGGGCTGGAACATCCAGAAATTGGTAAAAACCTTTTCCTTCATCCTGTTGTGAATGTATCAGGGATTTATAAGGAAGAAATAAACAGTTGGTGGGGCGGGATGATGACCGTTACCAACGATGAATTTGCCCAGCTTGATGGGAATTATGGTTTCAAAATAGAGACCCCGCCAGCACATTTGGGACTAATTTCCATGGCAATGCCCTGGCACTCTGGCAAGCAACACAAAGAGCTAATGCTACAAGCTAAGCACGTATGTACCTTTATCATTCTCACCCGCGATAAGTTTGGCGGAAGGGTTACGCTCGACAAAGAAGGAAACCCCGTGGCGCATTACCGCCCAAGTGCTTTCGACCTCAACCATTTGCTGAAAGGAGTGAAAGAAGGTGTGAAAATTCAAAAAGCGGCTGAGGCTCAAAAAGTGATGGGTCCCCATTACGAAATGCCATTTATGGAAAATGTGCCAGACAGTAAGCTTGATGATGAACTGAGAAAGTTTAAGTGGACTTCTCACCGCTATAACCTTTTCTCCGCCCACCAGATGGGTACCTGCCGAATGGGAGGAGATAAAAAAAGCAGCCCTCTTGCACCTGATGGGCAAACCTATGAGGTGAAAAACCTTTACGTTGCTGATACAAGCGCATTCCCCAATGCGAGTGGGGCAAATCCAATGCTTTCAGTTGAAGGATTGGCGCATTATATAGCCCAAGGGTTAAAATAATTTTTTTAAGAGGTGTGACTTTTGGGAGTTTGCTACGAATAGTATATGTTGCTTATTAATTGATTAAAACTTAAAGTCTGATAATAGAAATTTTCTTTTAGTAAACTCTCAAAATGAAACGGATTAAAGCATTAGTTAGGGAGATTTGGAAATACAACAAAGAGGTGATGGGGCGGATTGCCAACTTGGCAGACGATACGGACATCGAAGGCACAATCAATGGTATCAGAAGCCAAGTGGTGTTGGAAGGTTCAAACCTTTGGATCCTGATCTGTTCTACCTTTATTGCCTGTATAGGTTTAGATACTAACTCGCCTGCTGTAATTATCGGTGCGATGCTTATTTCACCGCTGATGTCCCCTATTTTGGGTATTGGGCTTTCGGTAGGCATCAACGATAGGGACACCTTGTTGAAATCTTTCCGAAACTTCTTGGTTGCTATTGGGCTTAGCCTTTTGGTAAGCATGATTTATTTCAAAATCACTCCTTTTGGAGGCTTTACCGATGAGATGAGGGCAAGGACCGAACCTACTATTTTGGATGCTTTTGTTGCCTTTTTTGGTGGTTTGGCTGGTATTATAGCAGGTTCTCGTACCAATAAGACCAACGCTATACCGGGCGTGGCTATCGCTACGGCTTTGATGCCTCCTTTGTGTACGTCAGGCTTTGGCTTGGTTACGGGCAGGCTCGAAGTATTTGGTGGGGCTTTTTACCTTTTCTTCATCAACGCCGTGCTTATCTGTATGTCAACCTACGCTATTGTGCGAATTTTGAAATTCCCTTTGGTGGAAGTGCCAGACCCAAAAATGGCGAGAAAGGCGACCCGTTTTGTATATTTCTTCCTTACCATTTTGCTTATCCCTAGTTTTATTTTTCTTTACAACTCTCTAAAAAATATTACCAGGACCAATATCATCACCACCTTCATTTCTGAAAACATCCACTTTGATGTAGAGAAAGGAACGGAGTGGAACTATGAGGACTACCCAGATTCTTTGGGCGTTCTCAAAGTTTATTATTTTGGGCAATACATCCGCACCGATTCAGTGGAAGTATTGGAGACCAAACTGAAGGGGCAGCTTGCAGAAAGTTTGCTGTTGAAAATGTCTGCTCCAAAAATTACCAGAATAGAACTTACCCCGACCGATGCTCCGCCCGACGAAGAGAAAAAGTTGATAAAAGAAGAGATTGTCAACATCAAATCGAAGCTGGTGACCATGGAGCAAATCCAAAAAAAGGAGGTAGATGGGAAGGTTTCACAAGTAGATAGCCTTAAAAATATTATTACATTCCTTCAGAAGGATACCATTCCGTTTTTGGAACTGAAGGAAGAAATAAAAGCTTTGTACCCCGAACTGGACGAGTTTACCATCTCTAAAGCTACGCAAACAGCGTATGACAGCTCGGGCATCCAGCAAGTATATATGGGTTTGGTGAAATGGAACAAAAAAGTGACAAGGACTTCGGATAAAAAGAACCACCAAGAGCGGCTGCTTTCTTACCTAAAAGTGAAGCTCAATTCGGATAAGGTGCAGTTAGTAGATTATTAAATTTGTGTAAAGTGAAACATTATTCCTCCTGAGGTCTTGGTAAATTCGAGAAATCAGGAGGAATAATGTTTTTAATAGAAATGCTTTCTAATGGCGAGGTTTTATAAAAAGAGGACAGAAAACAAGGGCAAGCCGCCGGGCTCGCTGATTTTTATTGGAAAAAAGATGATGGAAAAGCCGCTGATCACGCTTTTCCAATATTCTAATGAAGACTTGATTGAAAAAGAAATAGCGAATGTAGAAGACCTTGAAAGTGAGCTGAAGGAAGGCTATATCAACTGGGTGAATATTTATGGGCTTCACGAACCTGAGCTGATAGGAAAGGTCTGTGATATGTTTGACGTTCATCCGCTTTTGCAAGAGGATATAGTGAACACGGGACAGAGGGCGAAGTTTGAAGAAGTTGAAAAACATGTGTTTGTTACCCTAAAAATGCTGGATTTGGACCCCGTGAAAAAGGAGGTAGCTTCCGAGCAGGTGAGTTTTGTGCTGGGAGAAAATTATTTGCTCACGTTCCAAGAAAGAAAAGGGGATGTGTTTGGTGGAGTACGACAGCGTATGCGAGACAGGGTGGGGAATTTCAAACAACTCAGAAACGACTATTTGCTTTATGCTCTGCTCGATACGGTGGTGGATAACTACATTTACCTAGTGGAGCACATGGGAAATGAAATAGAAGACTTGGAAATAAAAGTGGTGGCAGACCAAGATGAAAGGGTGCTGCTGGAAATCAACAATTATAAAATTGAGCTGAACTTCATCAAGAAAATCATTACGCCGGTGAGGGAGTTTATATTTACCATGCAGCGGACTGACTCCAAGCTTTTTAGCAAAAAAACAATGCCGTTTTTAAGCGATTTGCACGATATAATCACCCATGCTTCGGAAACCTTGGACACCTACCGAGTGATGCTGACCGACTACCTCAACCTCTACCACGCTGCACTCAGCAATAAAATGAACAGTGTGATGAAGTTCCTGACTATTTTTTCTACCATTTTTATTCCTCTCACGTTCATTGCAGGCATTTACGGGATGAACTTTGAAAAAATGCCTGAACTGGGTTGGGAATGGGGCTACCCCGCCGCTTTGCTCATTATGTTTGTGGTTGGGGTGGGAATGCTCGGTTTTCTCAAATACAAAAAGTGGCTTTAAGGATTGCACACACCTCACTTTGCCACCTACCGATTTTTTAGGTCAATTCCTTGTCAGAATTTCTACATTTGCTGTGGAAATAAGAGCATGTTTAAATTTTGAAAAGAGCCGGGCAGGCTAAAACTTTGTAGTGACGAAACAACAAAGTTTATGGAAACAGGATATACCCGCTTGACCTCCCGGCAATGGCAATATATAAAAGAATATCTTCCCGTGGAAAGGAAACGCAAATATGACCTCAGGGACGTGGTGGACTCGATCTTGTACTGCATGCGCAGCGGACAGCAGTGGCGCAGCCTCTCGGGCGAGGGACGCCCTCCTTGGAATGTGGTATACTATTATTTCCGCAAGTGGCAGGGGGACAACACGCTTTTTCGGCTGAACGCGGCACTCAACCAACTAGAGCGCAAGAGGAAGGGCAAGAAGGCGACCCCGAGCATGCTTTCCATTGATAGCCAGTCGGTAAAGTGCGCGCCTTTTATCGGGCAGGACACGGGGCTGGACGGCAACAAGAAGGTGAACGGGAGAAAAAGGCACGTCATCACCGATACGCTCGGGCTGGTATGGGGAGTGGTCGCCACTGGCGCCAACGAGCATGACGGCACGATAGGGCAACGGGTGGTGGAGCCCCTCTTGGGCTACCTGCACAGGATGGAAAAGATCCTGGCAGACCAGGCCTATAAAAAGAAGTTCACCGGATGGGTAGAGGACAACATAAGGGGCGTAGAGGTCGAGATATCCTCTTGTCCCCCAACCCCCAGGGGCTTTGTGCCCATCAAGTGGAGATGGGTCACCGAGAGGACATTCGGCACGTTCAATTTCTTCCGGAGGCTGTCCAAAGACTATGAAAAAACTACCAAAAGCCAAGAAGCTTGGGTTTTATGGCAAAACTGCCAAATAATACTTAATAGGATCAAAAAAATGCCTATTTAAAATTTTTAAACATGATCTAACTTCTAAAATACTGTCAAACTTTTACTAACAAATGCAATTAATAAAACAATCTTTCCCTGTAGAGTTCAATTACAATGTCTATTTCACTGAAAACCTTTTTGAGCCAAGCAATTCTCTGTTAGCTAGCTCTTTGGGAGAAAAGACCAATGGCAAGCCCCACAAGGTCTTTTTTGTGATAGATAGCGGTGTAATGGCGCATTGCCCTGAGCTTTCTTCCAAAATAAAAAACTATACAACTGCTAACGGTTCGGAGCTAGAGCTTTGTGCCGAGCCTATGGTAGTGAGCGGGGGGGAAGAGGCAAAAAACGATATACAGTTGGTATTCCAAATAGCCGAAGCGACTTCCAAATTTAAGATAGATAGGCACTCGTATATTATAGCGATAGGGGGCGGTGCAGTGCTCGATATGGCAGGGTTTGCCGCTGCTATTTCCCACCGAGGCATTCGTCATGTGCGTATCCCCACCACGGTGCTCTCGCAAAACGACTCGGGGGTGGGCGTGAAAAACGGGGTGAACTACTTTGGGAAGAAGAATTACCTCGGCACATTTGCTCCACCTTTTGCCGTTATCAACGATTATGACTTTTTGCAAACCCTCGACGACAGGGACTGGCGAAGCGGAATTTCCGAAGCGCTGAAAGTCGCCCTTATAAAAGACGTTTCTTTTTTTGAAGAGATAAAAGCAAATGTCAAAGGGCTTGCTAGCAGAGAACTAGCTCCCATGAAATCGTTGATTTTCCGATGTGCCCAGATGCACGTTGACCATATTTCAGGCAATGGCGACCCTTTCGAAATGGGTTCTTCCCGCCCGTTGGACTTTGGACATTGGGCAGCACACAAGCTCGAAAAACTGAGCAATTTCCAGATTAGGCACGGAGAGGCAGTTGCCATTGGCATAGCCATAGATGTTACTTATTCTTATCTGACCAAAAGGCTTGTAAAGCCCGAATGGAAGGAGGTAATTGATACACTATTGGCAATCGGGTTTGATATTTTCCACCCCGATTTGGAACAAGAAGCTGAGGATGGAAGAAAAGAAATTATAAAAGGCTTGCAAGAATTTAGGGAACACCTTGGAGGTGAGCTTACTATCATGTTATTAGAAAAAATAGGAAAAGGAGTGGAGGTCCACGAAATGGATGAAAACTTGCTGCTGGAATGTTTAGAGATATTAAAAATATATGAATAGCACTTTTTTGACCTTTTGCTCTTTAAAATCACGCAAAATGGGGTATGGTGGAGGAATAGAATTAACCCTACCTTAGTACTACAGTTTTCCAAGTTAGATCATAGTTAGCTGTAAGAGTTTAAGAGTTCTAGTGTCAATAATTTTTGCAGAGAAAAGCATCAGGTCAATTGGCTTGATGCTTTTTTGATTTTCCCCACTTGCCCTTCATCTTTTTTATCAGGTATTCTTTGCCCTCTAAAACTTTGCAAAGCCTTTTTCTTTGGGTATTATTACTTTTCAAATGTTGTTTTCTAAAGAAAAGAAGAGGTAATGAGCGTAAAAATCTCCAACCTGAGCAAAATATACGGTGAGCAAAAAGCGGTAAACAATATTTCCTTCGAGGCAAAGGAAGGGGAAATATTGGGCTTTTTGGGACCAAACGGAGCAGGCAAATCCACTACTATGAAAATAGCTACTTGCTACCTTTCTCCCTCTATGGGCAAAGTGGAAGTGTGTGGGCACGATGTAGAAAAGTCGCCTTTGGAAGTGAGAAAAATAGTCGGTTATCTCCCAGAACATAATCCGCTTTATTTGGATATGTACGTGAAAGAATACCTTGGCTACGTGGCAGGGCTCAACAAGATAAAAGGGGCAAAAAGGAAAGGTAGAATAGCCGAAATGGTAGAACTGGTCGGGTTGCAAAGGGAACAACACAAGAAAATAGGGGCGCTCTCCAAAGGCTACCGTCAGCGGATAGGCTTAGCACAAGCGCTGATTCATGACCCTAAAGTGCTGATTTTGGATGAGCCGACCACGGGGCTAGACCCCAACCAGATTTTGGAGATTCGGCAAGTGATCAAAAATATCAGTAAGGAGAAAACGGTTATTTTTTCTACCCATATCATGCAAGAGGTACAGGCACTTTGCGATAGGGTAATCATTATCAACCTTGGGCAAATAGTGGCGGACAGCTCGGTAGAATTACTCAAGCAGCAAGCGGGAGATATAAAAATCCTTTTGGAATTTGACGAAGCCATTGACCTTGCTGTGCTTGGCGCCCTGGAAGGGGTAAAGCAGCTCAACGAACTGGGCAACTGCCAGTATGAAGTGATAGCCGATGGGGAAGAAGACATAAGGTCCGAACTTTTTAAGCTGGCCGTAAGGGAGAATTGGGTGCTGAAGGGCATGGCAAAAGAAGAGCTTTCCCTCGAACGAATCTTCCATCAGCTCACCAAAGCTCCTGCTGTTACTTAAGCAGGAGGCAAGATTCACGATTCCCATCAGTTATTTGATAATATAGTGCAGCGTGTTGATTTGCCCCATCGTGATTGGGTTGATTGAAATTGGTTCTATTTTATTGTTATCCTTTAAGATAAACAGCGGGATGATTTTATCGTCCAATTCTTTGATGAAGTCGCTTAGTTCTTGGCTAGAGGTGATGTCATATTGATGGATAGCCGGTTTTTTACGCAAGGTTTGCGTAATGCTGATATAATCGGCATAGCCATAAAAAAGCAAATTTTTAGGTTGCTGATTCACGCTCATTTTTAACTCCTTGTTAGAGCCCAAACGGTACACCCTATTTTTTCCAAATTCATCGCTTAGCAACTTGCAGCTCATGCTGTTTATCTCCGTGTTAGAAGTCATTGCGTGCAATTGTCCATATTGTGATAGGTCAACTTCTTCATATGCCTCGTCGCTGACCAAACTTCCTTCAAAAACGGGCAAGCCCATCTCTTCGGCCTCGTGTATATTTGACTTGGAGGTGTCGGCAAGAAGAATAGGGATGTTGAGCGATTTGAGGTACTTGGCCATGAACCTTGCAGGCTCACTTGCCCCAAAGAACAAAATCCCATTGGGTTCTTTTCTTTCCACACCTAAAAAGCGGGCAAGAGGCTTGGCCAAGAGCCCTTGGAGCACCACCGTTCCTACAATTATCATGAAGGTGATGGGTAGGAGAAGTTGTGCAAAAAATGCATCTTCGAGCCTTCCGGCATCGCTCATTATAGCGGAAAGCCTAATGGCAAAAATAGAGGCCACCGCTGCGGAAACAATTCCCCGTGGGCAAATAGCCGATATGAATATTTTTTCCCGTAAGGAAAGCCCTGAATTGATGCTGCTGAGAAATACGCTAATGGGACGCAAAATGAACACCACGCATAGGAAAAAAGCCAAACTTTGGAAGTTGAGCAAAATCCGAAGGTCTTCTAGGTTGACCCTTGAAGAAAGCATTACGAACAAAAAGGAAATAAGGATGAGCGTGACATCTTCTTTAAAAGATAAAATCTCTTTCAAATCCTCTATTTTCATGTTGGCCAAGATCATCCCAAAAAGCGTAACTGCCAAAAGCCCTGATTCGGCGTGGAGCTGGTCGGAAATGGCAAAGCTCATGATCACCATACCGAGCATGATAATATTTCTGAGGTATTTTGGTACGAGGTTTTTTTGGAGAATGTAGTACGTGAGCAAAGCAAAAATAACCCCTACAGCTACTCCTGATAGGATAGTGAGGAAAAAACCTTCGAGGGCAAAAATGGTAAATTGCTGCCCAGGCTTGCCCGAAACTACAAATTCATAAATCAAAATGGCGATCAATGCGCCAATAGGGTCAATGAGGATTCCCTCCCATTTCAATATAGTATTTATCTTGAAATTTGGGCGGACATTTCGAAGGATGGGACCAATAACCGTAGGACCTGTAACGATGATGAGCGATGCCAACAAAAAGGAAAACCTCATGCTGATATCCATGATGTAATGGGCAAGCATAGCCCCGCCAAATAGCGTGACTACCGTACCTACTAGCAGTAAATTCCTTACGGTAAAGGCAACTGCCCGCACCTCTTTAAACTTGAGGGTGAGCCCACCTTCAAAAAGGATAAGCCCTACACTTATGGAAATAACATGGAACATCAGGTCCTGGTCGTGGAAAATTTGGTCTCCATCTATGAATTTTTTACCATCTATACTGATGAGTGTGGAAAGAGGACCTACCGCCAAACCAATGATGATGAGAGGTAAGATGGCAGGTACTTTTATACGCCAAGCAAGCCATTGAGCCAAGAAACCAAGTACCAGTAAACCTGCCAGTTCGATCATGTGCTAGGAGAATCTATTTAAAAAATGAGTTACTTTTTACCTGATTGTCTTACAAGGATAGACATCGGGCAATTTGACCAAAATTATAAGATAATTAATAACACAGCCAAAAAAGCCGCAATATAATTCTGTGTTTGACCATTACTAACCCTAAATTCTTTTAAATGTTTGTGTACTAGCAGTCGGTTTTCCCTCTTTTTCGGAAAGAAGAAATTACAATTTTGTGAATAAAACTCGCCCCCTTTTGTTCCTCGTTCTTTTTAGCTTTAATTTTACCCTACCAATTAGAGGAGGTTCGGCAAGAGCCACCCTATTTTTTTTGACAATTTTTTTTAACCGTTCAACACAGACAAACCAAGAGGGCTTCATCGGTACAGCCCATTACCTAATTGTTTGGATAAAAATCCATCTATCTTTTTTATAATCTTAAAAAACTATGAGCAAGAAAGTTCTTCTAATGATCCTCGATGGCTGGGGAATAGCGACTAACAAAGAAGTTTCAGCCATTGACCATGCAAACACTCCTTATGTGGATGGTCTTTACACAAAATATTCTCACAGTAAATTGAAAGCCTGCGGCGAAGCAGTAGGCTTGCCCGAGGGACAAATGGGCAACTCCGAAGTAGGGCACATGAACATTGGCGCAGGTAGAATTGTGTACCAGATGCTAGAAAAGATCAATATTACTGTTAGAGATAAATCTATTTACAAAAATGAGGCGTTGGTGGAGGCGTTTGAGTATGCTAAAGCAAACAATAAAAAAGTCCATTTTACAGGTTTGGTGTCTGACGGTGGTGTCCATTCACATATTTTACACCTCAAGGGTCTGCTTTCTGCAGCAAGTGAGGCAGGCTTGAAAGATGTTTTTGTACATGCGTTTACTGATGGCCGTGACTGCTCTCCAAACGGGGGCAAAGCGTTCATTGAAGAAATAGAAAAACACGCTGCCGAGACTACTGGCCAAGTTGCCAGCATTACAGGTAGGTATTTTGCCATGGACAGGGACAAGCGTTGGGCTAGAGTGAAATTAGCTTACGATGCCATGGTGAAAGGCGAAGGCGAGGTGAAAACCACCGATCTTTCAGCAGCTATGCAAGCATCTTACGATGCCGGTGTAACTGACGAATTCATCAAGCCGACCATCAAAGTAGATGGAAACGGTGAGCCAATTGCTACGATTGAAGAAGGCGATGTAGTTGTTTGTTTCAACTTCAGAACCGACCGTGGCCGTCAGATTACGGTTGCTCTCACGCAAGAAGATTTCCCTGAGGAAGACATGAAAAAGCTCGACCTCTACTACGTGACCATGACCCAGTACGACGAAACGTTCAAAGGTGTAAAAGTGATGTTTGACAACAAAAACATCGAAAATACACTTGGTGAGGTGTTGGAAGCCAATGGCAAAAAACAGATAAGAATTGCCGAAACGGAGAAATATCCTCACGTTACGTTTTTCTTCTCTGGCGGTAGGGAAGAGCCTTTTGAAGGAGAAACTCGCTTGATGTGCCCTTCACCTAAAGTAGCTACTTACGATTTGCAGCCAGAAATGAGCGCAGGCGATATCAGAGATAAAATTATTCCTGAGCTTAAAAAGGGAGAAGTTGATTTTGTTTGCTTGAACTTTGCCAACCCAGATATGGTAGGCCATACAGGTGTGTTTGAAGCAGCGGTGAAAGCTTGCGAAACGGTTGATAGCTGTGCAGGTGCGGTAATAGACGTAGCCAAAGAAAATGGTTATTCTGTAATAGTAATTGCCGACCACGGTAACTCAGACATAATGAGCAACCCAGACGGTTCGCCTCATACGGCGCATACCTTGAACCTCGTTCCATGTATTTTGGTGGATGATGAATACAAAAAGCCAATTAAAGATGGTAAGTTGGGCGATTTGGCGCCGACCATTTTGGAACTGATGGAAGTAGAAAAACCTGCGGATATGACGGGTGAATCTTTGCTTTCTTAAGGAAGAAAATAACTTGATTTTATAAATGGAAGGCTGCCTTGTTTGGGCAGCCTTTTTGTTTTTGCTCTTGCCGCTCGGCTCCAGAGCTTGCCAAGCTTTAGCATGGAGTGGCAACTATTGTTGTAGCCTCTGGCTACCTTGGGTGTGGACGCCCGACAAATATTCCTCACCCGGCTGGAGCCGAGCGAGAGTAGGGGCGGATGCTTGCCTTAGTGGGCATAACACTCATTATCGACAAAAACTTCGCATTTCGCCCATCATTTCTTTTACATATTCTGTTTTACTTACTTTTGACTTTATCCCACCTTTTAGGATACTTTCTGGTATAATTTCAGAAAGAGCGATACTTATATTTGCGTTGAATGATTGGAAAGAACCCATTTTGCATGGTAATAGAAATGGATTATTACCACCACATATAAACTCCATTTCATGAAAATTGGAATATCTAATTCTGGTTTTTATGAAAAAATATGATATTCCCACAGAAGTCCTTTTTTGTAACAGTTTAGAGACACGTTTAATATCCTCAATGTTAGCCATACACTTTAAGAGTTGTGGATGTTTCGATGAATCACTCTCTTTAATAACTATATAATTTTGTATTGTATGCAAGTTGTTTGCAACCCAAGCTGAATCTATATTCAAAGAATTCAGGATCATGTCATCACTACTATATTCCTCGAAATTGGTAAGTGATTTTTCGAGTCTTACTATAGGTGCCTCCTCCATTTCATAAAGTATTGAATCTCCTTTGAAATTTATATTAAAGGGTCTGTCATCTGAAATTAATTTTTCTAAATAATGAGCCATCACCCTCCTTCCATACTTTTCTTCCACCTCGTCTAAAAATTCTTTTTTTGTATCAATATCTTGGTCTACAACTTTTAGCAATTGACTATCTAAGCTAATGAGGACTTCCCAATTTTCTCCTAGAATAGTTCCTACAGTATAAGGATGGTATCTGGCTTCATTCAATTTAACCTCATACTTATTGCTGTTTTTTCCTGTTTTTATTATCTCATATTTATAAGTTTCAACCTTTCTAATACTCACATACTTGACCTCAAGAATTATTGAATCAATTGAGCTTGGCTGTGAATAGCCAACAGCACAAAATAAAAATAAAGTCAAACTTAATACACTTGATTTAACCCTCATCTAATATTGATTTTAATACTCTTGGGTTTTGCTTTATTTAAACCTTTTTCCCTCCAATGTTCCTGCTACTATGAGCCTCCGTTCGGATCTTGACAGCATTGGTCTTTCACGCAAATCTAATTACTCATTGATCAACTCACTCCACCAAACTTATGAAAGATAAGAAAGAAAACATCTACTTTTATTATGGAGGAAAGGCAGCCAAGCTAAGGCAGCTTTTTTGTTTTTTCTTGATAAAAGTTCAATAATGGGCAGACATGCAATAAACAGCGGTTTTCCCACCACCGACCTTCAAAAAGATTTCTTACCTTTGCTGCTCGTTCAGAGCTTGGTTAGACTTTAGGTTTTCCGAACCGTCGGACCGCATGCGAAAATGTTCAGCTTATGGTTCTCGCGAATGAAGAAAATTTGAAAATAGAGTGCTATTGAAGAATTTTATTTTGAAGCGAGGTTCATGAGATGTGCATTTGTAGCGAAATAGATAAAGTTTAACCAAGCTCTTATTCACCTAAAGCGTAGGCGAAAATGATAGACAAATTAGAAGAATTAATAAAAGAAGTAGAAAAGTCGAAGCTCGAAACCGAGGAGGTTATTGAGAAATTTAGGCTGAAGTTCATTAGCAGAAAGGGTGTAATGGGCGATTTTTTTGCTAATATAAAAGATGTAGCCCCCGAGAAGCGGAAGGAGTTTGGGCAAAAGGTAAACGAATTGAAGAACCTTGCTCAGCAGAAGTTTAAGGATGCTGCTGCAGAAGCGAAGAAAAAATCGGGAGGGCAACAAGCCGCTGCGGTGGACCTTACGCTGCCAACTATCCCCAACGAGCTGGGGACTATTCACCCCATCACTCAGGTGAGGAACAGGATTGTGGAGATTTTCCAAAAAATTGGTTTTAACTTATCGGAAGGGCCAGAAATAGAAAATGACTGGCACAATTTCTCAGCCTTGAACTTCCCACCCAACCACCCAGCAAGGGAAATGCAGGATACGTTCTTTATAGAAAAAGACCCTGAGGAAATTGCTTTGCGTACGCACACGTCATCGGTGCAGGTGAGGGTGATGGAAAACCAAGAACCTCCTATTAGGACGCTTTCTCCGGGAAGGGTGTATAGAAATGAGACCATTTCTGCTAGGGCGCACTGTATTTTCCACCAAGTGGAAGGTTTGTACGTGAACGAGAACGTGAGCTTCCAAGACCTGAAAAACACGCTCTATTACTTTGCAAAGGAGATGTTTGGCAAAGACACCAAAATCCGTTTGCGTCCTTCATACTTCCCGTTTACCGAGCCAAGCGCCGAGCTGGATATTTACTGGGGGCTCAAAACGGAGTCGGACAAGAAGATTACAAAGGGAACAGGTTGGTTGGAAATTGGCGGATGCGGCATGGTGGACCCTAACGTACTTGCCAACTGCAACATCGACCCTGAGAAATATACAGGCTTTGCCTTCGGGATGGGGATTGAGCGAATAGCTATGTTGAAATACAAGATCAACGATATAAGGCTATTTACAGAAAATGATACTCGTTTCTTGAGACAGTTTTCTGGGCTTAGCTAAGCAAGCGAATTTATATGAGCTTTCAGAACCCGCTTTTCTTAGGAAGAGCGGGTTTTTGTTTTACTATTTTGTTGTTTTGTTTAAACAAAAACTTTTACGTTAGGTTATCTGAAGAAAATAAGATAATTTGTATCCGTATAAAGAAAGCATTTTCACAAAGCAAAAAATGTACAACTTAGATGTTACTATAGACCAAGATTCTGGCTTCTGTTTTGGTGTGGTTTACGCCATCGAAATGGCTGAGGAAATCCTTAAGGAGGATGGGGTATTGTATTGTTTGGGTGATATTGTACATAATGATGAAGAGGTAAAGCGTCTCCAAAAACTAGGGCTAAGAATCATCAACCATGATGATTTGTATTCAATAAACGGAGAGAAAGTTCTGATAAGGGCTCATGGCGAACCTGCTTCTACTTATAGGATAGGCATGGAAAACAATCTTGAGCTTATCGATGCTTCATGCCCAGTAGTACTCAAGCTCCAAAACAGGATAAAATCTTCGTACGATAAGGAGGAAAATATTTATATCTACGGAAAGCATGGTCATGCGGAGGTAGTAGGGCTCATGGCTCAGACAAGTAATAATGCAGTCGTTTTTCAAAATATTGACGAGTTGGATATTGAGAACTTGCCTAAAAATATTACCCTCTATAGCCAAACGACTAAGAGCACCGAGACTTTTTACGAAATAAAAAATAGATTAATAGGTGCGGGAATAGAGGTGAATGCCAATGATACCATTTGCCGCCAAGTATCAAACCGAGATAAGATACTTCACGAATTTGCCAAAAGGTTTGATAAAGTCGTATTTGTGTCGGGTACTAAGTCTTCTAATGGGAAGGTGTTGTACAGTATCTGCAAGAGCGTAAATACACATTCTTATTTCATATCCAATAAAGAAGAGCTGGATGCTTCTTGGTTTTCCCCTAACGATACTATTGGAATCTGTGGAGCTACATCTACGCCCATGTGGCTTATGGAAGAAGTGAGGGACAAATTACTCCAAATGTAAAAGAGCTGCCCTAATGAGCAGCTCTCTCTTTTTTTTCAAGAATTTGTCTATTGAATTTTCTCGCTAAGTTCTTCCATTTTCTTGAAGGCGTCTGTCAGTTCCCCATCAAGTTCAAATGCTTGCTTATAGTAATCGTGCGCTTTTCTGTAGTAAGCCTTTTTCTTCTTGCTGTTGAACAAACTGCTGGTTTTGCTGGCTAGTTCTTCGGTAGATTGGCCCAAGGCAAAATATTTTTGAGCAGCAGCTTTTGTACTTTCAACCTGAGTAGAGTCTAATTCTTCATTAGTTGTAATTATTTCTTTTTCCTTTTGTTCTACCACACGCTGCAGCGCATCGAGTTCATCGTTTTGCAAGTCAACTGTTTTTACCAACGCTTCTTTTTCTTGCTCGTACGTTGCTATTTTTTCATTTAGCTGTGTGATAGTAGCATCTTTTTCAGCAACTATTCTTTTGTAGTTGGCTATCATTTTCTGATAAACTTTGTTGTTCGAGTTGCTTTTGACCAAGGCATTTTCCATATCGGAAAGCTCTTGGTTGGTGCGCTGCATATAATCTTGGATTTTGGCAAGCCTGGATACATAGTCATCATATGGAATACCTTGCTCCAAGTTCAATACTATACTTTCTTCGGCAACCTCAATAGAATCAAGCAAAATGCCAATAGAGTCCATTTTTCCATCCATTTCGGAGATTAGCCCATCTCTTTCGTCCATTGTTTCCCTCATGGCATCCAGCTCACTTTTGAGCTGCTCGTGTTCTTTCTTAGGCACGCAAGAAGAGGCTACAAGCATAGCTAGAGTGATACATAATAGTTGAAATGTTTTCATAATAAATAATTTAGGGTGTTAAAAGAGTTCTTTCTTTTGGTAAGAATGTGGAATAAATAAAATGTAAATGCGAGTTTCAGTAGAATATACATTCACAATGTTTTCTAGGTGCAGGATTGTATAGAATTTAGTAGAATGGGAATATTCCTTTCACAAAAACAGTAAAGATTGAATGTTCAACTTTTTGTTTTTCAGTTAGTTTATAGGAATATCTATTTGTGAAATGTCTAAGATTTGGCGAAAAATAAGTGATTTTTTGAGTAAAGTGAAAAGAAAACCCTAAAAAATAAGCTGGGTATAGTCTGTATAACTCTACTTTAAAGCTCAAAATCTAGGTATGGCGCTAACTTTTCGGCAACACCTTCTTCCAATACTTCTACTTTTTTGAGGTCTTCGATGCTCGAAAAACCTCCATTCTTTTTGCGATAATTAAAAATTGCCCAAGCAGACTTCTTCCCTATGTACGAATGCTGCATGAGCTCTTGGGCGCTCGCCTTATTTATTTTGACCTTTGCTACTTCAAACTCATCTGCCACATAACTTACCTTTATTAGTTCTTTCTGCACTTCCGGTTTCAATCCGTATACTTCTGAAAGTTGCTCTGTAGCGTGAAAGCCTCCAAGTTTATCTCTGAATTTTATAATTCGGGCAGATAGCACGCTTCCAATGCCCCTCACTTTTTTGAGCTGTGTAGTGTCGGCGGTATTGATATCGAACCACAATTCCTCTTTCTCTTTTTTTGGAGTCGGTTTGCTGTCAGCGACCTTTTTTGGCGTTTTTGGAGCTGATGCTTCTATTAGTATATAAGGAGATAGTTGTTCATAAAGCTCATCCGAAAACCCGTAAATCTTTTTTATGTCTGATTTTTTCCTGAAACTTCCGCCTTTTGAGCGATATTTTTCGATCCTTTCAGCAAGGTATTTGGGTATTCCTACCGAAGTCATTTTTTGAACTGTGGCTACATTTGGATCAAAAGGTTCTGGCCGGGCAGCTTGAGTTTTGGGAATTTCTTTTTGAGCAGGAAGAACCTTGCCTGTTTTTTCAGGAGCTTGTAGCTCTTTTACAAGTTTATTTAAGAGGGCAATATCTTGGCTTCTATCAATTTCTTGTGGAGGCAAATAAAGTTGGACAGATATGGGGGCGAGAGTGGCCAAAAATACGAGTAGCATAAGCACGATAAAGCCTTTGCTTTCGGCTTCAGAAAAACCAAATGTCTCTTTTAGGTAGATTTTTAACTTTCTCATGGACTTTCTTTTTGAAAAAAAACAAGTTTAATATACAAAAAATACTCTGTTATAGCCATTTATATTGAGTGGTTTTTGCAAGAATAATAGAACTTTAGAGTGGAATTATTCAAAATATTATTTTGTCTTGATGTGGTAGTGTTGATTATAAAACTATCTTTGCAGATTCAAACGTAATTTTACGTTAGTTGCAGACCTTCAACCAATTATACAACCAGCATAAATGAATATTTTCAGGAAGCTTGCTAATTGGGAATTGAAGGTATAAATTTGCACTCCTTTTCAATCTTGTTGATAATTAGAGTATTATAAACTTAAATCCTAAAAAAGACGTGACTAAAGCAGAAGTTATCGCTGAGATAGCCAACCAGACGGGAATAGATAAAGGCGATGTAACCGCCACAGTAGAAGCATTTTTTAAGGTAGTTAAAACCAAAATGTCTGAAGGTGAGAATATTTATGTTAGAGGTTTTGGAAGTTTCGTGAACAAAAGAAGAGCTAGCAAAATCGGGCGTGATATCTCCAAAAACAAATCTATTGTGATTGCAGAACACTATGTGCCTAGCTTCAAACCTTCAAAAACATTTGTTGAGAAGGTGAAAAATAGCGAAAAAGTTAAGTTAGCTAATCAGTAAGAACTGATGCCTAACATTAGGTATATTATTCTTTCAATTGCTATACTAGCAACTGTTGGGCTATATTTCCTACCTAGGGTAGTTGTAGAAAACGAGCCAGCGCAAACCGCATCTGTATCAGATGTAAGCGGAGGGGGCGAAGAGGTGACCGATATGCATTCGACTGATATTCCAGAGGAGCAAGCGGCGCACATGAACGAGCACAAGGCATTATTTCGGGAAGCTACTTCTGAAGCACAGAAGCTAGAGCAGCTGACAGAATTAATGGACGAGTTTAAGTCTTTCAATCTCTATGACAGTGCAGCAATATATGCAGGTCAGTTTGCAAATGAGTATCCTTCACTTGCCAACAGTATTTTAGCAGGTGATGCTTACTTCGACGCTTTTTCTTTTGCGATGAGCAAGGAAAAAACAGATAAGTTAGGAGTGAAGGTGCGAGAGTACTACCAACGGGCATTGGAAATTGAGCCAAATGAAGACTTAGAGGTGAAAATTGGTGTTACTTATGTATCGGGTGATAATCCGATGCAGGGAATATTGAAAATACGTGAAGTATTGGGCAAAAACCCTGAAAATAAGTTGGCTATTTACAATCTAGGTATGCTCTCGATGCAGTCGGGACAGTTTGATAGGGCTGTTGAGCGTTTTGAAAAACTCATAGAACTAGAACCTGAAAATACTCAAGCACACTTTTATTTGGGTGTGAGTTATTTGGAAACAGGGAGTGAGCAGAAGGCGTTGGAAAGGTTTGAGCATGTGAAAGCGGTTGAGACCAACCCTCAAGTGCTCCAGTCTGTTGAAGCGTATATTAAAGAAATAAAGTAGTGGCGCTTGCTGTTACTTATGGAATTTAAAATAATTTTTAAAACATTAAACATTTAAGACTATGCCTTGCGGTAAGAAAAGAAAAAGACATAAGATCTCGACGCACAAGCGTAAGAAAAGACTAAGAAAAAACAGACACAAGAAAAAGTAGTCTGAGTAGAGTATTAGCTAACACCGACGCCTCGGCTTTTGCCGGGGCTGTGGTGTATGGAGGTTATGGTAATTGTTATTAATTTATGCCTTAACTCCTTTGCCTACATATTTGAAATCTTTGATGCTTATATGCAGGTATACAGAAAAAATTAATATCACTAAAACACTAAAAAATTGAGTAATGAATTAATTATCAATTCTACTCAAAGTGGTGGCCGAATAGCTCTTTTAAAAAACAAGAGCTTAGTTGAGCTACATTACGATAATCAGGAGAATAAATTCACTGTAGGGGATATTTATCTTGGCGTTGTAAGAAAAGTGGTGCCGGGGCTAAACGCAGCCTTTATTGATGTTGGGTACGAAAAAGATGCATTTTTGCATTACCTTGATCTAGGTCCCAATGTCCGGTCGCTTCAGAAATACATCAGCCAATCGCAGAATGGAAGAGGAGTCGCTCATAACCTAAAAGGCTTTGGAATGGAGCCCCAAATAGATAAACTGGGGAAAATTACAGAAGTATTCAAGCCTAATAATCGAGTGCTCGTACAAGTAGTAAAAGAACCAATATCAACCAAAGGTCCTCGCTTATCTTGCGAACTTTCTATAGCAGGAAGATATTTGGTGCTTGTCCCATTTGCCAATTCGATAAATATCTCTAAAAAAGTTGCTGATGCTCAAGAGCGAAAGAGGTTGATTCGATTGATATCCTCTATTAAGCCAGATAATTTTGGCATAATCATCAGAACTGTAGCAGAAGGAAAAGCCGTTTCCGAACTCGATAGGGATCTTCGTGATCTGGTATCTAAATGGGAAGCTGGCGCAGGTGCGTTGGTGAAAGCAAAACCTCGCCAAAAGGTGATTGGGGAAATGAATAGGGCTGAATCTATGCTAAGGGATATTCTTAACGAATCCTTTGATAGCATAACAGTTGATGATATCTCCACATTTGAAGAAATTAGAGGCTTCATCCGCACAATTGCTCCTGAAAAAGAAAATATCGTAAAGCACTATACCGGCAAAACCAAGATATTTGAGCAATATGGAATTGAAAAACAGCTTAAATCGCTGTTTGGACAAACTGTTAGTCTGCCAAGCGGCGGCTATTTAGTAATTGAGCACACAGAAGCACTGCACGTAGTTGATGTAAATAGCGGGAATAAGTCGAACTCTGAAACAGACCAAGAAACAACCGCATTCAATGTCAACAAACAAGCAGCTTCGGAAGTCGCCCGACAGCTTAGGCTTAGGGATATGGGTGGAATAATTGTGGTGGACTTTATTGATATGAAAAAAGCTGAACATAGACGTAAGCTTTATGAGCATATCAAGACCGAGATGAAAACTGATCGTTCGAAGTACACTATCTTACCACTTACCAAATTTGGGTTGATGCAGATTACAAGGCAAAGGGTAAGACCTGAGCTGAATATTGCAACTAGAGAAACTTGCCCAACTTGTATGGGTACTGGTAAAATTGATGCGGCTATCAATATAGCAGACAGGCTTGAAAACGACCTAGATTTTATATTGGACAAGCAAAATGAAAAAGGGATTACCATTGCATTGCACCCTTATCTTCATGCATATTTTACTAAAGGAATTAAGTCTAAGAGGGTAATGTGGTGGCTTAAGTACCACAAATGGATCAAAATGATAAAAGACTCATCTCTCGGGATGACCGAATATCATTTCCTGAACAATAGACACGAACCTATCGAATTATAATAGTGAGCCCCACGCCATGGCGTGGGGCTTTTTTTTGTTTACAAAATCATTTTTTTGCTTTCTTCAGGTTAGTCCTTCCATACATGTATAAAAATATGCCTGCTACAGCCGGTCCATATGCCATGATATACTGGCTATAGTTTAGCTGCTTCGTAAAATAGGTAATCCCAATTCCCAGTGTCATCAAGCCTATTCCCATGTACATAAATACTTTTGCACTTCCCTTATAAGATTTTGTCGTTGCAGTTTCGAGTTCTGCATCATCCAGCTCTTTTATATGCAGTTTTATTTCGAACTCGTCGAACCCTTTGGTTTTTAATTCTGTCCTGATCTCTGAAAAGGGAACGCCCTTTCTTCTTTTCTCCAAATAATATTCTAAATCAAAATGGGGCATAATCTATATTAGTTCTGTTGAATTGAAAGAGGGTGCTAATCATTTAAAATCTTATAACAAGGATAGTATTCATCTCAATTTTAATCTTAAGAACCTGATGATTGTGAGGTTTAGTAAATGAATAAGCACAAACGAAAATATTCATTATTCTAAAAATAGAGAGTCCTCTGAAAAAGAATTAAAGATTTTTTTAGGCATTAACTCCTTCGGTAACGGTTGTGGTAATGAATTAAAGCTCAGTTCTATGCGAATCTTCCAACTATCTACTTCATCCTTCAGTTTTTTTCATCTAATCGTGTAGATTTGCAGCACAATTTAACAGAAGAATAACATATATAATCCATAAGCCTTATGTCATCAAAATTTGATTTGATAGTGATAGGGAGTGGTCCAGGTGGCTATGTTGCTGCTATCAGGGCATCCCAGCTGGGAATGAAAGTAGGAATAGTCGAAAAAGCCGAGATTGGTGGTATCTGCCTTAACTGGGGCTGTATTCCTACCAAAGCGTTGTTGAAGAGTGCGCAAGTATTTGAATATATCCAGCACGCAAAAGATTATGGTATTGAAGTAAAAGATGCTACGGCCGATTTTGGCGCAATGGTAAAAAGAAGCCGTGATGTAGCCGGTGGAATGAGCAAAGGCATCGAGTTTTTGTTCAAGAAGAATAAAATAGAGAAACTTCTCGGATACGGTAAAATCAAAACAGGTAAGTCTGTTGAAGTAGAAGCTGCGGACGGATCTAAAACTGTTTACGAAGCTGACAATATCATTTTGGCTACTGGAGGTCGCTCTAAGGAATTGCCAGGTTTGGAAATTGACAATGAGAAGATCATTGGCTACCGCAAAGCAATGACGTTGGAGAAGCAGCCTAAGAAAATGGTTGTGATGGGTTCAGGAGCTATCGGTGTCGAGTTTGCCTATTTCTACAACTCAATTGGCACTGAGGTGATCATAGTAGAATACTTGCCAAATATAGTTCCTAACGAAGACATAGATGTTTCTAAGCAATTGGAACGCAGCTTCAAGAAATCAGGAATGAAAATCCATACCAACGCTTCGGTTACCAATGTTGATAAATCAGGCGAAGGTTGTGTAGTTACAGTTAAGCCAAACAAAGGTGGCGACGAGTTTACCATAGAGTGTGACATTGTTCTTTCTGCAGTAGGTGTAACTACCAATATTGAAAACATTGGCTTGGAAGATGTAGGTGTAGCGCACGATAGGGGAAAAGTATTGGTGAATGATTATTACCAAACCAACATCCCAAGTGTATTTGCAATTGGAGATATAGTAAAAGGACCAGCATTGGCTCACGTAGCTTCAGCTGAAGGAATCATCTGTGTAGAAAAAATAGCGGGGCATAGCCCAGAGCCATTGAATTATGGAAATATCCCTGGCTGTACCTATGCTTCACCTGAAATTGCTTCGGTTGGTTATACGGAAAAGGCTGCTAAAGAAGCAGGATACGACATAAAAGTAGGTAAGTTCCCTTACTCGGCTTCTGGCAAAGCAAGTGCTGCTGGGGCAAAAGACGGGTTCATCAAAGTGATTTTTGATGCTAAATATGGTGAGTGGTTAGGTGCGCACATGATTGGCGCTAATGTAACTGAGATGATTGCCGAAGTAGTAGTGGCAAGAAACCTTGAGACTACTGGTATGGAGATAGTGAAATCGGTTCATCCTCACCCAACCATGTCTGAGGCGGTGATGGAAGCTGCAGCTGCGGCTTACGACGAAGTAATTCACTTATAATTGAAATAAAGTAGCATATGGTTTGCTATATGCTGAAAGATAATCTTTGAAGCAGATTACAACCTGTTTTAAATTTCCCGTGGCGCAAGTGTGCCGCGGGATTTTTTTTGAAGCCGACTTTCCTTGAACTTTCACCCCCTTCATTAGCTTCTTATACCTAGAATGAATTAATTTGCACTATCTTTTATCTAGCATTAAAGACATGAAAAAGCCACCCTCTCAACCTTCCGAATATGAGCAAAAAGTTATAAACGAGCTTAATGAAAGGAGGCAAGTGCCCAAAAAAATAAACAAGTTTTCCAAAGTACTGAGTTCACTTTCCAAGCCGATCAACCGTGCGGGGGAGTGGCTTACCAAAATGCCAGGACTGGATATGGCAATGGAAAAGACCGAGGGGACCCTGGCTGCTTTTGCCCATAACGTTACCGACTGGACGGTAAAGCAAGAAGAAACCATCAAGAGATATTTTGAGGCAGGCTTTTCTGACGTGAAAACAAAGGAAGACATAGCCTTGCTGGACTTGAAGGTAGTGGAAGATGCCGTAGGTGATTTATGTAAAAAGTACCACACCTTGGCTAAAGAAGAAGAGGAAGACGAAGTTACTGCTTTGAGCTTACCAGGAATGCCTTCCGATATCATTGCTTTGGTGAGTATGAACCACAAAGCCATTAGCGAATACGCTACCATGTATGGCTTCGATATCACCCTTTACCACGAAAGGGTATTTGCTCTGAACATTTTAGAATATGCAGCCTCTACAGATGAAATGACCAAGAAACAGGTAATGAGGCGTTTGGTAGAGCAAACGAAGAAAATGGTGGGAAAGAAAAAGCAGGAAGAACTCGATAAGTCCAAGTTTCTCAAGCTTTTTACCAAACTAACTAGTTCCATTACTTTCCAATTGCTGAAGGCAAAAGTGGGGCAGGCTATTTCTATAAAGGGGGCAGTGATAGGGACTGGTTTCAATGCTTATTTTACTACCGAGGTCTGCGATGTGGCCAATACGCTTTATAAACAACGCTTTTTGGCAGAAAAGTATGGCCCTGAAATCATAAACCTTGAAGAGGAAGAAGAGGACGAAAAAGACAAATAGTTTTAAATAACAACTAGAATAAATAACCAATATAACAATATGGGTTTAGACCAAAATTTTGAAGAAGCACAAAAAAGAGTGCATCAGCTAGATGAAAAACCATCAAACGAAATTTTGCTAAAACTTTATGGCTTATTCAAGCAAGCAACCGAAGGCGACGTGAAAGAAGAAAGACCAGGCGGGTTCGACTTCAAAGCCCAGTTCAAGTGGGATGCTTGGAACAAACTTAGCGGTAAAAGTTCGGACGAGGCTAAGCAGGCATATATAGCTCTTGTAGATGAGTTGGCGGGGCACTAGCTACTGCCCACTTTTCATATAATCACAGTCCAATTTCCAATGGTATCCTTCATGAGAATGTGTATCTGCTTTGTAAACACTGCCCTTGTATTCAAAGCATCTTAAACCAACATGTGCTTTTACATACAATGGTGTAAACTCCTCTCCTCCAAAAAGCCAAAAGGTAGAACCAATACCTTGTATTAATGTTGCATCTACGCCACCTTCGTAATATTGCCATCCACGTAAACCACCTTCTTTGGGTACCAGTTCAGCTATCTGATAAGTAAGTGATTGCCCATTTATATCTTTTGTTTCCTTCTCCTTTATTTTGGCAATAAAGTAGTCATATTCTCCTCCCCAGTACGACTTAAAAGGTTCATTTTTAATTACTAATGTATCTCCTGTATTAGCGGTGAAATCATACAACAAATAAAATTCTTGCTAATGTTTATCCCAGTGGTAAACTGAGTCTAATGAACCGTACATTACTTCAATTTCTTTGCTCTTAAACTCTCCATTTCTAAAGTTCGATATTTCCAATATCCTTGCATCAACTGTCCCCCGAGCATTTGTTAGGCTCATATTTGTATCCCTTACCGACTCAATCAAATAATACCCCTCGCTATCCTCTTGGCTTTGGCCTGAAGATCCGTCCGAATAGTACCATTTCGCACCTATGGGTGCCCATTCTGTCAGAAGTAAGTTTGGGCTTTCTGTTTCCTCAAGAAGAGGTTCAGAAGGAGTGTTTTTACACCCGATCAGTAAGAGAAGTGCGGATATTAGTATAAGGTGCTTTTTCATGGGATGGAGCGTTGTTTTTGAGAATTATATTACTCTAAAGTTAGTTATGGGAAAAAGAATAAACAAGCAAATATATTAAATTCAACATTTTGTACATTGGGTTGTGGTACTTGATATTAGTCCATTTGCCAATTATCCCCTCTTATTGTTGCTTCTTGTGGTAAAAATCTCTTAATTGAGAAAAAACACTAAACAACATGAGCCAAATACTTTGGATACTAGACCCCGGTCACGGAGGGTTAATCAATGGAGAATACCAAACTCCGGGCAAAAGAAGCCCGAAATGGGACGATGAAATTACGCTTTACGAAGGTGAGTTTAATAGAGGAGTAGTGAACAGGATAATTGAAAGATGTGTGCCTGCTGGCATTCGCTATTACCATGTTTCTCCCGAGATGGAAGATACTTCTTTGCCAGAGAGGGTAGCAAGAGCCAATAAGTGGAACAACAAAGGGCCTTGTATTTACCTTTCCGTACATGCGAATGCAGGTGGGGGAAAAGGTTGGGAAATCTACACTTCAAAAGGACAGACCAAGTCCGACAAAATCGCGACGATCTTCTATGAAAAAATGAGAGAGGAGTTTGCCGAGCTGCCCAGTAAGCATTTCCGTAGGGATTATAGAGATGGTGATCCTGATAAGGAAATGAACTTTTATGTATTGAAGCATACCAAAATGCCAGCAGTTCTTACCGAAAACTTTTTCATGGACAATAACCAAGAGTGTAGGGAATTTCTCATGAACCGTTCAAGCCGCTCGAGGATTGCCGATGCACATTTCAGGGCGATGCTTCATATAGAGCAGACGTATCAGAGTTTTGTATAAAAAAATATCCCCCTTGCTTGAGAAATGTGAGGGGGATAAAAGCCCATAAAAGCCTCTTATTTGGAGCTTTGTTTTTCATTTTTGTACTCATCTACCATTCGTATAAGCTCGGCTACAAGACCAGTCCAACCAGTTTGGTGCGAAGCCCCTAGACCAAAACCCGAGTCGCCATGAAAATATTCATAGAAAAGGATGTGGTCTTTGAAATGCACATTTTTCTGAAGTTTGTTCGATTCCCCATAAAACGGCCTATTTCCCTGCTCATCATTGGTGAAAATCTTAATCAACCTTTCTGCTATTTCATACGCTATTTCCTTTAGGTTGAACAATTTCCCCGAGCCTACGGGGCACTCCATCGTAAAATCATCGCCATAATAATCATGAAACCTCAGTAAGGAAGTAACAATCATAAAGTTGATAGGGAACCAAATAGGGCCTCGCCAGTTGGAATTTCCTCCAAATAAGGAAGAATCAGACTCGCCCGGAACATAGGAAACCGAGTAGGTTCGGTCTTTTACTTTGTACAAATATGGCTCGTCCTTGTGAAATTTCGACAAAGCTCGAATGCCATATTCGGAAAGAAATTCCGTCTCGTCAAGCATCCTGCGGAGTGTACACTTCAGGCGGTGGATCCTTACCAAGGAAAGCATTCTGGTTTCTCCTCTTCCCGGATCATACCACCTCGAAATCAAATTAGCCAACTTAGGTTTGTTTTTGAGCGTCCATTCTAGCCTGCGGGTAAAATCTGGCAATTGGTTTAGTAATTCTGGGCTAAGAACTTCAATAGCAAATAATGGAATAATTCCCACTATCGACCTTACCTTTAAGCGGTGGCTAGGCTGCCCGTCGGGGTGGATGATGTCGTAATAAAATTCGTCGTCATCGTCCCAAAGCTCTACTTGTTCATCGCCAATATTGAACATCGCGCCTGCTATGCTCAAGAAGTGTCCAAAAAATTTGGAAGCCATTTCTTGGTAATAGGGTCTAATACTCGAAATTTCTAAGGCTATCCGAAGCATGTTAAGTGCGTACATAGCCATCCATGCCGTACCATCAGCTTGTTCCATTTTTCCCCCTGTTGGGAGGGTATTGCTTCTGTCAAAAACTCCAATATTATCCAAACCTAAGAAGCCGCCTTCAAATAGGTTATTGCCGTTGTCATCCTTCTGGTTTACCCACCAAGTGAAGTTCATGAGCAGCTTATGAAATACTTTTTCTAAAAAATCGGTATCTGCTTGCCCATTGATATCTTTGTCTATGGAGTAGACATTCCAAGCGGCCCAAGCATGTACGGGAGGGTTTACATCACCAAAATTCCACTCATAAGCAGGAATTTGTCCATTAGGATGCATATAATATTCCCGGAGCATCAGTAAAATCTGGCGCTTGGCAAATTCGGCATCGAGCCTTGCCAAGGGGATGCAGTGGAAGGCCAAGTCCCATGCAGCATACCAAGGGTACTCCCACTTATCGGGCATGGAAATAATATTCTGGTTGTGCAAGTGCTTCCACTGTCCATTTCTTCCGTTTTGCCTTTCTTGTGGAGGTCCACCAGTTGCAGGATCGCCATTGAGCCATTGTTCTACATTATAATAATAAAATTGCTTGCTCCAGAGCATGCCTGCATAGGCTTGTCGCTGTATAGAGCGTAATTCTTGGTTTTTTAATCCATTGTGAAGGTTTTCGTAGAACAGGTCTGCCTCTTTTTTCCTAAGGCTAAAAATTTTGTCGAAGTCCTTGAAGTCATTTCCAGCATCCGAGTTGCTCAACCTTAGCTTGCAAGTTACGCTGCCCTTCGCAGGGATTTTGTGCATAAAATATAGTCCTAGCTTTGTGCCCTCTTCCTCTGGGTTTACCTTAGCAAGGTCTTTTCTGGTTACGTAGTCGTTTATTCCATCTTTGGGGTATTTCGTACGGCTAGGTTGGTTGTAAAGAAGTTCGCGGTTGGTTTCATTATCGCAAAAAAGCAACTTTGGCTTGCCTTGGTAGCTCAGGTGAAAGCCCTGTGCTGCCCAATAGTCCAGCTCCACTTGGTTTTTTTTAGAGGTCTTTCGTATTTGGGGTTTGTAATCGTCATAGCCCCAGCGCCAAGTATTTCTAAACCAAACAGTGGGAACAAGGTGTATATAAGCCCCCCGGTCTCCCCTGTTTTCCACCGTAATTTTTACCAATACATCGTCTTCGTCGGCTTTTGCATATTCTATGTATACATCAAAGTAGCGGTCTTTGTCGAAAACGCCTGTATCCATCAGCTCATACTCCGCATCAGGTTTGTCGCGAACTTGGTTTACAAGAACTAGTTCTTCGTAGGGAAATGCTTGTTGAGGGTATTTATAAAGCATTTTCATATATGAATGGGTAGGCGTGGAGTCGAGGTAATAATACATCTCTTTTACATCCTCACCGTGGTTGCCCTCGCCATTGCTCAATCCAAACAGCCTTTCCTTTAATATAGAGTCTTTTCCGTTCCACATCGAAACTGAAAAGCACAACGTCTGTTTGTTGTCAGAAAGCCCGCCAATTCCATCTTCGCCCCAGCGATATACCCTGCTTCGTGCCATTTCATGAGAAACGTACGACCAAGCATCGCCACCTCGACTATAATCTTCGCGCACTGTTCCCCATTGCCTTTCCGAGAGGTAAGGTCCCCATCTCTTCCATCCAGAGTTATTTACAGTACTTTTTAATCTTTCTAGTTCTGGATTCTCCATAATTATTTTAGTTAGTTGTTGGGTTTAGCTGGTCTTTATACAATTCTGTTTACCTGTCCAACTGGTCAGCCTTAGCCATATGCTCCTTCAAAGAAGCGCTACACTGGATGTACAGACCTGTTCTCGTTGCTATGCCCATTTATTTCAAATTGGTGATTTTTATTAAAAATCCGAAAAAAATAATTTTTTTAAAATCGGTAGAATTAATTCTTTGAAAGCTTGTTTGAAATTTAAATTTTCAGGCGAAAATAATCAGGTTGAAGTTTTCGAAATGGTCGTTTGCAATGAAAAAGGTAAAATTTAAACATGTTCTGAACAGTATAAAATAGTACAATAAGAAATGCTTGATTTTGTTGGGTGGTGATTGATTTTTAACCACATATTTTGCCTACTTCAAAATATGTTTGTTTGAGAGTGGTAATAAACTAACCAATACTATTTCAGTAGTTTAAAAAGGAGGTGAGTAAGTTATTGATTAATATTTTATGAAATTTCCTGCCATTTTAGTCAGAAATTATGAATATCTGCTGATTTCCCTATTTTTTTTAATCCATTTTTTTGTGGAAAAGCCTGAACTTTTCACGAGCTAAAAGCTTTAAAAGGGCGTATTGTAACTAACAGTTGGATCTTATTCAGACACTATCATCTCTCCTTCATAGCTTATTCACCAAATCTTTTTTGTTTAAAAATCTCTAATGTACTTTCGTAGGGTGTTGAGATTTATTGTTACAAAAAAGGGGGCTAGTTTTTATCGAACTATTAAATTTGCACTTTCAAATAGACGAAGCGATAGGCTTACAACTATAACAAATCAATGAGTGATTTTATAAAACACGAGTGTGGCATCGCCATGATCAGGCTTCGAAAGCCTCTAGAGTACTATTTCGAGAAGCATGGCACGCCAACTTACGCCATCAACAAGCTTTATTTGCTGATGCAAAAGCAGCACAACCGAGGGCAAGACGGTGCTGGCATGCTCAATATTAAGCTAGATCACCCCCCTGGAAATCATTACATGACAAGGTATCGTTCAGTAGAATCGCAGCCTATTATGGACCTATTTGAAAAGGTAAATAAGAAGCTGGGCAAACTGAAAGAGGAGCGTCCTAAAAAGTATTATAACGCTAAGTGGATGAAAAAGAACGCTCCGTTTGTGGGAGAGCTCTACATGGGCCACCTTCGCTACGGAACGCATGGCAAGAACGAGATAAGGAATTGCCACCCCATGATCAGGCGGAACAATTGGAAAAGCCGCAACCTGATAATGGCGGGGAACTTCAACATGACTAATGTTGATGAACTTTTTAGTCATTTG
The DNA here is from genome assembly GCA_034044135.1 of Flammeovirgaceae bacterium SG7u.111. Lineage (NCBI taxonomy): Bacteria > Pseudomonadati > Bacteroidota > Cytophagia > Cytophagales > Flammeovirgaceae > Flammeovirgaceae bacterium SG7u.111. The sequence continues at coordinate 7,098,468 of CP139021.1, read as the reverse complement.
GTAGACTTGGGCCAGCACCCCATAGAAAAAATAGATACGGTGACGGTGCTCGAAAAGATAGGGCATTTCTTGGACGAAGAAAACCAACGTCTGTTTAGCCAATACAAAGAAAAAGGCTTGAGCAACGAAGAGATCACGGATAGAATTTCAGAAGATCTCGATATTCAAGCAATCTTAAAACGTTCGTGCAAGGATTTTGATGGCGGATATGCCATGTTGGGAATGATTGGTTTTGGTGCTGCTTTTGTCGCCAGAGATCCAGCCGGTATTCGTCCTGCGTATTATTATGTAGATGACGATGTGGTAGTGGCAGCTTCTGAAAAACCTGCTATCAAAACTACCTTCGATATAGAATACGATGAGATTAAAGAAGTGCCTCCTGGGCATGCGCTCATTGTAAAGAAAAATGGCGATGTTGAAGTAAAAGAATTCATCAAGCCGCTGGAGCAACTTTCTTGTAGCTTCGAGCGAATTTATTTCTCAAGAGGATCTGATCCTGAGATTTACAAGGAAAGAAAAAGGCTTGGAGAGATTTTGGTAAACGATATTCTCAAAGAAGTTGATTACGACCTGAAAAATACAGTTTTCTCTTATATTCCAAACACGGCCGAAACGGCATTTATGGGTATGGAAAGAGGGCTGGACAAATACCTGACAAGGGTAAGACAAGATGCATACAACGAGAAAGATAGGGAGAGACTTGCCGACTTGCTCAAAACCAAAATCCGGGTAGAGAAGTTGGTGATTAAAGATGTGAAACTCAGAACTTTTATTACCGATAGTGATCAGCGAGATGATTTGGTAGGCCATGTGTATGACACCACCTATGAATTGCTTCAGAAAAGGCAAGATACCATAGTGGTGATAGATGATTCGATAGTAAGGGGAACCACGCTCGAAAAAAGTATCATCAATATGTTAGAGCGCCTGAAGCCAAAGCGCATCGTCGTAGTTTCTTCTGCTCCTCAAATTAGGTATCCTGATTGTTATGGCATAGATATGTCCACCATGAGCCATTTTGTAGCCTTTAGGGCGATGCTGAACTTATTGGAAAAAACAGGAAAGGAGAACTTGCTAGAAGAGGTAAAGAAAAAATGCGAAAAAGCATTTGAAAAAGGTATTGCGCATAAGAAAAACTATCTCAAAGAGCTCTACGATCAATTTACCGATCAGCAAATTTCAGATGAAATAGCTGAGATTGTAAAACCTGATTATGTAAAAGCAGATGTAAAGGTCATTTACCAATCGGTTGATAATTTGCACAAGGCGTGCCCTAACCATTTGGGCGATTGGTATTTCACTGGGAACTATCCGACCGATGGTGGAAACAAGGTAGTGAACAGGGCATTTATCAATTTTATGGAAGGTCATACGGGCAGGGCTTATTAGAAGCCTTTTTGTAAAAAAAAGTAAGCTCATTGTTAAGAAGTGGTACTGCCACCTGACAGTGAGCTTGCCTTTTTAGCAGTTGCTAGCGGGCTTTTTACGTCATTTTGTCATATATCTTTGCTTGGCAAAAATATTGACCATCTGAAGAAAGTTGGCAACGACCAGAATAAAGCTTGTTTATCAAACAAGGCATCGGTTGTTATTAAATAGTTTTGTGCCCTTAAGTTTTTATTAAGGGTACGATTGTTTGGATAGAAAAAAATACCTTATTACGATAATGGCTAAAGATAAATCACAAGAAGAACCAAAGGAAGAGTTTAAAAGCACAGAAACCAATGTGGAAGAGGGTGCTGAGCAAAACGAAGAGGGTCAAGTAGAAAATTCAGAAGAGGAGACTGCTGAAGAGGCTGCTCCCGAAGAAGAACTTGACGAAGTAGAAAAACTTAAACTTGAGCTTGCCGAGCAAAAAGATAAGTTTATCAGGCTGTATTCTGAGTTCGATAACTTTAGGAGAAGGACTGCTAAAGAGAAAATTGAGCTTACAAAAACAGCAACTGAAAACTTGGTAATAGAGCTAGTGCAAGTACTGGACGATTTTGAAAGAGCTGAAAAGTCTTTTGGCGATGTGAAAGAGGATGATCCTGTGAAACAAGGTTTCGAAATTGTGCATACCAAATTGGAGAAATTGCTCGAAAAACAAGGCTTGAGCCAAATAGAAGAGGCGAAAGGAAAAGACCTTGATACCGACCTGCACGAGGCTGTAACCCAGTTCCCGGCACCTAGTGACGACCTAAAAGGCAAGATCATAGATCAGCTTGAAAAAGGGTACAAACTTGGTGATAAGGTAATTAGGTATGCCAAAGTAGTGGTAGGTACTTGATTTTAATAGACTTAGGCAATAGTGTTTAATACTGGTTGATTCAAGTTTGAATGGGGTGAGAAACCGTTATTTGTTTATTGAAATGTGCCAGAATGCATAAGTCGAATGATACGATTTTAGAAAAATATACAACAGAAACTGCTGAGTAATGTCTAAGAGGGATTATTATGAAATACTGGGCGTAAGCAATAGTGCGACTCCGGAAGAGATAAAAAAAGCTTATAGAAAGATAGCTATCAAGTTTCACCCAGATAAAAATCCGGGTGATACCGAGGCTGAAAATAAGTTTAAGGAAGCGGCTGAAGCTTACGAGATACTCAGCAACCCTGAGAAAAGGCAGCGCTATGACCGTTTCGGCCATCAAGATCCGTCAGGAGGGTTTGGCGGTGGAGCCGGAGGTATGAATATGGAAGATATTTTCTCTCGCTTCGAAGATATCTTCGGAGGCGGTGGCGGAGGAGGTGGCTTCGGCGACTTCTTCGGCGGTGGTGGAGGAGGTTCTTCCAGAGGTAGAGGCAAAAAAGGCTCAAACCTGCGTATAAAGCTTAAACTTACCTTAGAAGAAATAGCCAATGGGGTTGAGAAAAAAATAAAGGTTAAGCGCTATGTAGCTTGTGATGCTTGTGGAGGTAATGGCGCTAAAAATGGTACATCGCTTCGTGCTTGTGGTACTTGTGGAGGTACAGGGCAAGTTCGAAAAGTGATGAATACCATGCTAGGTCAAATGGTTTCTACTGCTACCTGCCCAACCTGTGAGGGTGATGGCAAAATCATAGACGATAACTGCTCTACCTGTAGCGGAGACGGAAGGATCTATAAAGAAGAAGTTATCAGCATCAAAGTGCCTGCTGGCGTATCGGAAGGAGTTCAGCTTTCTATGTCGGGCAAAGGTAATGCTCCTAAAAGAGGGGGCTATCCTGGCGATTTGCTAATTCTGATAGAGGAAGTTGAGGACAACAACCTAAAAAGGGAAGGAAATAATGTTCATTTCGATCTGTATATCAGTTTTATAGATGCGGCACTTGGCACAACTGTAGAAGTGCCTACCATCTCAGGGTCGGTGAAGATTCCGATAGAAGCAGGTACGCAAAGTGGAAAAGTGTTGAGGTTGAGAGGAAAAGGTATAAAAGATTTGAACGGGTATGGAGCGGGAGACCAACTCATTCACGTGAACATCTGGACGCCGAAGAAGCTGAGCCAAGATGAGAAAAACGTGTTGGAAAGCCTAAGAAGTTCTCCAAACTTCCAGCCTACACCAGGCAATTCAGACAAAAGCTTTTTCGACAGAATGAAAGAGTTTTTTAACTAGAAATAAATAATTACTATAGTAAATTAGCTCCTTTAAGCAAAGGAGCTTTTTTTTATTAATAACACACAAATATGTTTTCTTACGATTATCAGCTGAGAATTAGGTATGCCGATACCGACCAAATGGGTTTTGTGTATTATGGCAATTATGCTTCGTTTTACGAAATTGGAAGGGTGGAATCTTTGCGCTCATTGGGCTTGAGCTATAGCGAATTGGAGGCTACAGGTGTGATTATGCCGGTGCTGGAGTGCTACTCGAAGTTTATCAGACCAGCACTTTACGATCAGCTCATTACTATCCGAACCATTATAAAGGAACTTCCCAGCAGTCGAATTTATTTTGAATATGAGATTTATAACGAGGCTGAAGAGTTGATAAACATAGGAAAAACAACTTTGGTTTTTGTGGATCAGAAGACTAAAAAGCCATGTGTTCCACCCCACGAAATAATGGATGCTTTGAAACCACATCTGGAAGTATAATTTTTTATAAAAAAATCTGTCTGATTTTTTGAATCTCAAAAAAATGAGTGCATATTTGCACTCCAAATTTAAGTATTTGATCACACAGAGGGTTGGCAGAGTGGTCGAATGCGGTGGTCTTGAAAACCATTGTACCGCGAGGTACCGGGGGTTCGAATCCCTCACCCTCTGCACCAAATACAAAAGGAGCTCACTTGAGCTCCTTTTTTTTATGTCCTTATTTTTGTGGTATGTGCTGGCTACCCTTCTTCGGTACCTATCTATCGCCTCTTTTTCTTTTTCATATTTTGGATTTTATCGCCACGCCTGAGCGGTTTTTTGTACCGCTGCTTTAAAGCTTTCTCGTAACTTACTCTTTCGGTTGGGGTTTTACTGTTCTTCGCAGATTTCTCATGGAAAGAAGCTCCTGTTTCTACAGGTAGTTTTCTGTGGTATTCCTCATCAGGGTCTTTTGGCTTGTCCTTTTCTTCTGGAGTTAGCTGGTGGGAAACTTCTACTTCCTCGGGAAATTCATTGAAAGGGGGGATGATGTAATTCATCAGGCTTTCAATCTCCTCTTTTAAATCTTTTTCCTTCTCACTATAAAAAAGGATGGCTCTTCCTTTCTGTTCGGCCCTGCCAGTTCTCCCTATTCGGTGGATATAGTTTTCGGGGTAGAAAGGCGTATCGAAACTGATTACGGTGCTGATTTTTTCAATGTCAATTCCACGAGCTATTACATCGGTCGCTATCAGGATTCTACTCGTACCATCTTCAAACTTTTCTATGGAATTGGTACGGTGGTTTTGTTCTTTGCTGGAATGGATTACAGACATTTCGGATTCGAAATCTAAGGTATCAAAAAGCCTGTCGGCACTTACCTTGGTAGCCACAAAAATCAAAACCTTGCTAAACTCCTCTTTGTCTGCAAGCAAATGATTGAGCAAGTTGGCCTTGGTATAAAAATTAGGAACAGCGTAGCATTCCTGACTAATGGTATCAAGAGGGGTTCCGCTAATAGAAATTGTTTTTTTGACAGGGTTTACCAAAAAATCATCCATTAGCTCATCTACATAAGTAGTCATGGTAGCAGAAAAAAGGATATTTTGGCGCTTTGCGGGCAGGTGCTCAAAGATATTTTTCAACTGGGTTTTGTAGCCAAAGTCTAGCATGATATCCACCTCGTCAATCACCATTTTTTTGATGGATTTTAAGCGCAATACATTGCTCAGCGTAAGGTCATATAATCGCCTAGGAGTACCTACTATTATATCTGCCCCTTCGGCAACGGCTCTTTTTTGCGAGTTGATGTTATTGCTGCCACCATAAACTCCTACCACTCTTACATTGATGTATGTTGTAAGTTTTTCAATTTCTTCTACTATCTGGATGACAAGTTCCCTGGTAGGGACCAAGATCAATATCCTTGGGTGCAACTGGTCCGAATATTTCAAATCTTGTAAGATAGGAAGCAAGTAGGCGATTGTTTTCCCAGTTCCGGTTTGTGCAATCCCCACAAAATCGCCCCCAGCAAGAATGGGGGAATAAGATGCCTGCTGGATAGGGGTTGGCTTCTCAAGCCCTAAATCGGCAATGGCATTTTTTAACTGCTTTTTGATATTGAAATCTTCGAAAGTACTCATACTGCAAAGTAACCAAGAAAAATATTCTAGTTAGAGGATTTGCGGGAATTATAGTTGGGAGAAAGAATGCAATTTCCTGTTTAACTGTATTTGTCTTCACCAGAGGAGAAACTGATTTTACTCTAGCACGGTGAGGCACGAGCGAGACGCTCGCGCCAGCTGGTTCTGTTCTCATACAAACAAAGGTACTTTTTTAGCAGGGAAAAGCAATTGTTCACCTACATACAAAAAACCGCCGCCCAGCAAAGCCAAGCGACGGTTCGGTTGTTTATTGATAATCTATTCTCTCTAACATTAAAACCTAAATGAAACCCCGGCATTTCCCCCAATCCAGCCAGAGACTCCGGTATCGCCGTCTTTGTCTTCGTAAAGGGTGTAGGGCACGTTGAGCGTACCAAATTCCCCATCTACTTTTTCTTGGGTCACATACACATTGAGCGAAGGGCCGAGGATGAAGGAAACATGGTCGGAAAGGGCTATTTTGAAATTGAAGTCCAGTTTGTTAAGTAGGTTCACTTTTCCATCCCAATTATTGTCGTAGTTCAGCTGGCTAGAAGATAGGTCGATGCTGAGGACGTTTCTTGCCCCCAGCGAAACGTTTGTACCAAAACCAGCCCCATAACTCACCACGGATTTGTCTTTGTAGGTAGCAAAACCTGCTTTGAAAATGGTATAGAATTGGTCTACACCCATTTTGTAGTTGAGGTTGCTATACAAGGCTTCGCCAGCCAAAACCTCTATTTCGAAAAGCCCGCCTTTTACTACGCTAAACAGCCCTATGGGCACGCCCTTTTCCAAGTCGGTAACTACATTGATAATCCCCAGTTGTGTTCCGCTCAGTGTACTGGCATAGTTGACCACGCCCAGTTGGAAGCCATCGAACCTTTTGGTGGTGACATTGAAAGGGGAAATATGAACACCTGAAGCATTGTTGGTAACTACGTTGGCAAAGCCTGCGCCCATAAAGCCGGAGGCAGAGTCCAATACAACATTGGTAAAGCCTGCAAAACCAGCTCCGTTAAAGGACTTAAGGGTCACGTTAGCAAAACCTGCCGATTGTAGTCCTTTACTACTTCCATTTGTTGCATTGACGTATCCTGCAAACAGCGCTCCTCTAGAGTCCCCGCCTGATAAGTTGGCGAGTCCGCTCATGATTGCACCTTCGGTTTTTCCTTTGTTCACATTGAACATTCCGGCAGCTTGGAAGCCACTTACATCGCCATGGTTATAACTGGCTATGCCAGCAAGTTCAGTTCCGCCATCAAGTCCGCCGTTTAGTCCAAAAAGAACGTTGAGCGAGAACTTGTTGGAATAGTCCATGGCATCGAAACCATTACTTCCCAAAGGGTAAACAAAAGTGATTTGAGCGGGTCGGGTTTTGGTGCTATCGGGGTCGGTTGCATTTGCCAAGCCACTCAAAAAAAGCAGGCAGGTGGCAACTAAAAATAGTCTATCCATAAAGCAATTTCAGTTTTGGATCAAAAGCAAGAGTTTTACTTGCTGTTCAACCTAAAGGCAAAATCGCTTTCGCACACCCCTAATTTTTTAAAAAGAAATAACTATGACCTAGTTCTCAGCCAAATATTCGTGGATAAATTTGATGGCCATGGAGCCTTCTCCCACTGCCGAAGCAACTCTGTTCATGGCACCTGCCCGCACATCGCCAGATGCGAAAATACCGGGGATAGAAGTTTCCAATAAAGAGGGGTCTCGCTCCAGTTTCCACGTTTTTTTGAACTCACCGTGCTGTTTCAACGAATGACCAGTTTCCACAAAACCCTTGTTGTTGAGCATGATTTCTTTGGGCAGCCAATGGGTGTAAGGGCGAGCGCCAATAAAAATAAATAGTGCGCTTGCATTTTTTTCTGTTATCTCGTTGGTTTCTACATGTTCGAGTACCACAGAGTTGAGTTGCTCATCGCCTTTTACTTCCATAAGGTTGGTTTTGGACAGGAGGTGGATATTGGGCACTTCGTTAATTTGGTCTATGAGGTAACTAGACATGGAAGAAGTAAGATCTGGTCGGCGAATGACGATATAGACATTTTTGGCAAAGCGGGAAAGATACACCGCCGCTTGCCCAGCCGAGTTTCCTCCGCCTACTATGAAAATTTCTTGGTTTTTGCAGGCATGCGCCTCGGTATTGGCAGCTCCATAATAGACCCCAGCTCCAGTGAACTTTTCTATTCCCTTGGCGGGATGCTTGCGGTAATCTACCCCGGTCGATATCAAAATACTTTTGGTATTGATACTGCTCCCATCTTTGAGGTGGATGGTTTTGTATTGGTTCAAAAGCTCAATCCGATCGACTTCTTGTGGAGAAAGAAACTCTACGCCAAAGCGGGTAGCTTGGGTTATGGCTCTTCTTGCCAAGTCAGAGCCGCTCAGGCCTTTGGGGAAACCCAAGTAGTTTTCTATGCGAGAGCTTGTTCCTGCTTGCCCACCAGGTGCTCTTTTTTCTATCAAAATAGTATTTAGCCCTTCCGAGCCTCCATAGACTCCCGCAGCCAATCCCGAAGGTCCTGCTCCTATAATGGCGACGTCGTAAAGTGCTTGTTTCGCTTCGGTTTTTAACCCTATTTTGTTGGCTAATTCTGCCAGTTTTGGTTGGACGAGGTAGCTTCCATCTTCAAAGAAAATGATAGGTAGTCTTGTGTCATCAAGTTCGTTCAGCTGCAACAATTCCTTTCCTTTATTATTGGAAAGAATATCTATCCACTGGTAAGGAATCATGTTGCCCGAAAGAAAATCTTTGATGGTGTGTGACTGTGGCGACCACTGATGACCTACTACTTTTATACCATGGAAACTAGGAATATGTCCACTTTGCCAATCATCAATAAGGTCGTTGAGCACAGGGAAAAGCCGTTCTTCAGGAGGCGTCCAAGGCTTCATGAGGTAATAGTCGAGCTGTACATCATTGATGGCTTTGATAGCAGCATCTATATCGGAATAGGCGGTGAGCAATACTCTTTTTGCCTCGGGGTAAATCTTTTTTGCCTTCTCCAAAAAGTCCACTCCATACATTTCGGGCATCCGCTGGTCCGATACGAAAAGGGCAATGTCTTCTCCTTTGTTTTTTAAATCTTTCAAGGCTTCCAAGCCTTCGTTTGCAGAAGCGGTGGCAAGTATTCTAAAATCCTTGCGGTATTCTTTTCGGAGGTCTCGCTGGATCGCTTGCAACACTTGCGGGTCGTCATCCACGGCAAAGATGTATGGTTTTTTCATGTTAAACTCTGAGTAAAGGTGTTAATTGGAAAGAAAAAGATTGGTTCAATTTATCCTTGAATCAATTTAAAGGTAATAATAAATTTGGTTTGCCCTGGTTTGGACTGGACCCTAATATCGGCTTTATGCTCCCGCAAAATTTTAGCAACAATATCAAGTCCTAACCCTGTTCCCTGTCCTATTTTTTTGGTGGTGAAAAAAGGATCGAAAATTTTAGACTGGGTCTCTTCTGGAATACCATGCCCATTGTCTTCTATGTTTACCGTAAGGCATTCCAGTTCTTTTTGAATCGAAATAGAAAGCTTTCCCCCTTGGTCAAGCGCATCTGTCGCATTGTCTATAATATTCGTCCATACTTGGTTGAGCGCACCTACTTTCCCATGTATCAATGGAGCCTCTTTCCCAAAGTCGGTTTCCACGGCAATTTGTTTTTGCTTTAGCTTATGGTTGAGCATTTTCAGCGTATTTTCAATGCCCGATCGGATATCTACCTGTTCAAAATCAGTCCCTTTGTCCATATGTGAATAGGATTTTATGGAGCTGACCAAGTTTGAAATTCGCTCAGCCGAAGCTTCTATTTCGGTTACCAGGCTCTCGGTGGTCAGCACATTTCCCATCCACGATACTACAGGGACCATGTCACCTGCGGTCACATGTTTTCCTACTTCTTCAAAATCGTGCACGGTAAAGGCAAAATCAACAAAAACATCGGCAAGTTCATAGCCATCTTCAAATCCATGATCTTCCAGCCAATCGGCTATTTCATCTTCTAGCTCTGTTTTTTGGCTTAGGCTCAGCTTTTGTCTTTCTCTTGTTTTTATCTTGGAAAAAAGGACATCGTTCACCGCATCTACTTTTTCGGGGGTGATATCGATACTGATTACGTCCTTAAATTTCTCAGATTCGGCGGCCAAATGCTGTTTGAGGTCTTGCGCACTCCGGACCATAGCCGAAGCCGGGTTGTTGAGCTCGTGGGCAAGCCCGGCAGAGAGTTTGCCCAAAGCCATCATTTTTTCCTGCTGCTGTTGTAGGTTAGTGAAATCTCGTACACGGCTGGTCATGGTATGTACCAGCATGGTGGTGAGTTCATGATGCTCTCGGATCATCTCCAAAAAATAACTTTTATGCAGCGAGACTACTTTGCTAGGCTTGGTGGCGATGGCAAAACCAAAAGCACTTGAAGCCCGAGAATAGGGGAGGCTCCCGCTGAGTTCTCCTGCATTTATCTCCCCTGTATTCCTAAATTCCCCATTTTGCTCAATATTGATGATGAATTTTCCTTCCAAAATGATGTATAATTGATCAATGGGATCGCCTTTTTGAAAGAGGTAATCGCCTTCGGAAAAATTTAAGCATTTCCCATTTTCCAACACCCATTCTAATTGGTTTTGGGGGATACCATCAAAAATTGATAGCGATTGCAAACTGCATGATGCTTCCATAGGTAAAAGTTTAATTCTATCAGATAGTAAGCATTAAAAGCTGAAAGATGTTTCGAAAAAAGGTTTGTTAAGGGAATGGCTTGATTAGTAAAGCCACTTTTGGCGAAAAATATGAGGTATTGAGTGAACCTTTCTGAGATGGGATAAGTAATATTGCAAACCAATCCACAAAATAACCATTTTTAGCCCTAGCCATGAACAAAGCAGCCGCTATCGTTTTAAAAAAATGTCCCAAGTGCCATGAAGGCAATATGTTTGTTGCGCCCATTATTCCCAGGATCCATAAGTTCAACAAAATGAACGAGACCTGCCCTAAATGTGGGCAAAGCTTTCACCCAGAACTGGGATTCTACTTTGGGGCCATGTATTTCACCTATGCCTTCAACATCGCATTGCTTATAGGGATTTTTGTAGCTTCCCAAGTGCTGGGCGACCCTAACCTTGTAGAAACACTTCTGTTGGTGGTAATCCCCACTGTGTTGCTCGTGCCGTTCAATTTCAGGCTTTCAAGGGCAATGATGCTGCATTTGTTCGGGGGTATTCCCTACGATCCAGAGGCAGCCCAAAAGGTCGAAAGCTAATAATTGCTTCTCCTAGCGAGGTCTAATTTCTATGAATTGACGTCTTTTTGGCTTTTGAGGAGCTTGTATTTGTAAAAAAATCCCCTCATCTTGTTTGCGTATAGAAAAAAATGTTTCCTTATTTATGGAATCAGCCAGCCCTATGCATCTTCTATTTTGACAAACACTTTTAACAACAACTCAACCCTACTGAGCAATTTATCCTTTGGCGGGTTGTAAGAACCTATTTTCTATTCAACACAAAGAATGTCATGAGAAAAGTATTTTTTTATTTCATGCTATTGATCGGTTTTAGCACACATATTTCTGCACAAAACTATCCGAGCGTTACCTTGAGCGTAAACAAAACTTTTTCCGAAAAGGAAGAAGTGAAAATCAGCTTCAATGGCAGTTATTATGATAATACATCCGAATATAATCTTCAGCTCAAATTGTACCGCTTTTCATCGGTAGACGAGCACTTTTTAAGTGAAAAAGAGCTGAACGGTGGGGTTCTTAGCGATAGTATTGTGGGCAAGCTCGCGCTTGAAAAAACGTGGAGACAGGAGCTGGGAAGAAATGGAACTGTAAATGTAGGAAAGCTTTCCCAAGGAGCGTATGTGCTAGAAGCATGGGGAAATGGGCAGCGGGCAAGGTTGCTGTTTTTTGTCACAAATTATAACCTGATTACCCGCAAGGTAGACTCGGAGCTGCTTGCTTTTGTAGCCGATAAGGAGACGGGGAAAAGAGTAGAAGGTTTTGAGTATGTAATGGTTTCGGAAAAAGGAAGGGTAAAGCAAGATACATTTGAAAAGGGTTTGGCTTATTTCGATTTTTCGAATGATACGCTCCAACAGGGCTATACGAACCACCCATTGCTTGCGGTGAAAGAGGGGAAATTTGCTGTGTCTAAGTTTTACTTCGGCTCTGCTAGCAATAGCTCAAGACCGATGCATTATATTTTTACCGATCGCCCAGCCTACCGTCCGGGGCAAATGGTTCGCTTCAAAGCTATCTTCAGAGAACTGCTCAAAAACAACTTAGAAGTACCTTCAGATTCTGCCATTTATGAAATAAAAAATTCTAATTACGAATCTGTTTTCAAAAAGAAAGTGGCCCTCGACGAAGCTGGAAGTTTTTCCGATAGCATCTTTGTTCCCAAAGATGCGCCACTTGGCGAGTGGCTGATTTCCGCAAGCCTTATTTCAAAAGAAGGTCGCAAGGCTCGCTACGTAGCAGATTTTTCTTTTAAAGTAGAGGAGTACAAAAAGCCCGAGTACGAAGTGAATGTCGCCTTGGACAAGAGCCAGTATGTGATGGGCGAAACGCTCACGGCTTCTATCGATGCCCAATATTTCTTTGGTGCGCCGGTGGCCAATGCTCAGGTAGAGTACAGAATAGTACGCGAAGAATATTACGTTTCTCCCTATCGCTTTTCTTATTACTGGTGGTGGTACGATGATTATTACGGACGCAATACTGAAAAAACGGTGGTGGATTATGGAAATGGGGAAATAAATGAAGATGGCAGTTTTAGTATTACGGTGGAAACCCCTGTGGATGATAATGAGCGAAATTACCGTTACTCTGTTATTGTCGAGGTGACGGATGCCAGCCGCCGAACCATTTCTGGCTCTAAGTCGGTCATTGTTGCCAACACGGCGTTCAACATGTCGGCTAGGAGCGATAAATATTTCTTCAAAACGGATGAAAAAGTAAGCATAATAGCCAGTGCGAGTGATTTTTCGGGTAAGCCCGTGGAAACCGAGTTTGAGGCAGTAATGTACTACAGCAATAGCTTCAACCGAGACCAAGTGTACCAACGACAGACCTTGAAAACCGATGCTAGAGGTGAGAAAATAGTCCTGTTCGATGCGCCAGAAGCGGGCTATTATTATGTGGAAGTAGTGGCTACTGATAAGAATGGAAGGAAAACAAAGAGCCAGGCTAGTTTTTATGTTGTCAGCCCTGATGATAATTATTATGGTTGGTGGGATACGGGAGGCTCTTCTGTACAGATAATGACAGATAAAAAAGTTTATGAGGCAGGGGAGAACGTAAAGGCGATGGTGTATGTAGAGCATGAAGCCGATGTGCTTTTCGCCATGAACGGTCCTAACCTGAAACAATATGGCTTGTACGAGTTTAAAGGGAAGGAAGGAAACAAAGGGGCTTTTCGTGAAATAGAAATAGAGCTGGAGGAAGGTGTATATGGCCAACAGGAAATAATGGTGGCGTATGCCATAGGAGGAAAAACCTATTCCCGCACGGCGAATATCAGCGTTGTTCCTATCCAGAAATACCTGAACGTAGAGCTGAAATTTAGCGAAAAGGAATACCGACCTGGAACCACTGCCGAGGCTATCCTAAAAGTAACCGACCGAGATGGTAAGCCTGTGAAAGGAGCAAATGTGACGCTCAGTACCGCCGATGAAAGTATTTATTCCCTTTACCCTGATAACTCTGGCGATATTCGGAAGGCATTTTATGGAAATGTCTATGCGCAAAGTAGCCTTGGGGTTTCTGCCGTAAATCATTCGGGGAGCAGCTCTTTTTTATCGCCAGAGCAGTTAATTGAGCTTCGAGAAAAAGGGGAGGATTTGAGTCGTGATGTTTTTCTCAAAGAAAAACAATGGAGCAGATTCTTATTAAAACCAGTTTCGGATAGTACCCAAAGTGGGGTAAAAGGATTTGTGGTAGATTATTACTCAGGGCAGCCCATAAAAGGGGTGAAGGTGAAGATGGGGAAAGAAAAAGCCCATACCGATGAGCACGGCTATTACGAGTTTATAGGATTCGCCGAATACGATTCTATTATCCATTTTACACACAAAGGGCATAGCACCATTATTTACGAGTTGGTGGTAGGCAAAGAGGAGCAAGTTCAAATAAATGCTGCTATTGGCAACCGAAAGTATAAGGAGTTGGATTATGTACGACCTAACTCGGATAATTTTGGTGTTCCTATGATGGCAGTTCAGCGCACGGCAGCGTTTAGTGCCGATGATGCTTGGGGAAGTGTTGACGATATGGAATTTGATGAAGAGGCGTCAGTTGAAGAGGTAACTTTTGCCGATTCGGCTGCACCTATGGCATTGATGTCTGCTCGCAAGGGAGAGGGTTCTTCTTATAAAGAAGCTGTTGTGAGAAAAGATTTCCGAGATGCTATCTATTGGAATCCGAACATTTATACCGATCAAAATGGTGAAGCAAGCGTAAACATCCGTTTGCCCGATAACCTCACAACGTGGCGAACTTTTGCAAAAGTCATCAGCCCCAATACCGAAATAGGGCAGGCTTTTGTAAAAACCGTGGTCACCAAAGATCTGCTCGTGCGTATGGAAGTCCCTCGCTTTATGAAGCTGGGCGACGATGTGGTGATAGCCACCAATATTCATAATTACCTTTCTTCTACCAAAAAAGTTAAAGTTTCCCTCCAAGCAGAAGGCCTGACGGTAAAAGGAACGGAAAAGATTATTTATGTACCTGCCAATGGGGAAAAGCGGATTGACTGGAATGTGAAAACACAGCTGATAACGGGGGCAAAGCTTACCGTAAAAGCACTTACCAATGAAGAATCGGATGCTCAGCAACTGGAAGTGCCCGTGCAGCCGCATGGCTTGGAAATGTTGGTGGCACAGGGAGCGCACCTCAAAGATTCCCGAAGCGAAACCTTGAATATTTATATACCCGAAGCTGTGAATCTGGCAAGTGTGAAATTGAACATCAGTTCAGTGCCTTCAGTGGCATCGGCACTGCTTACTTCTTTGGAAGATTTGATTGGCTATCCTTACGGTTGCGTAGAGCAAACCATGAGCCGCTTCATGCCTAACTTGGTGGTAAAAAACACCTTGGAATCACTCGATGGTTTTGAATCTAATATAGACGATGCCGAGTTGGCAAAAATGACTGCCAAAGGATTGAAACGCCTTGCCGAACTCCAACACAGCGATGGAGGCTGGGGCTGGTGGACCAATGACGCTACCCATCCGTTTATGACAGCCTATGTGGTAAATGGCTTGTACTTGGCAGATGAAGTAGGGTATGAAATTGATGGTACAATGTACATGAAAGGAAGGGAGGCTTTGCTCAAGCAAATTGAGAAAAAGGACAAAGACCCTGTTACTTTTGCCTACCAAGTGATGGTTGCTTCTCAGTTTGAAAGCAAGGAATGGTTTGCAAAACTGGAAATGCCTGAAGTGGAAAAAATGACGGCTTACCAAGCGGCACTGTGGTCGCAAGCAGCACATTTTGTAGGGGACGAAAGCCAAGCCACAACTCTTTTGGAAAAAATAGAAAAAGAAGTGGTACAGGTGGGAGCTATTCGCTACTGGGGAGGCAAAAAGTTTTATTATTCGTGGCAAGACGACCGCATAGAAACTACGGCAACTGTGGTGAGGGCATTGAGCCAAACCAACCCTGATCACGAACTACTTGCGCCAGCTGTGCAGTGGCTCATGACCCAACGGAAAGGAAAAAGCTGGCACAATACCCGCCAGACGGCTATCATTATTTATTCTTTACAAAATATTATTGCCAATGAGCTAAGCCCTTCGCTTGAAATAGAGCTGCTAGCCAATGGCAAAAAAGTAGAAGCTTATTCTGTAAAGAAAGAAGATGTTTTTAAAGCGGGTAAGAATTTTGTGCTAACGGGAGAAAAGTTGTTCGCCAGCAAAAATGCAGCAATAACCTTGGAAAGCCATCCTTATCTGAAGCATGGAAACAATAAATTAACCATTAAGCAGACAGGCTCAGGTACTAGCTATTTCAACACGCAGTTGAAGTACTTCATAGAAGAAGAGCATAAAATGCTGCTTGGTGAGGTGAAAGATGCAGAAATTTTTGAGGTGGAAAGATCGTATTTCAAGCTAGAGGCAGAAGAGGCAAAAGGAAAGTTGATGTATAATAAAAAAGCATTGAAGGGTGAAGCGGTGAAGTCAGGAGATTTGGTACTGGTCAAAGTGAAAATAAAAAGCAAAACTGAAAAAGAGTATTTGCTCATTGAAGACCCAATTCCTGCCGGTTGTGAGTTTGTACAAGACCGAACAGGCTACAATATAAAAGGAGAAGAGGGTGAAGAAGAGGAGCATCATCATTGGGGATGGAGCTTTTGGTACACCCATAAAGAATATAGGGATAACCGCTATGCTTCTACCGTTACCAAGTTGAAACCTGGTGAGTATGAGTATACATATTTGCTAAGGGCGCAGATACCCGGAACCTACAAAGTTTCCCCAGCTGTTACCCAACTTATGTATTACCCAGAACAAAGAGGCTTCAGTGAGTTTTTTGAACTAAAGATAACAGAGTAAGATTGCCTGATTAGAAATAGTTATCCCTTGCCTTTTTAAAAGGCGAGGTTTTTTTTTATTCTATCCAACTATTTTTTTGTCAATAGGGCTTTTTAGAGGTGCGTAATCTATCAAAGTTTATTTGGTTGAGAATAAAGGAAACTTTTATTCTCTGATACTGTTTATCTAAAAACGTATTGTTTCTGATGCGGAAAACAATGCTCATCTACTTATCAATCCAACTTACGTAGGGCTTTACTATATTCTCATCTTCGCTTGAGAATTAAACTTTTTTATATCAAAACCCTAGAAAACTAATTAATTGTGAAGACGTTTACTGAAACACTTATTGCGGATTATCAGCAAGTTAGAAACCGTACTATTTCCCTGTGCGAACCCCTCAAGCCCGAAGATATGGTAGTGCAGCCTATTGAGGATGTAAGCCCCCCCAAATGGCACTTGGGACATACTACCTGGTTTTTTGAAAACTTTATTTTGGCTGAAAAGCTTCCCGGCTATACGTTGTTTAACCCAAGGTTCAATTATCTTTTTAATAGTTATTACGAAAGCCAAGGAGAACGGATACTCCGTTCCAACAGAGGGAACCTTACCCGCCCAACCTCTGCCGAAATAGTAGCCTACAGGAAACAGGTAGATGCTGGAATGGAGAGGTGGCTTTCCGAGTATTTTGATGGCTCGGAAGAAGAGTCCTACTTGGTGGAGATTGGCTTGCAGCATGAAATGCAGCACCAAGAATTGCTCGTAACAGACTTGAAGTATATTTTGGGAAACAATCCGCTTTTTCCTGCCTACACTTCTCAAGGATCATTGTTGCCAAAGGTAATGAATGATGGGCCGTCCTTTTTTGAAATTCCCGAAGGCGTGTATGAGATAGGGCACGAAGGGGACGGTTTCCGGTACGATAATGAAACAGGGAGGCATAAAGTGTTTTTACACCCGTATCAGCTATCCAAAAAGTTGGTAACCAATGGAGAGTTTATGGGTTTTATAGAAGAAGGAGGATATAAAAACCATGAATTGTGGCTGGCGGATGGATGGGCTTGGGTCAATGGACATGAGAAATTCGCTCCGCTCTATTGGTTCAACGTAAAAGGCGAGTGGATGCATTATACGCTCAGAGGCTTGGAGCCTGTAAACCCTAACGAACCTGTTACGCACATAAATTATTATGAAGCCGATGCTTTTGCCAACTGGAAAGGGATGCGATTACCTACCGAGTTTGAGTGGGAAGTGGCATGCAAGAAATTTGCCTCAGAAGTGGTAGCAACTGATAATATTTTGGAGAAAAATAATTTCCACCCTATCGCTCAAAAAGGTGAAGAGTACCAGTTTTTGGGGAATGTATGGCAATGGACTTCGAGTGCTTATTTGCCCTATCCTTACTACGAAAAAGCACCAGGTGCTTTGGGCGAATATAATGGGAAGTTTATGGTAAACCAACATGTATTGAGGGGGGCATCTTGCGCCACACCTAAGGTGCAGGCTAGGGCTACTTACCGAAACTTTTTCCAGCCCGATAAGCAATGGCAGTTTACGGGAATTAGACTTGCCAAAAGTCTGTGAACTTGAGCTTTCTCTAAAAAAAAATTACTAATCAAACATAACCCAAAATATGCTTTATCTAGCTAAAACCGAAAGTATACCTGAAAATATAAAACTATCCAACCCTAAAGGAAACCATAACCAGTTTGCGGGCGATGTGCTTGAAGGTTTGAACTCTTTTCCAAAGCAACTAAGCTCCAAGTATTTTTATAACGAGGAAGGGGACAAGCTTTTTCAGGAAATTATGCATTTGGAAGAGTATTACCTTACCAGAAGCGAATTTGAAATATTTTCTATGCAAAAGGATGATATTTTAAAGATATTCAGCGAGGGTGGTAAGAAGTTTAAGTTGATAGAATTTGGTGCGGGCGATGGGCTTAAAACCAAGGTGCTTCTTAAGCATTTTTTGGAAAAAGAGGCTGATTTTGAATATGTGCCTATTGATATTTCGGCAAATGTATTGGAAGATCTGAGCCGAAGCCTCGAAGAAGAATTGCCTGAGTTGGAGGTAGAGCCTATTGCGGCAGATTATTTTAAGGGTTTGGAGCAGCTCAACAAACATGACGATGGGGCAAGAAAAGTAGTGCTTTTTTTAGGTTCGAATATTGGTAATTTTAGTCACCATGAAGCAACTATTTTTCTGCAGCAAATTAGTAAAGCTTTTGACGAAGATGACTTACTGTTTCTGGGAGCGGATCTTCGAAAAGACCCACAAGTGATTTTGGATGCTTATAACGACAAGCGAGGAGTGACAAAAGCATTCAACCTCAATTTGCTGAAAAGAATAAATGAGGAATTGGGGGCAAATTTCCAACTAGAAAAATTCTCCCACTTCCCCATTTACGACCCTCAATCGGGCTCTTGTAAAAGCTATATTGTAAGCTTAGCTGACCAAAAAGTATATATTGAAGCTTTGGGAAAGACTATTCAATTCGATGCGCATGAAACCATCCATACGGAAGTTTCGCAGAAATATAGTGTGAAAGAGCTAGGGAATATTGCTAAAGCTTCAGGTTTCGAGATTGATAATGTACTTTATGATTGTAAGCACTATTATACGGATTTGGTATTGAAAAAGGCTAATTAATTAGCCTTTTTCACAAATACCTCAAGAGGTAACGGCTTTTCCCAAGAGCAATCGCTTTTGTTGAACCTGGTTTGGAATATAGATGGAATTCCATCGCCATTCTGAAGCTGAGTTCTGCTAAATTGTAAAATATTGCTGTTGGGCTGGAATACAGGTCTGATTTCAGACTCGCTTGAGTTTATATCGGTTACAAATGGTTTGAATTTAGACCAAAGACCGTAATTGTCTTTTACGGCATAAAAAAGGTCATTGTTAGAAGCACTATCAGAAGAGTGTTCTGCTGAGAATACAAAAACGGATCCGTCTTGAGAAAGGGTAGCGGTTTCACTTTCAACCATTTGGGAAAGTTTTAAGTACCAATCTGCCAAGTTGATATTTTTATAATCCTTCGTGTTCTCAGGCTTTATCTTACCCAAGGAAAGGTCGATTTTCTTTTCTATGCAAGCAATTTCGTACTTAGTGAATTTGTGTTGGTATTTGTGCAAGTACCTATGCCAGTTTGCAACGGCATGTACATGCCTTCCCGATCTTGCATAAGCATGACCTAGGATATAGTGATACCCCATAGGTTTATCGCTACTATTCTCCATTTTGTTTAAAACATCTAAAGCTTTTCTGGGTTCAGCAGTATTTAGGTAACAGATGGCAAGGTTGAGCTTATTATCTAAAGATAGGTTTCTTTGGTTTTCTAAAATGCCAATTGCTTCGGTAAAATTATTTTGCTCCATCAACTGCTCAGCTTGAGATGGCTTATTGTTTTGGGCATGACTCAGAGGTACAGTATATAACTGTAAAAAAACTAGTAATATGGCTGTAGTCATTAAGTAAAGAGGTTTGGTTTTTTTCATGATACCCTTTTTTATTACAAGTATAGATTGTTGATAATCACACGTAATTTTTCGTTGATTATGCTAGTTTTTTGCAGGGTTTAGTTGCTCTGGATGTAGTACTCGTTGGTGTAATAGAACTAGGTGTGAGCGGTTTTTAAATCTGAAATTTGATAGATACTGTTGCGAACAGGGATAAATAAAGTAGGATGATTGGTGTTATTTGTAATTAAATCCGCTTTTCATTTTCAGATTGGGATATTAGCTGGTGAGGAGTAGTGAGCGTCTATTCTTTTTGGTTGGGTAAGGTAAACGTTATTTAGAAAAAAATATTTATAAGTGATTTTTGTGTAAAAAAAGCAATTTATTTTGTCATTTACATATAAAACATCTTATAAATATTACATGGTTTTGTGCTTTTTTCTCAAAAACTATGGATAAGCCTTGAAATTGTACTTTTCTATTATAAATATTTCCTGTTTTTTCTCTACTTGTTTGTTGTATAATAAAAGTAAAAAAATATAAATATTGCTTTAATGCAGTTTTCTCTAGAAATAATGAAAATCGTTAAGGGTTTCTGTTTACCAAGACCGCCAGTGGATTTCGGCTGAGGGAAAGGGCTTCCATAGTAATGTAAATAGCATTGTCATCAGCTTGTGGATCTGCCAATGGACTTGTAGAAGTAGTTGTGCCCTACAAATGCACTAAAAAAAGGAATATCCTGAGGTGTGGCTCACAGTCCTACTACTTCGGAAAAGCGGTTTTTGTGGGATGCCTAGTTCCCGAGCCACGGCTTTTGGTGGTAATCAGATCTTCTAGGACACGGCCGAAGAAGCTTATCTGGTAGGTTGGCGGTTGGCTTCAAGTATTTTCCATCTCTCCAAATACTACCAAACAAAGTCACAATTCTTGCTGCGTATGTCATAGTTTTTGCCCCTAAGCTGAAACGAAAGTTAAAATCGATAGAGATGAGCATCTTATGCATAGAACCCCTAATTTATGGTAGTTGGGTGTAGTAAGGTGGTATTGTCGTTACAGCTCCTTTTTAAATTTATCCATTTATATGGTAGCGAACTTCGTTGTTGATTTCATTCAGATTTACCCCAAAAGGAGGTTGTCTATTTTATAATAAATGGTGTGAGCTATATTCAGCCAGAGTCCATCAGGACGGTTGGGAGGGGAATGCGAAGGTAAAAAGCTACTATCGGGAAGATGCTTCTGTCATATTGGAGGTGAACAAGGAACGCCTGGGAGCGAAAGAATTGAAAGGTTTTATAAAGATAATGTCTTGGCAAAATTGGGTTTCGAAGGAAAAAAGGAGACTTTGTGGGTTTTATTTGCTAATAAATGGATGAAAACAACAGAACTAGTTAAAAATTAATTGATTAGGTTTTGCTAATTAATAGAAGTAGTGTTACTTTTGCAGTTCTGAAAAATCGACATCATTTTATTCAAAATATAGTTATTCAAAATGGCTAATCACAAATCAGCAAAGAAGAGGATCAGAACATCTGAGACCAAGCGTGCGCTAAACCGTTACCAGTTGAAATCAACTCGTACTTTCGTTAAAAAATTGAAAGCTACGACTGAAAAAGCAGAAGCTGATGAGCTTTACAAAAAAGTATGCTCTATGCTAGACAAACTGGCTAAGAAAAATATCATTCATAAGAACAAGGCTGCCAACAATAAATCTAAATTGGCAAAACACGTAGCTTCTTTGGCTGCATAGTTTTAGTCTTTATTCTTGTTTATACATCAAGCAGGCTTCTTTCTCATTGAAAGTAGCCTGCTTGTGTTTTTTTAAGCGTTTTACTTTTCTGCGAGTGTTTCGGAGATGTTGTTTAAAATCCCCACAACTTCTTCATAGCTCCCTGCTTCTACCAGTTGCATTCGGAAGGGCTTGAAATGGCTTATTCCTCTAAAGTAGTTGGTGTAATGCCTTCTCATTTCATAAACCCCTGTTTTAGGACCTTTCCATTCTAGTGAAAAGTCGAGGTGTTTTTTACAGGTACGTACCCTTTCTGAAATATCAGGCTGGGCTAGCTTTTCACCTGTAGCCATGAAGTGTTTTATTTCATTGAAAATCCAAGGGTAGCCAATAGCAGCTCGTCCAATCATTATTCCATCTACGCCATATTTATTTTTGTATTCCAATGCTTTTTCAGGCGAATCGATGTCTCCATTGCCAAAAATAGGAATGTGGATATCGGGATGGTTTTTTACCTCGGCAATGTATGACCAATCGGCTACACCCTTGTACATTTGTTGGCGGGTTCTGCCATGGATGGTGAGTGCTTTTATGCCTACGTCTTGAAGCCTTTTTGCAACCTCTACTATTTTGATAGTATTATCGTC
Source organism: Flammeovirgaceae bacterium SG7u.111 (assembly GCA_034044135.1). Lineage (NCBI taxonomy): Bacteria > Pseudomonadati > Bacteroidota > Cytophagia > Cytophagales > Flammeovirgaceae > Flammeovirgaceae bacterium SG7u.111. The sequence goes on along the minus strand of CP139021.1, from coordinate 7,076,433 downwards.
CCAGCCTAGTCGGGTTTTTACAGTGACGGGAAGTTTGCATGTTTTTACAATTTCTTCCGTCATGCTTTGCATCTTGGGGAGGTCGAGCAAAATTCCGGCTCCCGCTCCTTTGCAGGCTACTTTTTTTACAGGGCAGCCGTAGTTGATGTCAATTAACTCAGGTTGGGCGACCTCGGCTCTGGCTGCAGCTTCCCGCATCGACTCTATTTTTTCTCCAAATATTTGAATGCCTATTGGGCGCTCATAATCATAAATATCGAGCTTTTGGATGCTTTTGGCAGCATCGCGGATCAGGCCTTCTGCCGAGATAAACTCGGTATACATCAAGTCGGCTCCGTTTTCTTTACATACTGCCCTAAAGGGCGGATCGCTCACGTCCTCCATAGGGGCAAGCAATAATGGAAATTCTCCTAATTCTATATCACCAATTTTTACCACTTCTCTTTTTCTTTAAATAAAAAGGGTGCTCATGACGAGCTTCTTCTGCAAAAGTACAAATAAGCTTTTAAAGAACAGATATTCTGCATTTTAAGGTTTTGCCCACGGGATTGTCGGTTGGCTTCCCTAACTTTGCGGTTTTTAGTATATGCACTAAAAGGAAGTAGTGTTCTGTAATTCCAGCTTTATTAACCGAACCAATGGATTATACCCCAAAATATATTAAGCAGCTATTCACCCAAAACTCCCCAAATTCATTAATGGTGCTATTTGGAGCTGCATTATGTTCATTTTTCTTGGCGCAGTTTGTGGGTGCGGTACTCGCTTTTGTATTGTTAGGTTTTGACCAAGATTTGCTCAAGGTTTTGTTTGAAGATCCCCAGTCTGATCCAGCCAATCGAATGATACTGATGGCGGTACAAGGAGCCAATAGTGTCATGATGTTTATCGGGACTCCTTTGCTTTATTTGAAATTTTATGAAAAAACAAAGCCTTTTGATGCTTTCAAAACATTTGGAGGAAAGTCATTGGTATTGATGTTGGTGCTGACTTTGTTCATCGTGTTGCTTTATATGCCATTGAGCGCTTTCATAATTCAATGGAATGAAAATATAGTTTTCCCCGAGTGGATGAGCGGCTTTGCCGAGAGGGCTAGGGAAATGGAGGATAAAGTAAAAGAGCTGACAATGTTTTTGATCCAATTCGAGTCTACTACCGATTTTCTGATTGGGTTATTTGTGGTAGCAGTGTTGCCTGGAATTGGCGAAGAATTGCTTTTTAGAGGTGTTTTGCAAAATAAACTGAGGTCGTTCACCAATAATTCTCATATAGCTATTTGGATATCGGCTATCCTGTTTAGTGCTTTCCACTTCCAGTTCTTCGGCTTTGTACCCCGTATGTTGCTTGGTGCGCTTTTCGGATATTTATATATTTGGTCAGGAACATTGTGGGTGCCCATTTTTGCTCATTTTTGCAATAATGGGATAACCTTGCTTGTATTTTATTTAAGTAAAAAGGAAATGGTCGATATAGACCAACAAGCTGAAAATGCGAACATATGGTGGGCATTGACTTCCTTTTGGCTAGTAATTGGGTTGTTGTATTATTTCAAAACCCAACTAATAGGAGGGTTTGGTACAAAAGAAAAAAACTCAGTATAAGCTAATAATACTATAAGTTTGTTGCTGACAAGAATGAAAATGAAAAATATACCAAAAACAACCAGAAACTTATAATGAGCAATTGGAAAAAAGTATATAGCACTACTAACTTATATCAGGCTGAATTGGTAAAAACAGTTTTGGAAGGAAATAACATTACTTCCATTATTATGGATAAGCGTGATTCTTCTTATAATAATTTTGGAGAAAAAGAAGTGTATGTGACAGATACAGATGTATTGGAAGCGTTAAAAATTATAGAGAATGAGGTCACATTTGAATAATTTGCCCGAGCTTACCCAGCGAATAATAGCTGCTTTGTTTGGGGCAAGTATCATATTGGGGGCTATTCTTTGGAATGAGTGGAGTTACTTTGTTATTTTCTTGGCTATTTGCATGCTCTCAATGCTAGAGTTTTACAAACTGCTTGGGCTAGATGGAAACGTACCCCTCAAAACCTATGGAATGCTCAATGGTTTTTTGATGTTTTTGCTCACCTTTTTGGTGGAGAAGAATATTCTGGCAAATGAGTACTATATGCTCATATTTGTAGGTTTATCGGCAGTTTATGTCATTATTTTATATAAAAAAGCTGATAAAAAACCATTCACAAGTATTGCTTTTACCTTCTTGGGGGTAATTTATGTAGGCACACCCTTTGCCCTGCTTAATATGTGCGCATTTGTGGATAGTGTCTATCATTATGAGATCATCATAGGCTTACTTTTTACCTTGTGGGGAAGTGATACTGGGGCATACTTTGCGGGAAAAAACTTTGGTAGAAGACCGCTTTTTGCACGTGTTTCACCAAAAAAGACATGGGAAGGAAGTGTTGGAGGAGCTTTAACTGCAATAGGTCTAGCATCGATATTTGCCTATTATTTTCCTGTGTTGGCTACTTGGCAGTGGATTACTATTTCGATTATTATAGTTGTGGCAGGTACTTATGGAGATTTAGTAGAGTCGCTTTTTAAAAGAAGTATTCATATAAAAGATTCGGGAACAACTATTCCTGGACACGGAGGTTTTTTAGATAGGTTTGATGGATTGCTTATCGCTGCGCCAATCATAGTAGTTTTTATCAAACTTTTCTAGACAAACGTATTATATACAAAGCGGCTCTTCTTCTAATACTTATAGAAAAAGAGCCGCTTTTGTTTGTGCAACCTTGACTTTATTCTTCGTCTTTATAGATCATTACCTTTTTAGAGCCATCCGATTTCACGAAGCCACGGTACATTCCCTCAGAGTTGAACGTCATAGATATGTTTCCTTTTGCATCCAAGGCGATAATTCCACCGCTTCCGCCCATTTCTACCAATTTTTTCATCACTACTTCGTCAGCCGCTTCTTGCAAGGGAATTCCTTTGTACTCCATCCTTGCAGAAATATCGTGGGCAACTTGTGCTCTTATAAAGTATTCGCCATGTCCTGTTGCAGATACGCCACATGTTTCATTATTGGCATAAGTTCCTGATCCAATGATGGGAGCATCGCCTATTCTCCCCCATTTTTTGTTCGTCATGCCCCCAGTAGAAGTGCCAGCGGCAATATTTCCATATTGATCAAGCGCAACACAACCAACCGTTCCGTATTTGAAGTTCTTGATTTCCTGAGGATCTAGATAATATCCTTGCCCTTCTTGCTCTCTTTTGATCGCCCTTTCCAAAGATTTTTTCCTTCTTTCGGTAAAGAAATAAGAAGGTTCAACAATTTCTAGTTCTTGGTCCGCTGCAAAAGCTTCTGCCCCTTTGCCCGAAAGCATTACATGCTCTGAGTTGACCATAACGGCAAGAGCAGCGGTAATCGGATTTCTCACGGTAGTAATTCCAGCAACTGCTCCAGCATTTAAATTACTTCCATCCATAATAGAGGCATCGAGTTCATTTTTACCATCGTGGGTAAAAACAGCGCCTTTACCTGCATTAAAAAGTGGAGAGTTTTCCATGATTTTGATAGCGGTAACTACGGCTTCCAAGCTTGTTCCTCCTTCGGCAAGAACTTTCTCTCCAGCTTCCAAAACCTCGTTTAGTTTGTCACGGTATTCCTTTTCCCGTTCATTGGTCATGTTCTTTTTGAGGATAGTACCTGCTCCTCCATGAATAACCAAAGCATAATTCTTTTTGCTTTGGGCGTTTGAGCTCATTATTGAAAGTAAAAGCACCAATAAAAAGCTGATTGTGGTTTTTGTTGCCATCATTTTAAAAATTTTGGTTGAATAATTTCACCTTATCGTAGTATAAAGATAGGAAAATAAGAGGGTGTTTGGGGTGGTAGGGGTTAAATTTGGGCAGAATCGAACTGCGATAAACTGTGCTAATTCTTCTCAACCTTCTATTTCTTGGGCTGATTTCCTTTTTGCTTTATAAAAAGTCAAAACAGCAAAGCTTGCGCAAGCATTTTTGGTTTGCCCTAGTGGTGAGGGTTGTGGCTGGGATAGGTCTTGGATTGGTTTATTGGTTCTTTTATAAAGGAGGAGATACGGTTACGCTTTTTGGAGATGGGGTGGCTCTGGCAAAATATGCCAAGCAAAACCCTTCTGACTATCTTCATTTCCTGTTTTTTGATGTATGGGAAGAAGACCAACATGTTTATAGGATTCTGCAGATTACCAACCCAAGGGCAGTTTTTATGTCGAAGGCGATCAGTATAGTGAATTTGCTTACGGCAGATAACTATTGGCTTACCAGTGTGTATTTTTCTTTATTTAGCTTTGCAGGAAGTTGGTTTTGTGCCAATAAACTAGCGAATACTTTTCGAAGCTATCAATCTTTGGTGGCGTTTTCCTTTTTTTACTTTCCCTCTTTTGTGTTTTGGAGTTCGGGTATTATAAAAGAAAGTTTGTTGGTTGGAAGTATCGGTTTTTTGGTAGCACTTCTTCCTTTTAAAAACAATAGTGGCTTGGGGGTGAATCGTAGCTCATTATGGAAGATATTGGCTTTCTGCTTGCTCTCAGTTCTGATTTTAAAATTAAAATATTACTATTTGGGAGGGTTGCTTGCGGCTATATTTTCTTATTACCTCACTCAATTGCTTTTGCCTCGGAAGTTTGAAAAATGGAGTTATGTAAGCATGCTTGGATTCTTCACCCTAATTTTAATAGGAAGCACATTTTTCCACCCCAATCTAAATATCGGTGTTTTCCTAAATGCTTTGGTAAAAAATAACCAGATTATGGTGGAAGCTACGGCGAATGAGTCCAACCTGATTCTTTTTGAGGGGCTTACACCAGATTGGACTTGTGTGTTAAAAAATATTCCAAAGGCAGTTTGGGAAGGGATGTATCGCCCATACCTGTGGGAAGAAGGTCATTGGTTAAAACGGCTAAGTGCTATAGAAGCGGCTTTTATCTTCTCTTTAAGCATATTTTCGGTACCTGTATTTATCAAACTACTTTTCAAAAAGAAGCTGGAGGCTTGGGTGATTCCTGTGTTGCTTTACTCTTTTTTAATGCTTTGTATTTTGCCAATTGCCGCTCCAAATATTGGGAATTTGGTAAGGTACAAAGTTGGTTTTAGCCCTTTTCTTACTTTGCTAATGTTGATTGGAGCAGTAAATTTCACCGATTATTTCACTAAGTTTAGGATAATCAAAAGACTATTTTGACTTCTTTTATGCTCTGTTTTTTAATGCAATAAGGTGATTGTCTGTGAGATAAACTTTGCTTTAAGGTCTGATTTGGATTTTAAAAACAATAAATTGTACTAATTTTACCTAATTATTCACACAATAAAAGGACTGAAAATACTTCGAATCAACTATGCAACAACTCAACGACATTTTAGCTACTATCGATAGTTACATAGGAAGCAGCGACTGGTTTGTTTACGTGCTCCTAGGAACAGGTTTGTTTTTTACCATTTATTTAAAATTTCCTCAAATTCGTTACTTTGGACATGCTCTTAAAGCTGTAAAAGGTAAGTTTGACAAAGAGGGTGATGAGGGGGATACTTCTCATTTTCAAGCACTTACAACGGCACTTTCAGGCACGGTAGGGACAGGGAATATTGCAGGTGTAGCTTACGCTATTCATTTAGGTGGTCCTGCCGCACTTTTTTGGATGTTGGTAACGGCCTTTTTAGGTATGACTACCAAGTTTGTGGAAGTTACGCTTTCGCACAAGTACAGGGAAAAGGATGAAAAAGGGGAGATCGCTGGTGGTCCAATGTACTTCATGAAAAATAAGTTGAACATGAAGTGGATGGCGGTGATCTTTGCCATTGCTACTGTTCTTTCTTCGTTTGGTACAGGTAGCTTACCGCAAATCAATAGTATTGCTAATTCGCTTTTTGCCACGTTCGAAATTCCACATATGCTTACGGGTGGAGTATTGGCTATTTTGCTCGGGCTAGTGATTATTGGTGGAATAAAGAGGATAGCCAAAATAACGGAAAAACTTGTTCCTGCTATGGCATTTATCTATTTGATAGGCGCATTAGCGGTTATTTTTTATAATGCAGGAAATATTGTTCCCTCCTTTATTTCTGTTTTTGCAGATATCTTTACAGGTTCGGCAGCAACAGGTGGTTTTATGGGAGCTACTTTTGCCTACGCTTTTAATAGAGGTGTAAACAGGGGGCTGTTTTCCAATGAGGCTGGTCAGGGCTCTGCTCCAATTGCCCACGCAGCGGCGAAAGCCCATGAGCCTGTATCTGAAGGTATGGTTGCTATTTTGGAGCCCTTCATTGATACCATTCTTATTTGTACAATTACAGGTCTCGTAATTTTGTCATCTGGAGTGTGGAACACTAAATTGGACAACCAGTTCCAATACTCTGATGTGACCGTATTAGCAAGCACGTATGATGACCAAAATGAGGAAGATATAGTTCAGCTTTTTGACCATATCAATGGTGTCGAAGAGCTTCCTTTGTTCAACGGTGATTTAACTGTAGAAGAGGGGCAAATTATAGCAAGTCCATCTATTATCCACGCTCGCTCTTTGGCAGAAGGAATCGTATTTAAAGATGAGCATGGGTTTTATTCTGGACCGATTACGGTAAATAATGGGAAAATAGCTAATGAGGATGCCCAGTACTTGGTAATGAGAGGTAAGTCGCTTATTCATAGTGCCCCACTCACTACCGAAGCCTTCAAAAAGAGTTATTTCCAAGACTTTGGGCAATACATAGTTTCCATAGGTTTGCTTCTCTTTGCCTTCTCCACAGCTATTTCGTGGTCTTATTATGGGGACAGGGCGACTACATATTTATTTAGCAGAAAGGGAATTGTGTATTACAGAATTGTGTATGTAATAGGCTTTTTCTTGGCATCATTTGTCGACACTACTATTATATGGACATTCTCTGGTATCACTATCGCCCTCATGACACTGCCAAACTTGGTTGGTATTCTCTTATTACATAAAGATATGAAAGGAACAGTTGCTCAATACTGGACAGACTTTAAAAAGGATTGGCCAGAGGAAAAAACTCCAGAATAATCAAATCAGCTGATTTTTTATATAAACCCGAAAAGCACCTTGCCCAGGCAAGATTCTTTTCGGGTTTTATGCTGTTACTGTTGAAGGTTCAACTCATTGTTTTTTACAACAATTTTATACGCTAACATTTCTTCATTGCTTCTTTTTTTAACAGTAGAAACATAATACCAATCTGCGGTCAGGTCCTCTTGGGTGAGTGTCAGCAACAAATAGCCGTGGTCTCTTAAGTTTGTGAATTTTAGATGGGGGTTCAACGATGGGGCTAGAAGTATTTTTTCCGCCATCTTTACAGAATCGTCCGTAGTATATTCATTGGAGTTAGATGAGGTTATACTTGTTGTCCCAAATTCCAATGCAACTATTTTTGCTCCTTTATTGTAGCGTTTTTGCTCAGAAGGAACTTCAAATGCCCAAGAGCTATGGGTATCTCCTGTTAGAAAAATAGTGTTTTTGATGCTGCTTGAATCTAGAAAGGATAAGAGTTTCTGTTTTTCGATTGGGAAACCGTCCCAAGAATCAAGATTTCGAGGGCTTTGAGGGTAGATAGGACTCATATTTAGGTCAGCGAAAATAACTTGGTTCCCAATCAAGTTCCATGTTGCTTGCGAGCTTTTCAAATTTTGGGTGAGCCATTTATATTGCTCGCTACCCAGCATACTTCTCGATTCATCCAAATACTCAGTCGCCTGTAGGCTATCTGCGGGTTTGCTTCTTTCTAATCGCTCATCTAACATAAGCAGGTTTGCCAACGGTCCAAAATCAAAGCGCCTATATAAAGTTTTTGATTCCCTTATAGGCATCCACTCATAATAGGCTTTTCTTGCAGCAGCTTTTCTAGCTAAAAAATCACCTTCATCATCTTGATGGTTTTCGGCCCCATCTTTATAAACATTGTTGGCAATTTCATGGTCATCCCAAATAGTAATAAAAGGATGTTTTTGATGAACCTTCATGAGGTCTTTATCTAGCCTATATTGTGCATAGCGTATGCGATAATCTTCGAGGGTCACAATTTCATGGGCTGGTAAATGAAACCGTCCCGTTGTAGAGTCTCCATATACTTTTGGAGCGTACTCATATATGTAGTCGCCTAAATGGATAACTGCGTTCACTTCCTTTTCGGCTATTCTGGCATAAGCGTTGTAAAATCCAGCTTCGTAGTTGCTGCAGCTCACAATTGCAAATTTGAGCGGCTCGGTTAGGGACTGGTTGCTAGTCATGGTTTTTCCAATTATCGAAGTTTTACCAAGCGAGGTAAATCGATAAAAGTATGTGGTGGCTGGTGATAAGCCGCTTACATCAACCTTTACCGTGTAATCTACCAGACTGTCTGTTGCAACTTTCCCCGATTTGATGACTTTGGAAAAGTTCATGTCCTCGGCTACTTGCCATTCTACTTCAACTGATTCGGCAATTTCTGGGGTGACTCTTGTCCATATTATTACTCTGGTTGGTAAAGGATCGCCAGATGCGACACCGTGGTAAAAAGGCTTTAGTTCTTCATCAAAGTATTTATAAGTATCATTTTTAGGGATTTTAGATTTAGATTCTTCAGATTCGACTTGGCATCCAAAAGCAATGAATAGTATTGTTAGAAATGAATAGTAGATTTTTATTCCCATGATTTCTGATTGAATGGTATAGTTTTGTTTTATTCTTTAAAAATAGAAGGTTTGGGCGATGGATAGGTTAAGCTATGGTAAACAAAATAGTATTTATGAGTCCAATTGAATAGAAGCTGAGTTTGGTCATGAAATTAGGCTGTTATCTATTCTTATATAGCACAATAATTCCAGAAAGATACTGTCCCGAATTTCAAATATCGGTTTAAAACCCGTATGGGCTGTTTATCTTTTCCAGAAAGCTGGCTTCTTGCCCCTCCAAAAGTTGATACCTATCAGGTAGTTGGGCCCGCCTATCACTTTACCGCTGTTTTTTTGTACTTATCGCCTATTTTATTGCCCGTTTTTTTCGCTTTTACCCTATTTTTCTTGCATGGGCAGGTGGGCTTTCTTGCTCCCCGATGTAATGTTTTCCCATCTTGGGAATACTTTTCTGTATAGGATTCTCGATATCCCGGAAAGAACTTTGGGTGTAGGCTTTTTGGGGTAATGTTAAAAAAATAAGCTGGAAAATGGGTTTTTACCTGGTTTGCCAAGGTTTGTGCCCTGTATAGGTATGTGTGTTTCTGTGGGTATTTCAATTTTTTTTATAAAAAAACAGCTTTTTTCCAATAAAACATACCTATCACGTAAAGTGCTGTCAACCATGTGAATAACCTACATCGTTTTCTTCCTGTCTGTAAGTTTGCCGCCCCTAAAACAAAAAAAGTTAGCGGTGGAAGCCCTAAAATAGCAATACCAATTCATTATCATCGTTAACTAAATACAACTACCGAAATGAAGAAATACAAAGTAAGTGATTGCGAATTAATAAGCCAGTACAAAAAAGGAAACGAAAGCGCTTTTGAGGAACTAGTACTAAGACACAAAAACAAAATCTTTACGACGATCTTGTTGATAGTAAAGGACCAATACGTGGCAGAGGACCTGCTGCAGGAGACCTTTATCAAGGCAATAAAGACGATCAAGACAGGCAGGTACAACGAGGAGGGGAAGTTCCTCCCGTGGATCTCGAGGATAGCCCACAACATGGCGATCGACAATTTCAGGAAGCAGAAGCGCTACCCGATGATCGTGATGGAGGACGGCAGCAACGTTTTCAACACGTTGGAGTTCTCGGAAGACTCTTTCGAGTCGCAGCAGATCAAGAACGAGGTCCACGCCCGTTTGCGGGAGCTGATCCAGAACCTCCCGGAAGCGCAGCGTGAGGTGCTCATGATGAGGCACTACATGAAGATGAGCTTCCAGGAGATCGCCGAGACTACCGGCGTGAGTATCAATACCGCCCTTGGCCGCATGCGTTATGCCTTGATCAACTTGAGGAAACAAATGAACCCTGAAGCGAGCAATGAAAAAAAAGAGAAACAAGATAGCAGCGATTCAAAATGATATTCTAAGATATGTATACCACGAGGTAAGCCCATCGGAGGCAGGGGAGATAGCGTCGCGGATCTTCTCCGACCCGGAACTGGAAGACGAGTTCTATAACTTGGTCAGCCTGAAGGGGAATCTCGATAGACTGGAGGCGAAGGGAGAGCCTGGCCAAAGGTCGATAGACAACATACTGGCATATTCGAGGTCACTTGACTCGATCATACATTAAAAAAAGCTGGATCATTAAGATCCAGCTTTTTGTGTTTATTGGGGCTTATATCTTGATTCTTGGAATATTCTCCGAGCATCTTTTATTGACATTAGTTCAGGTAAGCTAGTTTCTTCTTTTCTTCGTGAAAACTCTCTTGCCACTTCCCATCCAATCCATCTACCAACCCTGCCTGGGCATTTATCTGCTATTTGAGGAATGTTTGGTCTTTCTCCAATGTATAAAGCCTTTTGGCTTTCGCTAGTGACATAAAAAATATTTTCTTCTATAAAGTGTCCCCAAATGATATCTATAAACTGTTCTGAAAGATCCCATTCATTTTGGGTGTAGCCGATGATAAGTGTATCAGCGGTGTAGGGCAGCATTTTTTTTGTAAAATGATAAGCTTTGCCATAATAGATCATGTCGGCAAGAAGTGTTCGGTCTTCGAAATCGTAGGAATTGTATTTAGCCGAAACATAGGTGATAATATTTGGGACTATATATTCTGGCTCGTACCTGCGAAGCATATAGTCGGGAATGTCTTGGGGCCTATAGGTGGATTTTTGTCCAGCATACCAGTCTAGCCCAATCACAATCATACTTTCAGAATAAAATAAATCTGCTCCAAATCCAAAAGACCCAAACCCTGAAACGCTTGTATATATTTTGGGTACATTAAAATCGGGAAAATAATATTTGATATAGGTAAAAGCTTGCTCCAGCTCTTTTTCTAAACTTTCTGTTGAAGGAAAAATTCGTTCTACATCATTGATTAAAGTATCGGTATGAGGGTCGATAGAAAAATTATAGATCATATTGACCAAAACCGAATCATCAGGGTAGTTATCTATTTTAAAAAACTGCTTTGCAAGCTCTGGGTGCTGATCTAAATATTCAGCAATCTGAAATTTGTCTTTGCTCTTGAATAAATCTTCAACTCGCTCAATTTCTATTTTAGGTCGAGGGATATTTGAAATGTCGGGTACTTTTTCTTCTGAGTTTTCACAAGAATAAAGCGCTAATGAGCATGCAATAATGACGAAGTACTTTAGAGAATTGAACATGATTCTATTTCCTTTTTTAACAAGTTGTTTTATGTGTGGACGAAAATAACAAAAAAAGCCTCGTTGGTTAACGAGGCTTCAAAATATTGGAAGTAAATATGTTTATTCGTCGAGTGCTGCAACACCAGGAAGGGTTTTGCCTTCCATGTATTCTAGAAGAGCGCCACCGCCAGTTGAGACATAAGATACTTTGTCGCCATAACCCAAGTTATTGATAGCTGAAGCGGAGTCGCCGCCGCCAATCAATGAGAATCCACCAGCTTCAGTTGCTTCAACTACGGCATTAGCGATACCAACAGTTCCTTTTTCAAAAGTTGGGAATTCAAAAACACCCATTGGACCATTCCAAAGTACAGTTTTAGATGCTGCAACAGTTTTGCTAAACAACTCAATAGTTTCTGGTCCAATGTCAAGACCTTCCCATTCAGGAGTTATTTCTCCAGATTTTACAACTTTAGTATCAGCATCATTGCTAAAATCATTTGCTTCAACTGTATCAACAGGCAAAATCAAATTAACTCCTTTAGCTTTGGCTTTTTCAAGTAATTGAAGAGCCAATTCTTGTTTATCAGCTTCGAGCAAAGATTTACCTATTTCTCCACCTTGTGCTTTTGAAAAAGTGTATGACATTCCACCACCGATAATTAGATTATCTACTTTATCGAGTAGTTTTTCGATAATCATGATTTTATCAGAAATTTTCGCTCCACCCATAATCGCAGTAAACGGCCTTACTGGTGTGCCAATCACTTTTTCAGCATTGTCGAGCTCGGCTTTCATTACGTATCCACAAGCTTTTTCGGTAAAGAACTGGGCGATAATGGCGGTAGAAGCATGCGCTCTATGTGCAGTACCAAATGCATCGTTCATGTAGAAGTCTCCGTGAACAGAGAGTTTTTTGGCAAACTCAACATCTCCTTTAGTTTCTTCTTTGTAAAAACGAAGATTTTCCAAAAGAAGAACCTCACCGCCTTTAAGTGCAGCCGATGCGGCAGCAGCTTCAGCGCCTATGCAATCTCCTCCAAATTTAACTTCAACACCGAGGGCTTTTGACAAATCAGGAATGATATGCTTTAAAGAAAATTTATCTTCTGGACCTGTTTTAGGTCTTCCTAAGTGTGACATTAAAACAGCAGAACCGCCATCAGAAAGAATTTTCTTGATAGTAGGCACAGCTGCATTAATTCTAGTGTGGTCAGTTACTTGTAATTGGTCATTCAAAGGAACGTTAAAGTCCACTCGTATAAGAACTTTTCTTCCTGAAAAATTAAAATCATCGATGCTTTTCATAGAAATTTCTATTATTTAAAAAGGTATATGAATAATTTTTTATTTAAAAAATCAGCATGTTTCGCTTGCTAAAATGGAGTGTAAATGTAACCATTATAAGCAGAGATAAAAATGATAAATATCGTGTTTGCAATAAATTAACCGAAAAGAGTGCCTTCACTAGCAGGTGGGATTATATTGAGATGTTCGTAGGCCAAGGCAGTTGTTTCCCTGCCCCTCGGGGTGCGTTTTATATAGCCTTCTTTGATCAAAAAGGGCTCATAAACCTCCTCAATTGTTTCTGCCTCTTCACTACACGCAGTGGCAATAGTGGTTAAACCAACTGGCCCGCCTTTGAACTTTTCTATGATTGTTCTCAATATTCTGTTGTCCATTTCATCTAGCCCATTCTGGTCTACGTTTAAGGCGTCCAGAGCTACTTTTGTAATTGCCAAATCGATCGTGCCATTACCTTTTATTTGGGCAAAATCACGGGTTCTTCGCAAGAGATTGTTGGCAATACGAGGAGTTCCCCTGCTCCTGCGGGCAATTTCCATAGCTGCATTCGCTTCAATAGGAGCTTTTAGGATTTCTGCCGAGCGAAGTACGATTTTAGACAATAGTCTGGCGTCATAATATTCAAGCCTGGCATTTATACCAAACCTAGCCCGCAGTGGCGAGGTGAGCAATCCAGCCCTTGTTGTAGCCCCAATAAGTGTAAAAGGACTTAAAGAAAGTTGGATTGTTCGTGCATTAGGTCCTGAGTCGAGGACAATATCGATTCGGTAATCTTCCATTGCGGAATACAAGTACTCCTCGATTACTGGGTTGAGCCTATGGATTTCATCAATGAATAATACATCATTTTCCTCCAAATTGGTCAGAAGCCCAGCCAAATCACCAGGTTTTTCTAGCACAGGGCCAGAAGTGGCATTTATATTAGCATTAAGTTCATTTGCCAAAATATAAGAAAGCGTAGTTTTGCCCAAGCCAGGAGGGCCGTGAAGTAGTACGTGGTCAAGTGCTTCGGAGCGTTGCAAAGCTGCCTTTACAAAAATCTCTAAGTTATCAACAACCTTTTGTTGTCCAGTAAAATCGCCAAACGATAAGGGTCTCAGTGCTTTTTCCGTGTCCCTTTCTTCGTTCGACATATTTTCACCATCCGAATCTAAATAGTCTTCTCTCATGATTTTCCTCTTAATACTACTAGCTTAAACCCAAATTTAACGTACTCAGTTGCAGATTTACCTACGAGTTTACGGAATTTGAAAGTAGCCACAAAATCAATCTTAGGTTTGGGGCAAAAAAGCAGGTTAAAATGAAAAAGGCAAAATAAAAATGGTCGGCGCAACTTTTGCGCCGACCATTTTTATTCTTAAAAGTAAACCTTCTACTTTTCTATCGTAACACTATAATCTTTAATGAGTGTTTTTCCTGTTCCTTCAATCACTTCGTTTCCCAGCTCAAGGCTAATGACCTTGTCCGTATCTTTCAAATAATTATTGGCAATCAGCCAATCCATGAAAGGTTTGAAATCGATTGTTGCTTCTTTGATGTCGCCATTGGCAGGCATGAAAGCAACATACGTATGGCCAGGGTCTCCTGCGGCTACATTCCACTTTCTACCATCTATTTCCACATTTTCATGTTTTATGGGCATGCCGTAGCTTGCTTGCATCCAAAACATATACTCCCCAATGATATTTTTAGAGCCATCTTTTCTTGTGTTGATATATTCGTTATCACCGTGGTATTCATCTACCGTCCAAAATTCAAAGGCCAAGTTTCTTCTGCCTTGGTAGCTGCCCTCGTACTTAAAGTGCACCTTCATGCTCTTGAGTTCTTTAGGAATAAATGGAAATCCTTTCCCTATGGTATAATGAAAGAATGGTTTGTGTCCAATTATAGCCTGTAGGTACATTTTTACTGATCCATCTTGCCCGCCTGGGGTGCGCCATTCCCAGCCAAAGGTTTTATCTTCTTTAGTGAAAATTTTGTACGAATAGCCGTCACCTTTCAGTCCCCAAACATTGTTTTCAAGCTCTACATTTCCTGTACGAAGCCTGCCGCCCGATTCTGAACTGGAGGATACCTCAACCCCTGGTGTATTTACAAAAACAGTAGTGACATTTTTGGATAAAATAAAGGAAAGTGCCAAAAATGAGAAGGCGAGGAGGGGTAGAAATGTTTTTTTCATTAGTTGTAGAAATTTATCTTCTTTTCTAATAATACTCTAGACAAGTAAAAGTAAGCAGTTGACTTGAAGCAGGCTCAAAACTTAGATTAACAAATCTAAATACTTTGTTGTAAGAAATAAAAAAAAGGCTGCCATCAAAAGACGGCAGCCAGTATGTGTATATTGAAACCAATAAAGGTTTATCGGCTGAGGTAAAGGTTTCTTTCAGAGTAGATATTGAGGAAAAACTCATCTCTCAAATTGTCTACGAAGTAAATACCCTCGCCAGTAGATTTCATTTCAGGACCAAGCTCTTTGTTTACATTTGGGAATTTGTTGAACGAAAATACTGGTATTTTGATAGCGTATCCATTCTTCTGAGGATTAAACTTAAAGTCGGTGACTTTGTTTGCCCCAAGCATCACTTTTGTAGCGTAATTTACATATGGCTCTTGATAAGCCTTGCAAATAAACGGTACTGTACGAGATGCCCTTGGGTTTGCCTCAATCACATACACCTTATCATCTTTGATGGCATATTGGATGTTGATAAGTCCAACAGTGTTGAGAGCCAAAGCAATTTTCTTAGTATATTCCTCTATTTGGTGAAGAATGAAATCTCCAAGGTTATAAGGAGGAAGTACTGCATAAGAGTCACCAGAGTGGATACCCGCAGGTTCTATATGCTGCATCACGCCAAGGATATGAACATTTTCCCCATCGCAAATCGCATCAGCTTCTGCTTCCATAGCTCCATCTAAGAAGTGATCGAGCAAAATCCTGTTGTTAGGTATTTGCCTCAAGGTTCTTACTACATGCTCTTCTAGTTCCTCCTCGTTTATCACGATTTTCATGCTCTGCCCGCCAAGTACATAAGACGGTCTCACTAGCAATGGGAATCCTAGTTCTTGGCAAGCTTCCAATGCTTCGTCAGCATTTTCCACCACACCAAACTTAGGGTATGGAATGTCTAGCTTTTGTAATAACTCAGAGAAACTACCTCTATCTTCAGCAAGATCTAGTGCCTCGTAGCTAGTACCTATTATTTTTATACCGTAGCGGCTAAGCTTTTCAGCAAGTTTTAGAGCTGTTTGCCCACCAAGCTGAACTATTACACCTTCTGGTTTTTCATGTTCTATGATTTCATAGATATGCTCCCAGAAAACTGGCTCGAAATAAAGCTTGTCCGAAATATCGAAATCGGTTGAAACTGTTTCAGGGTTACAGTTGATCATGATAGTCTCATAACCAGCTTCCTTAGCAGCCAACACGCCATGAACACAGCAGTAGTCAAATTCAATACCCTGACCTATTCGGTTAGGGCCTGCACCCAATACCACTATTTTTTTCTTGTCAGAAGAAACCGACTCGTTTTCCTCGTCAAAAGAAGAGTAGTAATAAGGTGTTTTTGCTTCAAATTCTGCAGCACACGTATCAACAAGTTTCCATGTCCTGTTGATTTTCATGTCCTTCCTTTTCTTAAAAACCTCACTCTCTAGGCATTTAAGCAAGAAAGCAATTTGCCTATCGGCATATCCTTTTTGCTTCGCCATGAGCATAAGTTCGTAAGGAATACTTTCGATCGTATATTCCTCAATTTTATCTTCTAGGTGGATAAGTTCTTCCAGTTGCTTAAGGAACCACTTATCTATTTTGGTGATGGCATGGATTTTCTTGAGTGAAATACCGAGCTTGAAGGCATCGTACAATCTGAAAATCCTATCCCAACTTGCTTTTTCAAGACCTGGGATTATTTCTTCTTGTTTGGTAAGTCCTTTTCCATCAGCACCAAGCCCGTTTCTTTTTATTTCGAGTGACTGACATGCTTTTTGGAGGGCTTCTTGGAAGTTTCTTCCAATTCCCATTGCCTCACCTACAGATTTCATTTGCAATCCTAAAGTACGGTCAGAACCTTTGAACTTATCAAAGTTCCAACGAGGTATCTTCACGATTACATAATCGAGCGCAGGCTCGAAAAATGCTGAAGTAGTACCCGTGATGGCATTGTCAAGCTCATCCAAGTTGTAGCCTATCGCAAGTTTTGCAGCGATTTTGGCAATTGGGTAACCTGTAGCTTTAGATGCTAGTGCCGAAGACCTCGATACCCTAGGGTTGATTTCGATGGCTACTATATCGTCATTTTCAGGGTTTACTGCGAACTGAACGTTACAGCCACCTGCAAACTGACCAATACCGTTCATCATCTTGATGGCAAGGTCGCGCATGTTTTGGTAAACCGTGTCGGGCAAGGTTTGAGCTGGAGCAACCGTAATGGAATCCCCTGTATGGATACCCATTGGGTCAAAGTTCTCGATAGAGCAGATAATGATGACGTTTCCTACATTATCCCTCAAAAGCTCCAACTCATATTCTTTCCAACCCAATATACTTTGCTCTACTAGCACCTCGTGTACTGGTGATGTGTGCAAGCCGTGGGTAAGGGCTTTGTCAAACTCATCTTTGGTATGTACAAACCCGCCGCCGCTACCGCCAAGGGTAAACGATGGACGAATTACTAATGGAAAACCTATTTCTTGGGCTATTTCTTTTCCCTCCAAAAATGATTTTGCTGTTCGACCTTTACAAACATTGATGTTAAGCTCGATCATTTTATTCCTGAAAAGCTCCCTGTCTTCTGTAGTTTCAATCGCTTTGATATCCACACCAATGATTTCTACACCGAACTCTTCCCAAATTCCAGCTTCTTCGCAATCTATAGCCAAGTTAAGTGCAGTTTGCCCACCCATAGTAGGTAGCACTGCATCTATGTTGTGCTCAGACAGGATTTGAATGATGTACTTCTTTTCAAGCGGTTTGAGGTAGATATTGTCCGCTGTCACACTATCTGTCATGATAGTGGCGGGATTGGAATTGATTAGTGTAACTTCTATCCCTTCTTCTCGTAATGAGCGGGCTGCTTGCGAACCTGCATAATCAAACTCACATGCTTGTCCGATAACGATGGGACCACTTCCAATGATTAAGACCGATCTTATTCTTCTGTTCCTAGGCATTTAGCTTTCTAAATAAGGCGTTAAGCAAATTTTGGATGCAAAGGTAAGTTTATTGTATTGGTTTTAAAAACCCTTTTTGCTTATTCCTTTAGTTTTAAATTTTTGAAAAATATGAAGGTTAGTTGAATGATATTTTAACAAAAAGCCCTTTAGGTTTCGATTTGTTTAAAAAAAAGACAAAAAAAGAAATGTTTCTATGATGCCTAGGTTGCTTTTCCAAATAGTCTATTTCACAATGTGGCATGAAATTTCTCGTATTTATTGGGAATAACTAAATCTTTCCGCACTCCAAAACCTTGATTTCCATGACTTTTAAACAATCTAGAACCTGCCTTTTTTTTCTGATTCTATTACTTCCCTCCCTATTGCTTGCAAAAGGTCCCGAAGCCGAAATCTCACTGTACGATGCCGTTGACCGTAAGCTTATAAAGCTCGATATAGAAGGAAAGGGTGGGTACAATGGTGAGTGTATCTTGTTGAAAGTGACCAATGTTTCCAATTATAGGCTCAACTTGAAAGTAGAACCGGGTACCATGTTTCAAAGCGACGAAGACTGGTGGCAAAATTTGGTGGTTACCCAAGAAGCCCTACTGGCAGCTGGCCCCAAGAGAATCTCCCAATTCGGTTTGTTCACCATGTGTACCCAATCGCACAACGCAGCTCCCTCCAAAGGCTCAGGTTTTTCGCTTGGGAAGAAAGCCGAGGGACCGCTTTTGGCTCTTGCCCAAACTATTAGCGAAAATGAGTACCAATCCAGTACGGCACAGTCTGCGGTGTGGGCTGTGACTTCCGAAGGGCACATGGGGAATATTTATGGTAGGAACCCTGAAATGGTGAAACAGCTATGCGAGATAGTGAGCGAAGCAACTGGAAAACCTTGCGACCAAAATAATTATGAACCTAGGGAACACCATATTACCACGATCAACACCAGTTTTGAGTGCCTCTTGCTCGATTATGCCAAAGGTGTGAAGCTAAGGCTGTACGACCAAAATGGGCAAATGGTGAGGGAATACCTGAAAGACAAAGACATGAAGCCTGGGTTTTACCAGTTCAAAGTAGGAATGCACCATACTTTTGGCGATAGTGCTACTTTTACCATGCGCCTAGAAAACGAAAGCGGTGTACTGAACGAGAAAACCGTAACCCCAGCCGATTCCATAGTTAGGCTCAAAAAATTGCCAAAAGAAACCTTCGTGACCTTTGAGCTGCCAGAGGCTACCACTGCTCGCATCGGCATCTACGACTCGGAAGATAAACTTTACATCTTGCTTGCCGATGACCGCAAATTCCAGAAAGGGTTTAACAGGGCTGCTTTTATGGACGGGCGAGAGCTTCCTATCGACAGAGAGTATTTTTTGAAAATAAAAAAAGAAGGAAAAACCATAGTGGAGCAAAAATTCCACGTGAATGCGGCTGATGCCAAAAAATATAAGCCCATGGTGAAAAGAGGACAGTTTAGGGTAACTATCAAAAAAGCGATTATGAAGGGGAAATTGGTTATTTACGATGCTAACGGGCAAGTGATTTGGGTAGTGTTTGAAGATTCAAAACTTTACCCAGGTAAAAAAGGCTACAATTATATGTTCCAGCATACCCAAGGCCCTGATGCCAAATTTACACTAAGACTGCTTAATGATTGGGGGCAAGTGGTGGAAGAGCAAGAGGTTACTGCAAGGTAGAAAAGTGTGTTTTGTATGAATCTGTCTGGCAGCGAACCAAAAATCTAATAGTTGTGGACTAAAGCCTTTTACTCAACATACATATCCGAAATTTGAATCCAGCTTTTGTGAAAAGGCTGGATTTTTTGTTGTGTACCACAAAATCAAAAATCACTATTATCCACCAAGTTCCCTCTTATTATCCTATTTTTGGATGAAGTTCAAAAGTGAGGTAATTAAAAAATATGGTCACGTTAAAAGAAAGTTTTGTAGCAGGGTTTTACGCAGCAGCGTCTGGAGGATATTTCAACTCAATGGATTTGTTGGGGCATTACACCAATTTTCCCAACCCCCAGTTGCTTTCTAGGGTTTCGGACGAGATGAAAACTTTACAAAACGATACGCCTAAAGTAATGGGCGAAGTGATGAATGTCCAGTCCATTGCCGAGAAGAACCATATTATTTTATTGCCCGCTCCTCGTTTTCCTGAAGCCTATTTTTCTTGGTCAAAAATTGCCAACGAAGGCTTCAATGAGAAAATAGGTGAAGATTCTCCAGAAGGGACTGCGTTCAATATTGCTTATAGGGCTGGTGAAGTGATGACTGCAATGAAAGTGCTGACCGTGGTGTTGAGCCTGAGCAGCTCGGTGGTGGGCGTGCCTGCTTTCGAAGAGCAGTGGAAGTACTTAGCGAAGGACATGATACGGGCGGCAAAAAAAATGGGACCACCCGCCAAGATGGCTATGATGATCCCAAAAGGTCCTGACTTGCTCCACGACACGCTCTATGTGGAAGTGTCGGAAGCAGCGCATGAAATTGGCAATGCCGAAATCGATTTTTCCAACGAAGCCTATCTGCACCTGCTTTCCAGCAAGGTCAATAATTATATCACAAGCTTCAACCAAAAAGTGAACTGGCTGATAAAAGAACTAGGCAGCGAAGAGTAGAGGCTTATTGCTTCCAAGTAGAAGGTGATTTCCTCCATTCCCCAAGTGAAGCGGCAACAGATTCTTCCATTTTACCCATATCCACGAGGTTTTTTACCAAATCTTGGTAGTTGGACAGGGAGAAGAAGTCAACTTCTGCCTGTGCGAAGTTTTCCGAAGAAACATCGAACCCGTAGGAGAAAATTGCGCCAAGCCCAAGTACATCGTACCCAGCTTCTTTGAGGGCTACCGCTGCTTTTACCGAGCTTCCTCCCGTAGAGATCAAATCTTCTATCAATACAACTTTTGCCCCAGCTTTTGCCGTTCCTTCTATCATGTTTTCCATGCCGTGCCCTTTTGGCTTGGAGCGGACATACATGAGCGGAAGCTCCATAAAATCGGCAACCAATGCCGCTTGAGGGATTCCTGCTGTTGCTACACCTGCTATCACTTCTACATCAGGATATTTATTTCGGATGGTAGCAGTGAGTGCTTTTTTGATGTAAGAGCGAACTTCGGGAAAGGACAATGTAAGGCGGTTGTCGCAGTAGATTGGTGATTTCCAGCCCGAGGTCCAGGTAAATGGATCTTCTGGACGGATAACTACCGCTCCTGTTTCCAATAACATTTCCGCAACTTTTGCACTAATATCTTTCATATCTGTGGGGTCAAATGCGTGGTGAAAAAGATTTTCGCAAAGCTAAAAAAATAAAGGCAGACGAATGCGCCTGCCTTTTGGAAAAGAAAATACTGTATAACTTTTCTAACTTACTTCGTCGAATATTTTTGGCTTCCAGAGCTGGAAACTCCGTGGATCATGATATCCCCATATTTCAGGATGATCTTTTTTCCACTGCTTTCTTCGCCTATTTTTATATTGCCCGAGCTAGCCGAGCACTCAAAGCTCAAATCATCCAAATCGTTCACAAAGTCCATTTTGATTCCGCCAGAGCTTGTTTTGAAAGAAGAGCTTTGCGTAAGCATCACCTCGTCACCTGAAATTCCACCCGAAGAATTTGAGATATTCAAACTGCCTTTCACATTACTTACTTTTACCCCGCCCGAAGTAGCTACCGCTTTTATATTTCCAACAATATTATCCAAATGCTGCCCACCAGAGCTGCTTTTAGCGTTAATATCCCCCGTAATTTCTTTTGCTTTTATACCGCCCGAAGAAGTCTTAAGAATCAAGCCCGAAGAGATATTTTCAGCATAAATACTTCCTGAAGAGGCTAAAAGTTCAATTTTTGGACCATCCAAATTAGAGGCGCTTACCCCGCCAGAAGAGTTGTCAACAACAAGCTCTATACCTTTCGGTACTTTGAAATCTAGGGTGGCTTTTTTGTTGCCCCAAGAGTTTCCGTTCACTTCCAACCAAACTTTTAGCGAGTTGCCATTTTTTTCGTACTTAATTTCATCGTTCCCACTTCCTGTAATCTCACCTTTGAAAGTCAGTTGATTGCCGTTTTGCCCATCGATTATCACTTTGGCATAGCGACCTTTCACCGTAAGCTCCGTAATGCCATCGTAGGAAAAAGATTCTGTTGTTTGGGCAAACAAAATGGTATCGAGAAATAAACAGAAAATAAATAAAGAGAGGATAAATGCTATTTTTTTCATTGCTATGAGGATTTTTTAAGTAAAGACAGAGAAAGAAATGATAGGTTGCATTATCTGTAAAAAACTACTTTCTTATCATCCCACGAACCCTTCTCAGTGGATTTTCCCTCGACTCGGGCATGATGTCATGGTACTCCCGTGCATGTTTTAGCCCTTCAATGGTGTACATGGCATTGGGATTGTATTGCTCTATCAGTCCTAAAAGGCGGTCTAGGTTTTTCCGTTTGGTGATGGTAAAAATAATATTCACTTTGCCCTTCTTTCCGAGGGCATCGAGGTAGGTAAGCCCAAAGCCTTTTTCTTTCAGCGCTTCTATCAGTTCCGAAGCATCTTTTTGGGTGATGATTCTCACTATCATAGTCCCAATGGCAAGTCGATCTTCAATGAGTATCCCTACATAAATTCCTGTTGCAAAACCTCCAGCGTACGCAATGTATGTTATCACACTGCCTATATTTTGCAAAATTTGGCTGATGGCAAGTAGCCAAATTAGCGCTTCTAAAAAGCCTAGAATAGTAGAAATACCTTTTCGTCCACTGAGCATGAACATAACCCGTAACGTATTGATAGATACATCGCAAATGCGGGCAATAAAAATAAGAAGGGGAACAATTACCCAGTGCATCACATCACTGTTGATGCCTAATTCAACTGCTAAAATGCTGTCCATTATTCTGTTGTGGTTGTGTAAATAATGGTGCAAAGTTCGATTAAAAATAACTAAGAAGAGATATGGAAGTGGAAAAATCTAAGATGGAATACTATTTTAAGGAGATATTTTTATTCTTTTCATAACAAAGACTTAAGGTTTGTTATGGTTTTGCTTAAATTAAAGGGAGTGGTATCACCTAAGCGTTCTTCTCATGAAAAAGGCAGCTTACTTTATTGCTATTCTGTCATGCTTGAGTTTAGCTAAAAGCAATGCTCAGTTGTTAGAAGATTTCAACAGAATAAACCTGGAAAATGGCTCAACTGTCTATAGCCAAGGAGGAACGTCTGGGCTGGTGGGAGGCTTTCTCATCGAAAATAATGAACTCAGAGCGATATTCGATAATGGTTCGGGAACAAGAAAAGGCTGGATTTCCACATCTCAAAATTTAGATTTTACCCAGCACATAGTTCATTGGAAATTCAACCTCAAACTGGATTTTTCCAACCTGTCCTCCTCGTTGGTTACTAGAAACCTCGCCAGAGTATATCTTATCAGCGATTCGGAAGACCTCAACGAGGATTTGGACGGCTATTATGTGGAAGCGAGGCTTGAGCCAAGCTCATCTGGGGTGGCGTACCATCTTTATAAACAAACGGGTTCGAGTAGGAGTGAATTAGTTTTTGACGGTGAAGGAGTTTTGAGCAGCGCACAAGAATTTGCCGAAGTTGAGGTCATCAGAAAGCCAGATGGAGTTTGGGAATTATATGTCAATAATAGTGTGCAAGGTGAGGCAGTGGATGAGGGGGTTGGAAGTGGAAATTATTTTGGGATACAAGTTCATTTTTCATCGGGCGCGAGGGAGGATAAGTTCTATTTTGATGATGTTGAAATCACTAAATATCCTTTTCCACTTTCGGCAAATGCTGTGAGCGGAACTGAATTGGAATTGGTTTGGTCAACGGATCTTAATAAGCCGCAGGCGGAAAATATGGCAAATTATTTACTGAACGATTCCATTGTTCCGGCTTCTGTTGCACAAGATATTTCAGACCCACGTAAAGTAGTGTTGGTCTTTGAAAAACCATTTCTCGAAAATGGTTCTAGTAAGCTGGAAATTGAGAATATGACTGATATAGAAGGTAGTTATCAACCCGATAGCCTAACTTATCAACAATTTTTTTATTATTCAAAGCCAGATGAAGAACCTCCAAAATTACTCAAAATAAGTGGGTTAGAGGGATCAGAACTAATAATTGAGTTTGATGAAGCATTGAGAGAAGCCGAAGCTGTTGATAAGTCCAACTACTCTGTTGATAACTTTTTCTCATATCCACAATCGCTCGTTTTTTCAGGTGAAAACAGCCTGAACTTAGTTTTTTCCGAGCCTTTTGAAATTGAGGAAGGCTATACTTTATATGTTCGGAATTTGTCCGATACCTTGGGGAATCGACTTATCAACACCGACTCGCTAGTTTTCAACTTTGCAGATACCAAGCCGCCTGATCTGATAAAAGCGGAGTTGGTTACATCTTCTGCGGTGGATATTTATTTCTCCGAAGAAGTGGATAGTAGTTCAGCTTCCACTCTAATAAATTTTTATGAAGTGGAAATGGAGGAAAATGCTATTGCGGCAGTTAGGGATGAAAACGATCGAAGCCTTGTCCATTTGTTTTTTCCACAGCCTTTTTCTGAAAATAAAACCCTCACACTTCAGGTTTCGAATGTTGAAGATGTGTACGGAAATGCAATGCCCCTACCGCAGGAAGTTGAGTTTTTCCGAGACACAAAAAGACCTTCGGTAGATCCCGATCAGGTATTTGCTACCGAGGGCACCATGCTCAAAGTTGTATTCACCGAACCAGTAGATTCCCTTTCGGCACGAATAGTAAATTTTTATGAGTTAGGCCCCGATATCGGGCATCCTTTCCAAGCTGTAAGGGACTCGCTGAACCCAGCAGTTGTTTGGCTCAGTTTCAAAAATAGTTTGCAACCAGAGCAGCCCTATAATTTAAAAATAACAGGGGTGAAAGATGAGGTTGGGAATACGATGTACACCCGGAATAGGTCGGTTGTTTACGATGAAAAACCTCCCGAATTGCTGGGTTTGAGAGTGAAAAATGATTCGGTTTTGGCTCTGATATTTTCCGAAGAGCTTTCCGATTCGGTGCTGCTAAAGTCAAATAGATTTACCTTAAATACGACTGATTACCCCACAACTATTTCAAAACTAGAATCGGCTTCCAACAAAGTAGAGCTCGGTTTTCCAACCATTTTTCAGGCAAACAATCGGTTGCTTTTACTGGAGATGGAAGACCTACAAGGCAATTTGGTGGATAGCATAGCAGTAGAGTTTGAGGCGCAGTTTCCCGCCATTTTTGAGACAGAAGTGTTGTCGGAAAACAGCCTACGTATTTGGTTTTCCAAGCAAATAACATTTCCAGGTTCCATTCATGCTTTCGTATCGAGTTCCGTGGCGGACTCTTTAGTTCAAGCCAATTCCCAAGCTGTTGATTTTCATTTTCCACAGTCTTTTGAGGAGGATAGCCTACAGACAGTTTGGGTAAAGAATGTGATTGCTGGTGACGGGAAAAAGGTGGATAGCCTTTCTGAAACTTTCGTGTATCATAATTTTTTGTTGGAGGCAAAGGTGATAGCGGCTAATATCTTAGAAGTGATTTATGAAGAAGAACTAGATGCAGAAATTGAAGCATATCTGTTTGAGGTTGCTGGAGCTGGAAAACCGCTAAACGTAGTTGTAAATGAGGAAGAACCTGAAATAGTAACCTTGTTTTTTGCTAAGCCTTTTAAAGAAAATATTCCTTATAAGTTGAGGACGGATAGAGTGAAATTAGCTACCAAAAAGCTTGCTCCAGCTAGTGAAATATCGTTTGAATGGGACACAAGCCCACCTAGCTTAGATACACTGATTTTGAAAGGCAGGGCTACACTTTTGCTGACATTTTCCGAGCCACTCAATGAAACTTCCGCTAAGGCATTTAACCATTTCGCCTTCCAACAAATTGGATACCCACAGGAAGTGGAATTATTTGAAGACTCACTAGTTGAGCTACTATTTGAAGAAGAAGTTGAGTTTGGGAAATCGTATAATTTGGTAGTAGAAGGAGTGGCTGATTTAGATGGAAACGTGATGGAACAGGATACTTTTTTGGTAAATATTCCTCAAAAAGTAAGTGTGAATAACTTGTTGATAAGTGAATTAATGGTCGATCCGTCGCCAAGTCAAGGTTTGCCAGAAGTGGAGTATTTGGAGTTGTACAACCCTACAGACGATACCTTGAGTTTACTGTCTGTGGCTTTGCAAGATGCCAGTAAAAAAGTGAGTTTGCCTCATCATCTCCTCCCTCCCAAATCCTATTTGCTCATTTGCCCAAAAGGCAAAGAAACTGAGTTTTCGATCGAAAATTGCTTAGGAATTTCATCCTTTCCTTCGCTTACCAATTCGGGGGAAACTATCTCTTTGGTTACTGTGGATGATAGCCTGATTTCATCTGTTTTTTATTCCAGTGATTGGTACGGTGATGATGAAAAATCGGATGGCGGCTGGTCGTTGGAAATGATCGATTTGGAAACGAAGTGTGGCAGCGGAGCTGCCAACTGGCGGGCTTCGGAAGGTAGCTTGGGTGGTACACCTGGCAGAGTGAATTCTGTGAATGGGGTTTTCGTGGATACACTTGCTCCTCAAATTGTAAGTTGGGAATTGGTTTTAAATGGAAAAATTGGAATCATTTTTTCCGAAGAAATCGACTCGTTAGTTCTTTCGTCAAAAGACAACTTTCTTCTCGAAAATGAAAAAGTAGATTCGGCTCTCTTGATTTCTCCAATCCAAGTCGAAACCATTTTTCCCCAAGCCCTTGATTCGGGAAGGTTTTACAAATTTAAGGTTCAAGGAATCAGCGATTGCGTAGGAAATGTGCTGGTGGATAGCTTTCTGATTGGTTTGGGGAAAATCCCTCAAATAGGAGGCTTACTGATCACCGAGGTCATGGCAGACGAATCACCCTCGGTTGGGCTATCCGAAACAGAATATATTGAGCTGTATAACTCGACAGACAGCTTGCTGAATTTGGGCGGGATGGTCTTGAATGATGGAAATGGTTCTGCGGAAATTCCAGACTACTTGCTTCCTTCAAAATCTTATGTGCTTGTTTGTAAAAATGGAAAGGAAACCGAATTTGGAATCGAGAATGTCTTGGGCATTTCCTCTTTTCCAAGCCTTACCAATGCGGGGAAAACCTTGAGCCTATCCAATCCAAATGGTGTTACAGTTTTCTCAGTTTCCTACTCTGACAACTGGTACGGCGATGATGGAAAGTCCAACGGCGGCTGGTCATTAGAAATGATCGATTTGGAAACGAAATGTGGAAATGGAGCAGCCAACTGGCGGGCTTCGGAGGATGTGTTGGGAGGAACTCCGGGCAGGATTAATTCGGTAAATGGGAAATTGAAAGATGAAGAACCTTATGTATTGCAATCGTACCGATTGATTTCACCAGATACGTTAGAGTTGGTCTTTTCAGAAGCGCCTGATTCTTTGCTAATTTCTACTCCAAACTTTGTTTTTGATCCCTATATTTTTATTTCGGACTTAAAAGTAGATGGGCAAGTTGTCAAGCTTTTTTTGAGAGATGGGCTGGAAAAAGGTAGTATTTATGAACTGAAGTTAACAAGTATTTATGATTGCTGGGGAAATGTACTTGATTCGGCTTCAGTTATTTTAGCCTTGGGCGAACAGCCTAATTTTCAAGAATTGTTGATTACAGAAGTATTGGCAGATCCTATACCTGCTGTTGGCTTGCCCGAGTATGAATATTTGGAGCTATACAATTCTTCGGACAAAATTATTACGCTTGAAGGATGTAGCTTGAGTGATGAAAAAGGAAAAGTGATTTTGCCAAAAAACTTGCTTTTACCCAAACAATATTTGATTCTTTGCCCTGCAAACGCAGTTTTCCACTTTCAAGGTTTCGGGGAGGTGATGGGCGTACCAAGCTGGCTTTCGCTTAATAATGATGGCGAAGAATTGAGTTTGGAAAATAGACAAGGTGAGTTGGTTTTTAGTATTGTATATTCAAAAAGCTGGTATGCTGATAGCGAGAAAGCTGAAGGAGGGTGGTCTTTAGAGATGGTAGATCTGGAGTATCCTTGCTATACTTCGGAAAACTGGGCTGGGTCAGTTGATGATAAAGGGGGAACTCCTGGAAGTGAAAATTCTGTGAAAGGAATTGTTTCTGATCATTTCCCACCAAAATTTTTAAAACTATTTGTAAAGGATTCGCTGAATTTGGAAGTAGTATTTGATGAGAATTTGGACAGTCTTTCGGTGATGAATGCAGAATATGAATTTAAACCTTCACTCAAAATAACATCGGTTGGGTATATTTCTGCCGAATCTCAAAAAGTCAATTTGCAACTTGGGGATGAAATTTTACCTTCCCAAGAATATACTTTTTCGGTAAAAGGGCTACAAGATTGTGCTGGGAATACGGATATGAAGGGGCAAAAAATAACTTTTAGGATGCCAGAAAAGGCTGAATCAAATGATGTTCTGATAAGTGAGGTATTGTTCAACCCGAAAACGGGAGGAGTTGATTTTGTTGAGATTTATAATTATTCAAATAAATACATCGACCTTAAAAAATGGGAGTTGGCTACTCAGAAAGAGGGAGAAGTTGAGCAAGAAAAAGTACTTAGTGAAAGCAGCTTGATTTTCCTGCCAAGATCATTTTTAGTCCTTACTTCAGATAAAAACATATTCAAATCAGAGTACCCTACTGTGCCAGATTCAATTCTGATAGAAATGAAAATGCCATCCTTCAATGACGATGAGGGGAACGTAATTCTGTTGGATAGTTCGAGATTGGTAATTGATGAAATGAACTACGATGAAAATATGCATTTCTCCCTTCTCCACGATGTAGGAGGGGTTTCTTTGGAGCGCATTGCTTATGATTTGCCTTCTAGTGATCCTGAAAACTGGCATTCGGCTGCAGCTACGGAAGGCTATGCGACACCAGGAAAACCCAATTCTCAGCGAAAGGAATTAGTTGTTGAAAACTCAATAAAAGAATGTTTTGAAGTAGCACCTGAAATTTTCACCCCAAATTTAGATGGAGTAGATGATTTTGCGACCATACGTTTCAATTGCTCTTCAAATGCCCAAGTCGCCAGTATAATCATTTATGATTTGAACGGAAGGGCTGTGAAGGTCTTGATACAAAATGCTTTGCTGGGGCAAGGTAGTTATTTTCGGTGGGATGGGACAAACGATGAAGGTCAAAAAGTGAGAACAGGGTATTACCTCGTGTTCATCGAACTTTTTGACCTTCAGGGAAATGTGCATCAAGTGAAGAAAAAACTAGCCGTAGGTTCTTCTGGTAGGTGATCAATAAAGGATAGTTGCCTCTATTTTGTAAACCAAACTGTCTTTTGCTGGCATTTTTTGGTAGCCCACCAAGCTGTAACTGGCAATTTTTCCGTCAGTAATAGTTACGCCCAGTTCTCGCTTGTTGTGAAATAACACAGTTTCTTTTTCTTCTACTGCTTCAATTTTAGTAGTTGGTTCTCCTACGTATTTTACCTTCATTTCTTTTATGGGCAAATCTTCTTTGAGGGCTGTATAGGTTATCAGACCTTCTTTTTTTTCTATCTCGTAGCTCCCTTTCAAGATGGGTTTGTTGATGTTGGCATTAAGGAAAACAGCAAGTTCTTTTTTCCAATCTTCTACTTTTATTTCTTCCGTTTTAGTTTCCCCATTCATCATGGTAACTTTTCTCACCATTGGTTTTTCACTTTGCAAGCGTGCTATTTCAGGGTTCAACATTTCTTGAATGTCGTAATATAGAGATTCTTCAGTACTTGCTTGTTCCGATTCTGGAGTGATGCAACTGTTAAGCTGAATGGCAAAAAGAAGAGTGGTCAGTAAAGTTTGAATTTTCATTTTGTAAGAAAAAATAGTTATGGAAAAGTAGGCTTACCAAGCAATTTCATAGACCCTACCGTCTATGATAACAGAACTGAATTGCGCATCTTTTGCTTTTTTTATTTCAAACTTTCCCTTGTTACCTTTTACATAATTTTGCAAAAGCACTATTCTTTCATCCTTTTTGTGGAAAATAATACCCTTAGTGATTTTTTTGTCTTTCACTTTTACGGTATAGACATCCTTCCCTTCGGCAGAGACTTTTTGTGGCAAATCCGTAAGCTCAATTTCATTTTTTAACAGAGAAAGAGCCATGGAGGCTTTGGGGATTCCGTAGCCTATGAAGTTATTTCCATAAGGATAGAGCTGTGCAGATTTCTCAATGACTTTGATGATTTCAGTATTCTTGGCTTCAGGTTTTTTCTGCAAAAGACAAGCGGCAAAACCGGTTATTACCGGAGCGGAGAAAGAAGTTCCGCTCAGAGAAAAGCAAGAAACATTTGGCTTGAGGTAAGGTAACTCTTCTGGCCCAATACTGCTGTACCCCATTTTTAGCCCACTTGGGTCAGTTGCCCCAATCGAAAGGACACCTTTAGCATCGGCAGGGGTGGAAACGATTCGCCAAGCTGGGTCCGATCCTTCATTTCCAGCAGAAACCACGAGTAATATGCCTTTTTCATCGCTGGCGATTTGAGCGGCTTTGCTGATAATGCTCGTTTGCCCATCCATATCTTCCAACTTGTAATTCTCATTAGGATCGTCGAAACCGAGTGCATAGCCCAGAGACGTGTTGATGAGCCGAACGCCCAAGCTATCCATCCATTCCATTGCTTGTACCCAGTTATCTTCTTCCCCTCTGGTTTCGTTGTCACCGTGGTCAGTTCTTGCCAAGTAAAATGTAGCATTGGTAGCAAAGCCTGACTGCTCTCCTTTTCCTTTCACCCCCGTTATCATTTTCAAAACAGTCGTTCCGTGGCTGTCCGAAAAAGTTTCCATAGAATCGTAATGGTCGGTTTTAAGAGGGTTTACCAAATCCTTTACGCCCAATACTCGCTTATCTTTGAAAAGTTCTTTCAGGTATTTGTTGTTTTTTGCACCGAAAAAACCAGCGTCAATTACACCAACAACAACTCCTTCGCCTGTGAGTCCTTCTTCGGCCATTACGTTGGCTTCCATTTGGCTGATGGCAGTAGCATAAGATGGCGATGGCATGGTATATTTAGCAGGAAGCATTTTTCCTCGGATAGGGATGACTTTTTTTACATTAGGCAATTGCTTGAGCCTGTTCACTTGCTCGGGGGTAAGTTTTGCGCTTGCGGCATTGAGCCATTTGGATACCACAAGAGGAGCAGCCCCTTCTTGTTTTACGCTTTCTAAATTGGAGGCAGAAACTGGAAAATCAGAATATTGAATTAAAGGAATCTCTTGTGACTTTCTGTTTTCAAGTGTTTTTTCAGACACAAGTGCTGTGTTTTCATGCTCTTTTATTTCCTTTTTTTTGAATACGACCCAGTATTTTTGCTGTTGGGCAAAAGCCGAAGAGGAAAGAATTAAAAAGCTCAATACTCCAATTAAAATTCTCATTAGTTGATTTATTAAATTGTAAAATTTCTTAATTAGATATCTCAAACCAATAATTGGGTGAGTAAAAATGGTTTTTGATAGCTATGCTTTTACTAATTAGCAAAGGGAAAAATGTGTCGCTCAGCTAAATATGCTTATTTTTAAACGGTAATCGAGATGTTAAAAGTTCTGCTAATCGATTATTGAGTAGCTGAAACAACTTAAACTTAATTATATATTAGGACATGAAATACGCTCCAATCGACAATTCTTTATTCATCAAAAATAGAAAGAACTTGGCAAAAGAGATGAAACCAAACTCAATTGCCATATTAAATTCTAATGACATTATGCCGACCAGTGCCGATGGTGTGATGCCTTTCAAACAGCATTCAGATATTTTTTATTTAAGTGGGATAAATCAGGAAGAGTCGGTGTTAGTGGTTTTTCCCGATGCGAGGGAGGAAAAGCACCGTGAAATTCTTTTTTTGAAAGAAACGAGTGAGTTGATAGCGATTTGGGAAGGGGCAAAATATACCAAACAACAGGCAAGAGAAACTTCGGGAGTGCCAACTGTTTACTGGTTGAGCAGTATGAATGATGTGCTGACAAGGTTGGTTTACGAAGCCGAAAGAATTTATTTGAACACAAATGAGCACTTGAGGGCAGGAGAAGATGTGGAAACGAGGGATGCCCGCTTCATAAAATGGTGTAAAGAGAAATTTCCCCTGCATGAATATGAGCGTTTGTCCCCAATAATGCATCACCTCCGAGTGATCAAATCTGAAACGGAAGTTGAGTTGATAAAGCATGCTTGTGGAATTACCAAAAAAGGCTTCGAGCGAGTGTTGAAATTTGTGAAGCCAGGGGTGTGGGAATATGAAATAGAGGCAGAAATGATGCATGAGTTTTTGAGGAATCGCTCAAGAGGGTCGGCATATGAACCTATCATCGCTTCGGGCTCAGACTCTTGCGTTCTACATTATATCTCCAATGCTAAACAGTGCCAAGATGGGGATGTGCTTTTAATGGATTTTGGGGCTGAGTATGCTAATTATGCTTCTGACCTGACCCGTACTATTCCCGTGAGCGGAAAGTTTACCGAACGGCAAAAGGCGGTTTATAATGCTGTGTTGAGAGTGATGAAACAGGGAATTCAAATGCTTGTTCCAGGTAATAATTTGATAGACTATACCGCAGACGTACAGAAAATAATGGAAGAGGAATTGATTGAGCTCGGGCTGTTCACAGCAGAAGACGTGAAAAACCAAAAACGAGGTAAGCCATTATTCAGGAAATACTTTATGCATGGAGTTTCTCACCATTTGGGTTTGGATGTGCATGATTATGGTTCAAGGGCTAGGAAATTTGAAGATGGGATGGTGTTTACTTGCGAGCCTGGTATTTATATCCGAGAAGAAGGAATAGGCGTGAGGATTGAAAATGATATTCTTATCAATGGAAACTCTCCAGTTGATCTGATGGCAGATATTCCGATTGAGGCAGATGAAATAGAATCAATAATGCAAAACAGTTAGGTAAAATGATGTTGAAAAACTTAATTCCATTCTTATTTCTATTGGCCATAATTTCTTCTTGTGGTGGGGAAAAGAAAAAAGGACTCTCAGAATACCGTTCGCTAAAAGAAGGAGAAGAATATTTAATTACCATAGAAACTAGTATGGGAAATATGCAAGCCATTCTTTACGATGAAACCCCTCTTCATAAGGAAAACTTTGTAAAACTGGCGGTAGATGGATTTTATGACGATTTGCTTTTCCATAGAGTGATGTCTGAATTTATGATTCAGGGAGGTGATCCAACTTCACGGGATGCTGGCTCATTGGCAAAGCTTGGAATGGGAAGTCCAGGCTATACTATTCCTGCTGAGTTTAACCCTAGTTTAATTCATAAAAAAGGGGCATTGTCTGCGGCCAGAATTGGTGGTGATGCCAATCCTGATAAAGAATCTAATGGAAGCCAGTTTTTTGTGGTAGAAGGAAAAGTTTTTAGTGAAGAAGAGCTGAAAAACTTGATGGTTGATTATCAGCAAATGCAGGGATTGTTTGTGCAGTTACTTGAAAAAGAAGAATATTACTCTGTGCGTCAAGAAGCAGTGCAGCTTCAAGTAGACGGGGAAATGGAGAAATATGGAAAGTTGATAATGGACAATAAAGAGGTGATTGAGGAGGAGTTTGGAGTGGAGCTTGATAAGCCAATTTCTGAGCAGCAACTTCAAGCTTATACTTCTATAGGTGGCTACCCTTCGTTAGATGGGGAATATACCGTCTTTGGAGAAGTAATTACTGGATTAGATGTGTTGGAAAAAATAAGTCAAGTGCCAACAGGTTCAGGAGACAGGCCTTTCGACGATGTGTCTTTTAAGGTTGTGGTAGAAATAATGCCTAAACCTACTATCGAGCAAAAGTTTGGGATTTCTCTTCAATAGGAAAAAAGCAAAAAGAAAAGGGCTGCAAACTTGCAGCCCTTTTTTGATACATTATCTATCGTTGTTCTGAGGTCTTCCGCCTCCTCCTGGTCTTCTCCTTCCTTGTGGTTTTCTTTTGTTACCACCTCTGTTACCGCCTCTATTTCCTCTTTCTGGAGCTTCGTCGATATTTGGGCTCAAATCAGGCTTACCGTAGATTTCGCCTTTAAATATCCAAACCTTGATACCGATTTTACCATATACAGTTTGAGCTTCAACCAATGAATAGTCGATGTTAGCTCTAAGTGTATGCAATGGAATACGACCTTCTTTGTAAAGTTCGGTTCTTGCCATTTCAGCACCACCTAGTCTACCAGAAGCTTTGATTTTGATACCTTGAGCACCAACACGCATCGTGTTTTGGATAGCTTGTTTCATAGCTCTCCTGTACGATACCCTATTGCTGATTTGCTGTGCAACAGACTCTGCAACTAGTTTAGAATCAAGCTCAGGTCTTTTGATCTCACTGATATTGATCTGAACATCTTTACTAGTAAGTTGCTTAAGCTCTTCTTTGATTTTATCAACCTCAGCACCAGCCTTACCAATTACTACACCCGGACGAGCCGTGTGAACAGTAAGGGTTAGCCTTTTAAGCGTTCTTTCTATTACAATTCTTGAAATGCCTGCCCTTGGGTTAGGGAGTCTGGCACTAACATATTTACGAATTTTTTCGTCCTCAACTAATTTGTCTGAGAAGTCTTTTCCTCCGTACCAGCTAGAATCCCATCCTTTTACGTATCCTAACCTGAGCCCTATTGGATTTACTTTTTGTCCCATGAATATTTTCTTTGAAATTAATTATCAGATTGTTCAGTTACTTCAGTTTCGACTTCCTCAACTTCGTCAAGCAAAGTATTGCTGAATGAATCAACTACCAAAGTTACATGGTTAGAGCGTTTCCTGATACGGTGAGCTCTTCCCTGAGGTGCAGGTCTGAATCTTTTAAGAGTCCTTCCCTGAGTAACAAATACTTCTTTTACAAAAAGATCTGCATCCTCTATAGCCTCATCAGGGTTTTTTGCTTCCCAGTTGGCAAGAGCTGAAAGAAGAAGCTTTTCTATAAGTGGAGCACCACTTTTCGCTTCGAACTTTAACAGGTTAAGTGCGTGACTTACTTTTTGTCCCCTAATAGTGTCAACAACTAGGCGCATCTTACGGGGAGCGATGGGTACGTTATTTAATTTCGCTACTGCTTCCATGATTTATCTTTTCCCTTTATCTTTTTTAGAAATGTGCCCCCTGAAGTTACGAGTAGGTGCAAATTCACCAAACTTATGACCTACCATGTTTTCGGTTACATAAACAGGGATGAATTTGTTGCCGTTGTGAACTGCAAATGTGTGACCTATGAAATCAGGGGAAATCATTGATCTTCTTGACCAAGTCTTGATAACTGTTTTTTTGCCAGACTCTTCAAGAGTAGCTACTTTCTTATCAAGCCTATAATCTATATATGGTCCTTTTTTAAGTGATCTAGACATGTTTATTTCTTATTTTTTTTGCCAATAATGAAAGAGTTGGAATACTTCTTAGGACTCCTAGTCTTCTTACCTTTAGAGTAAAGACCAGTACGTGACCTTGGATGACCTCCTGAAGACCTTCCTTCACCACCACCCATTGGGTGATCGACAGGGTTCATAGCAACACCTCTTACACGTGGACGTCTTCCTAACCATCTTTTCCTACCCGCTTTTCCTAAACGCTCGTTCATATGATCACTGTTTGATACAGTACCTATCGTTGCGTAGCAAGAAAGTAATACTAAACGACTTTCACCTGAAGGCAATTTAAGAGTGGCATATTTTCCAGTACGACCCATTAGCTGAGCATAAGACCCTGCACTACGAGCCATCGCAGCTCCTTTACCTGGTTTCAACTCAATGTTGTGAATAATGGTACCCAAAGGAATGTTTTCAAGTGGAAGGCAGTTGCCAAGTTCTGGAGCAGCTTCTGGTCCAGATACTACTTTTTGTCCTACTTGGATCCCTGCTGGTGCAACGATGTACGTCTTCTCACCATCTTCGTATTGAAGCAAAGAAATACGAGCTGTTCTTATTGGATCATATTCAACTGACAATACTTCAGCAGGCATGCCGTGTTTTGTCCTTTTGAAATCGATGATCCTATATCTTTGTTTGTGACCACCGCCTCTGTTTCTAGAAGTAATGCGTCCCTGACTATTTCTACCACCAGACTTCTTATAAGGAGCCAACAATGACTTTTCGGGCTTGCTGGTTGTAATCTCCTCAAAAGTTGGGGCCAATCTAAACCTTTGTCCTGGGGAAGTCGGTTTTAGTTTTCTAACACCCATTTTTATATAATTTTAAATGTCTTGTAACAATTATAAATTTTCATACAGATCGATGAACTCACCTTCTGCAACTTGAACTATTGCTTTCTTGAAAGACTGCTGGCGTCCACTAATAACTTTCGTACGAGTGTAACGAACTTTAGCTTTGCCTTGGTAGTTCATAGTTCTTACGCTATCTACATTGACACCGTAAGTTGCCTCTACCTCTTTCTTGATCTGTATTTTGTTGGCTCTCCTGTCAACAATAAATCCATATATGCCCTTTTCGTTCATTTCAGTAACTTTCTCTGTTACTATGGGCTTCTTAAGTATTTGCATAACTAATATTGGTTTAGAGGGCTGAAAGTTTTTCGAGTGAAGACTCGGCAACTATCAACGTGTCTGCATAAAGAATTTCATAAGTATTTAGGTTGTCAACAGTGACTACCTTCGTCTTTGGAATGTTTCTCGCAGAAAGATAGATGTTGGTATCTTGTTCTGGGAGTACTAGCAATGTCTTTTTGCCAGACAATTCCAATCCTTTAAGGATATTCAAATACGACTTAGTCTTTGGCGTGTCTAAGTTGAAACCTTCTATTACAGAGATCGATGAATCTGTTGCTTTGTAAGCAAGAGCAGATTTCCTAGCCAATTTTTTAAGCTTTTTGTTAAGCTTGAAGCTATAATCTCTTGGCCTTGGACCAAATACACGTCCACCACCTCTAAAAATAGGAGATTTGATACTACCCGCACGAGCTGTACCAGTTCCTTTTTGCTTTTTGATCTTTCTGGTTGAACCTACGATATCCGCTCTTTCTTTGGCAGCATGTGTTCCTTGTCTTTGGTTAGCCAAGAATTGCTTTACGTCAAGATAGATGGCGTGATCATTTGGTTCGATTCCAAATACTGATTCAGGCAACGCAACAGTTCTGCCCGTATCTTTTCCGCTTATATCAAATACTGATAATTCCATTTCAAATACTACTTTTCGATGATCACGTAAGAATTTTTAGCTCCCGGTACTGCACCGCTCAATACGATGAGGTTTTCTTCGGGAATGATTTTCAAAACTTTAAGGTTTTGAATCGTTACCTTGCTGTTTCCTGTTTGTCCAGCCATCTTAAGACCTTTGAAAACTCTTGCAGGATACGAACAAGCTCCGATAGCACCTGGTGCACGACCTCTATTATGCTGACCGTGAGTAGCTTGACCTACACCACCAAATCCGTGTCTTTTTACAACACCTTGGAAACCTTTACCTTTTGAAGTGCCTGACACATCGACAAAGTCTCCTATTTCGAAAACTTCGCCAATAGACAAAACATCTCCTAGGCTGTAATCACCTTCGTAATCTCTAAACTCAGTAAGCTTGTGCTTAGGAGTAGTGTTTGCCTTTTTGAAATGGCTTTGAAGGGCTTTAGGCGTGTTTTTTTCTTTTCTGTCTCCGAATCCTACCTGGATAGCTTCGTATCCGTCGACATCTTTTGTTCTGACTTGGGTAATAACATTTTCCCCAGCTTGGATGACAGTACATGCAATGTTTTTTCCGTTCTCGTCAAAAACACTTGTCATCCCGATTTTTTTACCAATTATTCCGGGCATTTTAAATTGTCGTTGTAGCAGAGGTTACAAGCAGATTGTTGCAACATGCTGGTTAAATAAACTAATACTCTAAAATTGGAATATTATTAAAATAAACGCTGCGCCTAGGCACAGTTTTCCCTTTAAAAAGGAGTGCAAAAGTAGCAATTAATAATCTTATCCCAAATTGAAAATCAATATTTTGTTGATTTTCTTGAGTTTAGCTCATTTACCCAGCAGGCTTTGGGCTACAGCCAGCCCTTCCTTCTGAACCAAATGTAGGAGACAATCACCATTATGATCATAAGGATCAAGACTACAAAGTAGCTGTATTTGTAGTTAAGCTCAGGCATATATTGGAAGTTCATACCGTATAAACCTACTATAAAGGTTAATGGTAGGAATAGCATGGATACGATAGTAAGTACTCCCATTACCTCATTGGTGCGATGTGATGCAAGAGATAGGTGGAGATTTAATAGGTTGTTTACGTTTTCGTGAAGCTCATCTGCCTTAAAGTGCATGCTGTCGGCACTGTCTATAAGGTCTTGGGTAAAGGGGTCTTGCACGTCCGAAAAGCGGGCAAATTGGTTGAGCATATCTTTAGAGAGGAGCAGCATTCTTTTGAAAACTGAAGCTCTTCTTTTAATTATATACATTTCCCTGATAAGTTCAGGTGCTTTCGAATCGGCAAATATTTTCTTCTCAATTTTATCTAGCCGCTCTGTAGAGCGATAAAGTGCTCCTTCGTAAGTTTTGATAGACCTATAAATCAACTGGTTTATAAGGTATGTAGGGGTTTTTTCCGCTAGCTTGGAAGGGTTGTGCCATTTTTCTTTTGCCCTAGCAATAAATGGTTCATCTTTTCTGTGGATAGTAATAATAAACTCATCCGTTATGAACATGGCAACTTTGTTGGTTAGTTGCTGCACGGTATCGGCAGCGTCTTGAGAGCTCTCGTCATAGATTCTTGCTATTACGAAGCTGCTTTCGCCAATACGTTCATATTTGGGCAAATGCTCAGGAGCAAGGCAGTCTTTGACAGCTGCTGGGTGCAGGTTATATTTACTGGTTAAGATTTCATATTCTTCGGGCTGAGGGTTTACCACATCTACCCATTTAAAATTTTCATTTTTGTCTTCAAATACAGTCTGTATCATTTTCTAGTAATAGGGTTATTTGATCAGTTCTTACTATTTTGTGTTCAAGAAATGTCGAGACTAGGAGTGATTAAACTGGTTGAAAAGACAGAAGCGGTAGTTTTTGACTATCCAAGATTTTTGAGCATACTTACAAACTCTTTGCATGCTTGGATGGGGTTATTAGTTTTCATGAAGTTTTCCCCAATTAAAAAGCCTGAAAAGCCAATCTCTCTAAGTTCCAAAATTGTTTTTGGATTGCTAATTCCACTTTCTGAAACTTTCAAAAACTCATTTGGGATTGCTTTTTCTAGTTCAATCGATGTGTTTATTGAAACTTCAAACGTCTTTAAGTTCCTGTTGTTCACCCCCACCAAATCGACATATTCATTTATTGAACGATTAAGTTCTTCTTTGTTGTGGATCTCCATTAATACTTCTAAACCTAGCTCTTTTGCCAGTTTTGCCAAGTTTTTGAGCTGTTTGGGCTCCAAAGCAGCGGCTATCAGCAAGATGGCGTCAGCTCCTATGGCTCTGGCTTCTACCACGTTGTATTCTTCCACAGTGAAATCCTTACGTAGAATAGGTCCTTTGGCAAATGAGCGTGCAGTTTTGAGGTCTTCGTTGGTTCCTCCAAAAAATTCTTCATCAGTTAAGATGGAAACGCCAGCTACTCCAGCTTCCAAGTACCCAGCTGGAACTTCGCTTGGTAAAGCAGTTCCGTTGATTAATCCTTTGGATGGTGAGCGTCTTTTGAACTCGGCAATAATTCCGCTTTCTGTTTTTTTGATGCTCTCTTTCAAAGAAATAATACTTCTTTCAGGAATAGATTTTTCCAGTTCTGATATAGAAATTTGTTCCTTTCTAGCTGCGGTTTCTTGTAGCTTGTGGGCTATTATTTTATCTAAAATATTCGACATTTTTCTTTATCCAGTTTTCTACAAATAGCTATACGAGCAGCTATTTGTTTGTTTTTCCAGTGTGAATTTTATCTCCTTTCCGTTTGCTCCTTGTATTATATCAAGTAAGTCGTCTAGTTCAAAATAAGCGAAAAAATTGCCAACGGGTTGAGCGTTTGGGAATTTACTATGATAATCTTTTTCCAGTTTGGCAAATCGTTGGATGCTCTCTATGTATTTAGTCATGGTTGTATTGGTTAAGAGATGGGTAAGGTTAATCGATGAGTTTTTTTAGAGCAGCTTTTGCCCTGCCCGAGTCCAAGGAGTCTTTGGCAAGTTCAAGAGCTTCTGTATTTGAGATGTTTTTAGCGCAAGCAATAGCTAAGGTTGAATTTGCTAAAACCACATTTCTTTGTGCTTCGGTGCTATTTCCTTCCAATACATTTTTGAAAATAGTGGCAGCATCTTCTACCGATTCTCCCCCAGAAATTTCTTCTTGGGTGAGTTTGGGCAAACCAAGGTCAGAAGGGGTAAGCAGCTGTTCGCCTTGGTGCGTTACCGATTTGATATCACCCGTAAGAGAAACTTCATCATAGCCGTCTAGTGCGTGGATAATTGCATAATGCTTGTATGTATTTTGGTACAAATACGCATATAGCCTTTGGAGCTCTAAGCTGAAAACACCCACTAATTGGTACTTGGGTTTGGACGGGTTCACTATTGGTCCCAACATATTGAAAAAGGTTTTGATGCCAAGCTCCCGCCTAATTGGGGCAACGTTTTTCATGGCTGGATGGAACAATGGTGCGTGAAGAAAGCAGATATTTGCCTCGTCCATTTTTTTTCTGAGTTCATCCGTGTTGTTGGTGAATTTGTAGCCAAAATATTCCAACACGTTAGAAGAACCAGAAACAGAAGAAACCCCGTAATTGCCATGTTTGGCAACTTTTACCCCAGCTCCAGCGGTAACAAAAGAAGACAGTGTGCTTATATTAAAAGTATTTTTCCCATCGCCACCCGTTCCGCAAAGGTCTATTACATCGTGGTCAAACTTTACTGGGAGGCAAAGCTCCAGCATAGCATCCCTAAAGCCTGCTAGTTCATTTACCGTAATGTTCCTCATGAGGTAAACCGTCATGAAAGCAGCGACTTGGCTGTTGTTATATTTGCCCTGAGCCAGATTTGTCAAAATTTCCTTTGCCTGCTCTTTTGAAAGGGTTTTGTATTCAAAAAGATGGTTTAATATTTCTTTCATTTTATATCTATGTTAAAGGTCAAAAAATAAAGATAACTACGATTCTAACCAGTTTTTAAGCATGGTTTCGCCGCCTTCGGTCAAGAAAGACTCGGGGTGGAATTGCACTCCGCGCACATCGAATTCCTTGTGCCTAATCGCCATGATCCTGCCCTCGCTGTTGGTAGCGGTGACTTCGAGGCAGTTGGGCAAGCCTTCTGGGTCAACTACCCATGAGTGGTAGCGGCAGGTTTTCAGTGTAGTAGGTAAATCCTTGAAAAGAATCTCTTCGGCATCGGTGATTTCTGTATCGGTGACTATGCCGTGATAGACCAAATCCAAATTATGCAGCTTGGCACCAAAAGCTTCGGAAATACCTTGGTGGCCAAGGCAAACGCCCATTATGCTTTTAGTCGGTGCATATCTTTTTATCAAATCCATCATTATTCCTGCTTCTTCAGGAATGCCAGGGCCTGGGGAAAGGAGTATTTTATCATAGGCATCTACGTCATCAAGACTAATTTTGTCATTCCTTTTAATTACAGGAGAGTAGCCGAGGTGCTTCACCAAATGGACGAGATTGTAGGTGAACGAATCGTAATTATCGAGTATGAGTAAGTTCATGAAAAGTTTGCTCTAAATGTTTTTACCTGATTTTTGTTGTAAGAAGGTTTTATGCTTTTATTTCCGAAGCAACCTCAATGGCTTTTCTGAGTGCCATTAGTTTGTTGTTCACCTCTTCCATTTCACTTCTTGGGTTCGATTTTGCCACTACTCCAGCTCCTGCTTGGTAATAAAGTGTATTGTTTTTAGAGAGGAACGAACGGATCATTATAGCATGGTTAAACTCGCCGTTGAAGCCT
Source organism: Flammeovirgaceae bacterium SG7u.111 (assembly GCA_034044135.1). NCBI lineage: Bacteria > Pseudomonadati > Bacteroidota > Cytophagia > Cytophagales > Flammeovirgaceae > Flammeovirgaceae bacterium SG7u.111. The sequence continues at coordinate 7,034,803 of CP139021.1, read as the reverse complement.
AAAAATCCGATGCAGCCTCCGTAGTACCCTCGGCTTACGGTTTCGTATTTATCAATAAGTTCCATGGCCATATATTTTGGAGCTCCGGAAAGTGTACCAGCGGGAAAGGTATCTGCAACTACTTGTAAAATATTATCTTTCGTTACTTTGCCAATTACTTTGGAAACCAAATGAATTACGTGCGAGAAGTACTGAATTTCTTTGAACGTGGCAACTTCTACTTTTTCTCCATTTCTGCTTAGGTCGTTTCTAGCCAAATCTACCAGCATTAAGTGCTCTGAGTTTTCTTTGGGATCGTCAAAAAGTTGCCTTGCTACTTCTTCGTCTTGCTTGTCGTTTCCGGTTCGGCGGAAAGTACCCGCTATTGGATAAATGGCAGCTTGCTTGTCTTTAATTACAATTTGGGCTTCGGGCGAAGAACCAAATATTTTGTAGTTGCCATAGTCGAAGTAGAAAAGGTAGGGGGAGGGATTGATGGAGCGTAGGGCGCGATAGACGTTGAATTCGTCACCTTTGAAATTTTTGCTGAACCTGCGGGAAAGTACTATTTGGAAAACATCTCCTCGCTTGCAATGCTTTATTCCTTTTTCCACGATTCCCATATATTCATCGTCGGTAAAATTGGTGGCTTCCTCGGGTTCTGGGTCAAACTGGTGGGTAACGTAACTTCGGTTACTGAGCAGTGCCTGAATTTGGTCGAGTTTGCTTAGGCTTTCCACCCCTTCTACATTGTTTTCAAACAGGAAAATTTCTTCGTTGAAATGATTGATAGCGATGATATAGCGATAAACTTGATACATTGTATCGGGAATTTTCATTTCCTCGGTAGGCTTGTTCCCAAATTCTATTTCTTCATAATATTGTACCGAGTCGTAGGTCATGTAGCCAAAAAGCCCGTTGTGGATGAACTTATGTCCTAAATCTTCGGCTTTGAATTTTTCCACAAACCCGTTGAGATGTCCGAGCATTTCGCTGTTAGATGCCAGCGAATGGTTGATGGTTTTTCCATTTGGAAGCTTTTCGGTCACAGACTTTCCTTTTGCTTCAAAAGTGGCGATAGGCTCACAGCAGATGTAGGTAAAAGCATTGTCATTGCCATGGTAGTCGGAGCTTTCTAGCAAAATGCTGTTTACGAACACATCTCTTAGCTGGAGGTAGATACTAACAGGGGTAAAAGTGTCTGCCAGTAATTTTCGTGTTTGGGTTTTGATGTTAAATGTTTCCACTTTTTTGAGGGTCTTTTGCATGAGTTTAAAACAAAAATGGCTTTCTGAGTGAACAGAAAGCCATTTTATATATCTTATATATTTAAAAATGCACTATAGGCGTAGCCTGTCCACTTGATTATATCCAAGTGTGCCACCAATTCCTAATGTGTAGTGCCGTTGTTTTCATGGCAACAAAAAAATGAATATGTAATGAATAATCCAAATGTACTCCTTGTATTTTTTTTATTTGGGCTAAATAAGTGTGGGTGGGGCTGGAGAAATAACTTTATTTTCAACTAGAAAAAATGTATATTGTAAAGGTTTGTATGGTCAATTTGAATTTATACGAAGTTTTATATCGCTTTCACGAGAAGTTAACCGAGTTTAAAATTAACACCAAAGAGAATGAAGGAAGAAAGTAGAAGCCCAGAAAATTCCGCCAAATACAAGTACAAAGGGCTAAAAATTTACTCCTCTACCGAGTGGTTGGCTAATGGGCAAAAAAAATATAGACGGGTTTTTGAGAGCTGCGAGGTTTCTTATCTGTATGTGGAACTTTCATTTTTCAACAAATATTTTGATGTAGAAAATTGGTTTATACACCTCACATTAAAATGTTACAAACTAGTGGAGGGCGAAAAAGAACTTCTTTGTGAGCTGCCCTTGGAGAAGGAAGTGCCCGTGGCCGAAAACGTGGTAAAAATACGAGAAGGTTGGGGGCATGAAGAGCCAGGACATTACTGGAAAAGGGGCGATTACTTGTGGGAAGCTTACATTCAAGATGACTTTGTTGGGAAAGCGTATTTTTATGTAGAAGATAGCGGACCTGTAACGCCTGAGCTAAATCCCTATTTTGAGCTCATGAATATCAAGCTTTTTGAGGGGGGGGATTCGGGTATAGAACAGGATCAACGAAAATACCTCAAGCAATTTAGTGTAAAAGATACTCGCTATGTGTGGGCTGAGTTTGTGATAGAAAATCTTCAAGAACGCTCATGGTTTAGTGAAATCACCTTCAATTTTTATAATGAGGCAAGGCAACTTAAAGGCTGCACCGTAGAGCTTAGACAAATAAAAAATACGGAATCGGAAGTAGTTTTGGTAACAGGTTGGGGCTCCGAATTGAAAGGGTCGTGGTATTATGGTCGCTATACTTTAGAAGTAGTGTTCATGGATCAGTTGCTGGCAATAGTTCCTTTTGAATGTGGCGATGAAAATGTAGAGGGAAATTGCCAAGTACTTGTAGGTGAGGATACTTTTATCAAACAAGATGACGATGCTTTGGCCGAAAGTACGGGTGAAAAATTAGAAGATAACTTAAAGCAACTGAACAAGCTGATAGGCTTGGTAGAGATAAAGAAACGGATTCACGATTATGTGAAATACCTTGAATTTGTGAAGCTCAGGAAAGAACAGGGCTTTGAAGAAAGTGAACCTGCCAACTTGCATTCGGTATTTTTGGGCAACCCTGGTACAGGAAAAACTACTGTGGCCCGTTTGCTAGGAAAGCTGTATTACCAGATGGGGTTGCTGAGCAATGGCAAATTGCATGAAGTAGGCAGGGCAGAGTTAATAGGTCAGTATATTGGGCAGACGGCACCGAAGGTAAAAGATATTATAGAGACTGCCCGAGGTGGTGTTTTGTTCATTGATGAGGCATATTCACTGGTGCGAAACGAGGACGACAATAAGGATTATGGTCATGAGGTTATCGAGATTTTGGTAAAGGAAATGTCGGATGGACCTGGTGATATTGCCATTTTTGCCGCAGGTTATCCCAAGGAAATGGAGATCTTTTTAAGTTCTAACCCTGGTCTCAAATCTCGTTTTAAAACCTATTTTAACTTTCCTGACTACCTGCCCCAAGACCTGATGCAAATAGCCGATATCATGTCCGCAGAGAAGGAAATCAGTTTTACCAAAAGTGCTCGTGCATCTCTGAAGAAAAAGCTTACCGATAAGTTTAGGGAGCGTGACCATACGTTTGGCAATGCGAGGCTGGTAAGCTCCATTATAGACGAAGCCAAAATGGAAATGGGCTTAAGGGTGATGAAAGAAGTAGCTGGAGTGGCAGGTCATGAGCCTAAAAAACAGAAATTGAAAAATATAAAGCTGGAGGATTTAGAAGCAGTTTTCAAGTCGCAAGAAAAAGAGAATCCAGAGATTGGAATTGACCATGAACTTTTGACTATTTCATTGGAGAAGTTGAATGAATTGGTGGGACTTACTTCTATAAAAAATAATATTCACGAGCTTATCAGGTTGGTGAAGTTTTACAGGGAGTCGCACCGAGATATTTTGGGGAAGTTTCCTCTTCATACTGTATTTAAAGGCAACCCTGGTACAGGAAAAACTACCGTAGCACGCATTTTAGCTCAGACTTACAAAGCCTTGGGGATTTTGGAAAGAGGACATTTGGTAGAGTGCAGTAGGCAAGATTTAGTGGCGGGCTACATAGGTCAAACAGCCATGAAAACTCAAGAACTAGTGAGCAAAGCCAAAGGAGGGGTGCTGTTTGTAGATGAGGCCTACTCGCTTTTTTCGAGCAATGGAACGGGGGACTATGGAAAAGAAGCGATGGAGGTGATTTTGAAAGAGATGGAAGACAGCAGGGGCGAGTTCATTGTGATAATGGCAGGGTATACAGGTGAGATGGAGCGGTTACTAAAGATGAACCCAGGCTTGAAATCGCGATTTGAAAAAGAAATGTTGTTCGAAGATTTTAATGTAGATGAGCTTTACGAGATAGCTTGTTTCATGCTTGCCGAAGAAAACCTGAAGGCTGATGCAAAAGCAAAAGACCATTTGCGCAGGCATTTCGAACTTCTTTATCATAAACGTGATAAGTTTTTTGGGAATGGGAGGGAAGTGAGAAAGCTTATTGACCAGTCTATAAAAATACAACATCTGCGTATGGCTGCCTTGCCTCAGCAGAAGCGAACCAAAAAAGCGCTCCAAACATTAACTTATGCTGATGTGAAACAAATTAATGTGGAAAGTTTGTTTGGTAAGCAGCAGAAAGGAATAGGCTTTAGCCTGTCTTAGGTCTCTCTCTTTTGCTGTTTTTTCTTTAAATCAAAAAGGAAGATTAGTTTTGCACTTTGAAAGCTTCGTGTTAAATTTTTAAGCACAGGCTTTTGGCGGGGTGGCTTTCCCTTTTTTACAAAAAAGCGTATTGCAAAGAGCAGATGGAACAGAAAAAAAACAAAGTGACATATTTGAGGCATTTGGGTAAAATGTCGTACAAAGAGGCTTGGGATTACCAAACTGTACTTTTTGAAGAAATAGTGAAAATGAAGCTTGAAAACCGCAAACTGGAAGAAGCGGGCGGGCATCCGAAAACTACACACAATCATCTGCTTTTTGTGGAGCACCCTCATGTATATACACTTGGGAAAAGTGGTGATATGAATAATTTGCTTCTCCAACAAAATGGTTTGCGTGAGCATAAAGCTGAGTTTTTCAAAATAAATAGAGGAGGAGATATTACCTACCATGGACCAGGGCAAGTGGTCGGTTACCCAATTTTGGACCTAGACCATTTCATGACTGACATCCACCTGTACATGAGAATGATAGAAGAAGCAATTATTCTCACCTTGGCAGATTATGGCTTGGTAGCAGGACGGATCGATGGTCTTACGGGTGTGTGGCTGGACCACGAGAAAAAAATAAACCCTCGTAAAATTTGCGCCATTGGGGTGAAAATGAGCCGATGGGTCACTATGCACGGTTTTGCCCTCAATGTTAATACAGATCTTTCTTACTTTGGGCATATTGTCCCTTGTGGAATCACTGATAAAGCGGTGACTTCTATGGAGAAAGAATTGGGTAAAAAAGTTGAGATGGCTGACGTAGAGGCAAAACTTCAAGGGCATTTGTCAAGCTTGTTTGAGATGGAAATTGTTCCACAGCCCAATAGCTATTTGCCCGAAAATGTCATGGCAACCACAGAAAATAACTAGCTTTTAAAAAACTAAAAAGTATTGTGCCTAGCATAAAACCTCAAAATTGATTCACATTGGACAACGAGAAAATATCAATCACCCATCCTTCAAAAAAAATTTTAATTGAGCTTCAAATAGAAGGCTCAAAAAGTGAGTGTAACAGAGCGCTGATCATGCAAGCTTTGTCCCATGGCAATATTGAATTATCGAATCTATCAAATGCTCGCGATTCACAAACAATGCTTCGTTTACTGGCTTCGGATGAGCTTACTTTTGATGTAAGAGATGCTGGGACTACTATGCGCTTTTTAACGGCTTATTGCGCTGCAACAGGTCGGGAAACGATAATGACGGGAACTGAGAGGATGCAGCAGCGACCAATCGGGATTTTGATAGATGCATTGAGGGAAATTGGGGCTGAAATTTCCTATGAAAACAAGGAGGGTTACCCGCCTATTCATATCAAAAGCTTTAAGCAAAAAAGCAGTAACGTAAGTATAAGGGGCGATGTGAGCAGTCAGTATATCTCGGCTCTACTGATGGTTGCGCCTACATTAGAAAGTGGGTTAGAGCTATCGCTTGTGGGTGATGTCAATTCACGTCCTTATATCAACATGACGCTTGCTTTGATGGAGCATTTTGGGATAAGCTATATATGGGAGGGAAATGTGATTTCAATTAAGCCTCAATTGTATACTAAAAATCAATATTCCATAGAGCCAGATTGGTCGGGAGCGAGCTATTGGTACAGTTTAGTTGCCTTAGCTTCAGAAGCTAAGGTGAAATTGCTAAGCCTGAGAGAGAACTCTTTGCAGGGCGATAAGGCTATTGCTGATATTATGGTTAAGTTAGGTGTCAAATCTACTTTTGAAAAAGATGGGGTAGTGTTGGAAAAAGTGGCTTTTGGAAATGATTTTGAATGGGACTTTACCCATTGCCCTGACCTTGCCCAAACCGTTGCCGTAGTTTGTGCGGCAAAAGGAATAAAGGCAAAGTTAACAGGTTTGCAAAGTTTGAGAATTAAAGAAACGGATAGGATTGATGCTTTGCAACGAGAGATAAAGAAAATAGGAGTGGAAGTGGAAGTGGTTGGGAATGAAGAAATTATTATACCTGGTACTGATCCTGTATTTAAACCTATTGATTTTTATACGTATGATGACCACCGAATGGCAATGGCTTTTGCCCCACTTGGTTTGTTTACAGAAGTGAGTTTTGACGACGCTACAGTGGTCAACAAATCTTACCCTGGATTTTGGAATGATTTTAAGAAAGCGGGGTTTGTAAAAATAGAAAGTTAGAAGTAGGTAAAAAACCTATGTATATCCCTCTTTCACATAGGAATAGGGGGATAAAATCATTTTATAAAAGCCTTCCTATATAAAAGCTGATTTTTTATCAATTTTGGAAAAATAAACACCAATTATTTTAGTTTCTATATTAAACAAAATAATAGGAAAGATGAGGATCATACTGTCATTTTCCCTCTTGTTGCTAATGTCATTTACAAACAGAGGGGAGTATCCTGAATCGGCTTTTGAGCATACATCACAATCAAGTAGCATAAACATAGAATGGTGGAACAAACTTGAACCAGCTTGGCAAAAACTATTTGCTAAAGAAGTTGGTATCAATGGAGTTCCTAACCAACAACATTTTGCGGCCATTGCTTCGCTAACTGTTTTGGACTGTTCTCAAACCTTGATTACTACGCTAGAGCCTGTCAGAGAACTTAAAGGGTTAAAATCACTTTGGTGCGACCAAACTAAAGTCAGTGACTTGGGACCAATTTCTGGTCTTGATAACCTGAAAAATTTGAATTTTGGTTCAACTAAAGTAGTGGATTTGACACCGCTTAAAAACTTGAAAAGTCTTTCTAAGCTAGAGTTTTATAGAACTAAAGTGACAAGTCTAGAGCCTTTAACGGGTGTTCTTAGTTTAGAAGTGATTGATTGTTCTAATTCCAGTGTGGTGTCGCTTGACCCACTCAAAAGCCTTACAAACTTAAAAGTATTGTATTGCAATAATACTCCTATAAAAAACTTAAATGCACTCTCTGGGATTCAGGGGATTAGTGAACTTTCATTTTTGCGGACGAGTGTAAATAGTTTGGAGCCTTTGAAGGGCAAAGCAAACCTGACGGAGTTGGTTTTCCAGCATACTGAAGTAAGCAGTTTAGAGCCAGTAAAAGGACTAAGTAATTTGACAGTTGTATATTGTGAGGATACAAAAGTGACTCAAGAAGAAGTACAGAAGTTTGTTGCAGCTACTCCTAATTGCGAAGTTTTTGGAATGTAAAATAAAACATCTATATATATTGAAAAGCCTCTCTATTCTGAATAGAGAGGCTTTTGTGTTTTTAACTCAAGTAGGCTTATTTTCCAGCTTTTTTGTCAACTAAAGGACGGTTGTCACTGTTGGCAACTTCCCATGCTGTAGAAAATATTAACCTCGCAACCTGCTCCATTTTATCGAAGTGGATTTTTTCGACAGTATCAGTTGGGCGGTGGTAATCTTCGTGTGTTCCATTAAAATAGAAGATCACAGGGATACCGTGTTTTGCAAAGTTGTAGTGGTCAGAGCGGTAGTAAAACCTATTTGGGTCGTCCTTTGCATTATATTGGTAATCCAACTCTATGTTTGGGTATTGTTTTTTCGCAACATCTTCGCTAAGCTCGTGCAACTCGCTTGATAGCATATCTGACCCGATGATATAGATGTAAAAAGGATTGTCCTTATGTTTTTCATCAACCCTGCCAACCATATCGATGTTTAGGTCTGTTACTGTGTTCTCGATTGGGAAAATTGGGTTTTCAGAATAGTATCTAGAACCCAAAAGACCTTTTTCTTCACCAGTTACGGTCATAAATAGCATGCTTCTTCTTGGGCCATGACCTTCTTTTTTAGCACTGGTAAATGCTTCAGCAATTTCCAAAACGCTTACAGTTCCTGAGCCATCATCGTCAGCTCCATTGTTTATCTCTCCACCAGTTATTCCAATATGATCGTAATGAGCTGTAACTATAACAACTTCATCTTTCAAATCTGTTCCTTCCAAAAAGCCTAGTACATTTTCAGTAGTTACAGACTCTATTTTTCTCTCCATTGTAATCGCAATCGTGTTAGAATACTCTCCAGCTAAGGTTTTTCCTTTTTTGTTTATTTTCTTAATAGCGGATTGGAGTTTTTTGGGAGAAGTGCCAAGGAGGTCACCGGCATAAGTTGGCGAGGTGAAAAACAGTGCAGTTCCTTCATCTTGTTTGCCTTTAGGAAAACCTAATGAAGGGCGGCTAGCATATTGCTTAAAAACTTGTGCCCTTTTTTGGTAATTTTCGTCTGATTCATAAACGATTATTATGCCTTTAGCGCCTTTTTCTGAAGCGGTGGCAATTTTTGCCCTTGTGTCATTTTGAGGTGATTTTTCTTCTGAGCCTGAAATCAAGAAGATGTCTTTTGTTTTTGGCTCACCTTCCATCACCGCCACGATCTTACCTTCTACATCAAGGTCTTTGTAATCAGAGTATTTTTCAGTGTCTATGCCATAACCTCCAAAAATTACTTCATACTCTCCGTTTTCAAGTACGGTATTGCCATAAACAAAGAATTCATTGAAAAGTGAAAGCTTTTTACCTTCTGTCTCAATAGTTACATCATCCCAACTTGACTTTTCAAGTTCAAATGGTTGTAGGTAAGGGTTGTCAGTATTTGCTTTTACAGGGCCAATCAAACTATCGCCCTTGAACTGGTTTACGATATACTCTGCTGCCATTTTCTGACCCTTTTCACCAGTTTCCCTTCCTTCGTACTCGTCAGAAGCGATTATTTCTAAGTGCTTTTTAAGATCGCTAGCTTTGATAGTCTCGGCATATTTTTTTACCTCTTGGGCAGAAGCCGAATAGACTAGGCAGCAGGTTAAAAATAGATTAATGAATAATTTTCTCATAGTTTAAATAATTATGGTTGATGTAAGTAAGCACGAGTGCTATATTGAGCTGTGGAGGTAGAGGGGCTCAAAATGAAGCAAGAGCCATCTCCACCCAAAGCAAAAATACAATAATCCTAGCATCGTATCGGCTTATACAGGAAGATTGTCAAAAATTGATATCCAAAAGCGCACAATAAATGATGGAAGGGTTTTGTAGGAGTCGAGTGGGGCTTTTTGAGCGAGTTTTAAAAAAGATTTTGCCAAGATAGCATTCAGCTCATCCTCATCTATAGCCGATACCTTGCAGTAATTGTCCGTTCCAAAATCATATTCCCATGGAGAATCGCCCACGCACAAGTAGAAATCCTGTGCAATTTCTTGACTTAAAAAGCTTCTCAATGCAGTCTTCAATTCCTCATGCGGTTGCCCTTTCAAAATGAGCATGGCGCTAAATTCATTTCCCCACCAAAACATAGTCCTCATCAGAAAAATGTTTTCTTTTGAGAAATAGCGAGGGTAATCCAATACCATATAAGGCAAGCCCTTGTAGTTTTCTCCTTTAGAGATTTTTCCAGAAGATATATCGGTTTCTTTGGGCAAAAATTGGGTAGATATAGCTAGTTGGCTAGATAATTCATCTCTTACGGTTTGAAATAAAGAAGCCATTTGCTTCATTATTCGGTGTTTGGTAAGAAGAAAATCTTGGTCTTTGAAATATTTTATTTGCTTTGGATCGAACATGAGTGGTATAATAACAAAAAAGCCCTTCGGTTACAAAACCGAAGGGCTAAAAATTTATATGTTGAGAAGTCTTATTTTTTATCCTTATCAACTTCTTCAAATTCAACGTCAGTAACGTCATCTTCTCCACTAGTATCAGCGCCTGCTTCAGCTCCTCCAGCATCTTCTGGACCACCAGCCGCTGCATTAGGATCTGCTCCAGCTGCTGCGTACATCTCTTGAGATGCTGCACTCCATGCTCCGTTCAAGCTTTCCATCGCCTTGTCGATAGCAGCAATATCTTGAGAAGAATGTGCAGTTTTAAGTTCTGTCAAAGCAGCTTCTATGGCAGATTTGTTGCCTTCAGAAAGTTTATCTCCAAATTCTTTCAATTGCTTTTCAGTTTGGAAAACCAATGAGTCAGCAGCATTCAACTTCTCTATTTTCTCTTTCTCCTGCTTATCACTTTCTTCATTGGCTTTCGCCTCATCTCTCATTTTCTTGATTTCCTCGTCAGTAAGACCAGAAGAAGCCTCGATCCTGATTTTTTGCTCACGGTTAGTTCCTTTATCAAGAGCAGTTACGTGAAGAATACCGTTGGCATCTATATCAAACGAAACTTCAATTTGAGGAACGCCCCTTGGTGCAGGTGGAATACCATCTAGGTGGAATCTACCAATAGTTTTGTTGTCCTTAGCCATTGGTCTTTCACCTTGCAACACGTGGATCTCAACCGAAGGCTGTTGGTCAGCAGCAGTAGAGAACACTTGTGATTTCTTAGTTGGGATAGTCGTATTAGACTCGATCAGTTTTGTCATTACGCCACCCATAGTCTCTATACCCAAAGAAAGTGGGGTAACATCCAAAAGCAATACGTCTTTTACCTCACCAGTAAGTACACCACCTTGGATAGCAGCTCCGATAGCCACAACCTCATCAGGGTTTACACCTTTAGAAGGTTTCTTGCCAAAGAATTTTTCAACCTCTTCCTGAATTTTAGGAATACGCGTAGAACCACCTACCAAAATGACTTCATCAATATCTGATGATGTCATGCCAGCATCTTTCAATGCGCTTTTGCATGGCTCAAGCGTACGCTTCACCAAATCGTCAGCTAATTGCTCAAACTTAGCCCTAGTCAAGCTTTTTACCAAGTGCTTAGGAATACCGTCTACTGGCATGATGTATGGCAAGTTGATCTCGGTAGAAGTTGAGCTTGAAAGTTCAACTTTCGCTTTTTCGGCAGCTTCTTTCAAACGCTGCATAGCCATTGGGTCTTTACGCAGGTCAATTCCTTCGTCTTTGATGAACTCTTCAGCCAACCAATCAATGATTTTTTGGTCAAAGTCATCACCACCTAAGTGGATATCGCCATTTGTAGATTTTACTTCAAATACACCGTCGCCTAGCTCAAGGATAGATACATCAAATGTACCACCACCAAGGTCAAATACTGCGATGGTCATGTCTTCAGACTTTTTGTCAAGCCCGTAAGCCAAAGCTGCTGCAGTAGGTTCGTTGATGATCCTGTTTACCTTCAATCCTGCAATTTCACCCGCTTCTTTAGTAGCTTGTCTTTCCGAATCGTTGAAATAAGCAGGAACAGTTACTACCGCTTCAGTCACTGTAGTACCCAAGTAATCCTCTGCAGTTTGCTTCATTTTTTGCAACACAACAGCTGAAATTTCTTGAGGCGTGTATAATCTATCACCAATTTTAACCCTTGGCGTATCGTTGTTTCCTTTTTCTACATTGTAAGAAACTGTCTTCAATTCACTCCCTACTTCTGTGTATTTTTTACCCATGAAGCGCTTGATAGACATGATGGTATTTTGAGGGTTGGTAATGGCTTGCCTTTTAGCAGGGTCGCCCACTTTTCTCTCACCTTTTCCATCTTCCAAAAATGCTACAATAGAGGGAGTAGTTCTCCTGCCTTCGCTGTTAGGGATTACTACTGGTTCGTTCCCTTCCATCACAGCAACACAAGAGTTGGTCGTTCCTAAATCAATACCTATGATTTTTCCCATGATTGCTTTTATGTTTTTTAGTCAATTAATTCATTTTAAAATCAGTCTTCAAATATCAATGCTTGTGCCAAGCGACATATTATGACATAATGTCACTGATTTTGTTTTTTCGTTATTGAATTTGGACAGGCATAGCTGACATTACTTCAAGTAAATATCTTTTTGAGTGCCAAATCCGTAACTTGACATAGCGACTTATGTCAGTAATTACTTCTCAAATTTTCTTAATCGTGTACAAGTAGCTTCTGAAACTATCTGAATAAAAAAACTCTACTATGAAAATCCTCTTTTTAATAGTCATAGCTATTCTTCCCCTTGGTTTGTTTGGACAAGCTGTAAATGTAAACTTAGGATTAGTAGGAGCCATTCCTACCAATGAATTTAAAGAAGCCGTACCTAGCGTATGGGGATTGGGGGCTGCGGGGAACGTTCTTGTTCAGGTAAAAGAAACTAGCCCTATATATTTAGGGGTTGATTTTAACTACATAGTATATGGTACAGAGACCAATCAAGAAGATATGTATGTGGATGGCAATTTGGAAGAGGTGGATGTAACAAGGAACAATAATATGATAGGTTTCCATTTTGTGGGAAGGGTATTGCCCGACGTGGACTTGCCAGTGCAGCCTTACGGCGAGCTTATGTTTGGCGGGAAGTATATTTATACACGTTCGGTAATTAAATCTGACAGGTACGAGGACAAGCTAGGGGCTGATACAGAAGTGAGTGATTGGGCTATTAGTTATGGCGGGAGTGCAGGGGTCAATATTTTTTTAGTTCAAGGCTTGTACCTAGATCTGAAGTTAACTTATTTGGCAGGAGGAGAAGCTGAATACCTTACCCGAAAATCAGTTACTTACGACGAGAAAAATGAGCAGTTAGTGTTTGATGTAAAAAGATCTAAAACTGATTTATTCTTACCTCATATTGGAATAGGTTTCGTATTTTAAGTTTTTGCAAACAAATTGTTAGTATATTTGTTCCAAATTATAGGAAAGGTAACGTAATAATCCCCTTTCAACCTTCAACAGCTTGTCTTAGAAGGTATTTTTTGACATCCCATTAACTCATCGACTTGACTTCGACTCTATTCTAGACTGACCAAAGCTTTCTGCTTGATAGTCCCATAAATATTCTGGATACATATTTTTCAGCTTATTTTTGGATTGACCGCCTTCTTAAAGCTTCACCTTTCTATGCGCTAGAGTCTCACAACTACCTGAATTGTTCTCGAAAAATTAATTTAATAATATAAATAAATCGCTTTATTTAAACCCTTCATAAAAACATGCTTGCACAACAATTACTGACACCGGAAAATCAGGACATGATGAAAGACATCATTTCTTACCTTGAAAAGAAAGGTTTCACAGAGATAAAAGCAGATATAGAAGAGTATGAACGCCCTACAAGGCTGCTCAGAAAAAATTCGGATGATATATTCATTCCAAATATTACTGCAAGCAAGTCAAATAGTAAGCACTATTTTGAAATAGTACCTAAAGGAAAAGATACAGATGGGAAAATGGTATCGAAACTAACTACTCTTTCTGCCCTTGCGGGAATGAAGGGTGGTAAGCTTTGCCTCATAGTTCCTAATGGAAAATTGAGATATACAAATCAGTTGTTGGAAGACAACAGGCAAATTGAAGCTGAAGTGCTTCCGATGAAAGCAATACAATAGTCGGGCTTTAAACCGTCTGGATTTTAAGGTTAAACCCAAAAGGGCGTCTTTGCATAGCGAAGATGCCCTTTTGGGTTTCAACATCCTGTTACGAATGCACTACCGCTGATCCACTGTATTTACTCATCTTGTAAAAGTCTATTTCTTTTATCTACTTGCCAGAGGGTTTTCCAAACAAAATTCGTTAGTTTGAACTTCTATAATAATCAGATTTCACAAGCCCATTATCAACAAGTTTCATAGCTTTTAATCAAAAACATAGTACTATTATGTATCAAAGAATTATTGTTTTTTTCTTTGGCATTATGTTCGTGGTTGGCCAAAGCCTTTTTGCCCAAAGCACGCTCAATGCCGATGCCGCAATTTCAAATATCAACAATGAAATACCTGTAGACCCTTCTATCCGGATTGGAAAGCTGGATAATGGCATGACTTATTACATTAAGAAAAATGCCAAGCCAGAAAATAAGGTTGATCTCAGATTAGCAGTTAATGCAGGATCTATCTTGGAAGATGATGACCAGCTCGGTCTTGCCCACTTTATGGAGCACATGTGCTTTAATGGCACTAAGAATTTTGAAAAAAATGAATTGGTAAGTTATTTACAGTCCATTGGGGTGAAGTTTGGCGCACACCTCAACGCCTACACCAGCTTTGATGAAACGGTTTACATTCTTCCTATTCCCGTAGATGATGAAGACAAGCTCAACAAAGGCTTACAGATTTTGGAAGATTGGGCATTTAATGCTTCACTTGACCCAGAAGAAATAGAGAAAGAAAGAGGGGTGGTAATTGAAGAGTGGAGGTTAGGCCTCGGTGCTGACGGCAGGATGCGCGAAGTTTGGTTGCCTGTTTTGCTTAAAGATTCTAGGTATGCAGAGCGCTTGCCAATAGGTACAAAAGAAGTACTGGAGTCATTCAAGCCTGAAACTATTCAGCGATTTTACAAAGACTGGTATCGTCCGGACCTAATGGCTGTAGTAGCCGTGGGTGACATAGATGTGGACGAGATGGAGAAAAAAATTAAAGAGCAGTTTGGAAAAGTACCTGCGGTAAAAAAGCCAAAGAAACGTATTGAATATGACATGCCTCAGCATGAAGAAACTTTGGTAGCCATTGCCAAGGACAAGGAAGCAACTTACAATAGGATCAGTATTTACTATAAACATCAGAAAGAGTCATTCAAGACCATAGCCGACTATCGCCAGCAGGTGATGAACTCTTTGTATAATGGCATGCTCAATCAGCGTTTGAATGAATTGCGCCAAAGTGCGACTCCTCCATTTATGTATGGTGGTGCTTCTTACGGAGGGTTTTTGGCAGGAATAGATGCCTATACAGTTACGGCTATAGCTGGTGACAACGGTATTTTGACAGGCATGGAAAGTGCTTTGGAAGAAAGCTATCGTGTATTGCAGCATGGCTTTACTCCTGGTGAACTTGAGCGCTATAAAACCGAGCTTTTAGCTTATATGGAAAGAGCTTATAATGAGCGTGACAAATCTGAGTCTGGTAACTACGCTGACGAATATGTGAGAAACTTCCTTGAAGATGAGCCTATTCCCGGAATTGCCACGGAGTTTGCTATTTATAAAGAATTCTTGCCAACTATTAAACTTGAAGAGGTAAATGCTTTGGCAAAAAAATGGATGACTCCTAACAATAGAGTGGTAGTAGTGACAGCTGTTGAGAAAGAAGGAAATGAAGTTCCTACCAAAGCTCAAATAACAGGGTTACTTGAAAAAGTAGATAAGAAAAAACTAGAGCCTTATGTGGACGAAGTGTCTGCGACGGCTCTTATGGAAGAGCTTCCTGCGGCAGGAAAAATAGTGGACGAAGAAAAGAAAGCATTGGGTGTAACGGAGTTGACGCTTTCGAACGGGGTAAAAGTAGTATTGAAACCGACTGATTTTAAAAATGATGAAATCCTTTTGGACGGATATTCTTGGGGTGGTAGTTCATTGTATCCAGACGAAGATTACCAATCGGTAACAAATGCAGATGCAATTATGTCCCAAAGTGGCTTAAAAGACATGAATAATATTGCGTTGCAGAAATTGATGACAGGGAAAATTGCTAGTGCAAGCCCGTATATACGTCAGCTTACCCAAGGTATTTCAGGCTCTGCTGCCCCTAAAGATTTGGAAACAATGTTCCAATTGGTGCACTTGAATTTCACAGCACCTCGTAAAGATCCTGAGGCGTTCCAGTCTTATATTAATCAGAACAAAGCGCTTTATAAAAATTTGCTTTCAAACCCCCAATATTATTTTATGGATCAGGCTTCTAAAGTGATGAGCCAAAATAGTATAAGAGGTGGCGGTTTCCCAACCGAAGAAGATTGGAACAACATCGATTTGGACAGGAGTTTTGAGATTTACCAAGAGCGGTTCGCCGATGCTTCTGGCTTTACCTTCTTTCTGGTTGGTAATTTTAAAGTGGAAGAAATCAAACCATTATTGGCAACTTATTTGGGAAGTTTGCCTGCGCTCAATAAAGACGAAAAGTGGAAGGATTTGAACATTCGCTACCCTGAGGGCAAAGTGGAGAAAATAGTCAAAAAAGGAACTGAGCCTAAAAGTATGGTCCGACTTGCAGTAACTGGCTATTTCGATTATGACAAGAAAACTGCCTACAAAATGACTTCGGTGGCTCAAGTCCTCACCATCAAACTTATTGAAAGATTGAGAGAGGAAATAGGCGGTGTGTACGGTGTAGGTGCTTCAGCAAGTGTGCAAGAATTACCAGTAGGGAGTTATATGCTCAATATCAGTTTCCCTTGCGGTCCTGATAATGTTGAAAAACTTACCGAAGCAGCACTCGATGAATTGAAGAAATTGAGAGAAGAAGGCCCTTCAGAAGAAGATTTGGTGAAAATTAAAGAAACGCAAAAGCTGGAGATGAAGGAGAATCTCAAGCAAAACCGTTTCTGGCTTAGCACGCTCCGCAATTCTTATATGTATGACCGAGATTATACAGAAATAGAAGACTACGAAGAGAGAATTGATAAATTGACTGCCGAAGACTTGAAAAAGGTAGCGGCAAAATATTTTACATTAGACAATTATGCCAAGATGGTATTAATACCAGAATAAGTAGTGAAATTTTTTGTAAAAAAAGAATCAACGGCTTCGCTTATAGCGAGGCCGTTGGTGTTTCAATTGATTCCGAAATCGAATCATTCAACTCTTCGTCAATTAGTAAATGTCCTTTGGGTAAATAATGGACTTTGCATCGCTCTAACCCTTCGGAAAAAATAGGTCCAACTACTGGAGGGATTACCTCGTCCCTTTTCCCTAAAAATAGAGAAGTAGAAATTTGCTGCTGGTTGAGCAGTTGTTTCACTTTTAGTAAATCAGGCTTAAATGTTTTAATAGACGCCGAAACGTAGAAAAAACGCTTGCGCTGCTGCTCTGTGCTAAAATGGTTGATGGTAAAATCATATAAAAACTTGCTCAAAATCCGCCATTTATAAAGCAATTTGGTCAATTTGAAAAATAGTTTTGGGGCTTTCAGTAAGGTTTTGAACAAATTCATGTACCAATCTGGCAATGCGTTTACATCGTAGAGCGGATGGGTTTTGATCCCGTCTGGAGCAAGGAGGATTACTTTTTCCAGTTTTTCTGCAAAAAATGGAATCATATTGAGCGTAACTTTCCCTCCCATGCTATAGCCCATCAGGGCAAACCGTTCCTTTTTCTCTTTTTGAAGAATAAGCTGGATGATTTCGGCGATGTCATTTTTTGTAAAATGCCCTTCTTGCCAGTCGGTAGCTCCATGGTAAGGAAAGCTGATGGCAAATAAGGTGAAATCCTTTTCCAAAGAAGGGCGAATGATATCAAAAATAGCAGCTTTATCGCTAAAGCCATGGAAAGCTACGAGCAACGTATTGCCTGTTCCGTGCTTCCGAAACTCAATTTTGGAATTTTTGTAGCGTAAAAAATCTGTTTCCAAAATCAGTTGAAGTTGGTTGAAAAAAAAGAAAGCTTTGCTCACTGAGAGGCAAAGCTTTCTGAAGAGAATTAGTTTTTATTTCAAAAGCTCGTAGATACCAGCTACACCTTGGCCACCCCCTACGCAGGCGGTTACCATTCCGTATTTCTGGTTTCTTCTTCTCATTTCATTAAAAAGCTGGACGGAAAGTTTCGCCCCTGTGCAGCCCAGTGGGTGACCCAAAGCAATTGCCCCACCGTTCACGTTCACTTTTTCCTGATCCAAACCTAGTTGCTTTATCACCGCCAAGCCTTGTGCGGCAAATGCCTCATTCAGCTCAATTTGGTCAATATCATTCA
The DNA here is from genome assembly GCA_034044135.1 of Flammeovirgaceae bacterium SG7u.111. Lineage (NCBI taxonomy): Bacteria > Pseudomonadati > Bacteroidota > Cytophagia > Cytophagales > Flammeovirgaceae > Flammeovirgaceae bacterium SG7u.111. Next base: position 7,017,000 of record CP139021.1, on the reverse strand, counting down.
GCGTCAATCCTGCTTTTTTCAATGCCTTTGGCACTGCTTCTACTGGACCAATTCCCATCACACGAGGATTTACTCCAGCTGCTTGGTAAGTGACCATGCGGGCAATTGGCTCAAGATTAAGCTCTTTCACCATTTTCTCCGACATTACCATAACAAAAGCAGCTCCATCGGAAGTTTGGGATGAATTTCCAGCAGTCACTTGCCCACCCATTTTGAAAGCTGGGCGAAGTTTCGCCAATACTTCTAGGCTTGTATCAGCCCTTGGCCCTTCGTCGGTATCTACCACATAAGAGCGTTCTTTTTTCTGCCCATTTGCATCAACATAGGTTTCGTTGACAGTAACTGGCACTATTTCATCTTTGAATTTTCCTGCTTTTATTGCTTCGAAAGCTCGTTGGTGCGATTGAATGGCAAAGGCGTCAGCTTCTTCACGGCTAATGCCGAAATCTTTGGCTACTTCCTCGGCCGTGATGCCCATGCTGAGGTAATATTCAGGGGTTTTCTCTGCAATTTTCCAGTTTAGGGCTGTTTTGTAGCCCAACATAGGAACAAGCGACATCGACTCCGTACCCCCTGCAATAATGCAATCTGCCATTCCAGAAGAGATTTTTGCCGAGGCCAGGGCGATTGCTTCTAAGCCCGAACCGCAATAGCGGTTCACGATAAAGCCCGGCACTTCCATTGGTAATGAAAGAAGGGAAATCATTCGGCCCATTTGCATGCCCTGTTCTGCTTCGGGAACCGCATTTCCTACAATTAGGTCATCGACACGTTTCGCATCGAAATTAGGCACTGAAGCTACCAAATGTTTGATTACGTCGGCTGCCAAATCATCGGGACGGGTAAATCTGAACCCTCCTTTTTTTGCCTTGCCTACGGCTGACCTATAGCCAGCTACTATATATGCATCCATTTTAATATCTTTTTTTGATGAAAAATTTCTAATTGGAAAACAAAAATTAGTTCCTCAAAGGTTTGCCTTTGAATAGAATACTGTGGATTCTTTCCAACGTTTTAGGCTCTCCGCAAAGGCTCAAGAAAGCTTCTCTTTCCAAATCGAGCAAGTACTGTTCAGAAACAAAAGAAGGATAAGAAAGGTCTCCTCCATTCATCACATAACTCAACTTGCGAGCTACTTTTGCATCGTGCTCCGAAGCATAGTTTCCATATAGCATACCTGCAATTCCAGCTTCAAAAAGTGCCATCCCTGCTTTTCCTTGAACTTTTACATCTGTTCTTTGGATAGGCTGAATATAGCCGGCATCTGCCAAGCTTACTGCAGCAGCTTTAGCATCGGCCAATAAGCGAGAGCGATTGAGTGTAATTCCATCTTTATCGCGGAGGTAGCCCATCTTTTTGGCCTCATGTGCCGAGGTAGCCACTTTTGCTGTAGCAATATTCATAAAATATTCTTGTAGTCTGTTGAATTCAGGATCACCAACTACAAATTGGTCAGCTGCTCTCAAGGCCATTTCTTTAGAACCTCCACCGCCTGGGATTACCCCTACGCCAAATTCTACTAAGCCGATGTAGGTTTCGGCATGTGCCTGAATGTGGTCGCAGTGCAAGGAAAGCTCGCAACCACCACCCAATGCCAAGCCCGAAGGTGCTGAAATTACAGGGATGGAAGAATACCTAGCCCGCATCATGGTATTTTGGAACTGGGCAATCATCATATTTACCTCGTCCCATTCTTGCTCGCCAGCATACATAAAGAGCATCGCCAAGTTAGCTCCTGCAGAAAACTGCGGTGCTTCGTTGCCTATTACCAAGCCTCGGTAGTCTTTTTCTGCCATGGCAATAGCCGTATTGATTCCCTCAATTACTTCTGCACCCAACGAGTTCATTTTGGTGTGGAATTCTATTCCTAAAATGCCATCTCCAAGGTCGAATACGCTTGAGCCTGAGTTGCCCCAAACCTTGTTAGTTTTGCGAAGCGTATCGAGGTAGATGAAGCCTTCCGTTCCTGGAATAACTTCGTATTTTCCAGTACTGATGCTGTAGAATTTCTTCACTCCAGCTTCCATCAAATAGAAAGAATCGATGCCCTTTTCTAGCATTTCGTACACCCATTGGGCAGGCTTATAACCCATTTCTTCCATTTTTTCTGCCGTAGCTTTCACGCCCAAAGTGTCCCAAGTTTCGAATGGCCCTAAATCCCACCCAAAACCAGCAGCTACTGCTTGGTCTATTTTGTAAAGGTCGTCGGCTATTTCGGGAATGCGGAAAGTACAGTATTTGAACGTGTCGTAGAAAGTTTTGCGAAGGAATTCGCCCGATTTATCGGGGTAATTGACCATCACCTCAATTTTTTTACGAGTATCTTCTATTTCTTTTATCTGGTTGAGTGATTCGAAACGAGCCTTCGATTTTGGACCGTATTCCATCGTGTTAAGGTCAAGCTCTAAAATAACCGTCTTGCCTTTTTCATCCTTAGTTTTCTTGTAATATCCCTGCTTGGTTTTGTCACCAAACCATTTCCTGTCGGAAAGTTCTTTGACGATGCGAGGAAGTTTGAACTTATCTTTCGACTCATCGTGCTGCAAGATCGCTTCCAAGTTACTGGCCACATTTACCACTGTATCTAGCCCAACCACATCGAGCGTACGGAAGGTGGCAGATTTTTGCCTACCAATGGCTGTTCCTGTCAATTTATCTACTTCATTGACCGTAAGCCCCATTTCTTCTACCACGTGCATAGCCGACATGATGGCATAAATACCAATTCGGTTAGCGATGAAAGCTGGGGTATCTTTACATAGAACGGTTGTTTTTCCTAAGAATAAGTCGCCGTAGTGCATCAAGAAATCAATGATTTCAGGGTCGGTTTCTGGACCAGGGATAATTTCCAAAAGGCGGAGATAACGGGGAGGGTTAAAGAAGTGGGTTCCACAGAAATGCTTGCGGAAATCGTCGCTACGCCCTTTTGCCATCATGAACATCGGGATACCCGAGGTGTTGGAGGTGATGAGCGTGCCAGGTTTGCGGTATTTTTCTACTTGTTCGAAAACCAATTGCTTGATCTCGATTTTTTCTACTACTACCTCAATTATCCAATCGCAATCTGCGATCTGCTTCATGTTGTCATCAAAGTTGCCTGTTTGGATAAGCTTGGCAACCGACTTTTCGTACACTGGAGAAGGTTTTGATTTTAAGGCAAATTGCAGCGAATCATTCACGATTCGGTTTCTTACCGCTGGGTGTTCGAGCGTCAGCCCTTTCGCCTTTTCTGCATCATTGAGCTCTTTGGGCACAATGTCGAGCAAAAGTACGTTCACACCAATGTTGGCAAAATGACAGGCAATTCTTGAACCCATCACTCCCGAACCAAGCACTGCTACCTTCTTGATCGTTCTGTTTTTCATATTTGATTTTTTTGAAAGTAACTAAATGAAATTTTATGTGTCTATTTTTCCCAAATGCATTGCAAAGCCCTTTTTTAAGGAGGGCTGATGTTTTGCTGGGAAAGAAATGTTAGTAAGAACTTAAAAGCAAGAAATGACTTGCAAATTCAGGTAGAGTTGTATTGAAAAACAAGTAGTATAAGGCTACTTGCTGTTGTTTTTCAGATCGCTTTTGTCTTTAAGACCAAGCTTTTTGACCGTATTTCCAAAGATGGCTTCTTCCGCCTCTTTTTCATCTAAGTGTTCAATGGTGAAATGGATTTGTTCCATTACATGATAAAATATTTCCAGCTCCTGCTTTCCTACGCGCTCTTCTACTTTTGAGTGGAAATACTTAACTGTTTGCCTAGCCAGTTCTCGTTGTTTTTTTCCTTCATCCGTAAGGAAAATCATTACTTTTCGTTTGTCGTCCGCATCGGGCTTTCGGCAGATCAGCTTGCGCTCTTCCATCGATTTAAGCATACGGGTAAGGCTTCGTGCCTCCATGCCCAACAATGGAGCAATTTTAGTAGCAGGAGATCCATTTTCCCTGTCTATATTTAAGAGTACAAAGCCAGTTGAATGGGTTATGTCAAAATCTGCACCTATATAGTTGTACATTTTCGAAATGGCTAGCCACGCAGCTTTGATGCTGAAGTCCACCGATTTCTGTCTGTTATTTTCTGGAGTTGGTGTCATTAGTTCTTTTAGAATAAGGGTGCACGAACAAAAATAATAAAATTTATTATGCATGCATAATAAATATAACGCTAATACAAATAACTTGTTTAGTATTTACTCTCAAATAAAATATCTTTCTTCCGCTCCTAATTGTTGGCAACATAAGTAGAAACCGCTAAACTTGGGATCGAAAGATTGCAAAGATCACCTTTTAATATACATAATGGAAAAAAAGAATATCGCAATTCTTGGTTCAACGGGCTCAATAGGTACGCAGGCCTTGGAGGTAGTAGAAGAGCAAAAAGATAAGTTTGAAGTCTCGGTGCTTACCGCTGGAAATAATGTGGAACTCCTGATAGCGCAAGCCTTGAAATTTAAACCAGAGGTGGCGGTAATAGGAAATGAGGCAAAATACGAACAACTCCGCTCGGCGCTTTCCCATACAGATATCAAAGTTTTGGCTGGCCAAGAGGCTCTTTCTGAAGTGGTTTGCCGCGACAATGTGGAGATGGTGCTGACCGCTTTGGTAGGTTATGTGGGCTTGAAACCTACTTTATCGGCGATAAAAGCTGGCAAAGATATAGCCTTGGCAAACAAAGAAACGTTGGTGGTAGCTGGAGAAATGGTGATGGAATTGGCTAAAAAACATGGAGTGAATATTTACCCTGTAGATTCGGAGCACTCGGCTATTTTCCAATGTTTGGTAGGAGAGGATCAAAACCCGGTTGAAAAAATAATCCTCACGGCTTCTGGCGGTCCTTTCCGTGGAAAAACTAGAGGTCAGTTGTTGGAAATAAAAAAAGAACAAGCCTTAAAGCACCCCAACTGGGAGATGGGAGCCAAAATCACGATTGATTCGGCCACGTTGATGAACAAAGGGCTGGAGGTGATAGAAGCAAAATGGCTCTTTGACCTGGAACAAGATCAAATTGATGTGATAGTTCATCCGCAATCTATCATCCATTCCATGGTGCAGTTTGAAGATGGATCTATGAAAGCACAGCTCGGTTTGCCCGATATGAAGCTGCCGATTCAATATGCGTTGGGATACCCCCAGAGATTGCCCAATGCTTTTGAACGGTTCAATTTTGTAAACTATCCTCAGCTTACCTTCGAGCAGCCCGATAGAAAAACTTTTAGGAACTTGGAGCTGGCATTTAAGGTTCTAGGCGAAGGAGGGAATATGCCATGTGCACTCAATGCCGCAAACGAGATTGCGGTAGCACGTTTTCTGAAAGATGAAATAGGTTTTTTAGAAATAGCGGAGCTCAATGAAGCTTGCTTGGAGGCTACATCTTTTATAACTAACCCAAGCTATGAAGACTATGTGGAAACCGACAAGTTTGTAAGGCAATTTGCTCTTGATTCTGGGGTAAAAAAGTAAATAAAACTTTTGGAAGGGTAATAGCCTTTGGGATACATAGTTATTGAAGTAGAAATATGTAGTTTTGGGAGTCGGGTAATTTTGACCTTTAGGTTGAAGTTTTTTCTCTAACTATCAAAACATAAGTGGTTATCAACACTTTTGTATAAGACACCTTTTTAAGACAAACCATAAATGACAGATTCGGCTACTGATTACCCTGTCAAACAAAATACAATAAGATTTATATGGAAGGATTAGTAATGGCTGCCCAATTGATCTTGGGGCTATCGATATTAGTTGGCTTGCATGAGTTGGGACATTTGATTGCCGCAAAGGCTTTTGGGATGAGGGTAGAAAAGTATTCCATTGGGTTTCCTCCTAAAATTTGGGGTATCAAACTTGGTGAAACAGAGTACTCGATAGGCTCATTACCCCTTGGAGGTTTTGTAAAAATATCAGGGATGATAGATGAATCGTTAGATACAGATCATCTTAATTCTGAGCCGGAACCTTGGGAGTTTAGGGCTAAGCCAGCTTGGCAACGTTTAATCGTGATGTTGGGAGGAATTATCGTAAATGTGATAACTGGTATTTTTATTTTTATTTGCCTCGTCTATTTCTTAGGTGAATCTTATACCTCGGTAGAAGAAGCGAACAAGCACGGTATTTATGTTAATGAGCTAGGAATGGAGCTTGGCTTGCAGCGAGGTGATAAGATAGTCAAGGTCAACGGGCAGGAGTTTAGCAACTTCAGCGATGTCCGCAATCCAAAATATTTGCTGGAGACAGATGCTAGCTATACAGTATTGAGAGATGGAAAAGAGGTTGTGATTCCCATTCCATCCGACTTCTTGGATAGGATGAGCGAACGGGAAGGAAGTGGAAGTTTCATCGAGGTTCTTGAGCCATTTTTTGTGCAGGAAGTGATTGAAAAAAGTAATGCTGAAATAGCAGGGTTGAAAAATGGTGATAAGATAGTAGAAGTCAATAATACACCAATTGTTTATTTTCAAGATTTCCGTAGTGCCTTGCGTAATAATGAAGGAGAAGTGGTGAGCATGACAGTAGTGAGGGAGAATGAAGGAGAAAAAGAATTGACCGTTCAGGTAAATGAAGATGGTACTGTAGGTTTTTACCCTGGTTCTATGCTGGAAAGGTCAAGGTTTCATTATGGCTTGGGTGAGTCGGTTCAGAAAGGGACGCAAGATGCTTTTTCTGTTATTGCAGTTCAGCTAAAGGCATTTAAGAAAATATTCAGTGGAGATATGTCAGCTTCCAAATCGATTAGTGGCCCTATTGGCATAGCAAAATTCTTTGGAGGAACTTGGGATTGGATTCGCTTCTGGACCATTGCAGGCATGCTTTCGATGGTATTGGCATTTATGAACTTTTTGCCTATTCCAGCCCTTGATGGCGGGCATGTGGTTTTCCTTTCCTATGAAATTATTTCTGGTCGCCCTCCATCAGATAAGTTCTTGGAAACATCGCAAAAAGTTGGGATGGTGCTGTTGTTGAGCTTAATGGTATTTGCTTTTGGAAATGACATCTATAAAGCTCTAATCAACTAGCTTTGCTAATAAAATATGTAAGCCCTCGCCAATAGCGTGGGCTTTTTTTTATATCATTACCCGATGAAGTTTAAGTGGTTTTTGGAAATAGTTGCTGTCTTTATTTTATATGGGCTGAGGGTCTTTCTGCTCAATGAAAACCTATTTGCTGACTATGATGCAGCTAAAAATTTTCTAGTGATCAGGGAAATGGCACAAGGTGATTTTGTCAACTTGTATCACCACGTCAGCCCTGCTTTTTTCCTTTTTTATCTGCCCATTTATCAGCTTATTTCCAGTGCTTCACTTTTGGTACATATAAGTGCCATGCTCAATTTGCTCGCCATTTGGTGGTTGGTTCACTTCCTTGCTAAGGAATTGGGGATAGCATATTGGGAAAAAATAATTCTTCTCCTTTTTGTTGGTTCTTCCTGTTTTTTGGTTCAAAATGCTCGGGCTTTTTCTATAGAAAGCATGAGTTTGCCAGCCTTTGTGGGAATAGGTGTTTACCTGTTCAAATATCTTCAAACTGACCAGATGAAACATCTGCTGATTTGGTCGGGCATCCTTTCGTTTTTACTTGTTGTGAACTACAAGGCATTTTTACTTTTGCCTTATTTATTGTTAGTAATAGTCCTCGTGGGAAAATTTAAGTTGAAACACACTGCTGTTGCATTTTCGATAGGGATTGCTCCTTGGCTGTTTTTTCCACTTTTAAACCTCTGGTTAGAAGTAGATCCACTTCAGCTCTACAAAAGTTTTTACGTCTGTGCGGTAGATAAAAATGTAAATCCAACCGTCCATTTGTCCAAATTTGAGTGGGATATTTTTTTCTACCCCAAGTACTTCCTCACATTTGAGAATTACCTTGCTTTTCCCACCGCAGTTTTGTTCTTTTTAGTAAGCAGGAAAAATCTGAAAATCAATCTTATAGATGCTGAAAAGAATAAGTTGAGTAGTGTTTTTCTTTGGGTATTCTTATTGTTTTTTGGAATGATGTCCGTGCTGCAAAAAGCTCCCCGTGGGCTACTCTTCCTGTATCCTTTTGTTTATGTTTTGAGCTTTCTTTTCGTCCAAAAAGTAATCAAGCGAAAGTCCTTGTTTTACTTAGTTATGTTTTTTTTGATCGCCTTAAACCTATTCCAGCTGAATCGTTATGTCTACCCTTTTGCCCAAAGCAATTACCAAAAAGTTGCAGGCGAGATCAATAGACAGGGAAAAGTAAAAGTAGCTTCAACTGTTGGGAATGGTATATTTCCTTGGCTTAGTTCAGAGGTAGAAGCGGATGTGGTTTTTTATCCTGAAAGTATGGCAGAGCTCAATGAAAAAGGTTACGATTATTTAGTAGTGGATGATTATTTTAGAAATGCTGGAATCACTTCCTTTGAAAGCTACAATAGTACTGATGCTGTATTTGAAGTGGCTAGCCCTTCTTTAAAAAGTCCTTTTCTGTACTTAGAACATTGTGAATTTTCGGGTAGGTCGTACCGAGAAGCTCTGGCAGCAAGATCTGCCGACATTAGCAATGGTCATTTTAAAATTAGGGTTATCAAAGTAGAGTAATATTGTTCGAACCTTGCCCAAATCCTACATGCCTTTCAATTATAAGTATTGAATAATATTAACATTCACATGCGATAACATATAGCTAGGCGTTTTTAAGGTTAAATTGACTAATGGTGCCTACAGGCATTAGTTTTAGTTAGAATTGAAAACAATTATTCGGCATAGCCTTAAAATATTGCGAATATGAAATCAGCTTTTTTAATAATTACTTGCATGCTGGGAATTCTTTTGGCAGATGTCCAAAAAAGCTTTGCTCAGCAAGATTCTGAGGCAATAGAAGTGTATTTGAAACGCCTAGAAGAGTACAGGCGAGCAGGTGATCAAGACGATGTAAATACCAGCTTGTTGCAAATTGCTTTTCTTTATTGGAATAAAGGGATAAGCGATAAGGCTATCGAGTTTTTTTCCGAATCGGTAGAAATCAATAAAAGCATTGGGAATGACTATGGTGCGGCACAGGGCTATCATTATATAGGTGTTATCAGTGCTGAGAGTGGGCAAAGTGATTTGGCCATCAGTAATCTTAAAAATTCTCTTTCTATCCGAAGGAAGTTGAAAGATAAATCTGGGATTTCAAGTACGCTACTTCAGCTTGGTATCATCAATTTTGATAGTGGAAATCCAAAAAAAGCGATCCAACACTTGGAAGAGTGCTTGAGCATAGCCAAAGAGATAAGCTCTACCATGGAAGTGACGGATAGTTATTTGTACTTAGCAAAGTCTCATGAAGCTTTGGGGAATAAAGAAGAGGCGCTTCGCTACCATAAGTTTTATACGGATGGTTTTAAGTACGAAGGGCAACGCTATATTAATGACCTTACCGAACAGTTTAATGTTGATAAGTCGAGACTGCAAAAGCAAAAGCAGTTGACGGAACTTGAGCTTGAACAACACAAGACAGAGCTTGAGATTATAAAACTTAGGGAGCGAGAAATTGCTGCTCTTGCCAAGGCAAGGAAAAATGAGATTGAGCTTTTGGAGAAAACCAAAGAACTACAAAATGCCAAGCTCCAAGAGCAAGAAGCTAAATTGAGAGCCGATAAAATTCTGATTACTTCAATTATTATAGGTTTAGTGCTTACCGCAGTAATGGTTGTGCTAATTACATGGGCTTATGTTCAGAAGAACAAAGCAAATAGGCTGTTGCAATCGCAGAAAAGAGAGATAGAAAAGAGCAGTATCCAACTGCGTATTCAAAATGAAAAGATTGCTGCAAGCGAGGAGAATATTCGTAATCAGAATGTGGAGCTTGAAGAAAAGAACACAAAATTGCTCGAGCTTCATGATGAAATCAGTCAGTTGAATAATATCCTAGCTAAGGATTTGAAGGAGCCACTGGAACATTTGGAAGATTTGTTAGAAATTATTGATGAGCATGTGAGTGGCTTGACTCCAGCTCAAATTGATTTTATGAATGTGGTGGCAGAATCAACCATGCACTTCCGAACGCTGATAGCTGATATTGAGGAAATAGAGAAGATTAAATCGGATAAGCATAAAATTAGGATGGAAATGATAGATGTTGCAAAAACTTTAGATGGGATCATTGCTGATACCCAAGCTGAGTTTGCCAGGCCAAAAAGTATTGAAATCCAATTTAGCAAGGAAGCCAATTGCACTACTCAAGCGAAAGTTGAGCCTAATTATATAAAACAAGTGTTCAAGACATTGATCTTGAATGCGGTTAAATATACGCCTGAAGGAAAAGAGGTGAAGGTTGCTTTGTCTCAGGAAGGTCAAAAGTTACTTGCCAAAATAAAGGATCAGGGACCAGGAATAGGGAAAGAGCAAATGGAAACAATCTTCTCTAAATACAGGTTGAAAGGTGGGAGTAAAAATGGGGAACCAGCAAGTCGTTCGGGACTATCTGTAGTGAAAGAGTATACGGAGTTGTTAGGAGGGAGAGTATGGTGTGAGTGCAATGGGGGAGAAGGTACAAGCTTTTATGTAGAGCTTCCAATTGAAATAAATGAGTTGGTAACAACCTAAATACGTATTCTGTTTAATGATTAGATTCAAGACCTTGAGCCTCGGCTCAGGGTTTTTTTATATGTTTCTGATTGGTATTGACTTTATCGTTGAGATTGTAACTTATGTAGTATTTATTCTCTATTTTTATCGAAAAAGAACACTTATGAACTTAAGTTCTATAATACTTAATATAGATTATTTGAATAAAAATGTTAAAAATTGATTTATTCAAAGATGCTGTAGGAATATTTCAAGTGTTTATTATTTAATAAATGTTAATTTGTTAGCTTAGTTCTTGCAAAAAATCAGTTAGTACTTATTAGTATTGAAGAGGTAATGTTTTGCTTTAAATAGTAAAAAAATGGGAAATTAAATAGAAGAACAGATTAGCCCTATTGAACGAGATAGGCATAACCCGACCACATGAAAAAATACCAAATATTAATCGCAGACGACCAGCAAGAGACCATTCGGGTTTTGGTTCAGCTTATTAGCTCATTTAGTGCACAATATAAAGTGCTTAGTGCTAATAGTGGGGAAATTGCATTCAGACTAGCTTCCGAAAGAAAACCAGACTTAATAATTCTTGACTGGTGTATGCCAGACCTAGATGGGATAGAGACGTTAACTAAACTAAAAAAACAAAGTATAACCAAGGATATTCCTGTTATTATTCTGACAGGGAAAAAAACAGAAGATGAGGATTTAGAATATGCCTTGAGCGCAGGCGCGGTAGATTATATAAAGAAACCTATTAATAAAGTAGAGTTTAAAGCAAGGATCAATTCTGCAATAAGGCTGGCCGAATCGTATAAAACGGTAATGAGGCAGCAAAAAGAGCTTGCCCAGCTAAATGACCAGCTGAAGGAGCAGGTAGAGGTAAAAACCAAAGACCTTCAAGAAAGCACGGAGCTTTATATGCTGTTGGCTGAAAATTATCCTAATGGAATAGTTTCGGTATTGACAGGTGAGTTTGTTTATGAGTTTGTTTCAGGGAAAGAGCTTGATGAGCTAGGTTTGGGGCACGAAGAGTTTTTGGGCAATAAGGTTACCGATATTTTTGACAAGACCAACTCCGGAATCATTGTAAAAGAGTATGAAAAGGTCAAACAAGGGGAAAGTACTACTTTTGAAATTATGTACAAGGGCAACAACTATTTGATGAGTGCCAGCCCTATTAGTAATGAAGAAGGAGAGATCAATAGAATATTTTCCGTTTCCCAAAATATTACCCCGCAAAAAGAAACAGAAAAACAACTTAAAGAAAATAAGAGGTTCATAGAAAAAGCAATGAAGGCTAGTCCTTCGGTGTTATATATACTTGATTTGGAGAGCCAAAAACCTACCTACATTAGTAAAAATAGCGAGCGCTTATTAGGCTTTACCCCAAGCGAATTGATGAAAAAGTCTGGTAAGAAATTATTGGAACTTGTCCATCCTGAAGATCGGGAGATGTTTTGCGAGTTCTTGGTAAAGAGAGGGAAGTCTTTTGATGATGTAGTGGATGAGCTGGAATACAGAGTTCAGCATAAGGAAGGGAATTGGATCTGGATATTGGCAAAAGAAACTGTTTTTACACAAAACAATGAAGGACACCCGCTGCTTACCATTGGCACTATTTCCGACATTACCGAAAATAAGGAGAGGCACGAGAAGGAAATCCAGCTATTGCACAAAAAAGAGATGCTGAATAAAGCCTTGCAAGATAGAGAGGTTAGGTTGGAAGAGTCGCTTAATAATTTGATGTTGGTAAATGAAAAGCTTGCTCGCAACGAAGCGCAGCTTAAAGCTCAAAATGCCGAGCTGAAAAAGATCAATAGCGAACTAGATAATTTTGTGTACAGGGCAGCACATGACCTCCGTTCCCCTGTAACTACTGTGCTAGGCTTATTAGAATTGAACAGGAATGAAACGGATATAGACAAAATCCGACATTATAGCAGATTGCAAGAGCAAAGCCTGCGGAAGCTAGACCGATTTATCAGCTATATCGTAAATATTTCAAAAAATGCGAGGGTAGAAATAGCAAGCCAAGAAATAAACTTCAAAGCATTTTTAGAGATAATTCTTAAGCAATTGCTCCCTCCTTCAAAAAACATTATCATCAATCAGGAAATAGAGGTGATACAAGAAAGCCCCTTTTATTCAGATCAGCGAAGGTTGTATGATATTTTTAGCAATTTGATAGCCAACTCTATTCAATACCGCAACCCCTATACAACTGAACCATTTATTAAGGTGAAGGTAAATGTAAACGAGAACGTAGCTTCTATTGAGGTGAGCGACAACGGGGTGGGTATTTCCGAAGAACATGTAAATAGGGTATTTGAAATGTTCTATAGAGGAAATGAAAATAGTACTGGTTCGGGGCTTGGTTTGTATATAGTGAAGGAAACGGTAAACAGGCTTCAAGGCGAACTTTCTGTTGAATCACTCCCAGGTTCGGGCACGAGGTTTTCAATAGAAATCCCAAATTTGAAAGATAATGTGCCCGCTTAGCAAGTTCATCTAACAATAGGTTCTTTTAGAATTTATCTACTAATTAAATATATAGAATATTCAAGTGCTTACCTTTGCCCTAGCGAACAAAAGCCCATATTATATTTTTTGAAATGGATAAAAATCAGAAAAAGAACCTAATTTATTCGGCAGTACTAATTACTCTTGTACTTATTGTTTATTTCTATAGAAGCTCTAAAGCGCAGGAGATGACTGTGAGCGGAGTTACTATGGGCGTGGTCTCTTATAATGTGAAATACCTAGATGTCGAGAAAAGAGATTTGACAGAAGAAATCAAAGAGTTACTTGCTGCATTTAACGAATCGCTTTCTACCTACATTCAATACTCTGAAATATCGGAGTTCAACAGGGATAGCTCAGTGGAGTTCCGTTCTCGTTTTTTCTATCCAGTTCTCCAAAAAAGTAAAGAGATCTATAAGGTTACCGAAGGCTCTTTTGATCCGACAGTAATGCCTTTGGTGAATGCCTGGGGCTTCGGCCCAGATAAAGAGCCTTATGCTGATAAAGGTGTGGTGGACTCTCTACTTCAGTATGTAGGCTTCGATAAGGTAGGTTTTGATAAGGAAAAAGTCTGGAAGTTAAAAGAAGGTATTCAGCTCGATTTTAGCGCGATAGCAAAAGGCTATGCCGTAGACTTGGTTGGCGAGCTGTTGCTTGAACACGGGATCAAAGATTTTATGGTAGAAATAGGTGGTGAGCTTATTTGCTATGGAAAAAATAAAAATGGAGAGGCATGGCTAATTGGTATCAATAACCCTTATTACCTAGAAAAAGGAGGCGATCTGTTGAGCGCAAAAATTAGGGTAGAAAACAAAGCTTTGGCTACATCGGGCAATTATCAGAATTTCTATGAAAAAGACGGGAAAAAGTACGCACATACCATTGATCCAGTATCTGGAGTACCCGTGCAGCATAGTTTGCTAAGCGCCTCGGTTTTTGCCGATGATTGTATGACTGCCGATGCGTTTGCTACCTCGTTTATGGTGATAGGGGTAGAGCGGGCAATTAAAATCCTAGAGTCTCAGCCAAACCTTGAAGGCTTTTTGATTTACGATGAAGGTGGAGAAGTGAAAACCTATCAAACCAAAGGATTAGCTAAGTACTTTGTGGAATAGTTTACTGTGGAGCGGTAGAAGTAACCAGCTCGCTATTGTCCCACTGGGGTATCTTTATATAGGTCAGTACGCTTTGGTCTTTCTCATTATTAATAGAAAAATCAGCACGGTTGTGGTAAAGAAGTGCGAGCCTTTGTTTTGTGCTTTTTAAACCATAGCCTTCCCTTCTTTCTGGTTTGGGGTCATAAGTTCCCGTGTTTCTTATTTCAAATATGGCTGACCTATCTTCTCCCAAAGAAGTTTTTATCGTGATCTGCCCACCGTTTTTTAACTTAGCAATTCCATGCTTTATCCCATTTTCCACAATAGTTTGGATCATCATAGGTGGTACTTTATGTCCAAGTGTCAAATCATCAATGTCATAAGCAACACTTAATCTTTCCTCGTATCTCGTGTTTTCTAAGTTCAAATAATCTCTCACAATATTCAGCTCTTCTTGAAATGGAATCACCTTTTTCTTATCCATCATCAGCGAGTTTCGGAGGATATTGGATAGCTGATTTATCGAATCTTTAGCCTTCTGGGGATCTTCATCTACCAATGCTTTTACTGTATTGAGCGCATTGAAAATAAAATGAGGGTTCAATTGGGATTTTAGTTGATTCAGTTCAAATTCATTGATCAATGCTTCCCACTTCAAGTTACGGTTGTAGTTGGTTACGTAGTGGTACAGTACATAAGCAAGCGACCAGCCGAAGTAAAGGAATGTTACGGTAATTACACTTACAATTAAGCTCTCAAGAGTTAGCGCTACTTCTAATTGGTCTTTGTGAAAAAGTAAAGTTGAAAGCAACGAGAAGGGCGTAGAGACAATAGCAAGGATAAATGAAGAAAGCATTATCCTGAGTATGAGCTTCGAAAATATTATTTTTAGCCAACCCCATTTGATAATGAAATACCTATAAAGGTGCGAAAGCATCATTAGGCAGCCGAGTGTGAACATCGTATCGAGCACAATATATGTTTCGGGCAACCCATCTCCTTGAATGTTGACAATGAGGGTGTAAAGTCCCATGAGAGACCATCCGCTGAACTGGCAAAACCAATACAATAATCTTTTATTCCCTTCGAATATGCTAAAACTCTTTATGCTCATTTTTTTCTAGTTCAATTAATTGCGGATAAAGCTTGGGGGTATAAAAATCTCCTTGTTCAAAAGTTATAAAAAAAGCTCAAAGTCGCTATGCCATACATACCTACTTTGAGCCATTGATGTAATTTGTATCAGAATATTTTATTCTCCTTCTTCCTCGTCGCCAACTTCTCCTAAAATGGTAACCGTTGTGCGTCTGTTCAGTTGATGTTCTTCTTCAGATACAGCATCGGGAATCAGCAATTGACTTTCTCCATAACCTTTGGCCACAATCCTCTCGGGGTCAATCCCATTCGAAACGATGTATTCAACAGCCGATTCGGCTCTTCTCTTCGAAAGCCTCATATTGTGCCTGTCACTTGCCCTACTATCCGTATGCGCTCCTAATTCAATTTTTAGGGTTGGGCGACTTTTTAGGTAGATGACCAATTTGTCAAGTTCCCTAGCCGCATCAGGTCTAATTCGCCAGTCGTCCAAATCATACAGAATTCCTTCCAACACCACCGACCTTCTTCCTCCTTCGCCTGTTTCTTCACCACCTTCCATATCGAGGTCGGCAAAAATGTTTTGGTAAAGAGAAAGTTCGGTTTCAAAAACTACGTCGTTTTCAGGATCGTCAAATTCTTCGGGGTCCCTTCCTTTTCCTATAGTAGAAAATAGTTCGTTGGCATCGATGAATTCAGTTTTAGAACCTCTTACCGTATAATCAATTCCTATTTGCAACTTGTTTTCAAACTTAAACCTTCCTACAGAATCAGATTTGGTAGTGCCAATCACATCGCCGCTCTCATCTAGCAGCTCCAAGGTTACTTCATCCAACAAAGATTTTTTGATGTTTTCCTCTTGGAAAGTAGTTCCTGCTAAGTAATAATTGATGATTTTGGTTTCGGGAGTTTCATCTACAAAGTAGAAAATATCATCATCGCCCTTTGCCCCGTCTGAAGTTCTATTTGAAGAGAAATAACCTGTTTTTGGGGTTTTGAAAGCCAGTGAAAAATCATCGGAAGGAGAGTTGAACGGAGGTCTCATGTTTTTCACCGTAATTTTACCATCCCTTCTTACTGCTTCAAACAGGTCAAGACCACCCATTCCCGGATGTCCGTCCGAAGCAAAGTAAAGTTTGCCTTCTCTAGAAACAAAAGGGAACATCTCGTTTCCAGCGCTATTGATCACTTTGCCCATATTGGTAGGGCGGCTCCATTCTCCTCTAGTATTTCGGCGAGTTCGGTAAATGTCCAAGCCGCCATATCCACCAGGCCTGTTAGAGGCAAAGTACAATGTCTTTCCATCGGGGTGGAGAATAGGGCACCCGTCCCAGTACTTAAGGGTGGTCACGGGCAAGAAGAGCTTTGGTTCAGTCCATTCGCCCTCCTCTTGGGTAGAAATATAAAGGTTGACCTCTTCGGCCAAGTCTTTCTTTTTTCCACTATTACTACGTGCAAAAATCATCACCTTTCCATCTCGGCTAAACGTTGCCGAGGCTTCATGGAAGCCTTCCAAGTTCACCAGTTCGTTGAAGGGGCGAGCTGCGCCTTTGCAATCTGCATTAGCCTCTAGGTCGTAGTAAAATAAATCGGTAAATGGCTTGCCAGTAGATTCGAAAATTTCTTGGCCCATTCTTGAGCTTGTGAATACCAGTTGGTTATCTTGGAACATCATGGGGCCATACTCAGCCGCTTCCGTATTGAGTGCATCACAATTGGTAATGGTGATATACGGATTTACTTTTGATACAGCTTCTATTTCTTTCAAGTTTTCAAGCTCTTGCTTGGCTCTTCTCACTTTCAAAAATTCCTTTCCCTCCTGAATATATTTTTTGAACCCTTTCTCGGCAGATTCATATTTCCCAGCGGCCTTCAAGGCGAAACAGTATTGATAAAGCAAGTTTTCATCATTGTAAGCCTTGCTCACAAAAGCTTTGCGGTAGAAGGGTTCTGCTTCGGGCAATCTATTGGAAAGGCGATAGCATTCCCCCACCATATAGTTGATTTTTGCCTTTTGTTCTTCCGAACCAGAGGTTTCGACGGTTTTCAGGAAAATAGGAATAGCAGTGTTGTAGTGTCCTTTTTTAAAATGGTTTTCGGCTACTTTATACGAGGACGAGCAAGATGCTATAAAAATTAGCAGAGGCAGTAAGAAAAAAGGAAATACAAATTTTTTCATATTATTTCAGTAGTGGTCTTTTATCTTCTCAAAAGCTTGTCTGTACTAGTACATTCAGTTGGGAATTTAGTGAAATATGCTGAATATTTTGGAGGGAGAAAGGTTTTTCTCCCTGTGTTAATTTACAGACCTTCCATTTGCCCCAATAGTTGTAATTAGAAATTATTAAGGTCAAAAGTTCCAGCAAAAACAGCTTTAGCAGGACCTATTAGGTAAATGTTGGTGTACAAATCGCCGACCTTATCAAAGTTGACAGCAAGCTCTCCGCCAAGTACTTTTACCTTTACAGGCTCAGGAGTTCCGTTCAGGTTTGCGGCAATAACCGAGGCTGTTACTCCAGTTCCGCAGGAAAGTGTTTCATCTTCCACGCCTCTTTCAAAAGTGCGAACATGCAGTACATCTCCTTTCTGTTCCGTAAAATTCACATTCGTCCCACCATCCATAAAGCTATGGCGAACTTCCTTCCCTTTTTCAAACACGGGAAAAGCTTTAAGGTTTTGGACGGGAGCCACATAATGTGGCGAGCCGGTATCCATAAACACATATCCATCTCCTTTGTCTACCCTACTCACATCGTTCATTTTGAGATGTACAATGCCTTCAGCAACGGATGCTTCATGATCGCCATCGGCAGCTAAAAATGTGGTTTTTTTATCAAAAACGCCAAGGGAGTGGGCAAAATGAACAGTACACCTTCCTCCATTCCCACACATAGAGCCTAAGTGCCCATCTGCATTAAAATAAACCATTTCAAAATCGTAGCCTTTTCGGTTTCTCAGGAGAATAAGTCCGTCTGCCCCTACGCCAAATCGCCTGTGGCAAAGCTTCGTTATTAGCTGATGATTTGATGCATCAAACTCATGGGCTCTATCATCTATCATCACAAAATCATTCCCTGTTCCCTGATATTTTACAAAGTGTAATTCCATTTTACTTGATCTATGAATTTTTGTATTAAAAGCTCACAAAATTATGAATTTGGAGGTTGGCTTGTTATATCTTATTCAAAGATTTGATATCTAGGGTTTCAAACTCAAAATCAATTTCAAAACAAGCTGAGAACTTTTTTTTCAATTGTGTACGAAGTTCAAGAGGATTGTTTGAAACAAATACAAAAGCACCACCTCCCCCAGCTCCACAAAGTTTGCCGCCAAGTGCTCCATTCTCTTTCGCAAAACTGTACATTTCATCCAGTTCTTTATTGGTGCTAGAAGGAGCAAGTTGGATTTGGGCTTGCCAGTTTTTCTCTATTATTTCAGCACAGGCTTCTATATCTTTTGCCAAAAGAGCTTCAGAAAAAGCCTTGCCATACTCTGCTAGCTTTTTCAATGCATCTTGCCCACTTTGGGTTTTATAATTCTGATAAACTTCTTCTACAGCAGTTTGCGCATTTCTCGATACACTAGTATGGAGCAAAAGCAACTTGGAGCGAAATAAGTCGAGCGTTTCTGGAGGTATTTCGATAGGAAGTAGTTTTGCATAATCGCTGCCAAATTCGAAACAATGAAACCCTCCATACACAATGGAGTATTGGTCTTGCCGGCCAATAAACCAGTTTAGTTCTTTATTTTCGTAGTTGAATAAGTCTTCACCAATTGTTTCTAGGGTTTTATTCTCAGAATTGTAGTTTTTGGCGCTGATCATTTCAAGGAGTTTGGCGGCGGTGGAAGTACTCAATCCGCTGCCTCTTGGGTATCCTGAGAAGTTAAATTGCCCTGCTTTATATTCAATAAGTGGCTTAATGGCTACATTGGAAACATAGCCCGTTTTCCCATTCATTATGTAAGGCACATCAGTCCACCCACCAGCAAAGTCAATTCTAAGCGCAGCCCTGTATGCGTAATTGATTTTGTTGATAATGTTGGTGGTGGAAGTAGGCATCAATTCGGGAGGTACTACTCTTGAAACAAGCTTGGGCTCAATATCCAGGCTATGGCAAAGCTCTTGTTTGTGTTCAAGTCCTGAGTCATCGTCGTTTATAACAAAAATATCAGGTTTGAGGTGTTCCAGTACGGGCATAAAGTCCACTTTTCCTTCAAGTATTTCTTCTCCATTTAAGGTTGCGTAATCCACATCCTGCATAGCTGCAACTAAGTATAGCCTATTTATTTCTGGATTTACTGGTCGCCCTGGTCCTTTAAGCTTTTCTATCACAATATCTTTTCCCACACCTACGACCAAAATATCCCCAAGAGCTTTGCACTGGTTGAAAAATACGGCATGTCCCGATTGTAATATATCGTAACACCCAGTGCAGTAAACTATCTTTTTCTGAGGGTTCTTTTCCCTAAGCTCTTGCAACCCTGCAAAGTCGAGAGCTTTTTTACGTATACTTTCAAACATTTTTTTATAGAGTTATTCAAAAAAATACACAAGTCATTTGCCTAAATTATAAAATGCTTGCGCTGCAATTGATCTAAAGTACAAAATAATATGAACCCATCTGAGCGTTTTAGCAATTGCTAAATCCTTATTCTTAGAAAAACCCTTTTCTTAAACTTAGTCGAAAGTGAACAATAATTTGAGAATATGGGATTATTATAGAGAGGATGTGAATAAAAACCGACAGATAGGGCTGGGGTAAATTGCTGGAAATGAAAGCTGTGTGGTTTTTATGTTTTTCTCAAAGCCATGCAGCCTAACTACCAACACTAAAACCAGGTAATTATGAAGACTTTCCGCACTCGCATCGTTAGTTCGCTCACATTTGTCATGTTTCTGGCATCGTTGCCTCTTTTTGGGCAACAAAAAATCAGCGATGAGCTTCAGAAAAAAGTCGATTTTATTTTTCAGGAATGGGATAAACCTACTACGCCTGGAGGAATTATCGGGGTTATAAAAGACGGTGACTTGATTTATACGAAAGGCTATGGCATGGCCAATCTCGAATACAATATCCCTATTTTTAATAAAACAGTTTTTAGGGTAGCGTCTATTTCTAAGCAGTTTACGGCAGCGTGTATCCTTATGCTGGAGGAGCAAAACAAGCTTTCGCTGGACGATAAACTGTCCGACTATTTTGAAGGGTTTCCCGCCTATGCTGACCAGATTCAGGTGAAGCATTTATTGTATCATACGAGTGGTTTGAGAGATTTTTTTAAGTTGGCTATGCTTTCGGGCTATAATGAGCAAGATCGCTTTACTTCGGAAGAGGTATTGGAAATGATCAAAAGGCAAAAGAACCTTAATTTTGAACCAGGTACGGATATGCTCTACAACAATTCGGGCTATTTTCTGCTTGGTGAAATCGTGAAAAAAGTGGCGGGGGAGGGTATAGGTGTTTTTGCTCAAAAAAATATTTTTGATCCGCTCAAAATGTTCAACACCCATTTTCACGATAACCACAAAATGATTGTAAGAAACAGGGCTTCGGGCTATGCTAGTGGGGAAAATGGAGGATTTGAAATTTATATGTCCAACCTGAGTATTATTGGTGATGGAGGGCTTTTTACTACAGTAGAAGATCTTGCCAAGTGGGATTGGAATTTTTATTATAACCGTTTGCCTATCACTAATTTTACTCAAAAAATGCAGGAAAAGGGAAGGCTTTCCAATGGGGAAAAGTTGAGCTATGCAGCGGGGTTGGATCATGGAGAGCATCGAAGTATTAAGACAGTCGGTCATAGCGGGGCTTTTGTGGGGTTTAGGTCGCAGTTGCTTAGGTTTCCAGAATTGAATATGACGGTAATTTGCCTCTCAAATGTGAGTAGTCTTCCTGCAACGAAGCTAGCTTACCAAGTAGCGGATGTTATGCTAGATAGCTTAAATATTGAAAGCCAGCTTTCTTTGGAGGTACTAGAAGTAGAGAGTCGTAACCCCAAACTAAAACTGGAGTTACAAGAGTTGGTGGGAAATTACGAATTAGCAAATGGGATGGTGGTGAAGCTTTTTACCGAAAAAGGGGAGTTTTATATCGATTTTTTGGGGCAAATAAAAATGCAGCTTTTTGCCAAAAGCAAAAGTGAGTTTTTTGCCAAAGAAATAGATTTGAGCCTTGCTTTTATTCCATCCAAAGAAAAAGGGGGCTCAAGTTTTTGGTTGAGCCTGAACGGAAAGAAGATTTTTGCTGAGAAAGCGGCAAGCCAATATGGAGTTGATTTGAATGAATTTGTGGGTACCTATTACAGCGATGAGCTAAACGCATATTACAGTATTTCGAGGGTAGGCGATAAGCTTTTCCTAAAGGTTGGGAATAAACTAAAAACCCCTTTTTCTATGATAAAAATTGATAAATGGGCGATGGAAGACGGCCTGGCGAGCTTCCATAGAAATGCAGAAGGGGCTATTACTTCCTTTGAAGTGAAAGCAGGCCCCATCAGAAAATTGCATTTCATAAAGCAAGTAGAAAACTACTCCACAGCTTTAGGAATAAGAAGGTTTTAATATGGTTTATGTAAGCTTTTTGAGGTAGAGCTGGATTGTGTTTTCCAAACCCAAATAAAGCGCATCGCTTATCAGTGCATGGCCGATTGAAACTTCATCCAACCCTTCTATTTCCTTATAAAAATAGTGGAGATTTTCAAGGCTTAGGTCGTGCCCAGCATTTATCTCTAAACCTAGTTCTTTGGCAAGCTTTGCCGCCTTTTTAAATGGAGCGATTGCTGCTGCTTTATCTGTCATAAAGCCAGTAGCGTACGATTCCGTATAAAGCTCAATCCTGTCTGTGCCGGTTGCGGCCGCCCCTTCTACCATTCTTTCATCAGGGTCTACAAAAATTGATGTCCTAATCCCGTTTCGTTTGAGTTCGGCTATAGTCTCTACCAAATAGGCTTTGTGTGCAATAGTGTCCCAACCAGCATTTGATGTGATGGCTCCATCCGTATCGGGAACTAATGTGGCTTGGGTAGGTTTCGATTGCAGAACCACTTCCATATACCTCCCTTTCTGAGGGTTGCCTTCTATATTGAACTCGGTGGTTACAATTTCCTTCAAGTCGAACACATCGGCATAGCGGATGTGCCGCTCGTCGGGGCGGGGGTGTACGGTGATGCCTTGTGCACCAAACCGTTCACAATCCTTTGCCACATTTACCACATTTGGCATATTTCCACCGCGCGAATTTCTCAGCGTGGCTATCTTGTTTATATTAACACTTAGCTTTGTCATACCTTTTCCAAATTTAGAATCCTTCTGCGATTTAATATATTTGTAGAAAATAATGAAATTCTTTGTTTAAGGACTTCTAGTAATAGAAATTGCCATTTGCTATTTTAAATTGGCAAGTCTCATTTTAGAGCGAAGAAAAAATTGATCTTTTTAAAAAGAAATTTTTATCCAAAACCAATCATAATGTCATTAAAAGAGAAAGTTGAAGCGGCAATGAAAGAAGCGATGAGGGCAGGTGACAAAAAAGCACTTGTAGCTTTAAGGGCCATCAAGTCGCTCATCCAATTAGCCGAAACCGAAAAACCTGGCTACTACGGTCTTTCTGCCGAAACCGAAATCCAGATTCTTAATAAAGCAGTAAAGCAGCGTAAAGATTCTGCCAATATATATATGAACAATGGTAGGGAAGAATTGGCCCAAAATGAGCTTGAAGAAGCAAAAGTAATTGAGCAATTTTTACCACAGCAGCTTGCTGAAGAGGAAGTTGATAAGATAGTGGGGGAAATAGTAGAGAAAACAGGCGCTAGCGGAATGAAGGATATGGGCAGGGTGATGAACGAGGCAAGGGCCGAAATAGCAGGTAGGGCTGATGGAAAGCGTATAGCCGATGCGGTAAAAAAAGCACTTGCAGGTTAATTTTATAAAGTAGAAAACTGCTTTTCAATAAGGTATGTTATCTTTGATAAAGTATTGATTGAATAGAAAAACAATTATTAAAACTCACTAACCGCTTTTTATTCATCACATTATAATCGAACAAAGTGGAGAGCTATTTTTCGTCTTACATAAGGGTTGTCGATTTAGTATTGGCATTTTTTATTATTTGGGGAGCCTATAAAGGCTATCAAAAAGGTTTTTTGGTAGAGCTTATTTCTATCGTTGTATTTGTGGCAGGGGTCATTTTGATCTTTTTTGCCATAGCCAATGTTTTTATGAGTGCTGATAAAGCCTTGGATATGAATTCTCCTCGGATAGCTAAATTTGGGTTTTATGTTCTATTTTTTGTGTTGGGCTCTTTGGCCCTCAACAAAATGACGAGGGCAATTCAAAATAAAATAGATTATTCAATCTTCGACAGTTTCGACAATTTTGCCGCAATGGTACTTGGGGGACTTAAGTATGCCGTGTTCTTGAGCATATTCCTTGGGCTGTTGGATGCGGCAGGTTTACGACTTCCCAAGGATATCACCGACGATACTAAAATCTATCCCATGTTACTCGACTTTCAGATTTGGCTAGTGGAAACTGGCAAGATACTCTCGCCTTCTATAGGAGAGCTCTACGATGATATTAGGGCTATGCTCGACCCTAAAGGAGCTTAACGTTCATTTCTAACACAACCAAATAACCGATATTGATCTTATTACTCGATAATTTCGATTCTTTCACTTATAATTTGGTTGATTATTTCGGGCAACTCAATATCGAATGCGATGTGCTTAGAAATGACTTTCCCTTAAAAAAAATAAAGGCTGGGAAGTATCACGGGGTGGTTTTGTCCCCTGGTCCAGAAATCCCTCGGAAAGCAGGTAATTTGATGTCGGTGTTGGAACATTACGAGCAAAAGTTGCCAATTCTAGGTATTTGCTTGGGGCATCAAGCTATAGGGGAATATTTCGGGGCGGAGTTGGTAAAGGCTGAAAAACCTATGCACGGGAAAATTTCTGAAATTTGTTGCATAGATCAAGATATGTTCAAGGGCGTTCCTCCAAAAACAGAAATTGTTCGCTACCACTCGCTCATTTTGCAAAATATGCCGCCTTCATTAGTGCCAACAGCGACTACTGCAAAAGGGGAAATAATGGCAATGAAGCATTTGACATTACCTATTTGGGGATTGCAGTTTCACCCAGAAGCAATCTTGACTACTTTTGGTCTGAAAATGCTGGAAAATTGGGCAGAGACCTTTCAAATAAAATAAACTGAAAATGGAGTCAATTTCACGAAAGTCAAACTGAAAGTTTATTTTTGGGCTCGAATACTTCTAAGAGTTGAATTTAAGATGATGGAACTGATACAAGAAAATAGAATAGATGCTGCCTTCAAAAAGGGAGGAAAAGTTTTAAATATATATTTCACAGCTGGTTTCCCAAGCTTTGAAGATACAACTCGGATTATAAAAGCACTCGAAAATGCCGGTGCGGACATGGTGGAAATAGGTATGCCCTATTCCGATCCTGTGGCCGATGGTCCTACTATTCAGGAGAGCAACCAAAAAGCGCTAGATGGGGGAATGACCATCGCACACCTTTTTGAGCAGCTTGAAGACATCCGTATGGAAGTGAATATTCCTATTATTTTGATGGGCTACCTCAATCCAGTAATGCAATACGGTGTAGAAAAGTTTTTGGAAAAATGTGCCGAGATAGGAATTGATGGTACTATTTTACCTGACATGCCCCTGCCTGAGTATGTGAAAGACTACCAAAAGCTCTATAAGCATTACGGTATCCATAATATTTTCTTGATCACTCCCCAGACTTCAGAGGAAAGAATAAAGCAGATTGATGAGATGTCTGGAGGGTTTATCTACATGGTAGCTGCAAATAGCATTACGGGGGCAAAAGCGAAAGTAGAAAATACTCAGTTGGCGTATTTTCAGAGAATAGAGAAGATGGAATTGCAAAACCCGAAATTAATTGGTTTTGGGATCTCGGATAATAAAACATTTGAGCAGGCTTGCAGCCATGCCGACGGAGCTATTATAGGCAGTGCGTTTATCAACCTTCTAAAGAACAGTGATGATTTAGAAGAAGACATCACAGCTTTTGTAAAGAAGGTTAAGGGGCTTAGTTAACAGTTTTCGCCAGTTAATAGCTTTTCTTTACATTGCTTCATTTCAGCAAAAATCTGTTCGATATGTCGCTGTACTTTTTCGATGGAAAGAATAAGGTCGGCATGTTTGGCTTGGGGGTCTTCAACTAAATTTCTGCCAACTTGCAGCTCTTTGATAACAGATTGAGCTCCAATAAGTTTTAGTACGGATTTTGCTTTGTGCGCATTTTGCCTGTAACTGTTTACGTCATTGCTCAAAAGACTTACCTCGTATATTCTTGTGAACTCTAATAAGGAGTTTTCTGCTGTTTCGTAGAATTGGTTGAAAAAATCCTCACTTCCATTTATGATGGAAAATAAGTTTTGAGGTTCCCAAAGTTTATCGAGATCGAGAATTTGTCCACTATCGACGAATTTTTTGCCCAAACTTTGTTCGTCTAATTTGTAATATTTTGTCATTGTATTGTAAAAATCATCTGGATGGAACGGCTTCTGAATGTAGTCGTTCATACCTGCGTTAATTACCTTTTCTTTCACATCTTGCATAGCTGAAGCTGTTAGTGCGATGATAGGCAGAAAAGCATAATCTCCGCCCATTTTCCTGATGATTTTTGTGGCTTCATATCCATTCATTTTAGGCATTTCCAAGTCCATCAGTACGATGTCGTAATCTTTCTTTTGTACCCGTTCTACGGCTACTTTGCCATCTTCGACAATGTCGATAACTGCACCCCATTTTTCTAAAAAGCGTCTTGCTACAAGCTGGTTTATTCGGTTGTCTTCTACCACAAGTACGTTTATCCTTTTCAAATCGTACACTTTTGGCAATGATTTAGGTGAGGTCCTTATATTTTTGTTCACTTTATCGAAAGAAAGCTCAAAGTAAAACTGTGCGCCTTTCCCTTCTTCACTAGTTAGATTGAGATCGCTTTTTTGGAGCGACAAGAGCTTTTTTGCAATGGGAAGTCCTAATCCTGTGCCACCATATTTTCTGGAAGTGTCCGGGCTAGCTTGGGTAAACTGCTCAAAGATTGCATGTTGTTTGTCTTTAGGGATGCCGATACCCGTATCGGCAACCGAGAAGTATATCTGTACAGTATTTCCTTCTGTTTCTTTTACTTCAATATCTATAGTTATTCCGCCTTTCTCGGTGAATTTAATAGCATTACTCACCAAGTTGTTTAGGATTTGAGTAAGTCGAACTTTGTCTCCCTTTACAAAAGTTGGAATATCGGCATCCAGCTTGAGTTTGATGCTGATGCTTTTTTCTTTTGCTTTATGGGCAAATGCTTCTTTAACATCTTCGGCAACTTCCCTAAGTGAAAATGGAATATTTTCAAAAGTGAATTTTCCCGATTCCAATTTATTATAGTCCAAAATATCATTGATGAGTACCATTAAGTTTTCCGCAGAAAATTTAAGAGTACGCAATGGGGTTACTTGCGATGGCTTTGGGTTTTCACTGAGCAGGAGGTGTGTCATCCCAATTACCGCATTCATAGGAGTGCGGATTTCATGGCTCATGGTCGAAAGGCAAATCGACTGAGCGTATGCAGCTTCCTCAGCTTCTGTTTTTTGTTCTATCAGTTTATATTCAGCCTCTTTTGTAGAAGTAATGTCTTGGATAGTCCCAATGAACTTGCAAACATTTCGGTTGCAGTGAGTAGGTTTTACAGCCGTCCTAAGCCAGATTTTGGTTTTTAGGGCAGTAATAAATTCAAGGTCAAGGCTAAAGTTTTTTGAGTCTACAAAAGCTTGTTTGAGTGCTTTTATGAGTTTGAACTTCGAGCTGGGGGTGAAGAAATTTAAGGCTTCTTCAAAGGAAAGGTCATGGCCTGTTGGCAGCTCACAAATATTATAAACACCATCGGTAAGGGTGAACTGTTTGTTGGTAAGTTCAAATTCCCACCCTCCTACTTTAGAAACTTTTTCTACTTCGTGTAGGATGTTTTCTAGCTGTTTTTGTCTGGTAATATCTTCGGCTATGCCAGCTATTTGGTAAAGTTCACCCTTTTCATCAAACACAGGGATGGTTTTGGCAGAGATCCAGCGAATAGATTTGTCAGCTCTTATAATCCTATAACTCTCTTCAAATTGGGTTTTCTTTGATAGGAAAGTAATATGGCGTTTGATCACGCTTCGCCTATCAGTAGGGTGGACTAGTTCGGTAAATGAGCTTGGGTTTTTAAAAAGAACATCTCTGCTCATTCCCCATAAATTTTCAAAAGCTGGGCTTACATAGAGCATTTTTTGCGATTTGGCATCTCTCACAAAAAAAACTTTATCAAGCTGTTCTATAAGTGCCTTGAAATTTTCAATCTCAGGGCTGAAGTTTGTGTTGGTAAGCATAAGCTAGTGGATTCGTACTCATTTACTATAATTTTAACTTTAGGAAAAGTTTAAAATTTTAAAAAATAAACAAGACCAGCTCGCCAGTAAGATATGTTAACTTCTACATGTGTTTTCTATAATTAAAAGCTGAAAAATTAGGATATATCCATGTTATAGGTGGTTTAATACTATTTTTTTACCCACCTGAAAGAGTGAGGTTAGCCCACCCTTTTTACTTTGTATCCATCATTTTTTAGAAGCTCGACTACTTTGTCCATGAAACTCCCTTGGATTATAATTTCTTCGTTTTTTGCAGACCCGCCTACACCACATTTCGACTTTAGTTTTTTTGCCAAGGCCTTCAGATCATCTTCAGTTCCTACAAAGCCCGTCACCAATGTGGCTACTTTTCCCTTGCGCTGTTTTTTATCAATCTGAACTTTCAAGTTTTGCTTTTCAGGAGGAAGAGTTTCCGCTCCATCTTCAGATGAGTTTTCATATTCATAATCGGGGTTGGTAGAATACACCACGCCTAATCTGTCTTTCCAATCTTTTGCCATGATTTTATTTGTTTAGTTAGAAACATCAACTACTACAAATTTAACAAAATAAGCGAAGCAATGCTTTTTGCCTTTTTTACAGTGCTCCAATGCCATTTTGTTTTCCAAAAGAATCAGCTGGATGAATTGTAGAAAGGGTATTGTATATTTGATAGCGAAGAAACAATTCTCTTCAATCCTGAATTTAGTTAGCATACATTCATTTTATTGAACCTAAATAAAACTAATCTTTTGGCACAACTTAAAGCGGTAAGCTATACACCCCTAGAGCTTAGCAAAAGAAATATTTTGCTTCTTGTATTGTTCGGTATTTTTCTTTCCAATGCCCTCATGGCGGAAGTATTGGGAGTTAAAATCTTTTCTTTAGAAGCTTTTTTGGGCGTTAAGCCAGCTCAAATCACTCTTTTTGGAGATTTTGTGCTTGATTTCAACCTTACGGCAGGTGTGGTGCTTTGGCCTGTGGTATTCATCACCACCGATGTGATCAATGAATATTTTGGAAAGAAAGGAGTGAGGCAAATTTCATTTCTTACGGCGGGGCTTATTGCCTATATGTTTTTGGTGATAGTAGTGCTCACCGATCTGCCCCCAGCCCAGTTTTGGATAGATGTAAATAGTGTAGATAGAGATGGAAACCTCTTTAATATAGATAGTGCTTACAACACTATATTTTTACAAGGCTTGGGGATTATCATTGGTTCATTATTGGCTTTTCTTATTGGACAGTTAGTTGATGTTGCGGCTTTCCAATACCTCAGAAAATTTACAGGTAGTAGCAAAATTTGGCTAAGGGCAACAGGATCAACATTGATCTCACAGCTTATAGACAGTTTTGTGGTGCTTGGGGTCGCTTTTTATGTTTTTGGAAATTGGTCGCTAAAGCAGGTAATAGCGGTCGGGATCATCAACTATATTTATAAATTTTTTGTAGCTGTGGTACTTACCCCATTGCTGTACGTGGTCCATCATTTTATTGATAAATACTTGGGAAAAGAACTGTCGGATAAAATGACCGAATCGGCTGCGACAAGTGGCTTCACAGGTTAGCCCATAGGTCATGGATCTGCCTTGGCCGATCTTCCCCTGTTATTTCCATATTCTTTAGTATATTCACTTTGGAATATTAAACAGAACATACTACTATTAGCTATACAACCTGTTACTTAGCTTCGAAAAGCTAGAGCTCGCCTTTTCATTGGTCACAGAAGTTCTTTATGAGCATTTGTATCGGTGGCTGGGTTAGGATTGAAAGAGAATATTTATGGAAAAAAAACATATAAAGTACCTTGAGAGCACCCGCTCTTATAAAAGCCTCCTCATTTTTATTTTGGGCTTCCAAGCAGTGGTTTCCACAGGCTGGATAGTTTTCGATAATTATAGTTCGTATGTAGAAAATGAATCTACTACCAATCTTATCTCAGTAGGTACATCTGTAGCAGGAGTGCTGATTGTGCTCTTGGTTTGGGTCTTGCTAGACGGAAGTTTCCGAAGCACCTTTAGAAGGTTTACGGATATTCTGAAAGAAAAAAATGATTATCAAAAAGAGGTAAACGAAAATAACTACGAGCTGCATTTGCTGGAAGAAAGTTTTACCGATGCAATAGGCGAACGAGACTTTTACGAACAGCCTGAGTACTTTACCGAAAAAGCGGCAGCGATGCTCAAGGTGAATTATGCAAGTATTTGGTTGCTCAACGATGCGTTTGATAGCTTGAAATGCCTCGATGTTTTCAATGCCGATGGTCATACTCACGAAAAGCACGATAAACTTAGCCAAGTAGATCACCCTAACTTTTTCAGGTCCCTACTAAGTGAAAAAGATATTGCTGCGGAGCATACCCACGGTCACCCGTTGTTGGCAGATTTAGAGGATGCATATTTTTCTGGGCATAGTACCGTAGCGGCATTTACCACCACATTGTACCATAATAGCAAACCGATAGGGGTTTGCATTTATGAAAATAAGAACAACATCCGGAAATGGTCAGAGAGCGAAATAGCACTCGGGCGGCTCATTGCCCAAGTGATTTCTTTGAGCTATCGCGAACATGAGTGGCTCAAAGCCAGTACCGAACTCAGGGAAGAATCTGGCAAGCTCGAAAAGTTTTTTCACGGAGTAGATACGGCCATTGCAAAATTTACCGTAAAAAGTCCTTTTAGCACCGCTGAAGTAAAGCCTGACCAAGTCGCCCTGCTTTCGGAAAGTGTAATCAGTATGTATAATGATGCATTTCTAGGGCTTTTTGGGTTGAGTCAAGATGAAATAGTGCCTGGTATGTCGCCCCTTAAACATTTCTTGGGTAAAGAAAACCACGAAGAGCTCATTCAGAAATTTATTGGGAAAGAATATGTGTTAAAGCAGGAGGTGAGCTATTCGCTTGAAAATGGGGAGACTCAGTATGTGCAAAGAAGCCTGTTGGGGGTAGTTGAGCAATATTTTGTAAAAGAAGTATGGTTGGTAGCAACAGATATTACCACTCTTCGCAGGCGAGAATCATTTTTTGATACCATCAACCGCTATTCTTCCAAATCTATATTAGTACTAGATAGCCACAATTCGGTGATTTATGAGAATCAGGCAGCCAAACATGCCTTCAAAGGGTTGGTGGGAAAAGATACGTTTTTCGAGTACATACACGAAGAGGACAAGCTTGAGATCAGATCGGTCTTGGAGGAGGTAAGGAGAGAACAAGAGCCAAAGAAATGTGCTTCAATTAGGTACCGTTTTGCCGAAGGAAAAGGCTGGAGCAAAGGAGATACCGTGCTGGTAAACCTAGAAAGCGATAGCCCTTTTGAAGGGGTGATGATAGAAATTGATGATGTAACTGAAAGAGAGAACCAGCTTGTAAACAGTAAAAAAGAGCTTAAAAAGCTACAAATGTTGCAAGAAAATATCCCTACTCCTATCAGTGTATTGAACAGGCTGGGAAATATCGTTTTTGAAAACCAGGCGATAGAGGCATTTTACGGTTATTCGCAGCAAGACAGGGTTGGTCGAAGTGGACTCGATTTTATCCATTCTAATGATGTGTCAAAGGTTCAAAACCATTTGCAGTTGGCTAATTCAGATGCAAATTATTCGGGGACGGAACAGATTAGTTTTCTGTTGGCAAATGGAAATTGGGAAAAAGTAGAATTGATTATAGCCTCTTTGGGAGGTGACCCTGACTTTAGCGTGCTGATGTCGTTTAATAAAGCGGTATCAGGAGTTTCGGTGAGTGCTCCTGCAAGTACCAATGGAGAAGGGACCTTATGTAAACAAGTACTCCAAAAAGCGAATAGGGTCTACGTATTTACCGATGCCAATGGGAAAATAACCTTTGTCAACAATGCTTGCTCAAGCCAATTAGGCTTCAGAGTTGAAGAGTTGATAGGGAAAAGCTTGCTGGATTTTGTGCCAGCAACTGAAAAACTTGCTTTGCTCCGCAACATGCAATACCTAGAGGCAGACCATTCGGCTACGCTCGACCTCGATTTGCAGTTCAAGCATAAATCTGGCAACTGGGCGCAAGTTGAGGCACATGGGGGAAGCATTACCAAAGAGAAAGTTTTCACAGGGCTGCTTTTTCAGCTCGATAATGTGACCGAAAAGAAAAAAGAAGAAAAAGAACTTTCGTTCAAAGCAAGTTTTTATTCTGCATTAGTTAAAAATGTGTCATCTGTACTGCTATTTATTGATGAAGATTCCACTATCAAATATGCTAATAATGCGGTGAAAATGCTTTTTGGGTATCAGCCGAAAGACAGCTTGCTAAAGTGGGTGCATTCTAAACATCATGAAGAAGTACAAAAAGCCATAGCCGAAACATCGAAAAGTAAGACAAAGGAGAAAGAGATTTCCATTAAGATCATGGACAAAGATGGTTTGTGGAAAAAAGTGAAGGTGATGGTGATAAATGCAGAGAAAAATTCAAGCTTCAAAGGGTTTATTCTCGAGATAAAATCGATTGATGGAAAAAGTGTGGAGATGCTGGAGAACCCCGCCCCCGCATTTGACTCAACGGAAAATATTCTTTTTCAAACGATAAAGAAAACCCCAGATCATCTCTTTATGATGCTCAATGACCAAGGCGATTTTTCTTATTTAGAGGGCGATACGGAGCGGCATTTGGGTTTGAAAAAAGAGGATGCCCTCAACATGCAATTCAGGGATATGCTGGACGAAATGTCGGCTGTAATCTATGATTTGGTAGTAACTAAGCTGAGTAAAGGCAAGGATAAGGTAATTCGTAAAGAGCTTCAAATAAAGACGCCCGAGCAGCAAAACAAATGGCTGTATGTCAGCTTTTCTTTTGTGAAAAAAGATAACTCTATAGCTGTTGTAGGTCAAAATATTACCAACCTCAAGCAATCTTTTGCTACTATGGAGAAGGATACGCTGTATGTAAGGTGGCTGCTCGATAATGCGACTGAATCAATTTTGCTGTGCAACGATAGCGGTGATATTTTTTATCAAAACGGTACTGCGAGGAAGCTGACCCCAACCAGTATTAGTTCGGTAGGAAAACTTGCGGCGCTTTTTGACAAAGAACAAAAAGGTGTTTTTGAAAAATTATTTTCCGAAGCTACTTCGGCAGGAAGAGGAGAGCGCGTTTCTCATAAAATTATTCTTGCCCAAGAGGGTGTGCAGAAATACTTTAACTTAAGCATCACTAACTTGCTTGAGGTACATGGGATAGAAGCCATCAGGATTGGCTTGAGCCCACTTGAAGCATCAGGAAGTGCTAATGATGCAGTTGCTGTCCCCTCGTTAGAAATTCCGGAAGAACCTACCGAAATGCAGGCAGAAATAAACGACTTTCCAGTGCCGAGCCAAAATGGTCAAGAACATGAAACCTCAGCATTTGTAGAAGAGCCAGAGGTACAAGAAGAAATTCCAATAGATGAAGTAGTTGCTGAGCCTGAAAAGCCACATCCTATTTTTCAGTTGAAGTCATTGATAAATAGTGGTGCTTCGGCTGGCGAGCTACAGGCTTGTATACAAGAAATAGTGGCTGTTCAAAAGGACGGAGATGTAGATATGGCTCAAGGAGGGCTAGTTGCCAATGTGGATAAAGTGCTGGAAGAACTGGAAGAAATAATGAATGCGAAGGAAGAAGAAATGGAGCTGCTCAACCTCAATGAGTTTTTGGATGCACTGCTTTCTTTGTACAAAGCAGATTTTCCAGAAGGACTGAGTACCCAAACTAACTTTGAGTTTGATGGTTGGATTTTTGCTGACCGAGTAGCTTTATTCCAACTTTTTGCTCCTTTGGTTTCTTTCTTGGCTAGTAGCCTGCCTTCCGAAGGAGAGGTGTGGTGGACGTTAGATAGAAATGAGATGAACATGACCGTTTCGCTCTCGGGTACAGCTATTACAGCAGCTTTAGGTGATAGCCTAGGAAATAATACTCTGCTTCAGAAGCCAAACGAAGTTCTTGCCAAGTATCAGGGGCAAATATTAATGAACGAAAGAGCTCAAGTGGGGACGGTATTAGATATCGTTTTGCCCCGTAATTTTAGGGTTTAATAAATCTATGCTTCGAAAAAGCCGTCTTGCTGTCTTCTTAGGCAAGGTGGCTTTTTTATTAGCATACCCCAATCAACCCTTTTCATTCAATAAAAATAACTAGATTTGATACTCTGCTTTTTGTTGGATAACAAAAAAGCACCACTAACTAACTACGTTCACGGAAGATAGGGTAACTCAAACGTGAAAATGAAAAGAAAGAAATAGAACTGGCTAACGGAATTTAAACAATAGTATTAATCTTAAAATTACATTAACAAATACCCTAAATCGTCATTTACGAGATATGAACAAACAATTTTGGAAGCAGGCGTTTATTTGCCTTGCACTCACCTCAATAATCAGTGGGCTGTTTTCTTGTTCGCACGAAACCCGAGAAAAAAAAGTATTAGTCTTTTCAAAAACTGGAGGATTTAGACACGGGTCTATTGCCGCAGGAAAAGTTGCTATGCTGAAGCTAGGCAAAGAAATGGGCTTTGCGGTAGATACGACCGAAAATGCGAGTGTTTTCACTGAAGATTCTCTCAAAAACTACAGTGCAGTTGTTTTTCTGAACACAACCGGGAACGTTTTAGACCATATTCAGCAAGCCGACTTCAGGCGCTACATCCAAGCGGGAGGTGGCTTTGTGGGAATCCACGCTGCCGCAGATACCGAATACAAATGGCCTTGGTATGGCAAGCTTGTAGGAGGTTGGTTCAATGGACACCCTTCTGACCCTAACGTGCGTGAAGGAAAAGTGACTGTTATAAACCACGACCATATTTCGGTTGAAAACCTCGATTCTTCTTTTGTGAAAACAGATGAGTTCTATAACTACAAAAGTTTCAACGAGCATGTAAATGTGCTGATAACCGTAGACGAAAAAAGCTATGGAGCAGGAAAACATGGGGATTTCCATCCCATCACTTGGTATCATGATTTTGATGGTGGAAGGGCGTTTTATACAGGCTTTGGCCACACGGACGAAACGTTTGAGGAAAAAGAATTTTTGGAAATTATAAAAGGAGGAATCACCTATGCTATTGGCGATAACCATTTGGACTATGCTCATGTGAGGCAACCAAGAGTTCCTGAAGAAAATAGGTTTGTAAAGGCTGTTTATGCCAGTAACCTCAACGAGCCAATGGAGCTAGAGGTGTTGGACAGCGGAAAAATCCTTTTTATTGAAAGAGGAGGAACTGTAAACCTTTATTTGCCCAAAGAAGAAAAGGTGAAGGAAATAGCGAAGATTCCAGTCCACACCAAATTTGAAGATGGCT